>NZ_BOMI01000024.1 GCF_016862115.1 Paractinoplanes deccanensis
CCACCGGCCGTGCCACCGCCAAGCCGCGCCCCGGGCCGCGCGGCCGTCAAGAAGTGACGACCACCCCGCCGACCCCGCTGCGCCCCGCCCGGGTGCCGACCAGCTCCACCGTGACGCCCGCGCGCACCCGCTCGCCGAAGACGTCCACGACCGCGTCCGTGACCCCGGAGACCAGCCGGGCGACGATCTCGTCCGCGTCGGGCCGCCCGAACGCGGCCTCCTTGATGCCGAACGTGACGCTGGGCGACGGCGCGACCGCCGGCGCCCCGCCGATGCCCCATCGGTGCGGCGGCAGCCCGAACAACTGGACGACCACGATGCCGCGGGCCCACTCCCCGTAGACGGCGACGACCGCCTCGGTCAGCTTCTCGATCAGTGTGGTCTCACGCCCGGCCAGGTCGCTCTCCAGGGCGTGGACGCTGAGGTGCGGCATACCATCCTCCGCAAAACACTTTGCTGTCAAATAACCTTTGCATTCAAAGGTATTTCGGGGAGAGACGCATGTCAACGGATGACACGGTCCGGGAGCTCCTGCTGGTCATGCCCAGGCTGATCGGCCGGATCAAACGCCTGCCGCTCCCGGAGCAGCTGCGCTCCCTCGACCTGGCGCCCCGGCACCTGTCCATGCTGTCCCTGATCCTGCTCGACGGCCCGCTCACCGTCTCGCAGCTGGCCGAGTCGCTGGGCGTGGCCCCGACGACGGTGAGCCTGATCGTGAGCGACCTCAGCCGAAAGGGCGTGCTGGTGCGCCGCGAGGACGACGCCGACCGCCGCCGGCGCATCATCGACATCAGCGCCGAGAGCCGCCCCGCCATCGCCCAGTGGCTGTCGCCGGGTGCCCACGCGTGGCGCCACGCCCTGGGTCCGCTGACCCCGGCGCAGCAGCGCATGTTCGTCGACACCCTCCTGCGCTACGAGGAGGCAGCCGCCACCGCAGCGCGACATCAGGCATAGCGATCCCCTGGGCGGGCCGGTGGACCGCGAGAGGCACGCTGATCCGGCGCTGCGGTGCCGTTGACCCGCCGGGGCCGGCGGCGGACGCTGGGAGGATGACCGACTCGACACCTGGGCGGCCGGTGCGGCGGTTCCGCCGCAGCCGGGGAAGGCGCATCGGGGACGCCGTCTTCGGTGTGTTCGTGCGGGCGGGGGTGGTGCCCTGGACCTACATGCTGACCACTGTGGGCCGCAAGAGCGGGCGGCCCCTGACCCACCCGGCGACCGTGGTGCGCGACGGGGAGAAGCTGTGGCTGGTCGCGCCGTACGGGGCGGTGTCGTGGGTGCACAACGCGCGCGCCGCCGGGCGGGTCACGCTCAGCCGCCGGCGGGAGCGGAGGGACTACGCCGTCCGGGAGTTGGCGGCGGCCGAGGCGGGGCCGGTGCTCAAGCGCTACGTGGCCGTCGCCAGTGCCACCCGGCCGTATTTCGCGGCGCACAAGGACGCGCCGGTCGAGGATTTCGTGGCCGAGGCGGGGCGGCACCCCGTTTTCGAGCTGACTGCGTCCTAGATCTGGCAGCGGACGGCGGCGCGCGGCCCTAGTGTGGCGGCACTACACGGGGAAGGGGTTTCGCTATGGGTATGTCGTCGACGTTTCTGCGCGTGGCCGTCGTAGCCGCGGTGGTCGCGCTCGTCACGCTGGTCGTTCTGGCCGTGGGCGGGGTGGACAGCTCCACCGCGACCAAGATCTACGTGGGCTGAGCGGCGCGAAGGAGGCTCCCCGGCGGGGAGCCTCCCGTGGCGGAGACGTCAGCGCAGGAGGTCTGTCGCGTGGCGTACGACATGACGGGCCACGTCCTCGCCGAGGCGGATGCCGGCGACGTCCGCACTGCGGGTGTGGATACCCGACCACACGCGGGCGTCGATGTTCTCGGCGCTCGGCTGGTGCCAGTCGCCGTAGGTGCGGGTCACGCCGGGCGCGGTGGGGCTGCCGATGGTGTACGGCCGGCGTGCGCGCGGGCCGATCAGCGCGGTGAGCACACCCTCGGCCGAGCCGGAATAGGTGTTGTGCCCGCTCGGGTAGTCGGGGTGTGCGGGGGTGTCGTGCAGCGGCAGCCACGTGGCGTCGCCGCCGGCCCGGATCGCGGTGACCGGGCGCCAGCGCTGATAGGTGTACTTCGCGTCCGACGTGGCGATCTGGGTGTCGACGGCGGCGACGTGGAACAGCGCGACGAGCCGGGTGCGTTCGAGGACCGGGGCGGGCGACTGGGCGACGGCGGCGCGCAGGATCGGCGTGTAGAGCGTCAGGGACGAGCCGAGCCAGAAGGTCGCGGTGTCGGTCTGTGCCTGCGTGCGTACGGTGCTGGCCGCCGCGCCGTATGCCCGGACCTCGGCCAGGTCGGCCTCGTAGCGCGGGGAGCCGATCGCCGGGGGCGGGGCGGGGCGGAACTGGCCGGCGGAGCGGAGCGTGAAGGGCCGGGCGACCCGGTTGCCGTATTGCGTGGCGCCCGCGTACTGCGGCGGGGTGGGCTGCCAGACGCCGGGGGCGGCCGCGGGCACCGGGAAGGCCGTGTTGACCGAGGCGGGGTCGAGCCCGTCGCCGGCCCGTTCGGTGAGAAGCCGCTGCGCCGCCGCGCGGCCCGCGGCCACGCTGTCGCGCACCTGCGGCCGGTCCGGCAGCGCCGCGAGCTCGGCGGCGAGCGTGGCGTCGGCGGAGTCGCGGCGAGTGGGCACGAGGGTGACCAGCGTCTGGTGGACCGCGCCGGCGAGGGCCGCGCGCTGACCGTCGGCCGACGGTGTGTGCGCCTGCGCGCGGGCGGCGGCGAGCCAGGCGATCGCCCAGGTGCGGCTGTTGGTGACCTGGGTCGGCGCGCCACCGCCGGCGATCGCGGCGGCTGTCGTGTCGTACCAGGCCAGGACCGAGTCGGTGGTGACCGGCTGAGCGGCCGCCGGCGCGGCGACGCCGAGCGTGGCGACGGTGGCGGCGCCGAGCAGCGCCGCACCTCTGCGGGACACAGGCATCAAATAACCCCTTTGACAGATAGGAAAAGTGGGTTATGCGAGCCTGCATCGACGGACCTCGCTGGGTCAACGGTGATGATGAGACTGTAGTGAGTATTTCCTGATGCGCGGGCGCGGAGATGAGGGGTCGCAATGAGCACCGCCGACCTGATCGTGATGGCCGATCGCGTGCACACGATGACCGCGTCGCGGCCGGTGACCGCGATCGCGATCGCCGACGGCGTCGTCACCGGGCTGGGGGAGCGCTCGGGCGCGCGCGAGTGGCGTGGTCCCGGCACCGAGGTCATCGAGCTGGGCGCCGCCACGGTGACGCCGGGCCTGGTCGACGGGCATGCCCATCCGGTGCTGGGCATCGGGATGACGCGCGGTGCCGACCTCTCCGGTGTGCGCACGCTCGATGAGCTTGGGGCGGTGCTCTCCTCCGTACGGCATGAGGGCTGGCTCGAGGGGTGGGGTCTCGACCCGAACGTCTTCGGTGACCGGCCGCTCACGTCGGCGCCGCTGCCGGTGGACGTGCCCGTGTTCCTGCTGCTGTTCGACGCGCACTCGGCGCTGGTCAACCAGCGTGCCCTCGACCTGGCCGGCATCACGGGGCCGCGGGAGTTCCCGTCGGGGGCGAGCATCGTGTGCGACGCCGGGGGACGGCCGACCGGTCACCTGCTCGAGATGGACGCGCTCACCCTCGTCCGCGATCTCCTGCCGGCGGACGAGCCGGCGGCGCGCCGGCGGCGGCTGCTCGGGCTGATGCGGCAGATGGCGGCGTCCGGGCTGACCGCGGCCAACGCGATGGACTTCGAGGACGACTCGCTGGAGCTGTTCCGGGCGCTGGAGGCCGACGGCGACCTGCCGATGCGGTGGCGGTGCGCGCCGTTCGTCATGCCGGACACCGACGTGGGTGAGGTGCTGGAGAAGCAGCGGCTGCACGGGCGGCGCTGGCGGGTCGAGGGCGCCAAGTTCATGATCGACGGCACCGTGGACGGGGGCACGGCCTGGCTGGAGGAGCCGGACGCGCACGGGGAGTCGACCGCCTGCCTGTGGCCCGACCCGGCCGGGTACGCGGCGGCCGTCCGCGTGCTGGCCGCGCGCGGCGTGCCGATCGTGACCCACGCGATCGGGGACGCCGGCATCCGGTACGTGCTCGACACCCTCGCGGAGCTGCCGCGCGTCTCGTCCGTGCCGCACCGCGTCGAACACCTCGAGACGATGCCGTCCGGCCTGGTCGGGCGCTTTCGGCAGCTCGACGTGACGGCGAGCATGCAGCCGACGCACTGCACCCACTACACGCGCGCCGACCACAGCGACAACTGGTCGCGGCGGCTCGGCAAGGTGCGCGCCGACCGCGGCTTCCGCGCCCGCGACCTGCGCGACAGCGGCGCCCGGCTGGCGCTGGGCTCGGACTGGCCGATCGCGCCGTACGACCCGCGCGGCATCATCGCGGCGGCCCGGCTGCGGCGGCCGGCGGGCAGGCCGGAGGTCGACCCGGTGCTGCCCGGCCAGGCGCTGACAGCCCGGATGGCGCTGGAGGGCTACACCACCCAGGCGGCCGGGGCGGCGGGGCTCGGCGATCGCGCGGGCCGGTTGGCGCCCGGCTACCGGGCCGACCTGACGGCCTTCGCGCTCGACCCGCTCACGGCCGATCCCGACGAGTTCGCCGAGTCGCCGGTGGTCCTCACCGTGGTCGCAGGTTCGGTCGTTCACCGTACGTGAGCAGCGCCGTCAGCAGTAGGTCCAGGCCCAGCTCGAACGCGCGGTCGGCGCGGGCGCGGCCCTGCCCGGCGGCCTCGACGGCGGCGACCAGCACGGGCGTACGCGCCTGGGTCTTGTCCCAGACCTCGTCGGGCGCGGCCACGTCGAGCGCCGAGCCGATCACGAAGCTGTCCAGCACCGTGATGACGTCGAGCAGGCCCTCGACGGGGATGCCGGCGCCGCTGAGGACGGTGGCGATGTCGTCGTACATCCGCATGACGTCGGGGGAGGAGACGGTGTGCGCGGTGAGCATCGGGATCAGCCGCGGATGCCGGGCGAACGCGTCGCGGTAGTGCCGTAGCAGCGAGCGCAGGACCTCGTCCCACGGCGCCCGCGGCCGGGCGAACGGCTCCTCGGCGAAGACCCGGGCGCGCATCGCCTCGATCACCTCGGTCCGGCCGGCCAGGTGGTTGTAGAGCGAGGACGGCCGTACGGCGAGAGCGCGCGCGATCTCGCCCATCGTGAACTCGCCCCGGTCGTCGACGATCGCCAGCGCCGCGGCCGCGATCTTGTCCACCGACAGCTTCGGCGTGGCCGGTCGCCCCACCGGAACTCCTCTCGACAACCGCCCGGGACGACCACCATACTAAAACGAATGGCATTCGTTTACTCGGACCGAAGCGGAGGACCGATGCGCCTGATCACGTCAGGACCGCTCGACTCGCCGGCACGCGTCGAGGCTCCGGCCCGGCCGCCCCTGCGGATCGGCGTCGTGCAGCACCGCTGGCGCGCGGACCCCGCCGAGCTGAAGGACGCGCTGCTCACCGGCATCGGGCAGGCCGCCGAGGCGGGCGCGCAGGTCGTGTTCCTGCCCGAGCTGACCCTGTCGCGGTACCCGGCCTTCGAGGAGCCGAAAGGCGTGCCGGTCGACGCCGCCGAGGACCTGCTGACCGGTCCCACGGTCGCGTTCGCGGCGGAGGCGGCGCGCAAATACGGCATTCCCGTGCACGCCTCGCTCTACGAGCGGGAGGACCTCGGCGACGGGCTCGGCTACAACACCGCCGTGCTGGTCGGCGCCGAGGGCCGGCTCCTCGGCCGCACCCGCAAGACCCACATTCCGATCACCGAGGGGTACGTGGAGGACAGGTACTTCCGCCCCGGGCCGGCCGCGGGCGCGTACCCGGTGCACCGATGGAACGACGTGGGCCTCGGGCTGCCGACGTGCTGGGACGAGTGGTTCCCCGAGGTGGCCCGGCTCTACGCGCTCGGCGGGGCGGACCTGCTCGCCTACCCGACGGCGATCGGCTCCGAGCCCGACCACCCCGACTTCGACACCCAGCCGCTGTGGCAGCAGGTGATCGCCGGGCACGCCATCGCGAACGGGCTCTTCATCGCCGTGCCCAACCGCACCGGCGACGAGGGGCGGATCAGCTTCTACGGCTCCTCGTTCATCGTCGACCCGTACGGGCGGGTGCTCGCCCAGGCGCCACGCGACGAGGAGGCGGTGCTCGTCGCCGACCTCGACCTCGACCAGCGCCGGGACTGGCTGACGCTCTTCCCGTTCCTGCGCACCCGGCGCCCCGACACCTATGCGGGTCTCGCATGACCGCGCAATGGCGCATGCCTGCCGAGACGGAGCCGCACGACTGCACGTGGATGGCGTGGCCGTCGGCCGGCTACACGCTCGGTGACACGGAAGCGGACGCCGACGACGCGCGCCGTGCCTGGGCCGAGGTCGCGCTCGCGGTGGCGCGGTTCGAGCCCGTACGCATGGTGGTCGATCCCGTCGCGAAGCGGCACGCGCGCAAGTGGCTGGGCTCGGACGTGGAACTGCTGGAGGCGCCGCTCGACGACGCGTGGATGCGGGACATCGGGCCCACGTTCGTGGTCGGGCCGGGCGGGCTGGGCGCTGTCGACTGGGTCTTCAACGGCTGGGGGCAGCAGGGCTGGGCCCGCTGGGAGAGGGACGCGCGGATCGCCCGGCGGGTCGCCGAGTGGGCGGGCGCGACGCTGATCCCGTCGCCGATGGTGAACGAGGGCGGCGGCCTCCACGTGGACGGCGCGGGCACCGTGCTGGTGACCGAGACGGTGCAGCTGGACCCGGCCCGCAATCCGGGCTGGCGCCGCGAGGACGTCGAGGCGGAGCTGCGGCGCACGCTCGGCGTCCACGCGGTGGTGTGGCTGCCGCGCGGCCTGACCAGGGACTACGGCGAGTACGGGACGCGCGGGCACGTCGACATCGTGGCGACCGTGCCGTCGCCGGGCACGGTGCTGCTGCACGTCCAGCGGGACCCGCGCCACCCCGACCACGCGATCGACGATGCCCTCCGCGCGGCGCTGCCCGCCGACTGGCGGATCGTCGACCTGCCGGCCCCGGAGCGCCTGGAGGACGAGGAGGGCCCGGTCGACCACAGCTACGTCAACCATCTCGTCTGCAACGGCGGGGTGGTGGCGTGCACGTTCGGCGACCCGCGCGACGCCGAGGCGCTGGAGACCCTGGCTTCCGCGTACGCCGGCCGCGAGGTCACCGGTGTCGACGCCCGCGTGATCTTCGCGCGCGGCGGGGGTATTCACTGCATCACGCAGCAACAACCGAGGGTGGCATCGTGATCGACGTGGACGTTGTGGTGGTCGGGGCCGGCGTGACCGGCCTGACCGCGGCGGTACGCCTGCAGCAGGCGGGCCGCGAGGTGGTCGTGCTCGAGGCGCGCGACCGGGTGGGCGGCCGCCTGCTGACCGAGACGGTCGACGGCGTACGGCTCGAGATCGGTGGCCAGTGGGTCTCGCCCGACCAGACGGCGCTGCTGGCGATGGCCGGCGAGCTCGGCCTGACGACGTATCCCCGCTACCGCGACGGCGACTCCGTCTACATCGGCCGCGACGGCATCCGCAGGACTTTCCGCGGCGACGCCTTCCCGGTCCCGGAGGCCACGGCCGCCGAGATCAAGCGGGTGGCCGAGGAACTGGACCGCCTGGCGTCCCGGATGGACCCGCTCGTGCCGTGGGAGCACCCCGACGCCGCCCACCTGGACCAGATGTCGTTCGCCGCGTGGCTGGCCGCGCAGACCGACGACCCCGAGGCCAGGGACAACATCGCGTTGTACGTGGGCCCGGCGATGCTCACGAAGCCGCCCCACACGTTCTCGGCCCTGTCGGCGGTGCTGATGGCCGCCAGCGCGGGCGGCTTCCACCACCTGCTGGACGCCGACTTCATTCTGGACCGGCGCATAGCCGGCGGCCTCCAGGAAGTCCCGCTGCGCCTGGCCGCGCGGCTGGGCGACGCCGTCCACCTGGCGACCCCCGTCGGCCACGTCGCCTGGACCCCGTCCGGCGCGACCGTCGGCGACTACCGGGCCCGCCACGTGGTGCTGGCCGTCCCGCCCACCCTGGTCAACCGGATCCAGTTCACCCCCGCCCTGCCGCCCGTGCAGGCCCAGATGCGCCAGCACCAGTCCTTCGGCCTGGTCATCAAACTGCACATCACGTACGAGACCCCGTTCTGGCGCTCGTCCGGCCTGTCCGGCACGGCGTTCAGCCCGTACGCCCTGGTCCACGAGGCGTACGACAACACCAACGAGGACCTGCCCGCCGACCCTAGGGGCATCCTGGTCGGCTTCGTCTCCGACACCAAGGCGGACGCCCTGCTGGAGCTGGACGCCCCCACCCGCCGGGAGAAGGTCCTGGAGTCGCTGGCCGCCTACTACGGCCCGCAGGCCCGGCACCCGGTCGCCTACTACGAGAGCCCCTGGCAGGCCGACGAGTGGACGGCCGGCGCCTTCGGCACCAGCTTCGACATCGGCTCCCTGACCCGCTACGGCCGCCACCTGCGCACTCCCGTGGGCCCACTGACCTTCGCCAGCAGCGACGTGGCAGGCCAGGGCTTCCAGCACGTGGACGGCGCCATCCGCATGGGCGAGGCCGTGGCCGGCGCCCTCCTGAGGAACTGAGGCCGCTCACCCACCGCGCTGGAGAACCTGGGTCATCCGGCGGCGGTGACCAGGGTCCGCAGGCGGTTCAGGGCCTCGGCGCGCACGGCGGTCAGGACCGGCTCGCGGGTGACCGAAGCGGGACGGACCGGGACGTGACGCGGCATGCGCTCGGCCGCCGCGCGGATGTCGTCGGCCAGGGCCGGCCCCCACGGGCCGCCGAGGACGACCTCGCGGGGGTCGGCGAGCGCGACCACGGCGGCGATCACTCCGGCGACGGCCCTGGCGAGAATCTCGCGCGTGGCGGGATCACTCGCGAGCAGCCGCCGGACGTCGATCGCCGTCTCGCTGCCGGCGTGGCTGCCGCGCCTCTTCTGACGTAGCCCCAACTCGCCGAAGACCTCGATGAACCGAACCGCCCGCCCACCGGCGCCCGCGGTGATCAGATGCGCGATCTCACCGGCCAGGCCGGAGTGTCCCCGGCGGACCTCGCCGTCGCTGACCATCGCGCAGCCGAGGCCTTCGCCCAAGTAGAGGTAGGCGAAATCCCCTCCGCCTCGCCGGCCCTGTCCCGGCTCGGCGCGCTCCGCCGGGTCCCGCCATTGACGGCTGTGCTCCGGCGGAGCAAGGCCGAGCCGTGCTCGCGACGCGAGGTCGAGCTGCGGCGACGTGTGCTCGGGCCGTCGTGACGTGTGCTCGGGCTGTCCGTGGGTGGCTTGGTGGTCGCGTTCGGCGAGGGCGGCCCAATTCACGTCGTTGTCGACGATGACCGGGCCGGTCACGTAGGGCCTCAGGAGGGCCGCAGGGTCCAGGTCTCCCACCAGGAACGGGGCGTCGGGCAGGTGGACCAGGCGGCCGGTGGCGCGGTCGACCGGGTCGGCGGCGCCCACGACGGCCACGCGGACGGGCTGGCCGGCGCGGGCGATCGCTTCGCCGGCCGCGGAGGTCACGGCGGCGGCGATCTCGGTGGGGTAGGCGGGGCGCACGGCCTGCGCGATGGTGTCGCCGTAGACGTCCACGCACTCGGCCACGACGCCCTCGGGCGCGATGGTGATGGCCATGGCGGCGCCGACGCTGGGGGAGAGGGCGTAGTACGAGCCGACGCGGCCCTTGCCCCGGCCGCCGGGAGTGCGCTCGCCCGTGTCGGTCACCAGGCCGCGCTCGGTCAGGCGGCGGACGCTCTCGCCGGCCGTGGGCTTCGAGATGCCGATCTCGGCGGCCAGCTCGGCGCGGGTCAGGCGGCGGTGGCGCATCAGTGTGCGCAGCACGTGCTCGTCGGTGACGCTACGGACGATCTCCACAGCGCGATCCTAGTCAGGAGCCCTGTCTAGAAGCGCGTGCCATTTCTGGTCAAGGGGGTTGCCTAGAAAGAGGGTGCCCCGTAACGTCTCTTACAAGTAAGGACCCTTGACTTGAAAGCTGGCGCCGAAGCCGGATGTCAGGCGCGACGCCGGTGCGCGATGCCGGAGGGCGGCGGGCGAAGGGCAAAGGGCGTGCAACGAAGGAGGAAAGCTGATGACCGTCACGACGCTGCCGCACTGGGAGGAGACCCCGGCGGACCTGGCCGCGGCGACCCGGCAGATCAAAGCGGCGCTGCGGGCGCGCATCGAGGCGTCAGGTCGCACGGTCGACGAGGTCTTCGCCGTGGTGGAGCGGCGGGTGCAGGCGGCGATCGACGACATCGCCGCCACCCGGCGGCGCGGCGAGCCGGTCTGGCCGGTGATCGACTACGCGGACATCGAGGCCGGCACCGTCACCGCCGCCGACCTCGACAAGCTGCGCAAGCGCGGCTGCCTGGTCGTGCGCGGGCACTTCGAGCGCTCCCAGGCGCTTCAGTGGGACCGCGACATCGTCGACTACGTCGAGGGCAACCACTTCTTCGAGAACTACCGCGGCCCCGGCGACGACTTCTTCGGCAGCGTCGGCTCCAAGCCCGAGATCTACCCGATCTACTGGTCGCCCGCCCAGATGCAGGCGCGCCAGAGCGACCGCATGGCGCGAGTGCAGGCGTTCCTCAACAGCCAGTGGAAGCACACCTCCGAGGGCGTCCAGTGGTTCGACCCCGGCCGTGACTCGCTCTACCCGGACCGCATCCGCCGCCGTCCCGAGGGCGCCGACTCCGCGGGGCTGGGGACGCACCTCGACCCGGGCACGCTCGACCTGTGGATGACGCGGGCGTACCAGAAGGCGTTCCGGCATCTCTTCGACGGCACCGTCGAGCAGTACGACCCGTGGGACGCCGCCTACCGCACCGACGGGCCGCAATATCCCGGCTCGACGATGTGCTCGGCGTTCCGCACCTTCCAGGGCTGGACCGCGCTCTCCGACATGGACCACGACCAGGGTGTGCTGCACACCGTTCCCATTCCGGAGGCGATGGCCTACCTGATGCTGCGCCCGCTGCTGTCCGACGTGCCCGACGACGACATGTGCGGCGTCACCGTCAACCAGGTCTTCCCGGCCGGCCACAAGTGGCACGCCCCGCTCATGGAGGCGCTCTCCGGCATTCCCGACATCCGGGCCGGCGACTCGGTCTGGTGGCACTGCGACATGATCCACAGCGTGGCCCCGGTCGAGGCGCAGAAGGGCTGGGGCAACGTCATGTACATCCCGGCGGCGCCGTGGTGCCCGCGCAACGAGCGGTACGCGGTCTCGGTGCGCGAGGCGTTCCGCACCGGGTCGAGCCCGTCGGACTTCCCGGCCGAGCACTACGAGCGGGACTGGCCGAACCGCTTCCACGAGTCGGACCTGAACGAGACGGGCCGCCGAGGGCTCGGGATGTTGGCTTAATCATAGGTTAGGCTTACCTAACCCGGAACCACTTAGGATCTCGTCGCGAAGTGACCCCTTCACGACGAGCGGACCTGACTGTGCGTTCCCGATATCCCCTGTCCCGAGCCGCCCACGCGCTCGTGGCAGTCATCACGGTTCTGGTGGGGGCGGCCCCGGCCGCCGCCACCAGGCCCACCGAAGCCGCCGCCACCCCGCCCACCACAAAGGCCGAAGCGGCAACCGACACCGGCTTCACGGCCCAACCCCAACCCCAGACGGCCCCCGACGGCAGCGCGGTCACCTTCTCCGCGACCTACCCCGGGGCCGTCCTCTACACCTGGTACCGCACCGACGCCGCCGGCACCAAGGCGCTCCCCGGCAACGCGGCCACCTACACCTTCACCGCGACCTACGCCGACAACGGCGCCACCTATTCGGTGCGCGTCTTCGACTCCGCCTTTGTGCAGCACCGCTCCGACGAGGCGAAGCTGACCGTCACCCCGGTGGCCGCGACCGTCACCGAGCCGCCGCACGACGCCTCGGTGCAGGCGTACCAGAGCGCCCGGTTCACCGTCACCGCCGGCGGCACCTCGCCGTACACGTACCAGTGGCAGCGCCTCACCGCCGGCACCTGGGCCGACATCGCCGGCGCCAGCAAGCAGGACTACGCGTTCAAGACCGCGCCCGCCGACGACGGCGCGCAGTTCCGGGTGCTGGTCGGCAACGCGTACGGCCCGCGGATCGCCTCGGCCCCCGCCAGGCTTGACGTGACGTCGGGCGGCGGCAGCCTCGACCCGGTGGCGCACGCCAGCCTGGAGTGGGGCATCAACACCATCTACCAGGGCGGCAACCCGGCGAACTCCGGCTGCAACTTCTTCTCGGCCGGCACCCAGGCGCCGTTCCAGCCGCGCCAGGGCAACGTCCGGATCGTGCACCGGCTGCCGGACGGCAGCGCGCAGGGCATCTCCGACGCCACCAAGTGCATCCCGGGCTCCGGGACGCAGCTCAACCAGCGGGCGCTGTTCACCGAGGGCGCCGGCACCGCCAACCCGGTCACCGGGGAGGCGACCATCAAGTGGACCGGGGCCTTCACCGCGAACGCGTACTCCGGCATGGTCACCTGGTATCTCAAGGACCCGGTCCTCACCATCGCCGCGGACGGCACCGGCACGCTCACCGCGACGAGCGGCGGGATGGGCTCGAGCCGCGCCAACCCGGGCACGCAGGAGCCGATCGCCGCCCGTACCGTCACCGTGGCGACCTTCGACCAGGTGCTGCTCACCACCACGGGCGCGCAGATCTCGCCGTCCTTCGCGGGCGTCGACTACTTCCCGCTCGTCGACGGCAAGAGGTCCACCACCTCCGCCATCTCCGACACGGTCAAGAAGGCCGAGCCCGGCTGGGGTTCCTGGCCGCAGTCCTTCGTGGACTTCCAGTACGAGACCGGCCTGTCCACCTATTGGCACAGCAGCGGTCTGGCCGGCGACGCCGACAAGCTCCCGCTCGACATCACGGTCGGGTTCAACGCCGCGCCGGTCGTCAAGGACGTCCCGGTCATCCTCGCCAACCCGTCGACCGCCGCGGCGCAGCCGTACGTCGAGGGCCGCGGCCTGACCGTCACCGCCGACGTCGACGGCGACGCCGATCTGCGCTGGGAGAGGGCGAGCTCGGCGGCCGGGCCGTGGACCGCCATCGACGGCGCGACCACCGAGACGCTCACCATCGCCGCCGTCGACTCGTCGTGGAACGGCACGTACGTCCGCGTCGTGGCCACCAACGGCGACGGCCGGGCCGTCTCCACCGCCGTGCGGCTCAGCACCGCGCCGTATGCGGCGCCCGCCTTCGCGAAGCAGCCGGCGGACGTGGTGGCCGTGGCGGGCAACCGGGCCGTCGTCTCCTTCCAGCTCACCGGGAACCCGGCGATCGACGCCGGCAAGGTGACGCTGGAGCGCAGCGACGACAAGGGCGCCACCTGGACGGCGTGGACCGGCGTCACGGCCACCACCGCCGACATCACCATCGCCGCCGTCCCGGCCGACGCGAACGGCGCGCAGGGCCGGGTCGTCGCCGAGAACGTCGAGGGCGCCCGGACGACGTCCGGCGTGTTCTCCTTCCGCGTCTTCGCGTCCACCGGCAAGCCGCAGCTGGTCGTGCTGCCCGACGGCCCGGTCGACCCGGGCAAGGAGACCGCCCTGACCATCGTCGGCGCCGGTTTCCCGGTGCCGGACTGGGCGAGCGCGACGCAGACGTACTCGCTCGACGTGGGCCTGTTCGACGCGCAGGTGTGGCAGCCCGGCAAGCAGGGCACCCGCGACTGGGTCGCCACGTCACCGGACAGCTCCAGCGGTCAGATCTACCACGACTGGATGGCGATGACCGGGGGCACGTTCACGATCGGCCTCAGGGTGCCGGCGGGCAAACTCCAGGCCGGGCACACGTACGGCATCGGGGCCTTCCTGCGGCTCACCGACATCAGCACCTGGCAGGACACGTTCGGCAACCGCTCCCTCGACGCGTGGACGCCGATCCGGCTCACCACGGTTCCGGCGGACGGCTCGCAGGAGATCGTCGTCGAGGTGCCCGAGCAGCAGGAGGAGCCGGGCGAGTTCCTCTGGACGATCGACGCGACCGACCGCACCGTGACGCTCTCCACCGCCGAGAACAAGGGCGACTACCTCCAGTCGACCGGCGACCTCAAGCCGGTGAAGGTGACCGACACCCGCGCCGGCGGCCCCGCCTGGTCGGTCTCCGGGGTGGCCGGCCCGTTCACCGGCGGCCTGCCCGCCAGTTATCTCGGCTGGACTCCCGCCGTGGCCACCGCGGGCGCCGGCGCCCAGGCCGGAACCGCTGTCACGGCGGGCGACGGCGACGGCCTCGGCGCCTCGGCCACCCTGGGGTACGCGGCCGACGGCCACGCCAAGGGCACCGCCGTCCTGGGCGCGCGCATGGACCTGCGCCTGCCCGTGACGACCGCGCCCGGCACGTACAGCACCATGCTCACCCTGACGGCGCTCTCCTGACATGTCGCCGCTCAGAGCCCTGCTGGCGGTTCTCGTCGCCGTGTCCGGCCTCGTGCCGGGCGCGGCGGCGGCCGCCCCCGCCGCCGAGACGCTGACCTGGTCGGTCCGGCCCACCCCCACCAAGAGCCGGCCCGACCGGCCCCATTTCGCCTACGACGCGCTCCCCGGGCAGCAGATCAAGGACAGCCTCCGGGTACGGAACTACGGCGCGGAACGGCTTTCGCTGTCGGTCTACGCGAGCGACGCCCTCACCACCTCGAGCGGCGCCCTCGACCTGCTGCCGGCCGGCGCGAAGTCCACCGACGTGGGCAGGTGGGCCGTGCTCGGCAAGTCGCGCATCGACGTGCCGCCGGGCGAGTTCGTCGACGTGCCGTTCACGATGACCGTGCCCGCCAAGGCGGAGAGCGGCGACCACACCGGCGGCATCGTCACCTCGTACCTCTCACCGGGAACCGACGGCGCGGGCCGGGCCGTCACCGTCGACCGGCGCCTCGGCACCCGGATGTACGTGCGCGTCGGCGGCGACCTCCAGCCGCGCCTGGAGGTGTCGCGGCTCGACGCGAGCTGGTCCGGCACCCTCAACCCGTTCCGCCCGGGCGGTCTGCACGTCGGCTACACGGTCACCAACACCGGCAACGTCCGCCTCGGCGCCGATCAGGTCGTCGCGGTCTCCTTCCCCGGCGGCGAGACCACGCTCGCCCGGATGCCGGAGCTGCTGCCGGGCGACTCGCTGACCTTCGGCGCCGACGTGCGCGGGGTCTGGCCGTTCTTCCGTACGAGGGCAGAGGTCCGCCTGACGCCGGTGCCCACCCGCCGGGGCGACGTCTTCGGCCCGCGGACCGCCCCGGCCACCGCGTCCGCCGCCGTGTGGACGATGCCGTGGCCCCAGCTCGCCGTGCTGCTCGCCGCCGCTCTCGCCGTCGCCTGGCTCGTGTGGCGCCGTCGCCGCCGGCGCGCCGCGGTGAGCCGGCAGGTCGAGGAGGCCGTCCGGGCCGCGCTCGCCACACGTGCGCCATGACACGCCGAAGGAGGTCAAGTAGGCGGCCCGGCTGCCGATGCACCGGATCGTGGATCTCCCTCGCGGTCATCGGTTGATGCGCTTCCACCTCGCGGTCGCGGCCGTGGCGGTGGCCGGTTTCCTCGCCGTCCCGGACGGCAGCACCACGCAGCTGGTCTGGCAGGTGGCCTGCGGCTGGTACGCGGCGGCGGCGATCGCCGTGGGCATCCGGCACTGGCGGCCGGTCCTGCCCGCGGCGTGGTGGCTGTTCGCGATCGGGGTGGCCGGCAACGCGAGCGGCATCCTCGTCGAGGACGTGCTCACCCGTACCGGCGTGGGGGTGGGGTTTCCGTCCTGGGCCGACGCCGCCTACCTGTCGCTCTATCCGGCCGCCGCGGCCGGTCTGCTCCTGCTGATCCGGCGGCGCACCCCGCACCGCGACTGGTCGAGCCTGGTCGACGCCACCACGCTGACCACCGGCATGGGGCTGCTCGCCTGGGTCTTCATGGTCAAGCCGGCCGCGTCCGACCCGTCCATCGGCCTGCTCGGCCACATCGTCAGCGTGGCGTACCCCGTCGGCGACATCGTCCTGCTCGCCATGACCGTGCGCCTCATGCTCGGCGGCGCCGCCCGCAACGTCTCGTTCCGCCTGCTCTGCGCGGCCCTCGTCTGCTTTCTCGCCGGCGACGGCGCCTGGGCCGTCATCAACCAGATGGCGTGGGAGCCGGGCCCATCGGCCCACAAGGTCCTCGCCGACGTGTTCCTGGCCGGCTATCTGCTCTTCGCCGCCGCGGCCGTCCACCCCGATGTCCGCTCGCTGTCGAGCGCCGTCGGCCCGCGCGCCGCCCGGCTCAGCCGCCCGCTGCTGACCGCCCTCACCGTGGCGTCGCTCATCGGCCCGGCGCTGCTCATCATGCAGGTGGTACGCGGTGAGGTGACCGACGCGCTGGCCATAGCGCTCGGCTGCGCGGCGCTGTTCCTGCTCGTCGTCACCCGGATGTCCCAGCTCATCACGCAGCTGGACGTGCAGACCGAGAGGGTGCGCGAGCTCGCCGTCACCGACGAGCTGACCGGCCTGCCGAACCGGCGCGCGTGGAACACCGAGCTGCCGCGCACCCTGGAGCGGGTGCGCCGCACCGGCGACCCGCTCGCCGTGGCCATCATCGACATCGACCACTTCAAGAGCTTCAACGACGCGTACGGGCACCTGGCCGGCGACCGCCTGCTCAAGGAGGCCGCGGCCGCGTGGCAGGACCAGCTGCGCACCGCCGACCACCTGGCCCGCTTCGGCGGGGAGGAGTTCGTGGTGATGCTGCCCGACGCCACCGCGGCGCAGGCCCGCGACATCGTCGACCGGATGCGCCGCGCCACCCCGCTCGGGCAGACGTTCTCGGCCGGCATCGCGGTCTGGGACGGCACCGAGACGGCCGACGAGATCACCGCTCGCGCCGACGCCGCGCTCTACGGCGCCAAGAACGCCGGCCGCGACCGGATCCACGACGCCGCGCTCCACACCGCAGCCCCCCACAGCGCCACCGAGAAAGTTGCCGAGCCGACTGCACAGTGACGGCGCGGGAGTCGTCCTAGGGGAGTGACCTTCGAGCAATTCGCGATGGCCCGCCTGCCCAGCCTCCTGCGCTTCGCGGTCGTCCTCACCGGTGACCGTGAGCTCGCCCAGGACATCGTCCAGGAGGTGCTCGCCCGGGCGCAGGCCCGATGGCGCCGGATCAGCCAGACGGAGGACCTGGAGACGTACGTGCGGCGCATGGTGCTCACCGAGTACCTGTCGTGGCGGCGGTTCTGGGCGGTCCGCCGTCTGCGCCCGCGGACCGTGCAGGGCGGCCTGTGGGAGCGGCTGGCCGGCCTCGGGCGCAAGCAGCGGGCCGTGCTGGTGCTGCGCCACTACGAGGAGCTGGACGACGAGCGGATCGCCGATCTGCTCGGCTCCTCCCGGGCGGCGGTGCGCGGCCATGCCTCGAGGGCTCTGAAGACGCTCCGGCTCGAGCCGGAGCTTGCCCACTGCATTCCCGCCGAGGAGAAGTCGTGACCGAGCAGCACCCCGACCAGCTGCGCGAGGCATTCGCCGCACACGAGCACAACACCCCCGACCCGTCCGCCGTCTACGCCCGGGTGGTGGAGCTGTCCGGCCGGTACAAGCGCCGCCGGCGGGGCGCCCAGATCGCCGCGGGCGGCGTGCTGGGCGCCGGCCTGATCGCCGGCGCGGTCAACCTGCCCGCGTTCCTGCCCGGCGGCTCGGGAGGCGGCAGCGCCGCGGGCATCCCGGCCGCCGCGGCGCCCGCCGTCTCCCCGTCCAGCGCGCCGTCCGACGCCGAGCTCCAGGCGCGCTGGCAGGCGTACGCCGACGCGGGCTACGGCCTCGGCGACGCCGAGAAGCTCGCCAAGCTCTGGCACCTGAGCGCCGCCAACCCGGGCGCCGTCAAGGCGGAGGCCGGCCGCCGGCTGCTGCTCGGCGAGACCCTGCCGGTCAAGCCGCACCCCGACGTGGTCCCCGAGGACACCACCACGCCGGAGCAGCAGAAGCAGTTCCAGGCGTTCTTCGACGCCGGCTACGTGTGGGAGGACGCCGAGAAGCTCGCCGGCCTCTGGAACCTGAGCGACCCGCCGGCCGCGAAGCTGGAGGCCGGCAAGCGCCTGCTCGCCGGCGACACCCTGCCGGTGCAGCCGAAGCCCGCGAACGTCACGGCGGCCCGCGAGCAGAAGCAGGAGATCAAGCGTCTGGACACCTTCTTCGCCCGGGGCTACGACGGCGCCGACGCGGCCGAGCTGGCCGAGCTGTGGCACCTGAAGACGCCGTACGAGGCGAAGATCGAGGGCGGCCGGCGCCTGCTCGCCGGCGAGACCCTGCCGATCCAGCCCTGACACCACCCCCGGGCCCGGCGCCGGCTCTCCGGCGCCGGGCCCTCGGCGTGCCGCTCAGGGCACGAACGAGCCGAGCTGCTCGTCGAGCCACGGGTAGAGCTCCTCGGCCGGCGTGCTCATCCGCGACTTGAGGTAGCGCGTCTGGTCGTCGGCCAGCACCTCGAACGACCCGTCCGCCACGGCGTCGTAGGCCTGGGCGACGACGCTCGCCGCGCTCACCTTGGGAACGTCCCACCGGGCCGACATGGGCGTGTCGATCATCCCGACGAGCAGGCCGATGACGTGCGTGCCCTGCCCGCGGAGCTCCGTGCGCAGCGCGTTGGTGGCGGACCAGGCGGCCGCCTTGGAGGCCGCGTAGCCGGTCGGCAAGGTGACCCAGGCGGCAGCGGACAGGATGTTCAGCAGCGTGCCGCCGCCGTTCGCCGCGAGCACCGGGGCGAAGGCGCGGGCGACGCGCACCGTACCGAAGAAGTTGGTCTCGAAGACCCGGCGCAACTCCTGTTCGGGGCCGGTGATGTGGTCGCCCGCGGGCGCGATGGCGGCGTTGTTGATCAGCAGGTCGACGTCCGGCGCTGCGTCCGCGGCGCGCGTCACGCTGTCCGCGTCGGTGAGATCCAGCGTCAGCGGCTCGACCCGCCGGTCGTCCCATCCCCTGGGGGTACGCGCCGCCGCGTAGACCTTCGCCGCGCCGCGATCGAGCGCCTGCCGGACGAACTGCTCGCCGAGCCCACCGTTCGCGCCGGTGACGAGCACCGAACGGCCGTCGAGTGACGTGGTCATCTAGACTCCTTCGATAACTGGGGACAATCCCCGCAACGACTATGTGGGGACAATCCCCACTTGGTCAAGAAGGAGCCGGCATGACGAAGGCGACACGCCCGCTGCGCGCCGACGCCCAGCGCAACCGCGACGCGATCCTGGCGGCGGCACGCGAGACGTTCGAGACCGAGGGCGTCCTCACCTCGCTCGACGGCATAGCCCTGCGCGCCGGCGTCGGCAACGCCACCCTCTACCGCAACTTCCCGACCAGGGAAGACCTGCTGGCGGCCGTCATGCAGACGAGCACCACCGCGGCTCTCGGCCACGCCGACGAGCTGTCCCGCACCCGCACACCACGCGAGGCGGTGGCCGAGTGGCTGGTGTGGTTGAGCTGGCAGCTGCGCATCTGGCACGACCTGCCGGTCTGCCTCGCCGACGCCCACGACGACCCCGACTCCCCGGTGCAGGCCGCGGGCAACCCGCTGCTGGAACGGACGGCCACCCTCCTCGACAACGCCAAGGCCACCGGCGACGTCCCCGCCGCCGTCACCGCCGACGAGGTCTACGAACTGGTCCTGGCCCTCTCGTGGGCCATCGACCGCTTCGGCGACACGGAACAGGCCGCCCGCCGGCGCGTCACCATGGCCACGGCCGGCATCTTCACCTGACGCGGGCGCCACCCACCCACGCCCGCCGCTGGGTTGCGGCGGCGGGCGCGAGGGCGTGCCGGGAGAACGAACGTTCTGTCTAGCCGCCGCGTCCGCTGCGGGGCTGCGGCGGCGGGCGCGAGGGCCTGCCGGGAGAACGAACGTTTTGTCCAGTCAATTCACGTCGCCGGCTCAGCTCTGCCCGTCTCGCAGAATGTGCGCCTTCGGGCTGATGGTCGTCGGCGGTAGGCGGTGGATCGGGTGCATCCACCGGCAGGCGCGGGCTCAGGACGACGCGACCGGTGCGTGCCATGGGTAGAACGAACGTTCTGTCCACCCGCCGGGGAGGTGGGCAGGCGGGGAATCGGATCGGCAGGGAGGCGGAAGAGTGCGAAGGCGCGATGGGGGAAGGCGGAGTGCAGGGCCGTGAGGAGTGAAGGGAAAGGCGGAAAGGCGAAGGCTTCGCCCGCGAAGGCGTAGAGGTGGAGAGGCGCGTGGGGAAGGCGGGCTGGAAGGCCAGAAAGAGGCGAAGGAGAAGGTGCGGGCTGCGAAGGCGGGAAGGCGGCCGGCCGCAGACGACGCCCCGGAGCGAGCCGTTCGGGATGGGGCCCGTTCGATGTTGTAGAAATGGATCTTGGGCAGGGGAGGCCGCGCGTTGGGGGGCGACATGGCCGGGGACGTCCCGTTCGGGGTGTTGCTGCGGCGGCTGCGGGTGGGGGCCGGGCTGACTCTGGAGCAGCTGGCTGAGGCGTCCGGGGTGACCGATCGGGCGATCAGTGACATGGAGCGCGGGGTCAGCCTGCGGCCGCGGGCGCGCACCGTGGCGGCGCTCGCTGACGGGCTCGGCGCCGCGGGGGAAGATCGGGAGTCTCTCCTGGCCGCGGCGCGGGCGGGGCGTGGGGCGGTGGCAGGGACCCGGCTTCCGCCGCCGCGGCAAGTTGCCGACTTCACCGGGCGGGGGGCCGAGCTTGCCCAGGTGGCGCGGTGGGCCGCCGGGGACAGGGCTGTCGTCGTCGTCAGTGGGGACGCGGGTGTCGGCAAGACCAGCTTCGCCATCCGGGCCGCGCACGCGTGGCCGGCCGAGGAGCAGCTCTTCGTCGATCTGCGCGGGCTGGACGAGAAGCCGCAGACGGCCGCCGCGGTGCTGGGGCGCCTGATCCGGGCCGTGGATCCGGACCGGCGCTCCGTTCCGCCCGAGGCCGACGAGGCGTCCGCGCTGTGGCAGACGCTGATCGGCGGGCGGCGGCTGGTCGTCGTGCTGGACAACGCGATCGCCGAGGCCCAGGTCCGGCCGGTGCTTCCGGCGCGCGGACCGGCCGTCGTGGTCGTCACCAGCCGGCGTTCGCTGAGCGGTCTCGAGGACGTGCACCGGCTGCGGCTGGACCCGCTGCCCGAGGCCGACTCCGTGACGCTGCTCGACGGCATTCTGCGCCGCGAAGCCGCCTCGCCCGAGCAACTGCGCCACATCGCCCGGCTGTGCGCGAACATCCCGCTGGCGCTGCGGATCGCGGGCAACCGGCTGGTCAGCCGTCCGGAGTGGACGGCCGACGACCTGATCACCCGGCTGGCCGCCGGGGACCCGCAGGTCAAGGCCGCGTTCGACCTGTCGTACCAGCAGCTGTCGGAGGTTGCCCGCCGGTTGTTCCGCAGGCTCGCCCTGGTGCCGGGGACGTCCACCGGGCCCGAGCTCGCCGCCGTGCTCGCCGAGGAGCCGCTGCTCGCCACCGAGGACGCGCTGGACGAGCTTGTCGATCTCAGCCTGTTGCAGCAGCGGCCCGACGGCCGCCTCGATTTTCACGACCTTCTGCGGTTGTACGCCGGGCAGGCGCTCGACCGGGAGGAGGCCGCCGCCGACCGCGCGGCGGCGAAGCGGCGGCGCGACGCATGGCTGCTGGACACCGCGACCGTGGCCGGGCGGCATTTCGAGCCCGACTACGGTCCCGGGCGGGCCGGCGCCGCCGAGCTGGTCGACTTCCGTTCGCCGGGCCGGGCCGGCGACTGGCTGCGGGCCGAGGCCGAGAACTGGCTCGCGGCCCTGCGCGCCGCACCGGACCGGCGCGTGGTCGACGTCGCCGAGTCGCTGCACTGGTATTCCGACAGCTGGTTCGCCTGGCCCGGCTGGGAAGAGGTGTTCACCCTGTCCAGCGCCGCCGCCGAGCGGCTCGGCGACGACCGCCTGCGCGCGATCCACGAGGGCTACCTCACGTGGGTCTACCTGGTCGCCCAGCACCGGGCCGGCAAGGGGCTGGAGCACGCCCGCCGCGCGTTCACCGCCGCGGTCCGCTCGGGCGACCGCCGGCAGATCGGCTGGGCCCAGTATTACGTGGCGTGGGCGCTGCGGCTGCTGGAGCGCGACCCGGAGGCGGTCGAGCACATCCGCGCGGCGGTCCGCGAGTTTCGCGCCACCGGCGACCGCGAGGGCGTGCCGAACGGCCTGCTCATGTGGGCGGACCTGCTGGTGCGCCAGGGCGAGCCGGACGAGGGCGCCGTGCTCTTTCGCGAGATCATCGCGACGGTGCGCGACCCGGCCACCGCGCCGCCGCCGCACATCGCCGGCTATGCCGAGGCGACGGCCTCCCAGGTGCTCGCGGACATCGAGGCCGGCGCCGGGCGCTGGCCCGAGGCCCTGGAGGCGGCCACCCGGCAGGTCGAGATCCGCGGGCGCCAGGGCGACAACCCGGGCGCGATGGTACGGGCGCTGGCCCTGCGCGCGTACATCCTCGTGGAGATCGGCGACCACGAGCAGGCCCGCGCCGACCTGGCCGCCCTCGACGCGATGCGCGACCGCGCCGGCGATCAGGTGCGCCGCCCCGGCCCGCTGCGCGACCGCATCGAACTGATCGAACGGGCGCTGGGCCGATCCGGCCAGGACCCCGGTCGCGGCCGCTGAAACCCCGCCGCCGCAGATCCGGTGTCTGCTCGTCCAGCGGCCCGCCGGGCGCATTTCGGGTGCCCGGCGGGCGGCCGGTTGTCAGCCGGTCGGGGCTGACGGGCGGGGCCTCGTACGGCCGTCAGTTGGTGAAGACGGCGGGCGAGCCGGTGATGCTGGTGTCGACGACCGGCGCGTACCGAGCGGTGAAGAAACCGCTGCCCGGGCACGTGATCGGACCGCTGAACTTGGTGAAGGCCTGATCGGTGAAGCTGATCGAGTTGTCGGTGTTGTCGGCCGAGCCGGTGATGGCGTTGCCGTCGGCGCGGTAGACGCAGGTGACCGAGCCGAGGATGGTGCCGAGGCTCAGCGTGGTCTGGATGGGCGCCGCGTCCGTGCCGGTCACGGTGACGGTCCCGGTGCCGCTCGCGACGGTGGTGGCGAACGGGGTGTTGTTCACCGCCACGCTGTTGACCCGGGTGACGCCGAAGATGTTCGAGGTGCAGGACGCGAAGGTGTGGTCGGTGACCGACTCGGTGGCGACGCCGGGCGCCTCCGGGTTGTCGACGACCGTCGCGGTGAAGGCCGACTCGGCGCAGGTGATGCCGGTGGTGCCGCCGGCGGCCGTGCGGAAGTCGGCGGTCGTCCCGGCGGCGACCGCGGCGGTCAGCACGTCCCCGGGGGCGACGGCCGCGCCGCCGGGCGCTTCCACGGTGAGGACGGTGGAGGCGTCCGCCAGGGCGGGCGCGCCGGACAGGCCGACGGAGGCCGCGACGGCGGTGATCACGAGAATGCTTCGGTACGCGCGCATGGCTCTCTCCAGCAGAGATCGAATAGGGCGGTACCGACGTTGACGCTCAGCTTGTCGGTTTATAGACCCGTTAAGCCCGTAACGTCAAGGCAACAAGTTCGTCTTGACCCCATCTGCTACCCGGCGGTAACTTCGGCTTATCGACATTGACGCTCGGCTATTGATATTCGCCATCATGTCGATCTAGGAGTAGCGATGGACACCAGAGAGAGGACTGCCCGGCCCGGGGTGCGCTGGAAGCGCTTCGGCGCCATGTTCGGCCTGACCGCGGTGCTGTCCGCCGTGCTGGTCGCGCTGACCGCGCAGGGCGTCCTGGCAGCGAATTTCTCGATCTCCGGCATGCCGTTCACGGTCACCGCCACCCAGCTGCACGGCGACGGTTTCGCGCAGTTCGCCACCATCGACAATATGATCGAGGACAGCCCGAACGCCGGCGACACCGGCGGCCAGGTCGTCGTGATCGTGTCGGCCATCGACCGCGCGGAATTGACCAAACTCTGCCAGAGCGTGTCGCTCGGCGGCATGCACCTGAAAATCACGGCGGGCGACGCGAACACGCCCGTGAAGGCGGAAAGCCTGGTCGTCGACTCGGACCTGGTCGCCGGCGACGCCAACTTCAAGAACATCGATATCGGTCAGGACGCCAGCACCTTCGACAGGGTGAACGACCGGCGCAACGGCGGCAAGATCAAGGGCGGCGAGGGCGTTTTCGGTCAGCAGGCCGAGACCGTCGACATCGCGAACCTGCGGCAGAACAACTACGCCACCACCGCGGCCCGGTTCACCCTGCCCCACCTGCGGATGGCCTTCAGCGGCGACGGGTGCTGACCATGGGCGGGCGGGTGTCCTCCTTCGCGCGATGGCGGCGCGCCCGCCCGTTCTGGGGCGGCCTGATCGTCACGCTGGCCGGCGCGGAGATCCTGGTGACCGTCAAGGCGCCGCTGCCGGTCGTGATCCACGTCGGTATGCAGGGGCTGGCCGGCTACCTCGTACCGATGCTGTTGCTGCTCTGCGGGATCTTGTTGCTCTTCCACCCGGAGCAGCGGCTGTTCTACTCGCTCGTGGCCGCCGGACTCAGCCTGGGCTCGTGGATCACGTCGAACCTCGGCGGCTTCCTCGTCGGCCTGCTGCTGGGGCTGATCGGGAGCGCCCTCGCCTTCGCGTGGTCCCCGGACAAGACGGCGAGCCGGAAACGGCCGCCGGACGAGACGGAGGCTCCTCAAGCGGCGCCGGACGACACGGCAGACCTGGAACGGTCGCCGGACGACGCGGCGGATCTGAAACGGTCGTCGGACGACACGGCGGATCTGAAACGGTCGCCGGACGACGCGGCAGACCTGCAATGGTCGCCGGGCCAGACGGCGGACTCGCGGCGCGCGGAGCCGGACGGCCGGGCGGAGCCGGAGGGCCGGGCGGAGCCGGAGGGCCGGGCGGAACCGGACGGCCGGGCGGAGCCGGAGGATCGGGCGGAGCCGGAGGGCCGCCCGGAGGCGGAGCGGTTCGCACCGCGCCCCAGGCACGCGGCCGAGACCGAGAGGTGGTCCTGACCGGCGCCGTCAGGCCGTCGTCTCCCGCAGCAGGCCGGCGGCCGCCGTTTGAAGGACCGGGTCGCACCATGCCACCGAAGGGCGGTCGGCGGCCGCGCTGACGGCGGGGCGCCCCAGCGCTGACGGACCGCCCGCCGTGGGCCGACTGGAGACAATCAGCCCAGGTTCCTAGGATGCCCGGCACGGCGTGCGAGGGCCGTCACTATTCGGGCGGGGCGGCGATGATGACCGGTATCGTCGCGCTCGGTGTCATCGGCGCTGAGGAGAGTCCTGTGACCGGTCGGGAGTCCTCGAGCCCGCACGACAGCGCGCGCCTGGCGATCGTGATCGGCGCGCTCGGCGTGGTCTTCGGCGACATCGGGACGAGCCCGATCTACACCCTGCAGACCGTCTTCAATCCCGAAGATCCGCACCCGGTGCCGCTCAACGTCAACAATGTGTACGGCGTGGTGTCGCTGATCTTCTGGTCGGTGATGATCATCGTGACCGTCTCGTACGTCCTGCTCGCGATGCGCATCAACAACGACGGCGAGGGCGGCATCATGGCGCTGATCGCCCTGTTGCGCCGGCGCGGCGCCCAGCAGGGCCGCAAGGCCGCCGTTGTGCTCGCCGCGCTGGGCATCTTCGGGGCGTCGCTGTTCTTCGGCGACAGCATGATCACGCCGGCCATCTCGGTGCTGTCCGCCGTCGAGGGCCTCAAGACCGTGGAGCCGTCGCTGGGGGAGGCGGTCGTCCCGATCACCGCGGTCATCATCGTGGTGCTGTTCCTGGTGCAGCGGCGGGGCACGGCGGCGGTCGGCCGGGTCTTCGGCCCGCTGATGATCCTCTGGTTCACCGTCATCGGCACGTGCGGCGCGGTCGGCATCCGCAACCACCCCGACATCCTCAAGGCGCTGTCCCCCACGTACGCCATCACGTTCCTGTCCGGGCACTTCCACATCGCGTTCTTCGCGCTGGCGGCGATCGTGCTTGCGGTGACCGGCGCCGAGGCGCTCTACGCCGACATGGGCCACTTCGGGCGCAAGGCCATCTCGCGCGGCTGGCTGTTCCTCGTGCTGCCCGCCTGCACGCTGAGCTACCTCGGCCAGGGCGCCCTGGTGCTCGACGATCCGGCGCACATCGACGGCCCGTTCTTCCTGCTGGTGCCCGAATGGTTGCGGCTGCCGCTGGTGCTGCTGGCCACGGCGGCGACCGTGATCGCCTCGCAGGCCGTGATCACCGGGGCGTACTCGGTGGCCTCTCAGGCGGCGCAACTCGGCTACCTGCCGCGGCTGCGGATCGCGCACACGTCGGAGTCGTCGTTCGGGCAGATCTACGTGCCGTGGATCAACTGGCTGCTGATGGTCTCGGTGCTCACCCTGGTCTTCGCGTTCCGCAGCTCGGCGGCGCTGGCGTACGCGTACGGCATGGCGGCGACCGGCACGATCACCATCACCACGCTGCTGTTCTTCTACGTGGCCCGCAGCCGCCGCATGGCGCCGCTGTGGCTGATCGGCGCGGGCGCCGGCGTACTCCTGCTGGTCGACCTGTTGTTCGTGGCGGCCAACCTCACCAAGCTGGCGCACGGCGCGTGGCTGCCGCTGCTGATCGCGCTGACCGCGTTCACGCTGATGACGACGTGGCAGAAGGGCCGCCGGATCGTCACCGCGGACCGCAACCGTCGCGAGGGCTCCCTGAGCGAGTTCATCGACGACCTGCACAACCAGCGCTCGAAGACCCAGACGGTGCCCGGCACGGCGGTCTTCCTCAACCGGGGCAAGCTGACGGCGCCGCTCGCGATGCGCGCCAACGTCGACCACAATCACGTACGCCACGAGCACGTCATCATCATGTCGCTGGAGACCCAGCCCATCCCGCGCGTCGCCCCGGAGAACCGCATCACGGTCGACGACCTGGGCTACAGCGACGACGGCATCGTGCACGTGATCGCCCGCTTCGGCTACATGGAGACCCCGGACGTGCCGGCCGCCCTGCGCCTGCTCGAGCCGGCCGCGACCGAGGGCGACCTGCAACTCGACCAGGCCTCGTACTTCCTCTCGAAGATCGAGCTGCGCATCGGCCCGGAACCCACCATGGCCACGTGGCGCAAGCGCCTGTTCGTAGCCACGTCCTACATCACCGCCGACGCCGCCGAGTACTTCAGCCTGCCCCGGGATCGCACCGTCATCATGGGTTCCCACATCGACGTGTGAGCGGCTCGCGCGTCGGCCTCTCACGGTGGTTCTCGAGTCTCTGTGGCACAGTCTTGGGCGTGCCGTTGGAGGGCGTGCCGGACTGGTTGGCGGCTTGGTGTGCCGAGCATCTGGGCGGCGGACCGGTGGGGGTGCTGTTCCGTTCCGACCAGGTCTCGCTGGTGTTCGGTCTTCGGCTGGCCGGTGGCGGCAACGTCGTGGTCAAGGCGCGCGCCGATGACGGCCGGGCGGCGTCGTGCGTCGCGGCGCAGGCCCGGCTGGCCGAGCGGGGGTTCCCGTGTGCCCGGCCGCTCACGCCGGTGGTCGGGGTCGGAGCGCTGGCCGTGCACGCCGAGGAGTTCCGGCCCGGCGGCGAGGTGCTGCAAGGCGACTCGCCGGACATCGCCGTGCGCTGCGCGGAGGTGTTCGCCCGGCTGATGGCCGAGCTTGCCGGCGTGACTGTCGCGCCGCCGCTGCCGAACCCGCCGTGGGTGCGCTGGGACCACGCCGATCCCGGTGGGTGGCCGGCAATCGACCTGCTCGACGGCCGCGACCAGAGCGCGGTGCCCGAGCACATCGTGGAGACGGCCGAGCGGGCCCGGAGACGGCTGCTCGCCGCGGGTCTGCCGTGCGTGCTCGGCCACGCCGACTTCGAGGCTCAGAACCTGCGATGGCGGGGCCGGCAGCTCTGGGCCGTGCACGACTGGGACAGCCTCGCGTGGCACCCGGAAGCGGCGCTGGCGGGCGCGGCAAGCGGCTCGTTCGCCAGCGCCGGCTCACCCACGCTGGCCCCCGTCGAAAGCTCCGAGGCTTTCCTGGCGGCATACCAGGACATCCGGCGGCGCACCTTCACGACCGCAGAGCTGGAAACCGCCTGGGCAGCGAGCCTGTGGATGGCCGCCTACAACGCCCGCGAAATGGCCCTGTGCGGCGGTTCCCCGGCCGGCAACGACGCGCTGCGCGCCCAGGCAGCAGAACGCCTGCGCCGAGCCGACGCGTAAGAAGGCCCGAGCGCTCCTCCGTGGTGCAGGAGCGGGTCACGGCCTAGCGCCGGGCCCGGGGAGCAGGTCGATGTCGCGGGCGTGCATGGGCTTGTCGCAGTGGTCGCAGCGCAGGTCGACGGCGCTGATCTGGCCGCAGGCGTGGTGGCGGTAGAGGACGGGCGGCCCTGCGTCGCCGGCGAGGTGTTTGTCGCCCCAGCGGACCATCACCAGCAGCAGGTCGACGAGTTCGGCGCCCTTGTCGGTGAGCACGTATTCGTGGCGGGGGCGCCGGTCGTAGGGGCGGCGTTCGAGGATGCCGTGGCCGACCAGGTGGTTGAGGCGTTCGGTGAGGACCTTGCGGGAGATGCCGAGGTCGGCCTGGATCTGTTCGAAGCGGGTGAAGCCGGCGAACACGTCGCGCAGGATCAGTGGGGACCAGGGCTCGCCGATGACGTCGAGCGTGCGGGCGATGGAGCAGGCCATGTCGCCGAAGTCGGTGCGCTGCATGGCTCGACCCTAACATTTGGGGTTCCCTCAAGGAACTTCAGCTGTTACGGTCACGGAGTCTCTTCAAGGAACTCCGGAGGTCGTGACATGGGCAAGGTGTTCACCGCGATGTCGGTCTCGGTCGACGGATACATCACCGGTCGCGATCCCGGCGCGGGGCGCGGGCTCGGCGACGCGACGATGCTGTTCGACTGGTACTTCGACGGTGACACGCCGAGCCGCGAGCTCGACGGGTTCCGCCTCAGCGAGCCCAGCGCGCGGGTGTTCGACACGTTCGCCGCGCGCGTCGGCGCCACCCTGGCCGGGCGCAACACGTACGACGACTCGGGGTGGATCGACGGCGGGGCGCCTCACCCCACGGCGCCGCTCGTCGTGCTCAGCCACCGGCCCGGTCCCGGCACGAGCGACCGGCAGACCCTGGTCACCACCGGCATCGAGGACGCGGTCGCCACCGCGCGCGCCGCCGCCGGGGACAAGGACGTGGCGCTCATGGGCGGCGGCGTCGTCACCGCTGCTCTCGTGGCCGGCCTGCTCGACAAGTTCGTGCTGCACCAGGTGCCCGTCCTGCTCGGCGGCGGCCGCCCGTTCTTCCGATCCCTTCCGGAGCACCTACGCCTGCGCCTGGTCGACGCCGTCCCCGCGCCCGGCGTGACCCACCTGCACTACGAAGTCCTCCGATGAAAGGCACCGACATGCTCGATTCCGACGTGCGCCGGGTGCTCGACGGCACCTCGATCGCCCACCTTGCCACCGTGCTGCCCGACGGCTCGCCGCACGCCGTTCCCGTCTGGGTCGGCACCCACGGCGACCACATCGTCTTCCTCACCGGCCCCGGCTCGCGCAAGGCTCGCAATCTGCGCCGCGACCCCCGGGTGGCGCTGTCCATCGCGCCCGCGGACAACCCGTTCGAGCCGATCGTGATCCGCGGCCGCGTCGTGGCGTGGCTCGACGGCGACGAGGCGTGGCAGATCATCGATGAGATCTCCACCAAGTACGTCGGCGCGCCCTACTCGCGTGAGCTGGAGCGCGTGGTCGCCCTGATCGAGCCCGGGCGCCAGACCATCGGCGTGGGCTGAGCTGAATCAGTCAGCCGCGGAGCGGCATACGTTGTGCCCGGGACCGGCCGGCCGGCGTGCCGGTCAGTGGCGGGCTGTGGCGGGGTGCTGCTCGGACTGGTGCTCCGCCTGCGCCCGGGCGGCCGCGGCGGCGCCGGCCGCGTAGGCGTTCTGGACGTCGGAGGTGCCGGCCGCGTGGGCGAGGTCGCGGTCGGGGGCGTCGCCGGTGGCGGAGACCGGGGTGCGGTCCTCGCCCACCGTGGGCTCGGTCTTGGGGCGGCCCCGGCGGGTGTCCCAGACGTCGCGGGCGATGATCTGGAGGATGCCGGCCACCGGGATGGCCAGCAGCGCGCCGAGGATGCCGGCCAGCTCCACCGCGATCAGGATGGCGATGAAGACCGTGAGCGGGTTGAGCTTCACCGTGCGGGCGAAGATCAGGGGCTGGAGCAGGTGGTTCTCCAGCTGCTGGTAGAGCACGAAGAAGGCCAGCACCACGATGCCCGCGGTGGTGGACTCGACGAAGGCCGCCACGGTGGCGATCACCGCGCCGAGGGTGGCGCCGACCAGGGGGATCAGGTCTGCCAGGCCGACGAACAGGGCGATCAGGCCGGCGTACGGCACGTTCATGACGGTGAGCACGACGTAGGTGAGCGTGCCGCAGATGACGCTGATCAGCAGGTTTCCGGTGATGTAGCCGGTGATGGTCTTCGCGCAGTCGTGGCCGACGCGGCGGATGTGCTCGGCGCGGCGGGGCTCGAAGAGGGCCAGGAAGCCGTCCACGATCTTCGGGGCTTCCAGGACCATGAGGTACGACAGCACGAAGATCGTCACGGTGCCGGCGACGCCGGTGGCCACCGAGCGCAGGAACGCCAGGGTCGGGGCGCCCAGGTTGGTGGCGTACTCGCGGATGCGGTCGGCGTTGTCCTGGGCGTACTGGACGACGTGGAAGCGTTCGAGAAGCGGGCCGGCGGGACCGCGGCCGTTGCGGGCGTCCTCGACGATCTTGGGGAAGTCGGTGATCACCTGGCTGCCCTGGCGCGCCAGCGGCAGGACGAAGAGCGTGATCAGGCCGGCCAGCAGGGCGAAGGCCGCGACGAAGACGAGCAGGGTCGCGAGCCACCGCTTGCCGAAGGCGATCCGGCGGGTCGCCCAGTTGACCGCGGGGTGCAACGCGACGGCGAAGAAGGCGGCGATCAGGATCCAGGTCAGCACACGGCGGGTCTCGTGCGCGAGGAAGAGCATCGCGGCCGCGGCCAGCACCACACCGAGGACCACCAACGTGCGGCGCGCCAGAACGCCATTCGATTCGGCCATGACGCTCGACTACCCGGGGGTGAACAGCGCAAACTAGACACTTCGCGCACACTGGCAGCCATGATTCGCGCAGTGATCGTAGATGTCGATGACACCTTGTGCCTCACCGAGGCCGCGTCGTTCGAGCTGGAGAACGAGGTGCTGGCGCAGATGGGCCGGCCGCCCATGTCCCGCGCCGTGCACCTGGCCACGTGGGGCGAGCTTCTGCTGAACGCCATGCCGCTGCGCTCGCCCGGCCTCGACCTGGCGCGGTTCGCCGAACTGTTCCCGGCGGCGCACCAGCGCTACCTCGCCGCCGGGAGGCTCGACGTGATCCCGCCGGAGAACCTGCGAGCCCTGGACCTGCTGGTCGAGCAGGGGCGCACGGTGCTGCTGCTGACCTCGCGCGCGGAGGCCGAGGTGCGCCACCTGCTCGAACCGGACCACGTGCTCGCCGGCCGGGTCACGGGCGCCTACCACCAGGGCAACACCCGCTTCCGCAAGCCGGATCCGCGGGCCTTCGACGAACTGCTCGCCGAGACCGGCTTCGCGCCCGGCCAGTGCGTCTACGTGGGCGACTCGCCGGGCGACGCGGTGGCGGCCGGCGGGGCGGGCATCCGCTTCATCGCGTGCCTGCAGAGCGGTGTGCGCCGCCTCGCCGACTTCGACCCGCGCCACGTCACGGCCGCGGTCGACACCTTCCCGGAGATCAACCCGGTGATCGAGGCGCTCTAGGACTCTTTGCCCTCGCGAGCGGGCGCCTGGGAGGCCGGGGCCTTGGCCGAGGCGAGCTCTTCGGCGGCGGGTGCCTTGGGCTCTTCGGCGGCCGGTGCCTCGGCAGGGGGCGCCTCACCGGCGGAGGCCCCGGCGGCGGCGGGCGGTCCGTCCGCAGAGGCGGTGGCGGGCGATCCGTCCGCAGAGGCGGTGGCGGGCGGTCCGTCCGCAGAGGCAGTGGCGGGCGGTCCGTCCGGAGAGGCGGCAGCCGGCTGCTCCGGGGCCGGGTGGCCGGCCGGGGCGTGGTGGCCGGCCGGGGCGTGCTTGCGGCGGTGGAGCGTGAACGTGATCACCAGGACGATGAGGGCGCCGATGATCAGGCCCAGGATGGCGCTGGCGATCGTGTTGACCAGCCAGCCGACGACGCCGCCCAGCGGGCCCGTCGCGTCGTGGGCCGCCTCCTCCATGTGGTGCACGAAGTCGTAGAGGAAGTGCACGCCCAGCTCGTGCGTGCCGGCCAGGATGATGTGCCCGCCGACCCACAGCATCGCCGCCGTGCCGACCACCGTCAGCGCCGTCAGCAGCTTGGGCATGGCCTTGACCAGGCCGCGGCCGAGCGCGGCGACCGGGCCGGACAGCTGCGACAGGCGCAGGCCGGCGTCGTCCATCTTCACGATCAGGCCGACCACGCCGTACACGCCGACCGTCATGAGCAGCGCGACCACCGCCAGGATCGCCAGGCGCGACCAGAACGGCTCGTCGATCACCTCGTTCAGGGTGATCACCATGATCTCGGCGGAGAGGATCAGGTCGGTGCGCACCGCGCCCGAGATCAGCGTCTTCTCGTCCTTGGCGCCGTCGTCGTCGCCGTGCGCGTCGTGGTGCGCGATGCGCGCCCAGACCTTTTCGGCGCCCTCGAAGCACAGGTAGGCGCCGCCGAGCATCAGGATCGGCGTGAGCAGCCACGGCACGAACTGGCTGAGCAGCAGGATCGCCGGCAGGATGATCAGGAATTTGTTGCGCAGCGACCCCAGCGCGATGCGCTTGATGATCGGCACTTCCCGTTCGGCGGCGAGGCCCCGCACGTACTGCGGTGTGACGGCGGCGTCGTCGATGACCACGCCGGCGGCCTTGGCGCCGGCCTTCGCGGCGGCGGCGCCGACGTCATCGATGGAAGCGGCGGCGGCGCGAGCCAGCACCGCCACGTCGTCCAGCAGAGCTACGAGTCCTCCGGCCACGAAAATCCTTCCCCGGGTCGATCGGCGGATGCCGTCTTATTGTTGCCCAGGTGTCTACCCGGTCACACGCGGGCTGACCGTGGTGAGCGTGCCGAGCAGGCCGGTGATCTCGAGGGTGCGACGCGTGATGCCGGTGGTGTTGCTGACGACGAAGGACGCGCCGTGCCGGTGGGCGGTGTCGCGGGCGCGGACCAGGGCGTGGATGCCGGAGGAGTCGCAGAAGCTCAGCCCCGCCGCGTCGATGACGAGCTGCCGGGGCCGCTCGCCGGTCAGCGCGCGGACCACGTGGCCGTCCAGGCTGCCGGCGGTGGCCATGTCCAGGTCGCCGTCGAGGGTCAGGCGGGCCGTGCCGTCACCGTCGCGGTGCGCGGTGATGTTCATGCCGGTTCCGTCCGGCTCGTGCCGCCGGCGGTGACGCCGTCGCCCGGGCACGGGGGCATCTCGGCGCGCACCCGTTTGCCGCCCTCGTAGGACTGCACGTACCAGCGGGTGGTGTAGGCGTTGATGATGGTCAGGCCGAGCCCGCCGGTACCGTCGGCCCGGCGCGGCCTCGGCACGACCGACGAGCCGTCGGCCACCGAGAGGATCACCTGCCGGCCGTACGCCTCGACGTCCACCACCACGGCGCCGCCGCCGTGCCGCACCGCGTTGCTGACCAGCTCACTGAGCACCGTCATGGCCGCGTCCAGCCAGTCGCGGTCGCGCAGTCCCCACGCGCCGAGCAGCGCCACCACGGCGCCGCGCGCGTAGGCCGGCGCCGTGCCGTCCAGGGGTAGGTCGAAATGGGCCGTCAAGGTACTCATCTGGCCATGTCACCGCCTCGCTCTCGTTCCCCGCCGAGTGCTGACGGCACAGCGTTTTTCCCACTACGGGCTCGCGGTATGCATCCTTCGGGGCAGTCGTACGGTGACGGCCGTCCCGCGCGGCCGGTGCGCGCCCAGCGTGATCGTGCCCTGGTGATGTTCCACGATGGCGCGGCTCAGCGCCAGCCCGAGGCCGTTGCCCGGGACGCCGCGGTGCCGGGCGTTGTCGCCGCGGTAGAGCCGCCGGAACAGGTGCGGCAGCTCGCCGGCCGGCAGGCCCGCGCCGGTGTCGGTCACGGTGAGCGTGACCGTGCCGTCGTCCCCGGTCGCCGTGACCGTGACGATGGCGCCGTCCTGGCTGAACTTCAGCGCGTTGTCGAGCAGGCCGTGCAGCATCTGGGTGAGCCGGCCGGCGTCCCCGGCCAGCGCCAGGGAACCGGAGGTCCGCGTCTCGACGGTGATGTCGCGCGCCTCCGCTGCCGCCACCACCTGGCCGACAGCCGTGTCCACCACGTCGCCCAGATCGAGCTCGGCGACGGTGAGCACGCTGTGCCCGGCGTCCAGGGCGGCCAGGTCGAGCAGCTGCCCGACCAGCTCGTGCAGGCGCCGGCCGTTGCGGCAGACGACCTCGACCAGGTCGCGCAGGTCGGCGGTGAGCTCCGGGCTCTCGGCGAGCAGTTCCGCGTACGAGGTGATCGACGTCAGCGGCGTGCGCAGCTCGTGCCCGACCAGCGCGATGTACTCGTCGGTCGTGGCGGCCAGGTTGCGGGCCAGGTCGTCCGCGCGCCGCTGCTCCCGATAGGCCCCGACGCTGTCGACGACCCCGGCCAGCAGCAGCACCAGCGACGGCTCCGGCTCGTGCTGCTCGTAGGTGAAGTAGGTCATCACCCCGGCGATGCGGTCGCCGCTGCGCACCGGGATGGCGCCGCCCGCCCGGTAGTTCGCGGCGGCGGCGATCTCGGGGAGCACCGGGGAGTCCGGGGCGTGGATGTCGGGCACCCACACCATGTCGCCACGCTCCCAGCAGACCCCGGCCAGGCTCTGCCCGCGGCCCAGGCTGGTCGGCATGGGCAGCTCCGGCCGGCCGGGCGCGGTGTAGTGGGCGGCGGGGCGCAGCCGGTCGGTGACCGGGTCGACCAGCCACAACCGCACGTACGGCCAGCCCAGGGTGCTGCCCACGATGCGCACGACGGCGTCCGTGGCGGCCACGCTGTCCGGGCTCTCCGCCAGTGCCCGCAGCACCTCGCTCTTGCAGGCGCGATAGACGCGCGAGCGGTATTCGACGGTGATGTCGTGCACGGCCGCCACCGCGCCGATCACGGTCTCGCCGGCGTACACGGGCCGGGCGTTGATCCGCAGCCAGCGCTGCCGGCCGCGCTGGTCGGCAGCGAGCAGGCCGGCCTGCACCACGGTCTCGCCCCGCAGCGCACGGATCATCGGCAGCTCGTCGGTCTGCAGCGGGCTGCCGTCGTGATGGCGCAGGCCGAAGCGGTCCGTCCACTCCTTGATCGGCACGGCCGCGCTGGCGTCGCCGAAGAAGTCCCGCAGGAAGTCGTTGAACACGGTCAGCCGTCCGGCGGTGTCGCAGGCGGCCATCCCCACGTCGACGCTGTGCACCATCGCCTCGAGGAACTGCGGGATCACCGGCGGCAGCTCCATCGGGGCGGCTCGCGCCGGCCCGCCGCCGAGGTGGTAGGCCAGGGTCGCGGCCAGCTCTTCGGCGTCGCAGGGCTTGCCGACGGTCGCGACGGCGCCGGAGGCGCTCAGCCGCGGGTCGCCGGGCCGCACGAGGCCCGAGACCAGCACGACCGGGATGCCGGTCAGCGCCGGGTCCTCGTGCAGCGCCCGGCAGAGCTGCAGACCGTCCATGTCGCGCATGTCGACGTCGGCCACCACCAGGTCGGGACGGTGGTGGGTGGCGGCGACCAGCGCCGCCCAGCCGTCCTCGGCCACGGCCGCCTGGTGCCCGAGACCCTGGATCACCTCGGTCATCGCGCGCTGATGGTCGACTTCGTCCTCCGCGACCAGCACAAGTGCCACGTCTTCGAGCCTAGATCGGTACTTTCCCGCCGGTGGGGGTATCGGCAAGAGGGTGAGCGACACCGTCGACCTGACCGCCGCCCTCGCGCCCGCCGGGCCGGCCGCGCCGCACAGCGCGAGCGGCGAGGAGGTGGCGACCCACGACCTGGGCGCGGTGGCGCCGCCCGCGCGCCCCGCCCGGCGGTGGATGCCCAAGCGGGTGGTGGCCACGCCCGCCGCGTACGACCACCCGCACGGGCTGCGGATCATGGAACGGCTCGGCGAGCTCGGGCTGGAGACCGAGCGGCTGGCGTCCAACCGGCTCACCGGCGTGCGCGGGGAGACCGACCGCGAGACGTACGCCCGGGCGAAGAGCACCCTGGCGATCGTGGTGAGCCCGCCGTCGCGGCGCCGGTTGCAGCCGATCGCGCCCAGCGCCGACTGGCGGTTCGACCTGGCGGAGGGCTGCCCGGCGCACTGCCAGTACTGCTATCTGGCGGGCTCGCTCTCCGGGCCGCCGGTGACCCGGGTGTACGCGGACCTGGACGACATCCTGGCCGGCCTCGCCGACTACGTGGGCCGGGGAACCATCACCTCACGGCGGGCCGCCCGCCGGGACGAGGGGACCACCTTCGAGGCGTCCTGCTACACCGATCCGCTCGCCCTGGAGCACCTCACCGGCAGCTGGCGGCGGGCGGTGACGTTCTTCGGCGCCTGGGACGCACCGGTGCAGCTGCGCTGGACGACGAAGTTCGACGACGTGGACGGGTTCGCCGGCCTGCGGCACGAGGGCCGCACCCGGGTGCGCCTCAGCGTCAACTGCCTGCCCGTGACCAGCCGTTTCGAGGGTGGCACGGCGCCGCTGCCGGCCCGGCTGGCCGCGCTGCGCCGGCTCGCCGAGGACGGCTACCCGGTCGGGCTGACCATCGCGCCGATCATGGCGATGCCGGACTGGCGGGACCACTACGGTGTCCTGCTCGACGCGGTCGCGGCGGCCGTCGACGGCGTACGAGATCTGGATCTCACCGCCGAACTGATCACGCACCGGTTCACGCCCGGCAGCAAGGAGGTGTTGCTCGGCTGGTATCCGCGCACCCGCCTCGACCTGGACGAACAGTCGCGCAGCCGCAAGCACGGCAAGTTCGGCGCGGTGAAGTACGTCTATCCGCCGGAGACGATGACCGCGTTGCGGGCCTGGTTCGAGACCGAGATCGCCCGCCGCGTCCCCGCCTGCCGCATCCTCTATTGGACGTGAGGTGATGGGCAGGCTTCGCGGCGCGCGGTAGTGTGGGTTGTTGCACCGCGTCGGGTTCTGCGGCCTTTCACTTACGGCTCTCCTCTCGGCACCGCCGAAAGTCGGCGGTCAGCACGAAGCGATCTCTCGCTTGAAGAGCCAGCCGGAAGGGTCGTAATGACGTATATCTGTGCTTCTGATGATCAGGCACAGCTCAGGATGACCATCCTCGCCGAGTCCGGTGCCGACGCCGTGGTGGCCGTGGCCGGTGAGATCGACATGGACAATGCCGGGCAGATGCAGCGCTTCCTCATCGGCCTGCTGCACGACCAGCGGCCCGGCCGCGTGGTCCTCGACATGGGCGAGGTGACCTTTCTCGGCTCGGCCGGCATCCATGCGCTGGTCACCAGCCAGCTGGAGGCCGACGGGCTCGGCGCCCGCCTCGAGGTCCGCGACGTGCAGCCCCCGGTCCGCCAGGTGATGGACATCTGCGGCGTCGCCGACATGCTGGGCCTGCCGGTCTGATCGGCCCGTTCGTCCCGGGGCCCTGCCGCGCCGTCTCACCCGTGGACAGCCGCCCGTGCGGCGGGTTGCAGTGGTGTGCCCGAGGGCACACGGGGTAGAGAAGGCGGTCATGCAAGCGTTGCGGGTGCCGTTCGACCACCGTACCGACAGCGCCGCGCTGCGCCACGCCGTCCATGACCGGCTCGTCTCGAGGCAGGCGGGCGAGGTCGTCGACGACACCCTGCTGGTCATCACCGAGCTGGTGCAGAACGTCATCCAGCACACCGGCGACGGGGGAGAGCTGACGCTCAGCCGCTCCGCCGACGTGCTCATCGAGGTCTACGACCACAGCCGCGACCTGCCGCACCTGCTGCGCCCCGATCCGCGGCGGCTCGGCGGCCGCGGCATGCTCGTCATCGACGCCGTCAGCGACGACTGGGGCAGCCGGCTCACCGCGAACGGCAAGGTCGTCTGGGCGCGCCTGCCGGTCAGGTCCGCAGCGTCGTGACGTCGTCGAGGCCGACCACCGTCAACACCGGGAACAGCAGCTCGCCGGCGATCAGCCGGACCCGTTCGAGGTGCGGGAAGAGCACGGCCAGGCCCGCGCTGTCGATGTAGCCGACCCCGGTGAGGTCGACGACGACGGGACCGTGGCCGTCGGCGCTCAGGGCGCCGTCGAGCGCGGCGCGGAACTCGCTCGCGTTGCTCATGTCGATCTCACCGGTCGCGGTCAGGACGGTGGCGCCGTCCTCGCCGGGGGCGGTGGCGAAGCTGAGTGCGGTGCTCATCGCGGGATCCTCGCTTGCAGGCCGACGACGGTGCCCGCCGCGCCGGTCGTGACGGTCACTTCGGTCATCAGCGCTCGCATGAGCGACAGGCCCCGCCCCCGATGCGGGTTCGCCCCGGGCTGCGGCGTCTTCCAGCGGCCGCTGTCGGCCACGGTGAGCCGCAGGTAGTCGGCGGTCGCGGCGGCGCGCAGCCGGATCCGCCCGGCCGGACCGTGGCGGTGACCGTGCTCGATCGCGTTGGCGCACGCCTCGCCGGCCGCCACCAGCACGTTCTGCGCCGTGGTCGTGTCGATGCCCGCGCGGGCCAGCCAGCCGCGCAGGGCCGAGCGCACCGGCGCCAGCCGGGTCGACTCGGCCTCGAACTCCAGCTCCAGCGGCCCCGGCTGCCGGTAGAGCAGCAGCGCCACGTCGTCGTCGTAGCCCGTCTCGGGGGCCATGCCGGCCATGACCTCGGTGGCCAGCTCCTCGAGGGAGGAGCCGCGGCCGCGCTGCACCGCGGCGGCGACCCGCTCGATGCCGGTGGTCAGCGGCTGGCGGCGCCGCTCGACCAGGCCGTCGGTGTAGAGCAGCAGCGTGGCGCGGCTCGGGACCGTGTAGTGCGCCTCGGGCCGGCCGGCCGGGGTGTGCACGCCGAGCGGGCGTGACCGGCCCTGGTCGAGCAGGTCGGTGGTGCCGTCGGGGTGGGCGACCACGGCCGGCGGGTGCCCGGCGCTGGAATAGGTCAGGTCGCCGGTGTCGGGGTCGAGGATGCCGCAGAACACGGTCGCGCAGGTGGCGCCCGGCAGCTGCGCGGCGAAGTTGTCGAGCGCCGTGAGCGTCTGCGCGGCGTCGGTGTTCTGCAGCAGCAACGCCCGGCAGGCGCTGCGCAGCTGCCCCATCACCGTGGCCGCCTGGAGGCCGTGGCCGACGCAGTCGCCGACGACGATGCCGATGCGCCCGTCGGCCAGCGTGACGGTGTCGTACCAGTCGCCGCCGACCTTGAGCGGTCGGGTCGCCGGGGCGTAGCGCACGGCGAAGCCGTTGGGCAGCTGCGCCGGGCCGAGGATGGCCCGCTGGAGCGCCAGCGCGGTCTCGCGCTGAAGGTCGATCTGATGGATCCGCTGAAGGCCCTGGCCGAGGTGGCCGGCGAGCAGCGCCAGCAGCGTCCGGTCCTGCTCGGTGAAGGGCCGCTTCTCGGCCAGCTCCACCCACAGCGCCATCGTGCCGTCCGGATGCTCCAGCGCGATGCCGGCGCCGCCGGGCCGCTCGGCGACGGGCGTGAGCAGCGGCTTCTCCCGTACGGCCCGAAGGGCCTCGCGAAGGTGCTCGGGCAGGCCCTCCCAGCGCAGCGCGGTGTCGACGGCGGTGACCACCGGGACGCCGCCGGCGAACACGGCCGCGTACACCTCGTTCGCCTTCCACAGGTCACGCAGCTCCTCGAGCACGCCGTGCAGCGCGCCGGGCAGGCTCTCGGCCTGCGACAGCCGCACGCTCAGCGCGGCGAGGGCGCTCTCGCGCTGCACCGCGTAGTGCTCGGCGGTGACGTCGCGGAACGTGCCGACGATGACCCGCCGGCCGGTGTCCGGGTCCTCGACCTGGTTGAACGAAGCGGCCGCCCACAGCCGGTGGCCGTCGCGGTGCTTCACCGGGATCGTGTACGAGCCGTGCGACTCCTCCACGAGCTGGGCGAACGCGTCGGTCACCAGCCGATGGCCGTCCGGGTCGGAGGCCTCGTCCGGCCACCACGGGTGCACCGGCGCGTACGGCAGGCCCTCCGGCCCGTACCCCAGGATGTCGGTGAAGGTCGAGTTGATCTCGATGACTGTGCCGTCCTGGTCGCAGACGAAGAACGCCTCCTGCAAGGAGTCGATCAGCGCGGTGCGCCAGCGGGCGTGGTGGTTGCGCAGGCGGGCGAGCTCCACGTTCGCCCGTACGCGGGCCAGCAGCTCCGCCGAGGAGAACGGCTTGACCAGGTAGTCGTCGGCGCCCGCCTCCAGACCCTCGATGGACGACTCCTGCCCGGCGCGCGCCGAGAGCAGCAACACCGGGGTGCCGGCCGTGCGCGGGTCGGCGCGCAGCGCGGCCACCAGCTGGAGACCGTCCAGGCGCGGCATCATGACGTCGCTGACGATGAGGTCGGGGTGGTGCGCCCGGGCCGCCTCCAGCGCGGCCTGCCCGTCGGCGACGGTCCGCACCGCGTGCCCGGCCGCGCGCAGCAGCCGGGTGAGGTAGTCGCGCATGTCCGCGTTGTCGTCGGCGACCAGCAGCCGGGAGCGCTCGGTGCGCACCGGCTGCGCCGGGGCGGGCGTCTCGCCGCCGGGCAGCCAGCGCAGCGCCTCCTGCACGTACGGGTCGGCGGTGGCCGAGACCGTCGCCGCGCTGCCCGCCGGCACGAGGGCGTCGGCCGGCAGGTGCCCGGTGCCGAACGGCAGCCGGATGGTGAACGTCGTGCCCCGGCCGAGCGCGCTCTCGGCGCCGATGGTGCCGCCGTGCTGCTCGACCAGCTCCTTGACCAGCGCGAGGCCGATGCCGCTGCCCTCGTTGGAGCGCGACTGCGCGTTCTCGATGCGGTGGAAGCGCTCGAACAGCCGCGGCATCTCCTGCTCGGGCACCCCCACCCCGGTGTCGGCGACCGTGACGACAGCGGTGTCGCCCTCGGCGCGCACAGCCACCCGGACGCCGCCGCTGAAGGTGAACTTCAGGGCGTTGCTGAGCAGATTGAGGATCACCTTTTCCCACATGGCCCGGTCGACGTGCACCGGCCGGGGCAGCGGCGGGGCGTCCACCTCGAAGCTCAGCCCGGCCCGCTCGACGGCGGACTGGAAGACGCTGGCGAGCTCCGCCGTGGCGGCGGCCAGGTCGACCGGCTCGTAGCGGGCCTGCATGCGCCCGGCCTCGATGCGCGAGAAGTCGAGCAGCGTGTTGACCAGCTTGCCGAGCCGCAGCGCGTTGCGCTGGATGACCTCGAGCTCGGCCCGCACGCCGGCGTCCGCGCCGCCCCACCGGTCGATGAGGTCCTCGACCGGGCCCATGATCAGGGTGAGCGGGGTGCGGAACTCGTGGCTGATGTTGGAGAAGAACGCCGTCTTGGCCCGGTCGAGCTCGGCCAGCTCCTCGGCCCGCCGCTGCTGCGCCTCGTAGCTGCGGGCGCTCGCGATGCCGGCGGCGACGTGCCCGGCCGCCAGCTCGACGAATCCCCGGTAGCCGTCGTCGAGCGCGCGGTAGCGGTTGAGGCCGGCGACCATGAAGCCGTACGGGGAACCGCCCTGCTGCAACAGCGGCACGAGCAGCGCCTGCGCGGGCGGCTCCGGCCAGTCGCCGGTCGGCAGCGGACCCTCGCCGTCGTCGCTGGTGAGCGCGACCAGCTCGGACTCCCCGCGAGACACGGCCTCCGCCGGCCACGCGCGCGCAATCTCGCCGTCGGTGCCGGTCGACGCCGCGAGCCGCGTCCCGTCCCCGTCGAAGAGATAGGTCAGCGTGAACGGCAGGTCGCGCAGGTTGCGCCGGAGCTGGGCGGCGGCGAACGACAGCATCTGCTGCTCGGTGCGGATGGCGCTCGGGTCGGAGCCGAGGTCGCGCAGCGTCGCCATGCGGCGCTCGCCGATCACCCGATCGGTCTCCTCGCTCACCACGCAGAGCATGCCGACCGTCGAGCCGTCGTCGTCGCGCAGCGGGCTGTACGAGAAGGTGTGGTAGGTCTCCTCGACGTAGCCGGAGCGCTCCAGGAAGAGCAGCAGCGCCTCGTCCCAGGTCGCCTGGCCGGTGGAGAGCACGGTCTCGATGCGCGGGCCGATGTCGGGCCAGATCTCGGCCCACACGTCGCTGGCCGGGCGGCCGAGCGCCCACGGGTATTTGCGGCCCAGCGTGTCGCGCCGGTAGGCCGCGTTGCAGAAGAAGGTCAGCTGCGGCCCCCACGCCATCCACATGGGAAAGCGCGACGACAGCAGGATGCTGACCGCCGTGCGCAGGCTCTGTGGCCACTGGTCCGGTGAGCCCAGCGGGGTCGACTCCCACCGCACCGCGGCGAGATCGTGCCCCACCTCGCCACCCCCGGCGAACACCTCCGCCGCCGATGCCTTGCTCATCGCCTCGAAGTCTCCCCGGGTCATCGCTCGAGCTCCGCAAACATACCTGTCACCGGGTCATCGGACATCCGGCTGACCAGCCCTACCCATTCGTCGGCGATTGTCACCCGAACAGTTGAGTTTGACGGTGTCGGATCACCGGGCAATTGGGGGGCCGGAGTTGCCGGCAGCGAGGTCGGCCCCCGCAGGAGAGGAGTTCGGCATATGGCAGTCATCACCGCTTCGGCCCGCACCACCGACGCCGTTCCGGTCGAGGAGACCAGCACCGACGGCGCCAGCGAGCTGATCACGGCGATGGCCGCGCTGCCGGCCGGCCACCCGTCCCGCGCGTCCCTGCGCGATCGGGCGATCGAGGCGTGGCTGCCGCTGGCCCGCCACCTGGCCAACCGCTACTCCGGCCGCGGCGAGCCCACCGACGACCTCGTGCAGACCGCCACCGTCGGCCTGATCAAGGCGGTGGACCGGTTCGACGCCTCCCGCGGCGTCGACTTCGCGGGCTACGCGATCCCGACCATCATCGGCGAGATCAAGCGCCACTTCCGCGACCGCACCTGGTCGGTGCGCGTGCCCCGCCGGCTCCAGGAGCTGCGCCTGGCGATCACCGAGGCCAACAGCACGCTGACCCACTCGCTGGGCCGCGCGCCGACGGTCGCCGACGTCGCCGTCCACCTCGGCGTCAGCGAGGAGGACGTCCTCGAGGGCCTGGAGGGCGCCCGGGCGTACAACGCCACGTCGCTGTCGACCCCGATCAGCGCCGACGGATCCACCGAGTTGGGTGACACCCTCGGGGGTGAGGACGCCGAGTTCGAGCTGGCCGAGACCCGCGTCGCGCTGGGACCGGCCCTGGCGACCCTCGACGAGCGCGAGCAGAAGATCCTCACGCTGCGCTTCTACGGCAACCTGACCCAGTCGCAGATCGCCGAGCAGATCGGCATCTCCCAGATGCACGTCTCGCGCCTGCTGACCAAGGCGCTGACCAAGCTGCGCAAGCAGCTCGCGACCGAGACGCTCTGAGCCTTCGCGCACCGCGACGCCGGGAGGAAGCCCTCCCGGCGTTCGTGTGCCCGTCAGCCGAAGGTGGCCTCAGCGTGGTTGCAGCGAGGTGGTGGCGGCCCAGGAGGCGAGCAGCGTGAGGGCGTGCGCGGCGGGGGAGTCCGGCTCGGCGGCGTAGATGGTCATGCGCAGGCCCGGCTCGGCGATCAGGTCCATCGTCTCGTACGCGAGGTCGAGGTCGCCCACGACGTGATGGTGGAAGTGCTTGACGCCGGTGCCGGAGCGGTGATGGCGTCGAGCGACCACTGCAGGCTCGGGCGCACCGCGGCGGCCTGCCTCGGCCGGCGGCTCGGGCGCAGCAGGGCGCCGCTGCCGTTGGCCTCCTGCGCGAGGTGCATCAGGTGGGCGCGCTCGGCGTCGTCGAGCTGCAACGCGCGCGCGATCGCCTCGAGCACCCCGGCGGACACCCCGGCCAGCGACCCGCGTTCGAGCTTGGCGTAGTACTCCACGCTCATCCCGGCCAGCGCGGCCACCTCACTGCGCCGCAGCCCCGGCACGCGCCGCTGCCCCGCCACCGGGATCCCGGCCCGCTCCGGCGTGATCTTCGCGCGGCGCGTGGTGAGGAACTCGTGCACTTCCGCTCGGTTGTTCACCCCTCGACGGTAGGGCGCTCCGGGCTCGTCCGGGATGTACTGCCGGTACACCTCTGGACAGGAACTCCCGCCCCGGCGTACGGCCTGGTTGCCTGGAGGCATGCGAGGAACAATCTTGTACAAGCCGGGCGACGTGCGAGTCGAGGAGCGTGCCGACCCGAGGATCGAGCTGCCGACGGATGCGGTGATCAGGCTGTCGGCGACCTGCGTGTGCGGGTCGGACCTGTGGCCGTACAGGGGCGTTCAGCCGGTCACCGAGCCGTCGCCGATGGGTCATGAGTACGTGGGCGTCGTCGAGGCGGTCGGCGGCGAGGTCACCTCCGTGCGGCCGGGGCAGTTCGTGGTGGGCTCGTTCTGGGCCTCGGACAACACCTGTGAGATCTGCCGGGCCGGCTACCAGAGCGCCTGCGTGCACCGGGTGCCGATGGGCATGTTCGGGTCGCAGGCCGAATACCTGCGGGTGCCGCTCGCGGACGGCACGCTCGTGGCCACGCCCGAGGTGCCGGGCGCCGGTCTGATCCCGAGCTACCTGGCCGCCTCGGACGTGCTGGGCACCGGCTGGTTCGCCGCGGACGCCGCGCAGGCCGGACCGGGCAAGACGGTCGCGGTGGTCGGTGACGGCGCGGTCGGGCTGCTCGCCGTGCTGGCCGCGCGGCAGATGGGCGCCGAGCGGATCATCGCGATGTCGCGGCACGCCGACCGGCAGAAGCTGGCGCTGGAGTTCGGCGCGACCGACATCGTCACCGAGCGCGGTGACGAGGGCATCGCCAAGATCAAGGAGCTGACGAACGGGCTCGGCGCGCACTCGGTGGTCGAGGCGGTCGGCACGCAGGAGGCCATGCGGCAGGCGATCCGCTCGGCGCGGCCCGGCGGGCACGTCGGCTTCGTCGGGGTCAGCCACGACGTCCGCCTCGACGGCATGGAGATGTTCTGGTCGCTGGTGCACCTGCACGGCGGGCCGGCGCCCGTACGCCGCTATCTGCCCGACCTGATGCATCGCATCGCCACCGGGGCCGTCGAGCCGGGCAAGGTCTTCGACCTGGAGCTGCCGCTTGACCAGGCGGCCGAGGGGTACAGGGCGATGGACGAGCGCAGGGCGATCAAGGCGCTGCTGCACCCGTAACATCTTGCTCGCTTCGCCACGGGCGACCGGGCCGGCGTCGGCTGCATGGTCGACTCGTGCCGCGAGTGCGAGAACTGCCGGGCCGGGCAGGAGCAGTACTGCCTGGGCGGCAACACGGGCACCTACGCGAGCGTCGACCGCGACGGCACCGTGACGCAGGGCGGCTACTCGACGCACATCGTGGTGGACGAGGACTTCGTGCTGCGGGTGCCGTCCTCCATCCCGTACGAGAAAGCCGCTCCTCTGCTCTGCGGGCATCACGACCTATTCGCCGCTGGCCCACTGGAACGCCGGACCCGGCAAGCGCCGCGATGGGCGCCGAGGTCACCGTGCTGTCGCAGACGCTCGGCAAGAAGGACGACGGACTCGCCTTCGGCGCCACGCACTACCACGCCACCAGCGACCCGGCGACCTTCGAGGCGCTGCGCAACAGCTTCGACCTGATCGTGAACACGGTCAGCGCCCCGATCGACATGGCCGCCCACCTCGGCCTGCTGCGCCTCGGCGGCACGCTGGTCAGCGTGGGCGCGCCGCCGGAGCCGCTGCCGGTGCAGGTCTTCAGCCTGTTCAACAACCGCCGCTCGTTCGCCGGCTCCAGCATCGGCAGCATCGCCGAGACCCAGGAGATGCTCGACTTCTGCGCCGAGCACGGCATCGCCCCGGAGGTCGAGCTGATCGGCGCCGACGACGTCAACGAGGCGTACGAGCGGGTCCTCAAGTCGGACGTCCGCTACCGCTTCGTTATTGACGTCGACAGCCTTCGCTGAGGCCGGTACTACTGGGGCATGACGTACGCCATGCACACCGCGGCGGAGCGGCCCGATCTGTGGGAGAAGGGCATTCCCTCTGCCGAGGTGTGGCCCGAGTACAACACGCACGGCGACCGGCTCAACGTCTGGTGGCCCCACCTCGACGAGGAGCTGGCCGACTACCAGTTCGTGCTCGTCGACGAGGACGGCGAGGTGGTGGCCGAGGGGCACACCGCCCCGCTCTGGTGGGACGGCGTGGACGCCACGCTGCCGGACGGCATCGACGCGGCCATCGAGCAGAGCTTCCTGCGGACCAGGGCGGGCGAGCCGGTCAACACGCTGTGCGCCCTCGCCGCCGAGACGCCCCGCAGCGGCCGCCGCCGGGGACTCGCCGCGGAGCTGCTCGGCGCCATGCGCGTCATCGCCGAGCGCCACGGGCTCGCCCGCCTCGTGGCGCCGGTGCGCCCCTCATGGAAGGACCGCTACCCCCTCACCCCCATCGAGCGGTACGTGCGATGGCGGCGATCCGACGGGCTGCTGCTCGACCCGTGGATGCGGGTCCACGAGCGCCTCGGCGCCCGGGTGTCGACGCCGCTGCCCGAGTCGATGCTGATCACCGGCTCGGTGGGGGAGTGGGCGAGCTGGACCGGCCTGGCCTTTCCCGAGAGCGGCGACTACGTCTTCCCCGAGGGGCTCGCCACCGTGCACATCGACGTGGACAAGGACCTCGGCACCTACTGGGAGCCGAACGTCTGGATGATTCACCCGGAGCTGTCGCGCTCGTAGGTGGTGATCAGCTCGTAGTCCTTGGCCGGGCCGGTGGCGTGCCAGTGCTCGGTGTAGCTGTCCGGCCCGGTGATGCGCCCGTCCACCACGTACGTGTCGGCGCGGCACGGATGCTCGGCCGACCAGCCGCCGTCGCTCAGGTCGAGCAGGTAGAAATCGCGGCCGTCGGCGAAGGTCACCTCCAGCAGGTGGTCGCCGCGGTCCACGTACCGCAGGGACCGGGTCGCCGGGCCGACATGGTCCCCGTACCGCAGCTCGCCCTGCTCGAAGTAGGACAAATCATCACTGAACTCGGCGGTCCCGGTGAACGAGCCCTCGACCCCCGCTCGGTGATCCACGATGCGCCGGCGCACCCGCCAGCGGCCGCGCAGGAAGGCCGCCACCGAGCCGTCCCTATGATCTTGGTGCACCGTCATCCCTCGGAGGTTTCCATGTCGCAATCCGTCGCGCTGACGCGGCCCCGCCCGCTCGTCCTGGCCGACCTGGTTCCCGGCGCCCGCGCCAAGGACATCGCGCTGGTCGCCGGCGGCGCCGGCCTGATCGGCGCGCTCGCTCAGGTGGCCGTGCACATCCCCGGCACCCCGGTCCCGGTCACCGGCCAGACGCTGGGCGTGCTGCTCGTCGGCGCCGCGTTCGGCATGCGCCGCGCGGCGGCCACCGTCGCCCTGTACGCGGTCGCGGGCGTCCTCGGCGTCCCGTGGTTCGCCGGGCACACCAGCGGCTACTCGTCCGCGTCGTTCGGCTACGTCATCGGCTTCCTCGCCGCCGCCACCCTCTGCGGCTGGCTCGCCGAGCGCGGCGCCGACCGCTCGGTGTGGCGCTCGATCCCGGCCATGATCGCCGGCGAAGTGCTCATCTACGGCCTCGGCATGGCGTGGCTTGCCGTCGCCGCCGACCTCACCCTGAGCCAGACGATCAGCCAGGGCCTCACCCCGTTCCTGGCCGGCGACGCCGTCAAGGCCGCCCTGGCCGCCGGCCTCCTCCCGGCGGCGTGGAAGCTCGCCCGCCGCTGAGCCCGACAGGGGCCGCCGTGAGCAGCGGCGGCCCCTGAGGCGGACGTCAGCGGTGGTCGTGGCCGCCGCCGGCCTCCGGGTCGAGCACCATCACCGGGCCCGGCATCACCGAGAACGGGCGCATCATGCCCTCGTCCTCGTGCTCCAGCAGGTGGCAGTGGTAGACGTAGCGGCCGGTGCCGCCCTCGAACCTGCCGGCCACCGAGACCAGCTGGCCGCCGCCGACCCGGATCACGTCCTTCCAGCCCTGCTCGTCCGGGCCCAGGGCGCCGGCGGCGGTGAAGGTCGCGGTCACCCGGGTGATGCCCGCCGGGTCGGCGCTGGTCGTCACCGCGTACGAGTGCCGCTGCAACGCCTGGAACCGGATCAGGTGGATGTGCATCGGGTGCGTCGGACCGCCCAGGTTGAGGAAGTTCCACACCTCCCAGCTGTCCGCCTCGACGTGGAAGTTCAGCGTGCCGTTGAAGGTGGTCGAGGCCCGCTCGAACACCCGCGTCACCCCGGCGGCGTCGGTGACCGTGACGGTCGGCTGGGTCGCCGCCGCGGCGTCCGTGATCTCGTGAAGCTCCCACATCTCCGGGTGCGAGGTCTGCGCGCCCGGCGCGGTCAGGGCGATCCACCGGTGCCCGTGCGTCTCCGGCAGGTTGTCGTGGGTCAGCCGGACGAACGACCGGGAGATCTGCGCCGGCAGCTCGAAACGGTCCCGCACGGGATGCGTGCCCACCCGGAACTGCATGACATCCGGTACGGGCGCCGGCGCCTGCGTGTTCACCAGCCGCAGCGCCGTGCCCCGGTGCGCGCTGAAGTCGATCAGCAGGTCGGCCCGCTCGGACGGCGCCAAGGTCAGCTGGTCCGCCGGGATCGGCGCCGGCAACAGCCCGGTGTCGGTGCCGATCTGGTAGGCCGCACCGGTGACCGGCGCGCCGGCCTCGTCCACCAGCGCCAGCCGGAAGATGCGGGCGTTGGACGCGTTGAGCACCCGGAAGCGATACCAGCGCGGCTCGACCTCCAGGTAAGGCCAGATGACGCCGTTGACCAGCGTGAACGGGCCGGTGAAGGGCAGATGTACGGGCGGCTCCGCGCCCACCCGCACCACCTTGTGCAGCAGTTGCCCGGTCAGCTGCCCGTCCGCGTCGGTGTCCAGATTGCGGTCGGCGATGATCAGCGGCACCTCGTGCGCCCCGTGCGGCAGGCGCAGCGCGTCCTCCTCCGCATCGCGAATCAGATACATCCCGGTCAGCCCGGTCATCACGTTGAGCGCGGTGACGGCCATGGCGTGGTCGTGGTACCAGAGCGCGGCGGCGGCCTGGTCGTTCGGATACTCGGCGAGCTGCGCGTTGCCCGGCGACACGGCGTTCTCGGGCCAGCCGTCGTTGCCGCCGTCGGTGCGAGCGCCGTGCAGGTGCACCACCGTCCACGGCGGCAGGTCGGTGACGGCCTGGATCGGCTCGGCCCCGTCCCGCCCCGGCACGGTGCTGGGCGACGGCGTGGCGTTGGGCACCTGCACGGCAACGAGCGGATAGTCCCCGCTCAGCTCGTTGCGCCAGGCGACCCGCACGCGCTGGCCGCGGCGGACCTCGATGGTGGGCCCGGGAAAGTGCCCGTCGTAGGCCCAGACGAGCGTCTGCGGCAGGGCGGAGTGCAGGCGCACCCAGGTGGGCCGCGCCGACACGGTCATCAGATCCCCGGCCGCGTCGGCCCGGGCCCGCCGCACCGGCGGAATACGAAGCGGATCGGCGAACGGTGCCAGATCAGTGGCCCGCGAAACAGGCAGCGTCGAAGTCATGCGGTGTCCCCTCTCGGTCCCCCGTGGTGACCATGCCGCAGCCGGGCTCAAGCGCCGGGAACGGCAGGTCGTCCGATGACCCGATGGCAGCACGCCCTGTCCACCATCGCCACTTACTGTCCAGAAGGCGTCATTGTTCCGGCCTCAGGTGACCCTCCGCGGCGAGATGGGTGAAAAGGGCGCGGTTGTAGGGATTCATCTCCGGCAGGTCGAGGGGGTCGTGAAACCCGAGGCCGGCGGTCTCGGGGTCGGAACTGCCGAGGTGCCCCGACCACGACTCGGCGCGGTAGGTCAGCGAGATGACCTGGCATTGGTCGCCGTTGGGGTAGACCAGGAAGCATTCCGGGCCCGAGCGTGCGGAGAGCAGGGTCAGCTCGCCGGCGATCAGGCCGGTCTCCTCGCGAAGCTCCCGGCGGGCCGCGTCTTCGAGGCGCTCACCCGGTTCGACGGCGCCGCCGGGGAGGCACCAGGTCCCGTCGTCGGAGCGTCGCTGGAGCAGGACACGCCGCCCGCCGTCCCGGACGAGCACGCCGGCGGCCGCGACCACCAGGGGTTCGTTGCCGACGAGCGCTCGCATGCGCTCCAGATAGGACTTGGTGCCGTTGCTCATCGCCGCCGGACCTGGGACGCGGCCCGCTCCAGCGCCTCCTTGATCTCCTGGATGCCCCGCTCCACACGGCCTTTCACCACCTCGGCCATCGTGTGGGGCAGCACGTCGGTCAGCCAGACGAGCCGGCTGCGATCGCCCTCCTCGAAGACCTGGAACGACGCGTGGTGGTAGCTCAGCGGCAGCCGTTGTCCTCCGGTCACCGTGTACGCCATGCGGCGAATCGTGTGGTCGATCGCGAGGATGAGCTCGCGTACCTCGGTGCCGTCCGGCATGGTCAGGATGCGGGTGTCACCGTCGAGCCGGGCCGCTGTCACCCGGCCGGGCAGCAGTCGCTGGTGCACCGCGCCGACGTCGGCGATGGCGTCCCACACGTGGTCCGCCGGAGCGTCGATGACGGCCTCGGCGCAGACCGTGGCCATGGCTGGCACCTCCCCCTTGGTGTGGCGGCGGAAGTGTATCGCTGGTGATCCTTTGGTCCGCCCTCCGCAGGGCCGCCATCGCGATCATCGCGAAGCAGGACAGGGCAGCCGCGAGTCCGGGATCCGACATGGTCCGAGGTGTGGCTAGGTATACCCCGCTTAGGGGGCCTAGCACCAGTGCCCCCCACAGCCCGAGCCGGAAGGCTGGTCCATGACACCAGCGGCACCTCTCCGAAGGGGACGATCATGCAGCGGCGGACGATTCTCACCGGCACCGCGCTCGGGGTCGCCGGGGCGGCCTTGGGGGCTACCGGGCAGGCGGAGGCCACCACGAGCGGGCTGACCGCGATCACGAACGTGACCGTCATCGACGCTGTCGGTGGTGTGCGGCGCGGGCAGACGGTGCTCGTCCGGGGTGAGCGCATCCTCGACGTGGCGGCCGCGCAGCGCGTTCCGGTGCCCCGGGGGGCCACAGTGGTCGATGGCGCGGGCCGATATCTCGTTCCCGGGCTCGCCGACATGCACACCCACGCCACCGGCATCGACGACACCGACCCGGAGCTGTATGTGGTGAACGGCATCACCACCACCCGGCAGATGTCCGGCGGCGCGGAGGCCCGCGAGTGGCAGCGTCAGATCGCCGCGGGCGCGCGACGCGGGCCGCGGTGGGTGATCGGCAGCCGCATCGTCGACGGCGACCCCTCGCTGTGGGACGGGCTCGACCCGGACGGCGGGATCCACGTGACCGTCTCCGATCCGGGTGAGGCGCGCGCCGCCGTGCGGCAGGAGCATGCCGCCGGCGCGGCCTTCATCAAGACCTATTCGCGGCTGTCGCGCGAGTCGTTCCTCGCCGTCGCCGACGAGTGCCGCAAGCTCGGGGTGCCGTTCCTCGGCCACGTGCCCGACGTCGTCTCGCTCACCGAGGCCAGCGACCGCGGGCTCCGCACGGTCGAGCATCTCTTCACCGTCTTCTACGACACGTCCGCCGACGAGGAGCGCCTGCGCCGCGCCCTCGCCGCGGTGCCCATCGGCCCGGGCGACTACAACGGGTGGTTCAACCGGATGCGGCCGCTGGAATACGCGGCGGCGCTCAGCTACGACGAGCGCAAGGCCGAGAAGGTGTTCCGCCGCCTCGCCCGCAACGGCACCTACGTCACACCGACGCTGGTGCTGCACGAGACCAACGACCTCCCCGAGCAGATCGACCGGCGCGACCGGCGCTACCGCTACTTCAGCGCCGCCATGCTCGACTATTGGAACTACACCCTCGAGACCCATTACCTTCCTGGCCGTACGCCGGCAAGCGTCGCCCAGTCGAAGGAGCTCTTCGCCAGGCGCCTTCACCTCACGGCCGCGCTGGCCGAAGCCGGCGTGCCGCTGATGATCGGCACCGACCTCGGCACCACCTACCTCATGCCCGGCTTCAGCCTCCACGACGAGCTGCGCCTGCTCGTCCGGGCCGGCCTGCGCCCGATGCAGGCCCTGGCCGCCGCCACCCTCCACCCGGCCCGCTACCTCGGCCGCCGCGACCTCGGGGTGATCGCCGCCGGGGCGGTCGCCGACCTGGTGCTGCTCGACGCCGACCCGCTGCACGACATCCGCAACACCACCCGCATCCACAGCGTCGTCGTCCGCGGCCGCCTCATCGGCCCCACCGAGCGAGCCCAGATGCTCGCCGACATCAGAGCCGCCGCCCAGCAGCCGAAGGCAGCCGCCGTCCCCCTCCGCCCCTGCCCCTGCTGATCAGCGCAGCGGCCCGCCAACGCCACACACCGCCCGGGACCACCGGTCGGCCGGGACCGTCGGTTGGCCGGACCGCGGGTTGGCCGGGACCGCGGGTTGGCCGGGACCGTGGGTTGGCCGGGACCGTGGGTTGGCCGGGAGCGCGGGTTGGCCGGGAGCGCGGGTTGGCCGGGAGCGCGGGTTGGCCGGGAG
>NZ_BOMI01000025.1 GCF_016862115.1 Paractinoplanes deccanensis
CGCGGGTTGGCCACGATCGCGGGTTGGCCACGATCGCGGGTTGGCCACGATCGCGGGTTGGCCACGATCGCGGGTTGGCCGGGAGTGCCGATCGGCGGGATCGCGGGTTGGCCGGGAGTGCCGATCGGCGGGATCGCGGGCTGGGCGTGATGGCGGGCTGGGCGTGATGGCGGGCTGGGCGGCATCGCGGGCTGGGCGGCATCGCCAGCTGGCCGGGACGCCGATCGGCCGGGATCGCAGGCCGATAGAACCGATCGATCACGGACGCGGTCTGGTCGCGACCGCGGTCTGTATCGGCGACGCGTGAGAACTGACCCCCTAGCCCTGGAACCCAAGCGACGCCAGGGGGTCAGTTTTCGGCCGCCGTTGACAGTCTGGTCAGGACGCGGTCTGGTCGGGATCGCCAGTCGGCCGACATCGTAGGCTGGCCACTGCCGCGGGCTGGCCGGGATTGCCGGTTGGGCGGGATCGCAGGCTGGCGGGGTCGCAGGCCGGCAGGGTCGCAGGCCGGCAGGGTCGCAGGCCGACGGGGTCGCAGGCCGGCAGGGTCGCAGGCCGACGGGGACTGCCGGTTGGGCGGGATCGCCGGTCGGCCGCGGGTTGGCCGGGACCTGTGGGTTGGCCGAGACCACGGGTTGGCCGGGACCCGCGGGTTGGCCGAGACCACGGGTTGGCCGGGACCCGCGGGTTGGCCCAGACCACGGGCTGGCCGAGACTGCGGGCTGATCAGAGACCAGCTTGCTCGTAGAACGAGCGCAGGGCGTCCGCCATCAGTTCCGGCGCGACGAACGGGGCGAAGTGCGACTGTCCCGCCCAGGTGACCCGGCGCGCGGTGGGCAGGTCCGCGGCCAGGGCGTCCATCGAGGTTGGCATCGGTTCCCAGGTGTCGGCGCCCTGGAGGATCAGGGTGGGCACGGTGATGCCCGTGAAGGAGGGGCTTTCTGCGGTGAGGGCCTCCAGGTCGTGCAGCCAGCCGACTGCGGCGACCGGGTCCGGTGAGGGCGGGCCGAAGGCGGCGACGATGTCGGCGGGCACCCTCGTCACCTCGTTGAGCACGGCGAACATGCCGGCGTGGTCGTCGCGCTCGAAGCACGCTCGGTAACGGTCGAGCAGCGGCCGGATCACCGCCCCGGTGGCGAAGAGCGGCGGTTCGAAGACGGCGAGCGAGCGCAGCCGCCCGCGCGCAGCCTTCGGCGGCGCGGCGTGCGGTTCTGCGGCGTGCGGCGGCGCGGCGTGCGGCTCTGCGGCGTGTGGCTCTGTGGCGTGTGGCGGCGCGGCGTGCGGCGGCGCGGCGAGTGGCGGCGCGGCGTGCGGCGGCGCGGCGAGTGGCGGTGCGGCGTGTGGTGGTGCGGCGTGTGGTGGTGCGGCGTGTGGTGGTGCGGCCGGCGGCGGTGCGGCCAGGGCGGTGTGTGACGGTGCGGCCAGGGCGGTGTGTAACGCCAGGAGTGCGCCGTAGGAGGCGCCGACCAGGTGGGCGGGGCGGCCGATCCTGTCGAGCACCTCGAGCACGTCGGTCACCTCGTCCGCGAAGGACTTGGGGGTGGGAGGGAGGGTGCTGGGGGCGTAGCCGCGGCGGGCGGGGATCCACAGTTCGTAGGTGTCGGCGAGTTTTTCGATCAGGGGGTCCCAGCTGTGCAGGCCGCCGCCGGAGCCGTGGAGGAGGACTATCGGGTCGCCGGTGCCTTCGCGGCGTACCACCAAGGGGGTCATCAGTTGTCCTTGTCGTGAGACTACTCAGCGGTGGGCCAGTGGGTCAGCGTGACGTGGAGGGCCTCGACGATGCTCTGCCAGGACGTGTCGAGGTCTCGGGGGTGGCCGAAACCGTCGGCCGTCTGGAGGGTGGCGAAGCCGTGCAGGGTGCTGCGGACGAAGCGGATGGCGTCGGTCAGGGCGGGCTCCTCGATGCCGTAGCCGCGCAGTGTGGCGTAGCTCAGCTCGATGAGCCTCAGGTGCCCGCTCGAGTTGAGGCCGACCTCCGGCGGCAGCTGGAGGTTCGTGGCCGCGTACTGGCCGGGGTGGCTTACGGCGAACTCGCGGTAGGCGCCGGCGAAACCGGTCAGCGCGTCGCGGCCCGCGCGGCCGGCCACGGCGAGCGCGAGGCGGTCGGCGAAGGCTGCCGCGGCCCGGACGGCCACCTGGTGCAGCAGCGCCTCCCGGCTGCGCACGTGGCCGTACAGGCTGGCGTCCGCCACCCCGAAGTGCCGGGCGACCGCCGCGACCGTGAGCCGGTCGAGGCCCAGCGTGTCGGCCAGCTCGGTGGCGGCCGCCGCGACGCGGTCGGTGGTCAGTCCCTGGCGTGGCACGGCTGTCCTTGGGGTCGTGGTCCAAAACCTAGGGCCCCTAGGGTACGTGGTGAGGTAAGAATGGGAAGCCGGAGGGTCGATGATGAAGAGGCAAGTCCGGATCGGGCGGGTTTACGACGATCCCGCCGGTGACGGGTCCGCTCGCGTCCTCGTCGATCGGCTCTGGCCGCGCGGGATGACCAAGGAACGGGCCGGGCTCGACGAGTGGTGCAAGCAGGTCGCGCCCTCGTCCGAGCTGCGCAAGTGGTATGGGCACGCGCCCGAGCGCTTCGCCGAGTTCCGCCACCGCTACGAGGCCGAGCTCACCCACGGCGAGCAGGCGGCGGCCCTGGCACATCTGCGCGAGCTGGCGGGCACGGGGCCCCTGCTCTTGTTGACGGCCGCGAAGGACGTCAAGATCAGCGAGGCGGCCGTGCTCGCGGAGCTGCTCGGTGTCGCTAACGTCTCTGTCGGGGGACCCGGTGACGGCGCGCAGCCGTGATGACATGGAATGAGATCGACTCACCACTTGCAGGAGGGCGCATGTCGTCACGTACGGATCTCGTTGAAGATCTCATGGGTCGTTTCCCGCACATTCCGCGTGAAGCGGTCATCAAGGAGGACCTGCTGCGGGGTGGTCTGGCCTTCGACGACTCCGCGCTCACCGACAACGAGAACGGCGACGTCAAGCCGAAGTCGTACTTCATCTTCTCGTTCGACCACCGCACGCTGCCGGAACTCGGCACGGCGGCGCTGCGGCGCCCGCCGGAGGAGATCGTGCTGACCGGCGGGCCGTACGAGCTTCGCCGCACCGTTGTTTCGGTCCGCACCAATCCGGAATCGCCGTATCGGGTGAAGGCCGGCGAGGACGGCAAGCTCCAGCTCTTCCTCGACGGCAAGCCGATCGCCGACGTCGGGCTGCCGCCGATGCCCGACTACTACCGCCACACGCTCGCCAACGGCAAGCAGGTCATGGAGGTGGCGCCCACCATCCAGTGGGGCTACCTCGTCTACCTGACCGTCTTCCGGGTCTGCCAGTACTTCGGCGCCAAGGAGGAGTGCCAGTACTGCGACATCAACCACAACTGGCGGCAGCACAAGGCGGCCGGCCGGCCGTACACCGGGGTCAAGCCGGTCGACGAGGTGCTCGAGGCGCTCGAGATCATCGACAAGTACGACACCGCGAAGACCTCGCACGCCTACACCCTGACCGGCGGCAGTGTCACCTCGAAGGTGGACGGCCTCGCCGAGGCCGACTTCTACGGCCGCTACGCGCAGGCGATCGAGGAGCGCTTCCCCGGCCGCTGGATCGGCAAGGTGGTGGCCCAGGCGCTGCCCCGCGCCGACGTGCAGCGCTTCAAGGACTACGGCATCCAGATCTACCACCCCAACTACGAGGTGTGGGACAAGCGGCTGTTCGAGCTTTACTGCCCCGGCAAGGAGCGGTACGTGGGCCGCGAGGAGTGGCACCGCCGCATCCTCGAGTCGGCCGAGGTCTTCGGCCCGCGCAACGTCATCCCCAACTTCGTGGCCGGCGTCGAGATGGCCGAGCCGTTCGGCTTCCGCACCGTCGACGAGGCGATCGAGTCGACCACCGAGGGCTTGCAGTACTTCATGTCGCGCGGCATCACCCCGCGCTTCACCACCTGGTGCCCCGAGCCGACCACCCCGCTGGGCCGCACCAACCCGCAGGGCGCCCCGCTGGAGTACCACATCCGCCTGCTGGAGGCGTACCGCGCGACCATGGAGGCCAACGGCCTGTCCAGCCCGCCCGGATACGGCCCGCCCGGTGCCGGCAACGCGGTCTTCTCGGTGAGCTCCTTCATGGACAGCCTGCCCGCCGAGGCGCCGATCGCCGACCACGTCGCCGGCTAGCTAGGGGGTCAGGCCGAAGAGCTCGGCGAGGCGGAGCCCGGCGGCGCGGGGAAAGGTCGTGAACCGCGCCGTCGTCAGCTCCGCCGCCAGCTCGGCCAGGCCGGGGCGCACCAGGGCCGAGGCGGGGTCGTCGTCCAGATAGGCCCAGCCCTGGCGCAGCATCGGCCAGAAACCCGCGACGGGCCCGGTGGCCTCCGGTGTGGCGGGCTGGGCGGCCACCGCGGGCACCGTCACCCGCAGCTGCCCGCTGTCGTCGGTGCTCGCGTCGAGGTCGGCGAGCAGGGCGATGTCGTACGGGATCGGCTCGTCCTGGGCGAGGTAGCAGTGCGCCAGGTGCCTGATGCTCTCCACGTCGGCGACCGCGTCGTAGAGGTAGGCGCTGAGCACCCCTCGTACCGGATCGAGGTGTTTGCCTGCGCGCAGCTCGGCGGCGAGGTCCGTGGCGGCGCCGGCGCGCAGGCCGCCCCGTTCGAGCTCGCCGATGGCCAGCTCCGTGGCCGCGTAGGTCGTCGGGCCGGCGTGCAGCTCGCGGTAGACCAGGGCGGCCGCGCCCTTCTCCCGTACGACCACCGACCCGATGAAAAGCGGCAGCGCCGTGACCGCCGTGAACAACCCGTTTGCCAGCTCCAGCTGGGCCGGCTCCGGGCGCAGCAGCTGGTCGGCCGCCTCGTGACGCAGGCGGCACCAGTCGCGCCGGCCCGCGAAGTCGGTGCTGACCCCGCCGGGCTTCCACACCGCCGCCACGGTCGCGCCGTCCACCGCGAACCCCGACCCCGTCTCGAACGCCTGCGGCCGCTCCTGGGCCCGCAGCCGGTGCTCGAGCACCTCGTCGGGCTGCTCGTCGCGTGCCCTCAGGACGACGCGGCCGGTGGAGCGCACCGCCTCGCCCGGCGGCCACGGCGGGAAGTCCGGCGCCTCGACGGGCGGCCCGTCGCCGTAGTAGATGTCGTCGTTCTCGGGGAAGGTCGGGGTGACGCTCGGCACCAGCGTCAGCCGGTACGTCTCGGCGAGCCGCGGCACCTCGCTCTGCAGAAAAGTGCCCAGGCTCCGGCTCGTCACCTTTCCGGGCAGCAATGTCGAGAACGCCTCCTGCCGGGTGCCCCACAATGCGGAGAGAACGACACCGGAGAAGAGGCAGCGATCGTCGTCCGGGTCTTTTCCGGGGATCATGAATGCTTCGGTGCCGTCCTGCGCGGCGATGAATTTGTCGACCGACATCGTGGCCGACCGGGGCCGCGGGCCCTTGCCGAGAAGGCCGTCCGGGGTGAGATCGGCGGTGTCGACGTCGGCCGGCAGGCTCCGGCACGCGTCCGCGAAGATCGCCACCTGGTTGACGCCGTAGAAGCCGAGCCGCCGCCGTAGCACCTCGACCGCCACGGCGCGCTGCTCGCTGTGCCAGTCGGAGAGCAGCCACAGGCCCTGCTCCAGCTCGCGGATGAGACCGTGACCGGCGAAATAGATGATGAGCCGGTGAAACGCCTCGCCGCTGAGCAGCGTCTCGAACTCCTGGCGCAGCCGGGGCGCCGTCACGGGTTCGGTCTCGTCGGTGACCAGGCGTGACTCGTACCCCAGACTTTGGGCCCAGGTGTGGAACTCCCGCGCACCGTTGACCGCGCCGCCGAGGAAGGGCAGCGGCGCCGCGTCGCTGACGCCGATGGCAAGGGCCGCTCGTCGCTGAGGCATGACCCCAGGATCCACTGCCGGCAATGCGACAGGCATTCCACCGTTCGGCCATTGAGGCGTGCAGGGAATGCGCGGAGACTCGGAATTCCAGCGCGGGCCACAGGGGAGGAAAGTCGATGTTGGCGGAGAACGAAAAGGCCAGGGAATTCGTCAGATCGATCGACTTGTCCGGCACGCCGCGCGGCATTGTTCCGCAGGGCATGGCGGCCGAACCCCAGGAGATCTTCGACGCGGCGAAGGCGCAGGCGCAGGTCGTCGGCTCCGGCCTCATGTCGTTCGCGCAGGGCGTCACCCCCGAGGTTCGCGAGGCGATCTCGAATTCCGCGCTGCTCGCCCAGCTGGTGGCCAACAAACGCGCCTCCGCCGAGAAAGACCCGATCGCGTGGTACTCGGCATACACCCAGGTCCTGCAGAACGTGGGCTGGGTGCTCCAGGAGAGCGGCTGGGCCGACTACACGGCCAAGGGCCAGGCCGCCGAGGTGCACGAAAAGATCATCGAAGTGCTGTCGGTGGCGCTCGGCCCGTCGGTCGCCGCGCTCAAGCTGCTCCAGTCCGCCATCGACGTCCTCAAGGCCATGAAGCCGGACACGTCGTGGCTCACCATCTTCAGCCGCGAGACCGAGCACGCGAGCATCGCCCGCTTCCAGATCGGCCTGGTCGAGCCCGGCGAGAACGACGACGTCTTCGTCTCGATGCTCGCCTGCCTGGTCGAGGGCAGCAGCTCGGTCACCCAGGTGCTGTTCTTCAAGTACCGCGCCGAGCACGCCCGCTTCAAGGGCAACAGCGCCAAGGTCTCCCTCAACCGCGCGGCGCTCGAGGACCTGGGCCCGGAGATCCGCAAGAAGGTCCGCGCCTACATGACCGACTACCTGAGCACCATCACGGACATCTGAGCGCGCCGGGACTCCTGCGCTTAGGGTCGAGGGGTGACCCGCACCGACGACGACGTCGCGCTCGACGCAGCCCTGGATCCGCTCGTTATCGCGCTCGACATCGGGTCGACCGCCACCCGCGGTGGCGTGCACGACGCGTCCGGCCGGCGGGTGCACGGCCTTCAGCACAAGGTGGAGCACGCCTTCACGGTCGCGCCCGACGGCACCTCGATCATCGACCCCGATCAGGTGACCGCCGAGGTCGAGCAGGTCCTCGACGCGGTGACCGGTGACCCGCGCCTGGGCACCCGCATCGCCGGCGTCGCGATGGACACCTTCGCCGCCTCGCTGATCGCTGTCGACGCCAGGGGCCGCGCGCTGACCCCGTGCCTGACCTACGCCGACTCCCGCAGCGCCGGCGAGGTGACGGCGATGAGGCAGGAGCTCGACGAGTACGAGGTGCAGCAGCGCACCGGCACCCGCCTGCACACCAGCTACCACGCCCCGCGCCTGCGCTGGCTCGCGGCCACCCAGCCGCAGGTCGTCGCCGCCGCCGCGCACTGGTGGTCGCTCGGCGAGTACATCTTCGCCCGGTTGATCGGCCTACCGCTCGCCGGCACCTCCACGGTGGCGTGGACCGGCCTGCTCGACCGCCGCACCGGCATCCTCGACGCCGGCCTGCTCGCCGCCGCCGGCCTCGACCCCGGCCGGCTCTCCCCGCCGCGCGACACGGCCCAGCCGGCACCCGCGGCGGCTCCCGCCCGCCGGCCCGCCCTCGCCCGCGCCGTGTGGTTCCCGGCCATCACCGACGGCTACGCCAGCAACATCGGCGCCGGCGCGCTCGACGCCACGGTCCTCACCGCCGCCACGGCCACCAGCGGCGCGCTGCGCGTCCTGCTCGACGGCCCCGCCGACCCGCTCCCGTTCGGCCTGTGGAACTACCGCGTCGAGTCGCGGCGCACCCTGCTCGGCGGCGCCATCAACGACGTCGGCCGCGCCGTCAGCTGGGCACAGAACACGCTGCGCCTCAGCCCCGACGCCGCCACCACTCTAGGTGCGCCGCCGAGCGACGCCACACCGCTCGTGCTGCCCTACCTCACCGGCGAACGCGCCCCCGGCTGGGCCGGCCAGGCACGCGCCGCGCTCACCGGGGTGTCGGCAGCCACCGACCCCGACACCCTGTTCCGCGGCATCATCGAGGGCGTCGCGATGACGTACGCCCGCGTCGCCGACGACCTGCACCCGGCCGCACCGGGCATCGTGGAGGTAGCGGCCTCCGGCCGGGTCAGCAACGACCAGCCGTCGTGGCTGCAGATCCTCGCCGACGTCCTGGGCCGCCCCGTCACCCACGTGACCCGCCGCCGAGCCACCCAGCGCGGTACGGCGCTGCTCGCCCTGGACGTGCTGGCGCCGGGCATACCGCGGGCGCCCCGAGCCACGGGGAAGACGTACGAGCCCCGAAAGGCCCACGTCGACCACTACGCGGGGCGGCGCGCCCGCTTCGCCGACCTCTACACCACGCTCGTCGCCGACCTCATCAACCGATCGTGAACGGCACGGCCGTCACCGGCGACAGCGAACCGTCGGTGAACTCCCGCCGCACGGACAGGGTGTGCTCGCCGGCGCGATCCGCCGTGTACGAGACCACTGTCTCCCAGCTGGACCAGTCGTACGGTGCCTCCTGAACCGGCCCGTCGTCTACGCGCCAGAGGAACTTCGTGGTCACCTCGGTCAGGTCCCACGCGGAGAAGCCGAACTGACTTGGCTCACCCAGCGGCGCGGGCGTGACATTGACGTCCACACGCGGGTCGCGCACCAGCACCCACCGCGAGGTGCTGTCCGAGACCACGCCGTCAGCGCTCAGGCTCACCGCGGTGATCGTCAGCCCGGTCCAGGCGTCCGGCACGTCGACGGTGACCGTCGCCTTGCCGTCCGCGTCCACCGGGACCGTCAGCTCGGGAAGGTCCACGCCGTCGGAGCTGGTCGCCTGGTAACGGAACGTCGCCGCGCCCTCCTGCCCGGCCCCGAGGGTGAGCGTCAGCGGGCGTCCCGCCACCGCCTCCTCGCCGAACGGGCCGTGGGCGGTGAGCCGCGGACCCGACTCGATGTGCAACACGTACGTGGTCGACGGCGACAGCGAGCCGTCGGCCAGCTTCGCCCACACCGTGACCGGGCTGTCCCCGGCGTGCGCCGGCACGACCTCGAAGGTCGCGAAGGACCCGGCGACCTCCCGCTGCGGGCCGCCGTCGAAGCTGTACACCATGGCCACCGCGTTCGGCAGGTCCGACCAGGCGCTCACCGCGACCGGGTCGCCGACGCGCGCGCCGAACGTGTACGCCTCCACCCCGGGACGGTTGTCGACCACCGAGAACGACTCCCGCGACGGCTGCGACCGGTTGCCCGACGCGTCCACCGACGACACCGTGATGGTGTAGCCGCGCGGGGTCTCCGGGGTCCAGGCGAGCTCCGCGGTGCCGTCCGGCCGCGCGTCGACACGCTGCTCGTCCCCATCGTTGACGCTGTAGAGGTAGCCGACCACGTTCGTGGTACGCGGAGTGAAGGTGAAGGTGCCGGGCACGCCCACGACCGGGGTCTTCGTCCAGTCGAAGTCGGCGGAGGTGACCTTCGGGGCGTCGGTGACCGTGACGCTGTCGTTCTGCGCGCCGATCATCTTGGTGCCCGCGTAGGCGCGTGAGACGACCGTCTTCGTGCCGACGCTGTCGAACACCAGGTCACCCTCGCCCCTGCCGCCGGTCGCCGGCACCCGCGTCTCCGGGCCGCCGTCGACCGCGTACCCGAACGAGGTGACCTCGGTTGCCGCCGTCTGGAGCTTGATGTGGCTGGTCAGGCCGACGCCGTTCATCTCGAAGACGGCATACGGCGCGGTGTTGCGGACCTGGTACTCGTACCGGACGAACACGCCCCGGTTGCCCGCCGCGTCCAGCGCCGCCACCTCGAGACGACCGCGGCCGGCATAGGGCGGTGTGATGGTCACTTTGGCCCGGCCGCCGGGGTGGTTCGCTTTGACGCGCTCGCCGAGGCCGCCGTCGAGCCGATTCCAGACGAAGCCGGTGACCTCGGTGTCACCGCCCGCGTCGAACACGAAGGTGCCCGGCACTCCCGGCCCGCCGGTGCCGGGGAAGTCGGCGCTGGGGTACTTCTTGGAGGACACGACCGGCGTGGTCGTGGGCGCGGTGGTGTCGACCGTGAAGTAGCACGTCCTGCCCCACGGACCGGCGTCGTCGTTGTCGGCGGCCCGCGCGGTCCACGCGACCACCGTGCCGTCGGCGAGACCGGCGAGGCCGAGGCTCGGGCTCGACGATTCCTTGCGCTCGCCGGGCCGGTCGACCGGCCAGTACGCGTACGTGATCCTGGGGTGGTCCGCCGGGTCGGCGTCGGTGGCCGTGGCCTGCACCTGCATGAACGTGCCGGCCGCCGGGTGCTTGTCGAGCGTGCCGCAGCCCCCTTCCGGGAACTTGAGCTTCAGGCCGCTGACCTTGGGCGCGTGGTTGGCGGCGTAGCTCATCCGCGCCCGCGTCATGGTGCGGCCGGCCTTCGGGTCGTTCTCGGCCGAGGCAGCGATGCGTACGGCCAGGGTCAGGGTCTTGTCGCCGCGGGCGAACGCGGCCTGGACCGCCGGGACCAGCTCGACGCCGAGGTACGCGCCCGGGCAGATCACGCCGCTGCCGTAGGAGCGCTGGTCGAGCAGCTCGAGATCCTTGGGCGGGTGTTGCCAGGTCGTCGTGGCGGTGACCGGCTTGGTGCGCCACACCTCGATCGGCGCGGCCGACGAGCAGTCGTTGACCGACCGTTCGGTGGTATAGAAGGTGACTCGGTGCAGCACCTGTCCCTTCAACGGCGTCAGGTCGAACGTGAAGTACGCGCGGCCGGTGTGCCCGTCCCTCGTGCCGATCAGGAAGTCACCGGACGGATCCGGGTTCGGTGCCGAGGCCTGCGCCTTGTCGGTGTAGGACCGGGCGCTCAACGGTACGGAGTCGTAGTTCATGGCCTGCGCCGGAGCGAACGCCAGACCGACGATGACAGTGGTGGCGCTCAGCGCGGCGGCCGCCGCAGCCAGAAACGTCCGGACAGTGCGATGCATGTGTTTCTCCCCGATGCCCCACCCACGGGGCGCCGGATCGTAGCATTGAAGATCATCACATCAGATCCCGGCGGACGGGCAGGTCCACCGCCGACAGCGTGAGGTGTGGGACGGATGATCGCCGGTGACGAGCTCGATCAGCTGTTGGGTTGTGATGAGGAGGGGCGTCGTCGATGGCTCGACCGTCGGCAGCCGGCGCCGCCGGAAGCGAACTGGTGGTTGCAGTTGCTGCTCCTGATCGATGAGCGATGGGAGCATCGGGTGGCAGAGCGACGGGAATGGGCTCGGCTCGAGATCTGGCTGCTGGGCCAGGCCGGCCGGCGTTCGGCGCTCGGCCGGGCCGAGGTCGCGGAGCGGACGGCGTACTTCGTGGCGCGGATGCGCGACGCCGGAACGGCGGCTTCGGCCCTGCCGTCGGCGGACGCTGTGGTTCGGGCATGCCTGGATGCCATACCGGTGGCGCTCGACCGTGTCGCCGTTCCGGCCGATCCGCGGAGTCTGCGGTCGCTGGAACTCGATGAGATGCGCGATTCGCGGTGCGCCAAGAATCTGCTCAACGCTGCCGAACGGCACCGGGCGCACGTCGAGGATCCGGATCTGGCCGACAGGCTCCGTGCGTGGCTCGCCATCAAGCCAGGGTTGGTCTGAACCTACGCGTGGTGGTCTACGTGCCGGCGTGGGGACTCCCTGCCGGGCGCGACGGTCCGCGATCGAGCGCGCCTGCCACTCGCTGGGCCAGACCATGTCGTCCCCGCCGGCCACCAGGACCAATCGACGGATCCGTTCCACCGGGATGGCCGCGTCGACGCCGGTGGCATGCGCGCCGGTCAGCATCGCCGCCTCCGAGCCGAAGGGGTGCTCGCTCGGCACAAATCGCACTGCGGCCGGCGGGGGGCGAGGACACGGCCTCAGCATCGCACCTGTCACGAGCGACCGGGCGGCGCAGTCCTCAAGGAAGCAAGGAAGCAAGGAAGCAAAGGGAGGACGCCCCCATGGAGTTGAGCTTCGCGGCCGACATTCGGCCGCTGTTTCGGGACCGGGATCGCAACGCCATGCTTGGCATGTTCGATTTGTGGTCGGTTGATGACGTTCGGGAGCACGCGGAAAGCATCCACGCCGTTCTCGCCCGGGGTGCCATGCCGTGTGACGGGGCCTGGCCGCCGGAGCGCACCGCGCTTCTGCGGCGCTGGATCGACGGAGGCGCCCAAGCTTGAGTGGCGGGGTTCCTCTACCCTGACCTCGTCGTTCATAGGGGGGAGGGCGGATGGCGACGGCCACGACGATCTATCTGGTGATCGGTGCCGCCGGCGTGGTGGTGCTGGCTCTCTCCCTGCTCGGCGGTGAACTGCTCAGCTTCCTGCACGTCGGGGACGGGCCGGTCTCGCTCGAGGTGGTGGCCGGCTTCGTCGGCGCTTTCGGGTTCGCGAGCGCCATCGCGGCGGAGCTGTCCGGGTCGGCGGTGCTGCCGCCCGTTGCCGGGCTGGTGGCCGCCTTGCCCACCGCCTGGTTCGCCCTGCGGCTTTCGCGCGCGGCCCACGGCATGCGCACCGATGCCACCCCGACGCGGCGGGATCTGGTCGGGACGCTCGGCGTCGTCGTCACCGCGGTGCCGCGCGGGGGCGGCTACGGCGAGGTGCGCGTTCTCCTGGGTGGGCAACCCGTCAAGGTGTACGCGCGGGCGGAGCACCCGATCGCGGCCGGCGCCCAAGTTTTCGTGGTCGAGGCGCCGTCCGACACCAGCGTCGTCGTCGAGGAGACCCTCCGGATCGACGAGAACACCCATCACACCCCTGGAAAGGCCTAGATGTCACCTCTGCTCATCGCCGTCGGCGGTGCCGTTCTCCTCATCATTCTGCTGATCCTCTTCGTGCTGTCCCGGATCAAGGTGGCCGGTCCGAACGAGGCGTTCATCATCACCGGGCGCAAGGGCCGGGTGACCCAGTCCGCGGACGGCACGAGCACCACCGACCTGTCCGGGCAGAAGGTCGTCATGGGCGCCTCGGTCTTCGTCCTGCCGGTCGTGCAGAAGCTCCAGTCGCTCGACCTGTCCAGCCGCCGCATCGACGTGGGCATCAAGGGCGCGGTCTCCAAGCAGGGCATCCGGGCCGACCTGCACGGTGTCGCCATCGTCAAGGTGGGCGGCAACGAGGGCGCGATCCGGGCCGCCGCGCAGCGGTTCCTGCACCAGCAGGCCGAGATCGAGGAGTTCACCCGCGAGGTGCTCGCGGGCGCGCTGCGTTCGATCGTCGGTCGGCTCACCGTCGAGGAGATCATCCGGGATCGGGCGGCGTTCGCGAGCGCGGTGGCCGAGGAGGCCGAGCACTCGATGACCAACCAGGGTCTGGTGCTCGACACGTTCCAGCTTCAGGACATCCTGGCCGAGGGCTCGTACCTGCAGGACCTGGGCCGTCCCGAGGCCGCCCGCGTGCTCAAGGACGCCGCGATCGCCGAGGCCCGTGCCCGGCAGGCGGCCGAGCAGGAGCGGCTGCTCGCCGAGGAGGCCATCGCCGAGGCGCAGCGCAACCTCGCCCTCAAGCAGGCCGGCATCCAGGCCGAGATCGACGCGGCCAAGGCGAAGTCGGCGGCCGCCGGCCCGCTCGCGCAGGCCGAGCGGGACCAGGCGATCCTCGCCGAGCAGCAAAAGGTGGCCGAGCGCAACGCCGAGCTCAAGCAGCGCCAGCTCGACACCGAGGTGCGCAAGCCGGCCGACGCCGAGCGCTACAAGGTCGAGCAGGAGGCCGAGGCGGCCCGCAACGCCGCCGTGCTCGCCGCGGACGCGCAGCGGCAGGCCACCATCGCGGCCGCGCAGGCCGCCGCCGAGCAGGCCCGCCTGACCGGTGAGGGTGAGCGGGCCCGCCGGGCCGCGCTGGCCGAGGCCAACGCGATCGAGGGTGCCAAGGAGGGTGAGGCGGAGCAGCGCCGGCGGTCCGCGATCGCCGAGGCGATCGAGCGGGAGGGTGCCGCCGAGGCGGCCGCCATCCTGGCCAAGGGCGGCGCCGAGGCCGAGGCGATGGCCAAGAAGGCGGAGGCGTTCTCGGCGTACGGCGAAGCGGCCGTCCTCGACCTGCTCGTGCGGGTGCTGCCGCAGGTCGTCGAGGCGGCGAGCGCGCCGATGGGCTCGATCGACAAGATGACCGTCATCTCCACCGACGGCGCGTCGTCGCTGACCAAGTCGGTGGCGAACAACGTCGCGCAGGGCCTTCAGCTGGGCACCGACCTGACCGGCATCGACCTGGCCGGCCTGCTCGCGCAGCTCGGCCAGAAGAAGGCCGTCAACGGGACGGTCACCGAGCACTGACGCAACGGGAGGGGCTGCCGACAGCGGCCCCTCCCGCCGAGAACTACGAGAAGGCGAGCGAGAAGCTGTTGGTGGTGAAGGCCGACTGGCCCGCCGTGCCGGTCAGCTCGAAGCCGAACTGCAGCTCGCCGATCGTCACGTCACCCCACCAGTTGTTGGTGCGCAGCCAGTTCATGATCGCCAGCAGTTCGATGGTGCCGGCGTTGGTGTTGGCGCGCACGAACGAGTAGACCGCGTTGGCGCCGTTCGAACCGCGGTAGACGTTCCACGTGTGGCCGCCGACCGTCAGGTTGCGCACGGTCGGCACGGCACCGTTGGCGTCGTACGCCTCGGCGATCGGACCGACAGCGCCGTGCTGGTTGGCCCAGATCATCACCTCGTACGCGTGGTTGTCGGCCCAGATGTCGTACGCGGTGGCGTAGTCACCGTCCGCCGGCACGGTCACGTTGAACGAGCTGGTCACCGACGAGAGCGAGCTGAGCGTACGGTTCAGCGTCTTGCCGGTGTTGGGGTAGGACTTCACGCCGCTGGTGCGGGGGTGGTTCGCGACGACGCCCCAGTTGGTGCCCGTACGAGCCCAGATCGTCTGTGTGCCGGCGCCCGAGCCCCAGATGTTGTTGTAGAGCGTGTAGCCGTTGTTGGTCCACGAGGCCCACTGGCCCGAGTCGACCCAGGCGGCGTCCGAAGGAACGCCGGTCGTGGGTGGCGGGCTCGTCGGTGGCGGGGTCGTCGGAGTGGTGGCTCCCGTGCACGCCGTGCCGTTCAGGGTGAACGCGGTCGGTGCGGTGTTCGTGCCGGTCGACGAGCCGTTGAAGCCGAACGAGACCGTCCCGTTGGTGGCGACCGAGCCGTTGTAGCCCGCGTTGCGGGCGGTGACCTGCGCGCCCGACTGGGTCAGCGCGGTGTTCCACGCCTGCGTGACGGTCTGGCCGTTGGCGTACGACCAGACCAGCGTCCACGAGGTGAGCGGGTCGCCCAGGTTGGTGATGGTGACGTTGGCGCCGAAGCCGCCGGGCCACTGGCTGCTGACGGTGTACGCGACCCGACAGCCGGCGGCCGCGGAGGCGGGGAGCGCGACCGCGGCGGTGACGGCCACGGCCGCCGCGAGGGGGAGCGCGAGGATGCGTTTCCGCATGTCAATCCCATCTTCCGGGTTGTCGAAGCGCTTCGACGGTGGGGCGCAACACTTCGACAGGCATCTATGGTTTGCGGTGATGGTAGGCCGTTGGGAGCGCTCCCGTCGACTTGCAACGTTGGAAACGCCGCTGTAGGCAGGGTGCATGACGATTTCCATCGATGCGGCGGCCGGCGAGAAGGCTCGCACCGCCATCTACGACGAGGGCATCACCGCGCTGCGCGGCGCGTTCGGCACGGACTGGGCCGACGCCATGCGCGAGGACATCGAGGCGGCGTTCGCCGAGGCCAAGGCGCGTCCCGGCGGGGCCGTCGGCCGCGGTCCCAAGCGCTGGTACGTGGAGATTCACCCCGAGCAGTTACGCGGCTTCGCCGAGCTGGCCGGTCATCCGTGGGTCGACGCCGTCTGCACCGCCGTGCTCGGCCCGGACTACCGGATCGTGGAGCTCGGCTTCGACATCCCGTTCCCCGGCGCCGTCAACCAGCCGTGGCACCGCGACTTCCCCATGCCCGAGGTGACCCGCCGGGAGGGGCGGCTCGACTCGCTGGCCTTCAACCTCACCGGGGTCGACACCACCGACGAGATGGGCCCGTTCGAGATCGCCCCGGGCACCCAGTTCGACGACGAGCCCGACTTCGGCCACGGCATGTTCCCGCCCAAATCCCACTACCCGCGGTACGCCGAGCGCGCGGTCCGCAAATATCCGCAGCGCGGCGACATCTCGGCCCGGTCCGCGCTCACCATCCACCGGGGCACCGCCAACCTCTCCGAGTTCGCCCGGCCGGTGCTGGTGCTCGGCGTCGACGCGCCGGACGCGACCAACAGCGACAAGCACGACCTGGCGGTCACCAAGCAGTACTGGGACAGCCTTCCCGACCAGGTGCGACGCCACCTGGACTGCCCGGTCGTCGACCGCCTGACGCCTATCACCCAGAAGCACACCATCGAGGGTCTGGTCATGGGCGACGCCTGACCGGCCCCTCTGTCACCTTCGACACACCGCCGTCACCCGCCGTTTCCCACCTGTAACGTTGGCTGTCGCCCCGGGCGGCCCATCGCCGTGCGCCTGGCCGACGTGTTGACCCGCAAGGGTGGAGATGGAGCAAACGCCCGGTGACAGTGACGACCGACCTTCGTCTGATCGACCTTCCCGAGATCGCGTTCGCGCCGGAGGCCCCGGCGCTGTTCCACTCCCGGTCCACCCCGGTGCGCCGCACGCTCGTCGACATCCTCGACGCGACGGTGCAGGCACACGGCGGGGCGCGGGCGATCGACGCCGGCGGCCGGGTGCTGACCTACCGGGAGCTGGCCGACGAGGTCGAGGCGGTGCGCGCCACCCTCGCCGGGCACGGTGTCGGTGTCGGCGACCGGGTCGGCATCCGGGTCTCCTCGGGCACGGCCGAGCTCTATCTGGCTATCCTCGGCGTGCTGGCGGCCGGCGCGGCGTACGTGCCGGTCGACGCGGACGACCCCGACGAGCGCGCCGAGCTGGTCTGGGTCGAGGCCGGTGTCGCGGCGGTGCTCGGCGACGGGCTGAGCGTCGCGATGCGGCGTACCCCCGAAGGCCGGACCGGACGGCCCGGGCCGAACGACGACGCCTGGATCATCTTCACCTCCGGCTCCACCGGCACCCCGAAGGGCGTCGCCGTCACCCACGCCTCGGCGGCGGCGTTCGTCGACGCCGAGGCCGGGCTCTTCCTCGCCGGCGACGACGCGGACGCGATCGGCCCGCACGACCGCGTCCTGGCCGGCCTCTCCGTGGCGTTCGACGCCTCCTGCGAGGAGATGTGGCTCGCGTGGCGGCACGGCGCCTGCCTGGTGCCCGCCGCGCGCTCGCTGGTGCGCAGCGGCGTCGACCTCGGCCCGTGGCTCGCCGAGCAGCGCATCACGGTCGTGTCGACGGTGCCGACGCTGGCCGCGCTCTGGCCGGTCGAGGCGCTCGACGAGGTCCGGCTGCTGATCTTCGGCGGCGAGGCGTGCCCGCCCGAGCTGGCGGAGCGGCTGGCCGTCGAGGGCCGCGAGGTCTGGAACACCTACGGCCCGACCGAGGCGACCGTGGTGGCCTGCGCCGCCCCGCTGACCGGCGAGGGACCCGTGCGCATCGGGCTGCCGCTGGACGGTTGGGAGCTCGCCGTCGTCGACGGCGCCGGCCTGCCCGTCGCCATGGGCGAGACCGGCGAGCTGGTCATCGGCGGCGTCGGCCTGGCCCGCTACCTCGACGCGGCCAAGGACGCCGAGAAGTTCGCGCCGCTGCCCTCGCTGGGCTGGGAGCGCGCCTACCGCAGCGGCGACATCGTGCGCGCCGAGCCCGAGGGCCTGCTCTTCCTGGGCCGCGGCGACGAGCAGGTCAAGCTCGGCGGCCGCCGCATCGAGCTGGGCGAGGTCGACGCGGCGCTCCAGGCGCTGCCCGGCGTCGCCGGCGCGGCCGCCGCGGTGAAGAAGACCGCCGCGGGCAACCAGCTGCTGGTCGGCTACGTGGTGCCGCGCGAGGGCTTCGACGCGGCCGCCGCCGCGCTGCGCATCCGCGAGCAGCTTCCGGCGGCGCTGGTCCCGCTGCTGGCCGAGGTCGAGACGCTGCCGACCCGCACGTCCGGCAAGGTCGACCGGGCCGCGCTGCCGTGGCCGCTGGCCTCCGCGTCCGCTGCCGAGGCCGAGCTGAGCGCCACCGAACAGTGGCTCGCCGGCGGCTGGGAGCAGATCCTGGGCGTACGCCCGTCCGACGCGGGCGCCGACTTCTTCAGCAGCGGCGGCAGCAGCCTCAACGCCGCCCAGCTGGTGGCCTGGATCCGGCTCAAGCACCCGCAGGTGGCCGTCGCCGACATCTACCAGAGCCCGCAGCTGTCCGAGATGGCAGCGGTGCTCGACGCGCTGCGCGCCACCGAGACGGTCCGCCGCGACGTCGCGCCCACGCCCCGCCGCGCCGGCCTGATCCAGGCGCTGCTCATGACCCCGATGCTCGTGCTCGTCGGCCTGCGCTGGCTCACGGTCGCCGCCACGCTGCTCGCGCTGGCGCCGTGGGGACCGGCGATCCACTGGTGGTGGATCGTGGCCGGCTGGCTGGTGCTGTTCAGCCCGCCGGGCCGCATCGCCATCGCGGCGGGCGGCGCGCGGCTGCTGCTGCGCGGCGTCGGCAAGGGCGACTATCCGCGCGGCGGCCGGGTGCACCTGCGCCTCTGGGCCGCCGAACGGCTCGCCGAGCTCACCGGCGCGACCAGCGTCGCCGGTGCCGGCTGGATGATCACGTACGCGAAGGCGCTCGGCGCGCAGATCGGCCGCGACGTCGACCTGCACTCGGCGCCGCCGGTCACCGGCCTGCTCAAGCTCGGCCGGGGCGCGGCGATCGAGCCCGAGGTCGACCTCTCCGGCTACTGGGTGGACGGCGACGTCGTGCGGGTCGGCAAGGTGCGCGTCGGCGCCGGCGCCCGGGTCGGCGGCCGCAGCACCCTGATGCCCGGCGCCCGCGTCGGCAAGGGCGCGCACATCGACGCCGGCTCGACCGTGACCGGCGCGGTGCCGGCGGGCAAGCGCTGGGCCGGGTCGCCCGCGGTGCCCGCCTCCGCCAAGGACGACGGCGGCTGGCCGTCGCAGCGCCCGCAGCGCAGGTCGCGCCTGTGGGTGGTCGTCTACAGCGTCACGGCCCAGCTGCTCGGGCTGCTGCCGGTCGTGGCCGCGCTGCCGGCGCTCGCCCTGCTCGGCTGGGCGCTTCGCGGCGGGCCCGAGCTCGGCGCGGCGCTCGCGGTGGCGCCGGTCGCCGCGGTCGCCTACTTCCTCTCGTACGCGCTGCTCGTGCTCGTCGCCGTGCGCGTGCTCAGCGTCGGCGTGCGCGCCGGCTACCACCCCGTGCGGGGACGGATCGCCTGGCAGGTGTGGACGACCGAGCGGCTCATGGGGATGGCCCGGATCGCGCTGTTCCCGATCTACGCGAGCCTGTTCACGCCGGTGTGGCTGCGGCTGCTCGGCGCGAAGATCGGGCGCAACGCGGAGCTGTCGACGGTGCTGGCACTGCCGAAGATGACGACGGTCGAGGACGGCGCGTTCCTCGCCGACGACACCATGGTGGCCACGTACGAGCTGAGCCACGGCTGGCTGCGGGTGGCCCCGGCGCGCATCGGCAAGCAGGCGTTCCTCGGCAACTCGGGCATGGCGGCGCCCGGGCGCTCCGTACCGAAGCGGGGTCTGGTGGGGGTGCTGTCGTCGGCGCCGCGCAAGGCGAAGAAGGGCTCGTCGTGGCTGGGTGCCCCGCCGATGCCGCTGCGCCGCACGGTGGAGGAGGGCGACGCGAGCCGTACGTACGACCCGCCCCTGAAGTTGAAGCTGGCCCGCGCCGCGATCGAGCTGTGCCGCGTCGTTCCGGTGATGCTCGCCGCCGTGCTGGCGGTCCTGGTGCTGGGCGCGCTCGAGCAGATCTGGCGCGCGTCCAACGGCTGGGTGGCCGCGGCCGCCGCCGGTCCGGTGCTGTTCGCCGCGGTGATCGTGGCGGCGCTGCTGGCGAGCGCCGCGAAGTGGCTGCTGGTCGGCCGGTTCCGGGTCACCGAGCACGCGCTGTGGACGTCGTTCGTCTGGCGCAACGAGCTCGCCGACACGTTCGTGGAGGTGCTGGCGGCGCCGTGGCTGTTCCGCTTCGCCAGCGGCAGCCCGCTGCTGAACGCCTGGCTGCGCACCCTCGGCGCGACGATCGGCCGCGGTTCGTGGGTCGAGACCTACTGGCTGCCCGAGTACGATCTGGTGCGGCTCGGCGAGGGTGCGACCGTCAACCGGGGGTGCGTCGTGCAGACCCACCTGTTCCATGATCGGATCATGAGCATGGATACGGTCACTCTGGACGCGGGCGCCACTCTCGGCCCGCACGGCATCGTGCTGCCCGGCGCGAGCATCGGCGCTCGCACCACGGTCGGCCCAGGCTCGCTGGTGACCCGCGGCGACGCGGTGCCCGCCGACAGCCGCTGGCAGGGAAACCCGATCGCGACCTGGGCATGACCACCGGCAGCGACCGTTCCACCGACTCGTACCTGCCCCAGCACGGCAACGGTGGCTACCGGGTCCTGCACTACGACCTCGACCTGGACTACCGCGTGGAGTCCAACCGGCTCACCGGGAAGGCGACGATCACGGCACAGGCCGCGCAGGCGCTGTCCCGGTTCAGCCTCGACCTGGGCCAGTTCCGCGTGCAGGACGTCCGCGTCGAGGGCCACCGGGCGTCGTTCGCCCACCGCGCCGGCAAGCTGCGCGTCAAGCCCGACAAGCAGCTCGGCTACGGCGCCACCTTCAAGATCGAGATCCGGTACGCGGGCAAGCCCGTCCCGATCTCCGGCCGCTGGGGCGACATCGGCTGGGACGAGCTGACCGACGGCGCCCTGGTCGCGAGCCAGCCGAACGGGGCGCCGTCGTGGTTCCCGTGCAACGACCGCCTCGAGAAGGCCGGCTTCCTGCTCACGCTGACCGCCCCCACCCCGTACACGGTCGTGGCCACCGGCGACCTGGTCTCCCGCCGCCGCGGCGCCGGCACGACAACCTGGGTGTACGAGCGCAACGAGCCGACCGCGCCCTACCTGATGAGCGTGCAGGTCGGCCGCTACGAGCTGCTCGACCTGGCCGCGATCCCGGTGCCCCAGCGCGCCGCGATCCCGCCCCGCCTGCGCCGGACGTTCCGCCACGACTTCGCCCGCCACGCCGACATCATGCGAACGTTCACGGACCTGTTCGGCCCGTACCCGTTTCGCTCGTACGCGGTGGTGGTCACCGACGACGACCTGGACGACCCGATCGAGGCCCAGGGCATGGCCGTGTTCGGCCGCAACCACGTGGACGGCTGGCGCTCCCACGAGCGGCTGGTCGCCCATGAGCTGGCCCACCAGTGGTTCGGCAACAGCCTGACGGTCGCCGACTGGCGCCACATCTGGCTGAACGAGGGCTTCGCGACGTACGCCGAATGGCTGTGGTCCTCGTATTCGGGCGGCCCCACGGTCCAGACGCTGGCCACCCAGTGGCACGCGACGCTGGCCCAGAGCCCCGCCGACGTCCTGGTCGCGAACCCGGGCGTGTCGCGCATGTTCGACCCGGTCGTCTACAAGCGCGGCGCCCTGACCCTGTATGCGTTGCACGAACGCATGGGGGACGCGGCGTTCTTCGCCATGCTGCGCTCGTGGGTGGCGGAGCACCGCCACGGGCTGGTCACCACGGAGCAGTTCCGGGGCCATGCGGCCCGCTTCACCGCGGCGCCGCTGGACGACCTGTTCACGACGTGGCTCGACCGGCGGCCGCTGCCGCCCCTCCCTGCGAACTGACCCGTCCCGCCCACGCAAGGGCGGCATCCACAGCCGGATTCGTCCTCTTTGGGCGGCCCGTGTGTCCACAGCCCGATTCGTCCGTCGGGCAGGTCGCGTCTCCACAGCCGGATTTGTCGTCTTGGGTGGGCATGTGTCCATAGCCCGTTTTGTCCGGCAGGCGGCCTGCGTGTCCACAGCCCAATTTGTCTCCAGGTGGGAAACGAACTCACGGCTGTTGTCCTGAGACGGGAGGCCCG
>NZ_BOMI01000026.1 GCF_016862115.1 Paractinoplanes deccanensis
TGATTTGTCCTCGCGGGACTGCGCCTCCACGGCCGGATTTGTCCGGATGGCGCGGTGGGTGATGGTTGAGGGTCGGCTGTGCCGCTGCCGCGGAGTGATACGCGGCCGGCGGCTGCCACCGCGGTGGAGTGAGGTGCGGTTACTGGCGATCCGCCTGGCGGGGCCGGTGGCCGCCGGCGCCACGTTCGGCTCGATGAGCTGCCCGTCGGGCACTGGTCCACCGATCTATCGATGTGGATGTCGCGCCCTTCGATGTAACGTGCATCACATTCATGGTTACTCCACGGGGGAGGAAGTCGTGAGGAATCCGCATGGATTAGTGACCGTCCGTCGTTCGATCGTCGCGGCCGTGGTCGCCGTGCTGGCCGGCCCGGCGGGGGCCGCGCAGGCCGCGCCCGCGCAGGCCGCGCCCGCGCAGGCCCGGCCCGGGGACGAGCCGGCGCCGCTGCTCGCTTCGCCGGCCGGCGCCGAGGTGGTCAAGGACCGCTACATCGTGATGCTCAAGGGGGCCGCGCCCGCCTCCGCGCGCAGCGGCCTGGTGGGACGGGCCCGGGCGCGCGGCGCGACCGTCCGGCACCAGTACACAGCCGCGCTCAACGGGTTCTCCGCCACGCTCTCGGCCGACGCCCTGGCCGAGGTGCGGCGCGACCCGAACGTCGTGCACGTCGAGCCGGTTCTGGTCGGGCACGGCGCCGGCGAACAGCCGAATCCGCCGTCGTGGGGCCTGGACCGCATCGACCAGCCGGTGTCGGTCGACAAGTGGTACAAGTACACCGCGACCGGGCAGGGCGTGCGCGTCTACGTCATCGACTCGGGCATCAACCGCGCGCATCAGGAGTTCACCGGCCGGGTCGACACCGGATACGACTACGTCGACGACGACTACGACCCCGCCGACTGCAACGGCCACGGCACGCACGTCGCGGGGACCGCGGCCGGCGCCACCGCGGGGGTGGCGAAGGAGGCCCGCATCATTCCGCTGCGCGTCCTCAACTGTGCCGGTGAGGCGGCGACGGACGACTCCATCGCCGCGTTCGACTGGGTGACGTCGAATCACCCGGCCGGCACTCCGGGAGTCGTGAACTTCAGCATCGGCCACCGGAACGGCACCAGTGTCACGATGGAGGCCGCCATCACCCGGCTGATCAACAACCGTTCCGTGACCGTGGTGGTCGCGGCCGGCAACGACAACGGGAACGCGTGCGATCATTCGCCGGGCCGGCTCGGGCCGGTGCTCACGGTGGCCTCGGTCAGCGAGCCGAACAGGCGGGCGTCCGATTCGAACTGGGGTGCGTGCGTGGACCTCTTCGCGCCGGGCGAGGCGATCAAGTCCGCCGACTGGCGTTCCACCGTCGACCTCCGCTTGGCCAGCGGTACGTCCATGGCGGCTCCGCACGTCGCCGGCGCGGCCGCCCTGCACCTTCAGTCCAACCCGGGCGCCACGCCGGCCCAGGTGCACGCCGCGCTCGTCGACGTGGCCACGACCGGTGTCGTCGTCGACCCGAAGGGCTCGCCGAACCGGCTGCTCTACCTCGCGCGTCAGAACGTCGTGCCCCAGTCGTCGCTCGAGAACCTGTTCAACAACTACGGCAACAACGCCGGCTGCGCCGACTGGAGCGGCGCCGACGCCACGCAGTCGGTGCCGTTGCCGAGCGGCAAGCGCGCGTGGTTCTTCGCCGACACCTACCTGAACAACCCGGGTGAACGGGCCGGCTTCTTCCGCAGCAGCCTGCGCAACTCGGTCGTCGTCCAGAACGGCTCCAGCCTCCGGACGATCACCGGCGGCAACACGTGCCGCGAGCATGACCAGTCGTTGCCGTTCCTGGAGCGATACGCGCGCACCCCGTTCGCCGAGCCGGGCTCGAACGCGTTCTACTGGCCGGGCGACGCGATGATCGTCGGGTCGAACGTGGTGAAGTTCTTCTACCGCAACATTCCCCAGCCGTGGCTCTGGACCGACACCCACAGCGCGGTCGCGAGCATCCCGATCAGCGCGCTGGAGAGCGGCAGCGCCACGCTGAACATCCAGCCGACGACGATCCCGCCGCGATACACGTACGGCGAGCACCCGATCAACTGGGGGCTCGCGCTGGTCCCGTACGGCTCGGAGGTCCTGATCTATGGCGCGAGCATCGTCGACGCGCAGAACAACCGGAAGCTGTACCTCGCCAAGTCCACGCCGGCCGGGCTGACGAACCCGTCGAACTGGGCCTTCTACGCCGGTGGCGGGACCTGGTCGACGCTGGGCAACCAGGGCGCCGCCGTGCCGGTCGCCAACGACTTCTTCGTCGAGAACGGATTCAGCGTCGCGTACGTCAACGGCCGCTACTGGCTGGTGCAGCACGAGCCCAACCTCGACGGCGGCAACATCGTCGCGCACGCGGCCGACCTGCCCTGGGGCTTCACCGCACGGCGGACCATCCTCTACACGCCGCCGGAGGGCATCCGCAGCGCGGGCAACAGGTACAAGTTCTACTACGAGGCGCGGATCCACCCGGGCCTCGCCGCGCGGGGCCGGCTGATCGTGTCGTACAACGTCAACACCTCCGCGGTCAGCGTCGGCTGCCGCAGCCTCAGCGACCACGACGGGTCGGTCTACCGGCCGCGCTTCCTGGAGGTGCCGCTGGGCCGGCTGGACCCCACTTTCCCGGCCACGTCGGCGAGCCCGGCGCCGGTGGCGGAGCTCGCCGCGGACTACGGCTGGTACGACTCGTGGGCGCCCGCCCAGCGCGCCAACGGCGGCTGCCCGCCGCTCACCGATCCCACGACGCTCGACGCGACCGTCAAGCCGGACGGCACGGTGGACCTCGCCTGGAGCGACTACGGCCAGGACATGTGGTATTGGGTGGAGTCGCGTGACGTCACCGCCGGCGCGGCCTGGAGCAGGCCCGCGCTGTGGCGGACCGGCACGTCGATGACCGACATCCCGGTGATGGAGCCCGGCAAGCAGGGCCACACGTTCGAGTGGCGCGTCGTGCCGTTCGCCAACGGCTCACCCACGAATCAGGAGGCGCCGGCCTCCAACGTGGTGCAGCGCACCGTGACCGTGCAGGCGCCGGCCCAGGTCACCGGCGTCGTGGCGACCCGCGTCGAGCCGGGCCGGATCGAGGTGCGCTGGGACAGGGTGACCAGCCCCTCCGACAAGGTCTACTACTTCATCGACCACTGGAACATCTCGGCCGGCCAGACGGAGGACCAGGCCACCCGATTCGGCCCGATGAACGAGGGCACCCAGTCGGCCACCCTGTCGTTCACCGCGGGCGACATGATCGGCTTCCGGGTGCGGGCGCAGAACGTCGGCGGCTTCGGCCCGCCGTCGGAGCGGGCCGTGGCCACCGCCTGATCGGCGCCTCGCGCGGGCGGGCTACCGTCAGGGTGAAGAGATATACGGCCGTTGATGGGAGCTGCGGTGAACGCCTACGAGATCATCGCGCCGCCGACGGGCGCTCTGCCGGCCCGGGCGCGGGTCGAGACCACGGCGGGGGTGCTGTCGCTCGACGGGCTGTGGCGGTTCGCCTGGTCGCCGACGGCGGAGACCGGGCGCGATCCGGGCGATCCGGGGGAGCGGTGGGACGAGATCCCGGTGCCCGGCCACTGGCAGCTCTACGGGTACGGCTCACCGGCGTACACGAATGTGCGTTATCCCTTCCCCATCGACCCGCCGCACGTTCCGGAGGCCAACCCGACCGGGGAGTACCGCCGGATCGTGCGGCGGCCGGAGGACTGGGACGGCGGGCGGGTGCTCCTGCGGTTCGACGGTGTCGACTCGTGGTTCGAGGTCTGGGTCAACGGCGTGTCCGCGGGGCGCGCGTCGGGCAGCCGGCTCACCGTCGAGTTCGAGGTGACCGAGCTGCTCACCGGCGGGGACGACGTGCTCGCCGTGCGGGTGCACCAGTGGAGCTTCGGCAGCTATGTCGAGGACCAGGACCAGTGGTGGATGTCCGGCATCTTCCGCTCGGTGGCGCTCCTGCACCGCCCCGAGGGCTGCGTCGACGACGTCCGGGTCGTGGCCGGCTACGACCACACGACCGGGGCGGGCACGCTCACCGTCGAGGCGTCGAGCGCTTCACCCGTACGGTGGAAGGGCCCCGACCTGTCCACAATAGAGCCGTGGTCGGCGGAGAGCCCGCGTCTCTACCGCGTGGAGGTGAGCACGGACGCCGAGACCGTCTCGCTCGACGTCGGCTTCCGCACCGTACGCGTCGACGGGGATCGTCTCACCCTCAACGGCGCGCCGCTGGTGTTCCGCGGCGTCAACCGGCACGACTTCGACCCGCAGACCGGTCGCGCCGTCTCGCGGGAGCGGATGGAACGTGACGTCGCGCTGATGAAACAGCATCACATCAACGCCGTACGCACGAGCCACTACCCGCCGGACCCGTACTTCCTGCGGCTGTGCGACCGGCACGGGCTCTACGTGATCGACGAGTGCGACATCGAGACGCACGGCTTCGCGCTCGCCGGCTGGCGGGGCAACCCGTCCGACGACCCCGCCTGGGCCGAGGTCTACCTCGACCGGATGCGGCGCATGGTGGAGCGCGACAAGAACGCGCCGAGCGTCGTGATGTGGTCGCTCGGCAACGAGGCCGGCTGGGGGCGCAACCTGGCCGCCAACGCGCGCTGGACCGCCGAGCGCGACCCGACCCGGCCGCTTCACTACGAGCAGGACGCCGAGTGCGAGAGCGTCGGCGTCTACAGCCGCATGTACCCGAGCTACGACGAGCTGGCGGCGATCGGCCGGCACGAGGAGCCGGAGCTCGCCGACCCGGAACGCGACCGGTGCCGCCGCGCCCTGCCGATGATCATGTGCGAGTACGGGCACGCGATGGGCAACGGCCCGGGCGGGCTCGCCGACTACGAGGCCGTCATCGACGCGTACCCGCGGCTGGCCGGCGGCTTCGTCTGGGAGTGGATCGACCACGGGCTCGGCGACGAGGGCCTGTACGGCGGCGACTTCGGCGAGACCGTGCACGACGGGTCCTTCGTCATCGACGGGCTCGTGCTGCCGGACCGCACGCCGTCGCCGGGGCTCGCGGAGCTCGCGGCGGTCATCACCCCCGTACGCCTCGGCCTCGACGGGGTGGACCTTGTCGTCGAGAACCGGTGGAGCTTCACCACGACCGAGAAGGTGGTCTTCGCCTGGACCGCCGAGACGGACGACATGGTGGTCGACGAGGGCGTGCTCGACGTGCCGGTGATCGGGCCGCTGTCGTCGCAACGCGTTGCCCTGCCGGCGATCGAGGGCAGCACACTGACCGTCACGGCGACCCTCGACGGGAGCGTGCTGTCCTGCGTGCAACGGGTGGTGCCCCCGGCCCCGCCGGTGCTCGGCACGCTGCGCCCGGCGCGGCCACAGCGCCTGGGCCCGTTCCCGATCGCGTCGCTCACATTGGACAGTTGGCGGGCGCCGATCGAGAACGACCGCTTTCCCGGCCGGGGCAACACGGTCTCGCTGGAGAAGCGGTGGCGCGACGCGGGACTCGACCAGCTCATCGAGCGCACCGTCGAGCAGCGCGAGGACGGCACGTGGTGGCGCCGCCGCTGCCGCTACGCCCCGCCCGGCCTCGACAGTGGCTTCGAGGTCGAGTACCGCTGGGCCACCGACGGCGAGGCGCTGCGCTTCGAGGTGGACATCGACCGCCTCGGCGAGTGGCGGATCCCGTTGCCCCGCCTCGGCGTGGCACTCGCGCTGCGCACCCCGGCGCCCGGCTCGGTGTGGTTCGAATGGCTCGGCCTGGGCCCCGGCGAGAGCTATCCCGACTCCCGGTCCGCCGTCCGCTTCGGCCGCCACGGCATGACAGTCCAGGACGCCCAGACGCCGTACGTGGTCCCGCAGGAGAACGGCAACCGCGCCGGCGTCACCCGCCTCATCCTCTCCAACCCCGAAGGCGACCTGCGCATCGACGGCGACCACCCCTTCGAGGCAGCCGTACGCCCGTGGTCGACCGCCCAGCTCGAACGCGCCCGCCACGCCGCCGACCTGACCGAGGGCGACCTCCTCTGGCTCCACCTGGCCGCCGGCGTGACCGGCCTGGGCTCCGCGAGCTGCGGCCCCCCGGTCCGCCCGTCCGCGGAGTATCGGGCCGCGCAGGCGCGACTGGCCTTCACCATCACCGGCTGACCGGTTTCTCATAGCGCTCCCGGGCGCGTCTGTCCACGGGCGACTGCATGCCCGCACCCTGGGACAAGCGCGCCCGGACAGAACTTTTGGCTCGCGGGAGGAAAGTTCGGGCACGTTCGGCGAAAGCTATGGACGCTCGAGCGAAAGTGGCTCAGGATATTCACAATTTCGAATCGAGCCCGTAACCGGGGAGCGTCGATGAAACGTCTGCTCGTTGCTGCTCTGCTCGTCGGAACATTCGCCGCGGCGCCCGCGTACGCCGCTGACCCGCCAGCCCAGGAGCCGGGGGTGACGCTCAGGACGTACGACATCGGGCTGCCGATGAACCGGGTCTGTGAGCTCAAGCCCGGCCAGACCCCCAATGTGGACAAGCTGATGCCCACAGTGGACTGGTCGACGATCGAGCAGTTCGGGCTCGGCGACAACTTCGTCACGCACGCGATCGCCAACCTCACCGTGCCCACCGCCGGGGCGTACGCGTTCCGGCTCGTCAGCGACGACGGCTCGAAGCTGTTCATCGGCGACGACCTCGTCATCGACCACGACGGCCTGCACGACGTCGAGCCGCCCGGCGAGGGCACGATCGAACTCGCCGCCGGCATGCACCCGTTGCGCGTCGAGCACTTCGACCGTACGGGCGGGCAGCGGCTCACCCTGTCGTGGCGCCCGCCCGGCGCGAGCGACTTCGCCGTGGTGCCGGCCGGCGCGCTGAGCACCGACGCCGGCGTCGTGCGGGTGACCGCCCCGGGCCAGAAGGAGTGCGTCGCGGGCACCGACGCTCCCGGCGACGGGTTGCCGCTCACCGCCGTGCATCCCGGCTATGACCTCACCGACCTGCGCCCGCCGGGCTTCGAGCCTCAGGTCACCGGCATCGCCTGGCGGCCGGACGGCAAGATGGTGCTCTCCACCTGGGGCGGCTCCGACAAGGTGACCGGCGAGATCTACCTGGTCGAGAACGTGACCGGGGCGACCACGCCCCAAAAGGTGACGTACCGCAAGATCGCCGATGGCCTCAAGGAGCCGATGGGCATCGCCGTGGTCGACGGCCTGGTCTACGTGTCGCAGAAGCACGAGCTGACCGAGCTGCGGGACACCAACGGCGACCAGGTGCTCGACGCCCGCCGCACGGTCGCGGTGTGGCCGTTCGGCGGCAACTTCCACGAGTTCGCGTTCGGCCTGCTCTACAGGAACGGCAACTTCTACCTGAACCTGTCGGTCGCCATCGACCTCGGCGGCGCCACCACCGACCCGCAGCCGGTCGGCGGTCGCGGCACCACCGTCGTCGTCGACCGCAAGAGCGGCCAGGTCTCCACGATCGCGGGCGGTCTGCGCACGCCGAACGGCATCGGCTGGGGCCCGGACGGCAGCAGCCTCTACGTGACCGACAACCAGGGCGGCTGGCTCCCGTCGTCCAAGCTCGTCAAAATCGAGCAGGGCGCGTTCTACAACCACTACACCAACCCGGACGGGCCGTTCGACGCCGAGCCGGTGACGCGGCCGGTGCTGTGGCTGCCGCAGAACCAGATCGCCAACTCGCCGAGCACTCCGGTGGTGCTCAAGTCGGGGCCGTACAAGGGCCAGTTCCTCATCGGTGACGTCACCTACGGCGGACTTCAGCGGGCGTACGTCGAAAAGGTGAACGGCCAGGAGCAGGGCGCCGTCTTCCGCCACACGCAGGGCCTCGAGGCGGGCGTCAACCGGGTGTCGATCGGGCCGGACGGCGCGCTCTACGTCGGCGGTCTCGGCGCGGACGGCAACTGGGGCCAGGAGGGCAAGCTCCGCTACGGCCTCCAGAAGCTCACGCCGAACGGCACCACCGTGTTCGACATGAAGACCATGCGGGCCACCGGTACGGGGTTCGCGATCGAGTACACGAAGCCGCTGTCCGCCGAGACCGTCGCGAAACTGCCGGCGGCGTACCAGATCGAGCAATGGCGGTACGTGCCGACCGCGCAGTACGGCGGGCCGGAGGTCGACAAGGAGACGCTGAAGGTGACCGCCGCGAAGGTCTCCGGCGACCGGAAGACCGTCACGCTGACCGTCGAGGGCCTTCGCCGCGACCGTGTCGTGCACCTGCGCTCGCCTCGCCCGTTCGCCGCGAGCGACGGCGAGACACTGTGGAGCACCGAGGCGTGGTACACGCTGAACGAGATCCCGGGCAAGCACGCGCAGGAGGTCTTCTACGAGGCCGAGGAGGGATACCGGGAGGGCAGCGCCTCGCTCGCCACCGACCACGGCGGCTACTCCGGCGTCGGTTTCGTGGCCGGCTTCGGCTCGCTCAACGCGTCGACCACCACGCACGTCACGGTCGACAAGGCCGGCGACTATCTGGTCGGGCTGCGCTACTCCAACGGCCCCAACCCGTTCAGCGGCACCAAGACGGTCAGCGTGCACGTCAACGACCGCAAGGTGCGGCAGATCTCGCTGCCCTCGACGGTCACCTGGGAGGAATGGGCCACCGCGACCGAGACGCTGCGGCTCGGCAAGGGCGTCAACAAGATCCAGTACCGGGTGGACGCGCTCGACACCGGGCACGTCAACCTCGACCTCATCAGCGTGCGGGAGCCGGGCAAGCGGATCGTGCTCTTCGACGGCCACGGCCTGGACAACTGGCAGCACACCGACGGGCGGCGGCCGCAGTGGCCGGCGGTCACCGGCGGGGCGACCGAGGTCTGCTGCGGCGATCTGCGCACCAAGGAGGCCTTCGGCGACTACAAGCTGCACGTCGAGTTCAAGGTCCCGCTGCTGCCGCCCGAGGTGACCGGGCAGGACCGCGGCAACAGCGGTGTCTACCAGCAGGAGCGTTACGAGCTTCAGATCCTCGACTCGTACGGGGACACGACGCTCGCCAACAACGAGGCCGGCGCCATCTACCAGCTCAAGCCGCCGGACGTGAACGCGGCGACCGCGCCGGAGACCTGGCAGACGTACGACATCACGTTCCGCGCGGCGCGCTACGACGCGGCCGGCGCCAAGACCGCGAACGCGCGCATCAGCGTGGTGTGGAACGGCCGGACGATCCACCGGGACGTGGAGATCCCGGCCGGCACCGGAGGCAACATCCCGGAGGGCCCGGCGACGGGCGCGATCCGCTTGCAGGACCACGGGAACAAGGTGCAGTACCGCAACATCTGGATCGAGCGCCAGTGACCACCGGCGTCCCCGCGCGAGGTGCGTCTCGCGCGGGGCCGCCCGCTATCAGCGGACGTTCAGGTTCGTTGGCTACCGTGCCCGGCGAGGGGAGTACCTCGCCAAGAGCGTTGCGGTCATCACGGGCGTCCCGGTATGCCCCCGTGCGCACACCCGCCCGACGCGGGTGAGGGAGACCTCGGACGATGCATCGCGTCTCCGAGGAGGTTTCCCCGATGCTCCCATCCATCGCGTCCCCCCAACTGTGGGCGATCAGCATTGTGGTGCTGCTGGCCCTGCTGGCGGCCGATTTCGTCGTGACGCGGCGGCCCCACGACGTGCCGATGCGCGAGGCGGTCGGCTGGTCGGTCTTCTACATGGCGCTTCCCGCGGTCTTCGGGCTGGTGCTCTGGTGGGTGTACGGCAGCCGCCCGGCGATCGAGTTCTACACCGGCTTCGTGGTCGAGAAGTCCCTGTCGGTCGACAACCTGTTCGTCTTCATGCTGCTGCTCGGCGCGTTCGCGGTGCCACCCTCGCTGGCCCAGAGGGTTCTGCTGTACGGCATCGTGGGCGCCCTGGTGCTCCGCGGCGTCTTCATCGCGGCGGGCGCGGCCGTGCTCCAGGCCGGCACGTGGGCGTTCCTGCTCTTCGGCGCGGCCCTCCTGCTCACCGCGATCAAGGTGATGCGCGACGCGGTCCGGGGCGACGACCACGAGATCGACATCGACCAGATGCGCAGCGTACGCCTGATGCGCCGCTTCTTCCCGGTGACGAGGGACTACCGCGGCGCCAAGCTCGTCGTCCGCGAGGCCGGCCGCCGCGCCCTCACCCCGCTCGCCGTGGTGGTGGTCGCCGTCTTCATGACCGACATCGTCTTCGCCGTCGACTCGGTCCCCGCCGTCTACGGCGTCACCGAGGACCCGTACCTGGTCTTCGCCACCAACGCGTTCGCCCTGATGGGTTTGCGGGCCCTCTACTTCGTGCTGCGCAACGTCCTCGACAAGCTGCGCCACCTCAACTACGGCCTGGCCATCATCCTGGCCTTCATCGGCGTCAAGCTGGTCCTGCACTGGGCGCACGGCATCTGGAAGTCCGTGCCCGAGGTGCCCACGCTGGCCTCGCTGGGCTTCATCGCCCTCACCCTGATCACGGTCACCATGACCAGCGTGATCGCCAACCGCCGAGACGCGAAGGCCCTCACCGAGCCGGAGAAGGTGGAGGCCGGCCGAACCTAGGTGTGCCGGCCGCGGCGTCAAGCGGTCGGTAACCAAGCCTGATGGTCGGTGCTCCAGGTGCCGACGGCGGATCCCGCCAGGAGTGGGTTGAGGAACGGCCGGACGACGGCCAGTGCGTCGTCGAGTTCGCGCGCCGATAGGCCAACCGCGCGGCCGGCCTCCGCGCGATAGCCGGACGTCCAAAGTTTGCGGTCGGGTGGGTCGAAGAGAGGAGGCAACTCCAACTTCCGTCGCCGGCTCTCCTTGCTTAGTGCCCGCATCTGCGATTCGGCCGACACGGTGGCGCCCTCGACGATGGTGACGAGATCGATGAGGTCCTTGAACCTTGTCGACGGTCGGCCGCCGTGTCGCTCGAGTATCGCGCAGACCTTGTCCGCAACATGGTCGACCAGAGGATATGCGCGCCACGGTCTCCGCTCCTGCGCGACTGCGGACACCGAGGTCAAGGGGCGTACAGGTTCCGGCTCGGCACTCATCTGAATGCCGTCCGCCACGATGTCCACCTGGAACCCGGCCCATACTCTTGTGCCGATGAGCGACTGAATCTTCACTCGAGCCCCTTGGGCGCCGGCTGCCTTGATTCTGACCGACGTACCGACTTCGAACCGCATCCAATCGCCGATGTCGAGTCGCGCTGCTTCGCGCAGTTGAGCTTCGACGTCGTCGATTTTGCCTGCGCGATAGAGATCGATGTCGATCGTGTGGCGAGCCGAAAGGCGGCGCGCCAGAAGGGCAGTCGCGCCCTTCACCACCCATCCTTCGTCGGTTCTGTAGAGACGTTCGACCAATTGGTCGTAGGCGTATTGCCGCTGCAAGTCGGCCAACGACCAGGGTGCGTGCGCTCCTTCTGCTCGCAGCTTGTCGGTGACGGCCCGGCGTGCTGCGTCCGGCGTCGTATAGCGTGGTGGCATCACGGGATTCCGCCCGGATTTTCGGGGTCGTCAGAGTTGACTTCCACCGCTTCGAGGAGCCATCTGTCCCGGTCCGGGTCGCCGGAGAGTTCGAGCAGCCAGCCGAGAAAACCGATGCCGTCGCCGCGAAGCAGGCCGTATGTCGCGGCGAAGGGGGCGATCGCCGTGGCGACCGCGGCGGGCTCTTCGAAGCGGGACCGCAGGGCGTCGGTGATGACCTGAGCGACTGCTCCCAGGTCTTCCCGGCTTGCCACCAGGTCCGCCGCGATCCGGCTCGGCCGGGTGGTGGGCAGGCCCCGCACGGTGACGCAGTCGCTGCCCACGTCGCCTCGGTGCAACCGGATGTCCTTTCGGCGTGTCTGTTTCCTCGCCGGAAGGGTGAACTCGTGCTTGTCGGCGGGCAGGTGCCCGATCTCGTAGAGGGCGGCCGCTGACCGGTGCGACACGACTCCGGTGGCCGGCGTGCGTTCCCAGGCGGGGATGCTCGGGTCAAGTTGCAGCCATGCGGCGCGAAGCTCCAGGTGATCCGGTTCGCCACCGCCCCGCACTCGGTAGACACCATGCGCGACCCGTTCCAGGAAACCTTGGTCGACCCGGCGCGTCAGCGTCGTCCAGGCGACTCCGCTCCTGTCCGCCTGTTGTTTGGTGATCAGTCCCCACTGCTCGTCGGCGACGGCGAGCGCCGCTGACCATCTGCCTTCCACTACTTCAATATATAGCGCTAACGTAACAGAGTGAAGCTTCGCGGGCGACGTCCAAGGCGGTCCATGCCAGCGCCGTCGCGGCGTCGAGCAGGGCCTTCTCGGCGTCGGGGCCGATGCAGTGGGCGGCGAACTCCGGCTGGTGGTTGAGGGCGGGCAGCGAGCCGATGCCGACGTACGGGTGGATGGCCGGGACGAGCTGCGAGACGTTGCCCATGTCGGTGGAGGCGCGGTTCATCTCGCGGGCGGGGGAGTGCCTGTCGAAGACGCGGCCCAGGGCTTCGGCGTTGTGGCGGTAGGCGTCGAGCGCGGGCGTGTAGGTGCGGAACTCGGCGTACGGCTTGCTCTCGGGGGTTATCTCGAGGTCGCAGCCGGTGGCCAGGGCACCGGCCTGGAAGCAGCGCCAGACCTTTTCCTCGGTGGCGGCCAGTTCGGCGAGGGTTGACGCGCGGACGTACCAGCGGCCCTCGGTGGTGGCGGGAATGGCGTTCGGGGCCTCGCCGCCGTTCGTCATGATGCCGTGGACCCGCACGGAGTGGGGGAGTTGCTGGCGCAGCAGGCCGATGGCGACCTGCGCGACGGTGAACGCGTCGGCGGCGTTGAGGCCCTGCGTGGGATAGGCGGCGGCGTGGGCGGCCTTGCCCCGGAACGCGACATGCGAGTGGGAGACGGCGAACGGCTCGGCCTCCGCCACGTCGACGGGGGCCGGATGCGCCATCATCGCGAGGTCCAGGCCCGCGAAGGCGCCGCGCTCCAGCAGCTCGATCTTGCCGCCGCCGCCCTCCTCGGCGGGGGTGCCGTAGAGCTCGACGGTCAGCCCGTACTCGTCGGCGAGCGGGGCGAGCGCCAGGGCCGCGCCCGCGGAGATGGCGGCGATGAGGTTGTGGCCGCAGGCGTGTCCCAGGCCGGGCAGGGCGTCGTACTCGGCGCACAGGCCGAGCCGGAACGGCCCGGAACCGTACGTGGCCAGCAGTGCCGTGTCGAGCCCGAGGTAGCGCGGGGTGACCGTGAACCCCGCGCCGGCCAGGAGCTCGCCGACCCACGCGGCCGCGCGGTGCTCCTCCCACGCGGTCTCGGGGTGGGCGTGCAGACGTTCCGACAGGCCGATCAGGTCCGGCGCCAGGGCCGCGACGGTCGCGGCCGCCGCCTGCTTACTCATTTCCCGGTACGCCGTACGACGGCGCTGTGGACGGCCGCAGCGCGCGGGTCACGTAGTCCGCCCGCTGCGGTATCCACATGTGGACGAGGCTCGTGAGATCGGCGATCGGGGTGTCCGACCAGTCGACGCGCAGGTCGGTCTCGGGCCAGGGCACCTCGCGTACGACGATCAGGCCGGCCGAGTGCACCGGGCCGGCCTCGCCGCCCGCGTCCAGGCCGGCGGCCAGCGCGGCGAGCAGGCGCGTTTCGAGATCACCCGAGGAGCTCTCGTACGCTGTGATCATCGCGGCCGGCACGCCGGGGCCGGCGAGCATGTTGCCCGCCGCCACGGCGCCCTTGCCGCTCTCGGCGCCGGTCATCCCGAGCGCGGCGTCGCCGGTGAAGTGGGCGCTCAGCCCGTCCGGCGAAAGGACCGTGAGCTGCCGGAACCCGATGTCGCCCCGCCCGGCGGTGACCGACGCCAGGGCCGCGGTGGGCTCCTGGCCCCGGGCGAGCGCGTCGAGCAGCAGGGGGCCGAGCCGGGGGTCGGTGACGTTCTGCGAGCAGACGGCGCCGACGCCGGGGCGCAGGTGTGCGCAGCGCGCGGCGACCGCGGGGCTGGACGAGGAGATGGCGATGCCGAGGGCGCCGGTGCCGTCGGCGGCCGCGATGCTGAACGTCATGACGGGATGACCGCGATCGCGTCGACCTCGACCAGCCATTCCGGACGGGCCAGTCCGGAGACGACCAGCCCTGTGGAAATCGGATGCACACCCTTCGTCCACCGCCCGATCGTGCGGTACACGGCCTCGCGGTAGCGCGGATCCACAATGTAGATCGTCAGCTTGACAAGGTGCTCCATCGTCGCGCCGGCCTCGGTGAGGAGCATGTCGATGTTCGCCATCGCCTGCTCGGTCTGTGCCACGACGTCGCCGACGCCCACCGATGCGCTGGTGTCGAGGTCCTGGCCGATCTGCCCGCGCACATAGACGGTGTTGCCGGCGACGACCGCCTGGCACAGGTCGTTGTCGAGCTGCTGCTCCGGATAGGTGTCGCGCGTGTTGAACGGCCGGATCCGGGTGTGCCCGCCGACGACGATGGGTGGATTCACAGGGTGGCCTCCGGGTTGTCGGGCTGGGACGGGCTGAGTTGACGTGTTGACGGGCTGGGTTGATGGGCTGGGCGGGCTGGGTTGATGAGTTGACGGGCTTGGGTTGATGGGCTGGGACGGGTTGAGTTGACCAGTTGAGGCGCTGGGCTGCCGAGTTGACCGGCTGAGTTGATGGGCTGGGACGGGTTGAGTTGACGAGTTGACCGGCTGGGTTGACGTTGACCGGCTGGGTTGACGTTGACCGGCTGGGTTGACGTGTTGACGTGTTGACGTGTTGACGGGCTTGGGTGAGTTGACGGTCACCGGGGATGGCGGGACGGCGCGCGGCTCACCGGGCGGATGCTGCGTAAGCGAGGTAGCCGCGCTGGGTGACGATGTGGTCGGCGATGTGGCGGGCGTCGTGCCAGACGCCCCAGATGAAGCTGGAGCCGCGCCGGGACAGCCAGGGCAGGCCGAGGAAGTAGACGCCGGGCTCGGACGAGACGCCGCGACGGTGCTTGGGGCGGCCGTTCTCGTCGAAGGCGTCGACCTGCAACCAGCCGTAGTCGGCGGCGTACCCGGTCGCCCACACGATGGCGCTCACGCCGGCCAGGTCGAGCTCGTGGGTGGCGGGCGCCGGCGCGGGTCCGAGCACCCGGGCTCCCGGTTCCTCGGGCAGATCGAGGTCATGCCGTACGACGTAAGCGTCCGCCTCGTCGAGCAGCGCCAGGTAGCTCGCGTCCCCCTTGGCGATGTTCTCGCCGAGATCGTCGGCAAACCGTATCTTTCCGTTCTCGTACGACGTCGTCACGCCGACGAGGTTGATGCCGCCGGCCGCCAGCTCGCGGAAATCCACAGTGTGGCCGCCGCGCGCGCCGCTGACCGCGATGGTGACGTGCTCGGCGCCCTGCGGGGGTGTCTCGGCGTCCCACTTCTGGAGCACGCCGAGCCACCAGCAGAAGTCGCGCCCCCGGTAGCTGCGCGGCGGCCGGTCGTGCGGGCCGACCGACAGGTACACGGTCCGGCCGGAGCGCCGCAGCTCGTCGGCGATCTGCACGCCCGACGAGCCGGCGCCGACCACGAGCACCGGGCCGCCGGGCAGCTGCGCCGGGTTGCGGTACGAGTTCGAGTGGATCTGCACCGGCGCCGCGCCGTCCGGAACGATCGGCGGGATGACAGGCCGCTGGAAGGGCCCGGTCGCCGCGACCACGAAGCGGGCGTCGACGGTGCCCTCCGACGTCTCCACGAGGAAGCGGCCCTTGTTGCGGCGCACCGACGTCACCTCGACGCCGGTCCGGATCGGGGCGCCGATCTTCTCGGCGTACGCCACGAAGTAGTCGGCTACCTGCTCCTTGGCGGCGAACCCGTCCGGCGCGACGTCGGTGAACTCCAGCCCCGGGAAGCGGTCGTGCCAGGCCGGGCCGTTGGCCACCAGCGAGTCCCACCGCTCCGACCGCCAGCGCTCCGCGATCCGGTGCCGCTCCAGGACGAGATGCGGAACCCCCCGGTCGCCCAGGTGCTCACTGATCGCCACGCCGGCCTGGCCCGCCCCCACGACGAGGACTTCCACCTCTTGGCTCGACATCCACCCTCCCCCTTCACGTGCTGCGCGAAAATCGTCGCCCGCGTCCGTGGTTCTGTCCAACAGATGTTGTTGCTTCACTACATCTGTTTCGCTGATGCAGCAGGCCCTGCGGACGGCTAGGACCCTGCGGGCGGCGCGGAGCCTGTGGGCGGCGCCGTGCCTGTGGACGCCGCGGAGGCTGTGGACGCCGCCGTGCCTGTGGACGACGCGGAGGCTGTGGACGGCGCGGAGGCTGTGGACGGTGCGGAGGCTGTGGACGGTGCGGAGGCTGTGGACGGCGCCGTGCCTGTGGACGGTGCGGAGGCTGTGGACGGCGCGGAGGCTGTGGACGGCGCCGTGCCTGTGGACGGTGCGGAGGCTGTGGGCGGCGCGGACTCTGTGGGCGGCGCGGAGCTTGCGGACGGCGCGGAGGCTGTGGACGGCCCCGGGCCTGTGGGTGCCCGGTCTGTGGTCGGCGACGCCATGGGTGGCGTGGAGCAGCACGAATCCGCGGCGTGGGCGGCGCGAGGTGCGGGTGTGTCCAGGTCCGGGTTGCGGTCGAAGAAGCCGGCCGGCTTCAGCACGAAGCCCGTGTAGTCGACCGGCATGATCGGCCAGTCCTCGGGCCGGGGAAAGTGGGTGAGCCCGAACGTGTGCCACACGACGATGTCGGTGCCGTCGATGTCGCGGTCCTTGCCGATCCACGTGTCGATGCCGGTGGTGCCGGCGTTCTGGTTGACGAAACGGCCGGCCGGGTAACGCTCCGTGTCGTCCTGCGCGGTCACCCACAGGTGCTTCGTCGTGAAGGCCGCACGCCGCGCGATGGACGACGACGGGTCCGCCAGCAGGGTCGGCTGGCCCTCCGGGTGCAGCGCGTAGGCGACGGGCTGCCCGAGCGCGTTGCGGACCGCCGGGTTCGAGATGTGCCAGGTGCGCCCGGCGCTGCCGTCGGCCAGGCGGGCGGCGCCGGACTCGGTGGTCAGGCGGGTCGCGCGGCGGGTGAAGCCGTTGCCGTGCGGATTGGCCTCGGACACCGGCACGCGGACCGCGTCGACCTCGTCCACCGCATTGCCGACGCCGTCGACCATCATGTCCAGCCGCGCCGAGAACAGATGCTGGTGGTACGGGGCGCCGACGCCCGGCGCGACCTCGCTCGCCCACGGGTAACCCTCGCCCGGGTACGCGGACGCGAAGACCACGCCGGTCGCCTTGCACTCGAGCTCGATCGTGCCGTCCAGGTACAGATACCAATAGAAGCCGTAGTCGTAGTTGCCGACCGTGATGAAGAACGAGATGACCAGGCGGCGCTGGCGGCGTACCGACGATGACCGGTTGTACATGTCGGTGTGCTTCCAGAGCAGCCCGTAGTCCTCCTCGTGCATGCAGATCGCGTTCGGCAGGTGCCGGGGGTTGCCGTCGTCGTCCGCGATCACCGCGTCGAAGTAGTGGATCTCGCCGAGGCAGTCGCAGCCCAGCGTCAGCGCGTTCGCCTCCTTGCCGAGCGAGTACTCGCCCGCGTCGAAGTAGTTCTGCCAGAACCGCACCGGCGACGGATCGCCGTACGGCACGACCATCTCGGCGACCGAGGCGCGGTAGACGATCGGGCGCAGCCGGCCGCCGTCGTGGAAGCCGATCTGGTGCAGCGTCAGACCCTCGACCTGGTCGAAGCCGATGCGGAACTGCCACTTCTCCCAGGTGACCACGTTGCCGTCGACGGTGAAGCTGGGCCCGTCCGGCTGGGTGATGTGCAGCGGCTTCTGGGTGGTCCGTTCGGCCTGGGGCAGGTGGAAGTCGGCGGCCTCCGTGGGGATCGGGAAGATGCCGTCGTCGATCAGCTCGACCACCTCGCCGGTGATCAGGTCGACATAGGCCACCACGCCGTCGATCGGGTGCGCCCACACGTTGTCGTCGTCGTGCAGCTGCTGGAACGCCAGGCACCGGACGAGCCGCCGGCCGTCCTCGCCCGGGATGCCGAACACGCCGGCGCTGAGCGCGGAGATCCTGACCCGCCGCGGCTCGGTGAGCCCGCGCCGCTCCATCGCCGCGTTCCACTCGGGGGAGGCCCACAGGATCTTCTCGACGAGATCGAACTCCTCGCCCATGATCGGCGGCTGGCCCTCGCGGCGGACGTCCACGACGCGCTCGCTGAGAACCCGCTCCGACCGCAGCGACACGAGCACGTCACGCACCTCGCCGGTCGCCCGGTCGAGCAGCACCGAACTGACACGCCTGTCATCCACCGCGCCGGCGAGCACCTCCGCCTTCGGCGGCTCCACAAGCATGACCAGCGGGAACCGGGTGGTTGGGCTAATAAATCCGTTTTTGTCCAGCACGGATCGATTGAGGGCGATCTCGTCTGCGGTGAGCCGGTCGAGCGGGTGGGGAGAGGCGCAGGGAGAGGGGCGGAGAGTGGGGCGGCCCTGGTCGACCGGATGAGGAATGGGGGCAGCCTGGGAAGGAATGGCGGCCGGGTCGAGGGTGTCGGCGGAAGCGGAGTGAGGGGCGGGACCGGACTTGTCGCCCGGCCGGCCGGTCACGGTGGGGAAAGGGAGGGGCGCTACAGCGCCGGCACGATCGCGCCCCGGCTCACGGGGAGACGGCGGGATGGGGCCGGCGGCGGGCGAGGCCGAGGGAGCGGTACCGGACGCGGTGAGGGCCGGGGAAACCTCGCCCGTGGGCGGGGCCGAGAAGGCGATACCGGAGGTGGCGGGAGCCGGGGGAACCTCGCTCACGGTGCGCGGCGCCGGGGGAGCGGTACCGGACGCGGCGGGAGCCGGAGAAACCCGGTCAGAGGCGGGCGGGACCGCAGGGTGCGAGGTCACACGAGGCTCTTTTCGTCGAGGGGAGTGGCGTTGCGGACGCGGGCGCCCCGTGCGTAGCCGGCGATGCCGAGGACCAGGAGGACGCCGAGGGTGCCCAGGGTGAAGGCCTCGAACGTCGCCTGGCTGACGCCCCAGATGTCGGTGAACGAGTAGTCCAGGCCGAACAGGGCCTCCAGCGTTCCGGGGAAGACCGCCACCCACGAGCCGAGCAGGACCCAGGCGAAGCAGATCGCGCCCAGGATCGTGAAGCCGCGGTCGGAGACCGGCACCCGGTAGGGGCGGGGCTCGTCGACCTTGCGCAGCTTGATCGCGGCCGGGATGACCAGCAGGTAGCTGAGCAGGAACGTGGAGATCGAGATGGTCAGCACGACGCCGAAGACGGCCGCGTTGTCGCCGGTGATCTGCATCGACGCCAGCAGGAAGACGGTGGCGACGACGCCGGAGAGCATGTTCACCCGGACCGGCGTGCCCAGGCGGGACGAGAACTTGCCGAAGAAGCCGCCGAAGAACGAGCCGTCCGCCGCCGCCATGGCCTGCATGCGGTCCGAGACGATCATCCAGGCGGCGCCCTGGCTGGCCAGGATGACGATCAGGACCACCGAGGTCAGGGTGAGCAGGGGCTCGGCCGCGCCGCCGTACACGGAATAGACGGTGGCCACCGCGTCGAGCAGGCCGCCGATGCCGGTGATCTGGTCGGCGGGGATGACCAGCAGGATCGCCAGGATCGGGATGAGGTAGCAGGCCGCCGCGGCAGCGCAGGAGCGGAAGATCGAGAACGGGACGTCGCGAGCCGGGTTCTTCATCTCCCCGGCCGCGCTGCTCGACGACTCGAAGCCGAGGAACGCGAAGAGCAGCACCGGCACCGAGCCGAACAGGCCGGCCAGCGTCGGCGAGAAGCTCCCGGCGCTCAGCCCGGCCGTGCCGTGGCGGAACGCGTAGATGACCGTGGTGAGCACGAAGAAGACGAGCAGCCCGACCTTGAGCAGAGCGCCGACCGTCGGCAGCCACTTGCCCCGGCGGAGGCTGACGATCGCCGCCGCCACGGTGATCCAGATGAAGATCAGCTTGAACGCGTAGTCGGCGAAGGATCCCGGCGAAAGGGCCGTGATGTGCTCGCTGAACGTCTCGGCCGCGAGGAACGCCATCGACCCGCCCACCCACACCGGCTGGGTGACCCAGGTGAGCAGCGCGGCGATCGCGGCGGCACCGCGACCGAAGGCCGTGCGGACCCAGATGTACGCGCCGCCCTCCTCGCGGAACGTCGAGCCCACTTCCGCGAAGATCAGGCCGTACGGGATCAGGAAGGTGACCGCGAGCACGAGCGCCCAGGTGAACGCCTCCCCGCCGTACGTGGAGACCTGCCCGAGCGTCTCCAGGCCGACGACCGCGGCGATCATCAGGAAGATGATGTCGAAGGCGCCCAGGCTGCGGTGCAAGCGGCTGGTCTGCTCGCGCGCCAGGCTGGTGGACGTGTCCATGGGTACCCCTCAGGTGAGCGTGTGGACGGGGATGCCGTCGGCGAAGGTGCTGCGGACGCGGATCGCGGAGAGAGCGGACGCCGGCACGGCCATCGGGTCGGCGTCGAGGACGACCAGGTCGGCGGCCTTGCCGACCTCGATCGATCCGGTGGTGTCGTCGCGGCGGCAGGCCCGGGCCGCGCCGATCGTGTACGCGGCGAGCGCCGCCTCGACCACAAGGCGCTCGCTCGCCAGCAGCGGCTCGGTCTGCGCCCGGACGTCCTGGGCGTGCGGGTCCGCGGCCGGCGCCGTCCGGTTGACGGCGGTGTGGATGCCCCACAGCGGATCGGGGCTGGAGACCGGCCAGTCCGAGCCCATCGCCAGGGCGGCGCCGGCCGCGGCGAGGCTCCCGAACGCGAAGTGGTTCTCGCGCTGCTTGCGGGTCAGGTAGGGCAGCTTGGTCTCGACCAGCACCGGGTCGTGGCGGGCCCAGAGCGGCTGGATGTTCGCGATCACCCGCATCGCGGCGAGCCGCGGCACGTCCACCGGGTGGATCAGGTCGAGGTGCGCGAGCTGGTGCCGGTGGTCCCACGCGCGGTCCGAGCCTTCGAGGGCGTCGAGGCATTCGCGCACCGCCCGGTCGCCGACGGCGTGCAGGTGGAGGTCGAAGCGCTCGGCGCCGAGCCGTTTCACGATCTCGGCCAGGGCCGAGGGTTCGAGGAAGCTGAGGCCGTGGGTGTGGGGCACATTGGTGTACGGGCTGAGCACCGCGGCCGTGAGGTTCTCGCAGACCCCGTCCTGCATGATCTTGATGGCCGTGGTGCGGAACCTGCCGCCGGCCGTCTCGGCCCGCCGGGCCAGGTGCCGCTCGATCTGCTCGAGCCCCGCGTCGCGGTCCCACCACAGCGCCCCGGTCACCTTGGCGGTCAGCCATCCCGCGTCCTCGGCGGAGCGATAGATGTCGTACGGGTCCGGGCCGCCCAGCACCGCGCCGATCGCCGCGTCCTGCCAGCCGGTGACGCCGGCCCCGTGCAGGTGCGCCTGCGCGGTCCGCAGCGCCTGCTCCCGTGCCGCCCGGCCCGGCTCCGGCACCAGGCGCATCACCAGGTCGCCGGCCGCGTCGCCGAGCATCCCGGTGGGCTCGCCGTCCGCGTCGCGGTGGATGACCCCGGCGTGCGGGTCGGGCGTGTGCCGGTCGATGCCCGCGCGGGCAAGGGCCGCCGAGTTGGCCCACACCCCGTGGGCGTCGTGGCTCATGAAGGCCGCCGGCCGGTCGGGGACCAGCCGGTCGAGCTCGTGCCGGTCGGGGAAGCCGCCGGGGAAGACGTCGCCGTACCAGCCGGAGCCGAGCACCCACTCGCCGTCCGTCCGGTGCGCGGCGATCAGCGCCCGGTACTCGCCGAGGCTGTGCACCTCGGCCAGGTCGCAGCCGGTGAGCTGAAGGCCCGCCGGCACCGGGTGGACGTGCGCGTCCTGGAAGCCGGGCAGCAGCGCGCCGCCGTCCAGGTTCACCACCTCGGTGCCGGGGCCCTGGAGGGCGCGCACGTCGCCGGTCGCGACGATGACGCCGTCGCGCACCGCCACGGCCTCGGCGGTGGTGCCGGCCATGGTGTGGATGGCGCCGCCGTGGAAGATCCAGTCCGCGGATGTCACCGCCCGTCCTCCATTCTTTGCGCTGCGTCTCAAACTATGGCGGTTGACCCTGCCTCACTTCCGTTTCAAACTGGTGAATCCGCGAGAATGATTTTCTGATGCGCAGCATCAATAACGCGCATGAGCGCAGGTAGGGGAGCGTCCGTGGCCAGGCCGAAGGAGCAGACCGCGCGGCGGGGCGAGATCGTCGCCGCGGCGCGGCGGGCCATCCGCGACCGCGGCCTCGCGGGCCTGCGGATCAAGGATGTCGCACGGGAGGCGGGCCTGTCGCCCGGTTCGGTCAGTTACTACTACGGCGACTTCGACGACCTGCTCGCCGACGTGCACCAGGACGCCGTCGACCGGTTCTACTGGCAGCGGCTGCACGCCATCGAGGCCGTCGGCGACCCGGCCGCCCAGCTCGCCGCCCTGGTCCGCGCCGGGGTGCCGGCCGGCGCCGACGACGAGACCTTCCGGGTGCTCTACGAGCTGCACGTCCACGCGGCCCGCAACCGCACGCACGCGGTGCTGATGACGGCGCTCTACGACCGCGAGGTCTCGCTCTATCAGCAGGTGCTGCGGGCGCTGGGGCTGAGCGCGGAGGCCGCCCGCACGGTGGCCGAGAACGCGGTCGCGCTCGAGGACGCGTACGGCCTGCATCTCGTCGGCCGCAACGCGCACGTGAGCCCCGCGAGCGCCCGCGCCAACATCCTGTCGTATCTGACCCTGGCCACCGCCGCCGAGCTGGAGGGCTGACCCATGGCCGACCCCGCCTTCACCTTCCTCCAGCTGCGCTACTTCGCGGCCGCCGCCGAGCTGGGCAGCATGACCGCCGCCGCCAAGGAGCTGCGCGTGTCGCAGTCCGCCGTCTCCACCGCCGTGGCCCAGCTGGAGAAGGAGCTCAAGGTGCAGCTGCTGCTGCGCCACCACGCCCGGGGCCTCACTCTCACCGCGGCCGGCAAGGCGTTCCACCGCGAGCTGCGCAGCTTCCTGGCCCACTCGGTGGAGCTCGCCGAGTCGGCCCGCAACGCCGGTCAGGGGCTGGTCGGCGACCTCACCGTGGGCTGCTTCTCGACGCTCGCGCCGTTTCGGCTGCCGGGGCTGCTCAGCCGCTACGAGGAGGCGTACCCGCAGGTGCGCCTCGACGTGCTGGAGGCCGAGCACGCCACGCTCCAGCGGGCGCTGCGCGCGGGCGAGTGCGAGGTCGCGGTCTCGTACGGCTACGACCTCGGCGAGGACATCGAGCGGCAGGTCATCGACGCCTCACCCCCGTACGCGATCGTCGCCGCGGATCACCGCCTGGCCGCGCGCGCTGAGGTCTCGCTCGCCGAGCTCGCGGTGGAGCCGATGATCCTGCTCGACCTGCCGCACAGCGGGGCCTACTTCGAGGCGCTGATCGCGCGCACCGGCGTCGCGCCGGTCGTCCGGCACCGCACGACGGGCTTCGAGACGGTGCGGGCGCTGGTCGCGCACGGCCGCGGCTACGCGCTGCTCAACCAGCGCCCGGCGGCCGACACCACGTACGACGGGCGCCCGGTGGTGGCGCTGCGGCTGCGCGACGAGGTCGAGCCGCTCGAGATCGTGGTGGCCTGGATGCGCGGCGTACGGCTGACGCACCGGGCCCGGGCCTTCGTCGGCATGGCGAAAGAGGTCTACCACCGAAAATCCGATGCTTAGCATCGGCAGTGCCGATGGCCCGGACATCTCAGCGTCACCTTGACGCCGCGTGGATGACCGGGCTGTTACGGACCGGTGCCGTGTGCGCTTTGCATCTGTTCAACAGATGCAAAGCAGCGATTACAAATGTTTGTCCGATGGGATGGCCACGACTGATAGTGCAGGTCACGTAGCAGCCCACGGCCTGTGCAGGAGACGCCATGGACGGACAGAACGCCTCGACGCTCCAGGTCGAGTCGCACACCATCGAGCACATCCCGGTCACCGAGCGCCACGGCACCGCACGCAGCCTGTTCACCATCTGGTTCGGCGCCAACATCATGCTGCTGACGGTGGCCACCGGCGCCGTGGCGACCGCCGTCTACGGCCTGCCGATCGGGGCCGCGATCGTCGCGCTCGCCCTCGGCAACCTGGTCGGCGGCGTCGTGATGGCGCTGCACGCCGCGCAGGGCCCGCAGATGGGCGTGCCCCAGATGTTGCAGACCCGGGCACAGTTCGGCTCGTACGGCAGCCTGCTGGTCGTGGTGATCGTGATCCTGATGTACGTCGGGTTCTTCGCCTCGAACATGGTGCTCGGCGGCCAGGCCCTGGCCAGCGTCACCGGGCTTCCGGAAACCCCGTCGATCGTGGTGATGGGCGCGATCAGCGTGCTGGGGCCGCTGCTCGGCTACCGGTTCCTGCACATGCTCGGCGGCCTGATGAGCGTGGTCGCCGGCGCGGCGCTCGTCATCGCGTTCGTCTGGGCGCTCGGCGTCAACGGGCTGCCCTCGGGCACGGCCGGCAGCGGCTCGTTCAGCTGGATGGGCTTCTTCGGGGTGCTCTCGCTGGCGGCGCTCTGGCAGATCGCGTACGCCCCGTACGTCTCGGATTACAGCCGTTACATGCCGCGCGACACCGGCGTCCGCCCGGCCTTCTGGGCGACCTGGTCCGGCGCGGTCCTCGGCTCGCTGCTCACCATGATCCTCGGCGTCTTCGTGGGCGCCGCCTTCCCGGCCGACGACTCGGTCACCGGCCTCGGCCACCTCACGTCCGGCGTCGGCTCGCTGGTCATCGCGATCTTCGGGCTCTGCATCGCGGTCAGCAACGGCATGAACCTCTACTGCGGCGCGCTCTCGTCGATCACGGTCGGGCAGACGCTCTTCCCGCGCTGGCAGCCGGGTGCTTCCGCCCGTACCGTCATCTCGATCGCCCTTTTCGCGGTGGCGATGGTGATGGCCCTGGCCGGCAAGGACAACTTCCTGGTCAACTTCACCAACTTCATGCTGCTGCTGATGTGCGTGCTGGTGCCGTGGACCGCGGTCAACCTGGTCGACTACTACTACCTCAAGCACGGGCGCTACGACATCACGTCGCTGTTCGAGCGCGACGGCGGCGTCTACGGCCGGTTCAACACCGTCGCCATCACCTGCTACGTGCTCGGCATTCTCGTGCAGATCCCGTTCCTGAGCACCACGCTCTACACCGGGCCGATCGCGTCGCGCCTCGGCGGCGTCGACATCTCGTGGATCGTCGGGCTCGCCGTGATCTGCCCGCTCTACTACGTGCTCATGAAGCGCAGCACCAGCACCGCGACCGCGGTGGCCGTACAGGAGGCCTGATCTCATGACTGACTGGCACGCTCTCGCCCGCGCCGTCGAGCCCCGCACCGACGCCTTCATCGACGGCAAACCGGTGCCGGCGGCCGACGGGCGGCGGTTCCCCACGGTCAACCCGGCAACCGGCGAGGTGCTGGCCCAGGTGGCCGCGTGCGGTGACGAGGACGTGGACCGGGCGGTCGCGGCGGCCCGGCGCGCCTTTCCGCGCTGGGCGGCCACCGCTCCCGGCGAGCGCAAGGCGGTGCTGCTGCGGCTCGCCGAGCTGATCCGGGCCAACGCGGACGAGCTGGCGCTGCTGGACAGCCTCGACGCGGGCAAGCTGATCGGCGACACGTCGGCCGTCGACGTCCCGGGCTCGGCGGCGATCCTCCAGTGGTACGCGGAGACGACCGACAAGGCGTACGGCGAGATCGCCCCGACCGCGCGCGGCGACCTGGCCCTCGTCACGCGGGAGCCGCTCGGTGTGGTGGCGGCCGTCGTGCCGTGGAACTACCCGCTCGAGATGGCCATCTGGAAGATCGCGCCGGCGCTCGCGGCGGGCAACTCGGTGGTGCTCAAGCCGGCCGAGGAGTCGCCGCTGTCGGTGCTGCGGCTCGCGGAACTGGCCATGGCGGCGGGGCTGCCCGAGGGCGTGCTCAACGTCGTGCCGGGTCTGGGCCCGGAGGCCGGCCGCGCGCTCGGGCTGCATCCGGACGTGGACGTGGTGACGTTCACCGGCTCGACGCCGGTGGGCAAGCTGTTCCTCCAGTACGCGGGGCAGTCCAACATGAAGCAGGTGTGGCTGGAGTGCGGCGGCAAGAGCGCGAACGTGGTCTTCGCCGACGCCGCTGACGTGGACGCCGTTGCCGCGGGTGTGTGCTTCGGGATCTTCACGAACGCGGGTCAGGTGTGCTCGGCCAACGCACGCCTGCTCGTCGCGCGTCCAGTCCGTGATCAACTCCTGGCGCTCGTGTCGGAAAAAGCGCGGCAGATCCGGCAGGGCGACCCTCTCGATCTCGCCACCACCATGGGGCCGCTGGTCAGCGCGGCGCAGGCCGACCGAGTCATGCGGTACGTGGAGATCGGCCGCACCGAGGGGCGGGCCGTGCTCGACGGCGGGCGCTCCGGCCACGCGTACGTGTCCCCGGCGATCTTCGAAGTGGGGCCGGAGAGCCGGCTCTCCCGCGAGGAGGTCTTCGGCCCGGTCCTGGCCGTGCAGGCGTTCGACACCGAGGACGAGGCGGTCGCGCTCGCCAACGACTCGATCTACGGCCTGGCCGCCTCGGTCTGGTCGGACAGCCTCTCGCGGGCCCATCGCGTCGCGGGCCGGCTGCGCGCCGGCACGGTCTCGGTGAACACCGTCGACGCGCTCGACGTCACCACCCCGTTCGGCGGGTTCGGCCAGTCCGGCTTCGGCCGCGACCTCTCGCCGCACGCGCTGGACAAGTTCACGGCGCTCAAGACCACCTGGGTGAACTACCGATGACCGACTATCTGATCGTGGGCGGCGGCACGGCCGGCAGCCTGCTCGCCGCCCGGCTCTCCGAGGACCCGTCGGTCAGCGTGACGCTGCTGGAGTGGGGACCGTCCGACCAGGACGAGCCGCGCGCCCGGTCGATCCGCCGCTGGGCCGAGATGCTCGAGGGCGAGTACGACCTCGACTACCGCAGCGTTGCGCAGGCGCGCGGCAACAGCGGCATCCGGCAGGCGCGCATGCGGATCCTGGGCGGCTGCTCCACCGCCAACACGATGATCACGTGGCGGCCGCTCGCGTCCGACCTGAACGAATGGGTGTCGCTCGGCGCCACGGGCTGGGACCCCGAGACGGTGCTGCCCTACTACGACCGGCTCCGGATCCCGATCTCCCCGGTCGCCCCCGCCGACCGCAACGCCTACGTCGCCGACGTGGTCGAGGCGGCGGCGAAGGCGCTCGGCGTACCTGTGCAGGAGAAATGGAACGACGGGCGGCTCGACTCGCGGGCCGAGGGAGTCGGCTTCTTCGAGGTCGGCTACGAGCCGGCCACCAACGTCCGCGGGTCCACGTCGATCCATTACCTGCACGACGCGCTGTCGCGGCCGAACCTCACCGTGCACACCGGCGTGCGGGCGCTGCGCGTGCTCATCGAGGACGGCCGGGCCACCGGAGTCCAGACCTCGTCCGGGATGTTCCGGGCGTCGCGCGAGGTGATCCTGTCGGCGGGCGCCATCGACTCGGCGCGGCTGCTGCAACTCTCCGGCGTCGGCCCGCGCGCGGTGCTCGATGCCGCCGGCGTGCCGGTCGTGGCCGACCTGCCGGTGGGGGAGAACCTGATGGACCACGCCGAGGGCCTGATCCTGTGGGAGGCGGTGAAGCGGCCGCCGGCGGAGTGCGCCAGCGGCTGGGACGCCGGCGGCATGTTCAGCGTCGACGGTGACCCCACCCGCCCGGACGTGCTGCTGCACTTCCCGGTCGAGGCGTGGGCCGTGCACGCCGTCACGTACGGCGTCACCCTGCCCGACACGATCGTGCAGATCGCCCCGAACGTCGCCCGCCCCGCCAGCCGCGGCACCGTGCGCATCACCTCGCCCGACCCCACCGACCCGCCCGAGATCGACTACGGCTACTTCACCGACCCCGGCGGCCACGACGAGCGCATCCTGATCGAGGGCGTCCGCGCGGCCCGCCGCATAGCCGAGCAGGAGCCGTTCCGCTCCTGGCTGGTCCGCGAGGTCTTCCCGGGCCCCACGGTGACCAGCGACGAGGACCTGTCGGCCGCACTGCGCGCCACCCACCAGACCGTCTACCACGTCTGCGGCACCTGCCGCATCGGCACGGTCCTCGACCCCGACCTGCGGGTGCGCGGCATCGCCGGCCTGCGCGTCGTCGACGCCTCGGTCTTCCCGGCCATCCCCGCCGTCAACCCGGTCGGCACGGTCATGGTGGTCGCCGAACGAGCGGCCGACCTGATCCGTTCCTAGAAGCCGGGGAACACCGCGCGCAGGTCGTCGAGGGTGACGTTGCCGGTGACCTTGACGTCCGCGGGGGTGTGCTGCGGCTTCAGCCGGCCGGCCAGCAGCCGCAGGGCCGCCTCCAGGGGGCCGTGGAAGGTGGCGGTCGCGGCGGTGGCGTCGGCCGTGAAGCGGGCGCCCTCGCCGCTCAGGGCGATGCGGTACGGGGTGCCGGCGACCTCGACGACGGCCGGCTCGCGCACCGCGCCGGTCTTGGCGATGAAGCCGAGGAAGAAGGTCAGGCCGCCGGCCAGGTGCTCGGCCATCAGGCCGGCCGAGCTGGGCAGCAGGGCGGCCGCCGGGTCGGCGGCGACGCGGATGTCCCAGCCGTGGTGGGCGGCCTCGCTGAGCCGCATGCCGGCGAACGAGGCCAGCGGCAGCGGCTCCGGCAGGAAGCCCGGGTTGATCGCGATCTCGTCGTACTGCTCGGGACGCACGGCCTCGAGGGCGGCCACCAGCGCGGCGTTCGACTCGATCGCGCCGGTGGCCTGGGCCGCGGGGCTCAGGGCGTTCCAGCGGTCCCACACGCGCTCGTTGAAGCCGTCGCCGGGCGCCGTGCCCTCGCCCAGGCCGGCCCGGAAGACGGCGAGCATGATCTCGGCGCCGCTGCCCAGGTGGGAGAAGACCTGCGCGACGGTCCAGTCGGAGGCCCCGGACGGTCCCTCGATCTGAGCGGGCGGGAAAGCGGCGGCCGCGGCGGCGAGCTCGTCATGCTCGGCGCGAAGGGCGGCGATGGTGCGGGCGGCAAGCGATGTCATGCCGTGAGCCTATCGAGGGCGTCTGGAATGCATGCAATGCGGGAGCCTTGCTGAGGGAGCTCTCGGATAAGCTGATACTTGCGCGACACAATTGCATGCTATTAATGCTCCATCGCAGGACAGGACTGACTTCGAGGAGCACCGGCATGGCAGTACTCGTCTCGGGCGCGAGCATCGCGGGCCTGAGCGTCGCTCAGCAGCTCATCGCGCGAGGGCACCAGGTGACCGTCGTGGAGCGGGCCCCGGCGCTCCGGACGGCGGGATCACCGATCGACGTGCGCGGCGCGGCGCTGCGGGTGGCCGAGCGGATGGGGATCCTCGGCGACATCCAGCGCAATCGCGTGATGAACAGCGGCCGGGCCCTGTTCACCACCTTCGTCGACGCGGCCGGCGCTCCCGTGGCGGCGCTGCCGAACGCCGAGGCCGCGGACTCCGAGGATGACATCGAGATCGCCCGGGACCGTTTGGTGGCGATCCTGCACGAGGCGATCGGCGACCGGGCGGAGTTCCGCTTCGGCGATGCCGTCGCCGGCGTCGAGCAGGATCCCGGCGGGGTGAACGTCACCTTCGCCGGCGGTGGCGAGCGCCGCTTCGACCTGGTGGTGGGTGCCGACGGCATCCACTCGACAGTGCGGCGCGCGGTGTTCGGGCCCGAGCGGCTGTTCCGCCGGCACCTCGACGTCTACTTCGCCATCGTGGACCTGCCGCTCGGCTGCGGCGTGCACGGCGAGAGCATCACCTACAACGCGCCCGGCCGCATGGTGGGCGTCTCCGACTTCGGCGACCGCACGCTGGGCTTTCTCGCCTTCCGCAGCCCGGAGCGGCCGTACGACTACCACAGCCTCGGCGAGCAGCGGCGGCTCCTCGAGGACGCGTTCGCCGGTGAGCGCGGCTGGGGATGCGAGCTGGTGCTCGGCGCGGTCCGCTCCGCGAGCGACCTGTACTTCGACTCGGTCAGCCAGGTGCGCATGCCGTCCTGGTCCTCCGGCCGCGTCGTGCTGGCCGGCGACGCCGCGCACGCCGCCGCGCTCTTCTCGGGACGGGGCACGTCGCTGGCGATGATCGGCGCGGCCCTGCTGGGCGAGGCGCTGGGCGCGGCGACCGGCGGCTACGCGACGGCGTTCGCCGATTACGAGCGGCGGTTGCGCCCGCACGTGACGCGCGCCCAGGAAGGCGTCACCTACGCGCGGGACCTGCTCGTGCCGGCGACCGCCGCCGAGCTGGCCGCCCGCAACAGCCGGTTCCCTCTGCTCGCCGCCTGATGACCGTCACCAGCCGGACGGCGCCGCCGCGGGTGGCGACCGCGCCGATGCTCGCCCTGACCTTCTCCACCGGTGTCGTCGACGCGATCGGCTATCTCGGCCTCGACCGCGTCTTCACCGGCAACATGACCGGCAACGTGGTGATCCTGGGCATGGCCCTGGCCGGCGGCGACGGCCTCCCCGTGCTGGGCCCGGCCGTCGCGCTGGCGGCCTTCGTCGCCGGTGCGGCCCTCGCCGGCCGGGCCGCTCGCGGTGGCGCACCCGGCTGGAGCGGCCGGACGACCTCGCTGCTGGCCGCCGTGGCGGTGCTGCTCGCCGCGTCCGCCGTTCCCGGCTCGCTGCCCACCGGCACGGTGCCCTGGCCGTTGATCGCCACCGCGATGCTCGGCGTCGCGATGGGCCTGCAGGCCGGCGCGGCCCGGACCGTCGCCGTGCCGGACGTGACCACCGTGGTCGTGACGTCGACGCTGGTGGGGCTGGCCTTCGACTCCCGGGCCGGCGCCGGCCGGCCGCAGCCCTGGCAACGGCGGCTGCTCGCGGTCGCCCTCATCGGCGCCGGCGCGCTGATGGGCGCCCTGCTGCTGACCCTCCACTTCGCGCTCGGGGCGGGGGTCGCCGCGCTCGTCACCGCGGCGGTCGCCGTCGCCGGGCACCTGACACTGACCCGAGGATCCGGAACATGAACACTTCCGCCGTCATCGACACCGGAAGCGGCACCCCGCTTCTCCTGCTGCACGGCGCCGAGAGCGGCGCCGGGCAATACCTCGACCTCATCGAGGCGCTGCCCGGGTGGATCCGCTGCCTGTCGTACGACCAGCGCGACACCGGCGCCGACGAGGCGAGCGGCCCGTACGGCCTGAGCGATCTCGCCGACGACGCCGCCGCGCTCCTGGACGCGCTCGGCCTGGCCGAGGCCCACGTGCTGGGCACGTCGTTCGGCGGCGCCGTGGCCCAGCATCTGGCCCTGCGGCACCCGTCGCGGGTGCGCTCGCTGATCCTCGTCGCCACCACCGCCTCGCCCGGTCCGGTGCGGGACTATCTGAGCCGCAGCCGGGCCGTCCCGGACGACCAGCGCCGCCAGTGGCTGATCGACGGCGCGATCAGCTCACGGGGCCAGCGGGACCCGGCGTTGCTCGTCCGCGTCCAGGCCTCGGTCGTGGAGCGCACCGCCGAGCAGCGTTCCCGGCGGCTCGGGGCCCTCGCCGCCCACGACACCACCGAGCTGCTCGGCCGGATCGCGGCTCCGACGCTGGTGATCCATGGCGACGACGATCCCGTCATCCCGCTCTCGTCCGGGCGGTTCCTGGCCCGCACGATCCCCGGCGCCGAGCTCGCCGTCGTGGCCGGCGGCCGGCACGCGCTGGCCTTCGAGCGTCGCGACGAGACGGCCGCCCTGGTGGCCGCCTTCGTGGCCCGCAACGAGAGCTCGGCCGGTGTCGAGGGGACGGGACCGCGGTGACGCCGGCCTTCACCACGCGGCCCACCCTCAAGGGGCGCCACGGCATGGCCGCCGCCACCCACTGGCTGGCCACCGGCACGGCCCAGAGCGTCCTGGAACGCGGTGGCAACGCGTTCGACGCCGCGGTGGCCGGCTGCTTCGTGCTGCACGTCGCCGAGCCGCACCTCAACGGGCCGGGCGGCGACCTGGTCGGCCTGGTCGCGCCGCGCGGCCGCGATCCCCGGGTGCTCGCGGGGCAGGGGCCGGCGCCCGCCCGGGCCTCGATCGCGCACCTGCGCTCGCTCGGGCTCACCTCGGTGCCGGGCGCGGGCGGCCTGGCGGCGGCCGTCCCCGGTGCCGTCCCGGCGCTGCTGATGCTGCTGCGCGATCACGGCTCGTGGGAGTTCGCCGACGTCGTCGGGTACGCGATCGACTACGCGCATGCGGGAGTGCCCGTCGACCGGAGGTGGGCCGACATCCTGGCGACCGTGGAGCCGTTGTTCCGGGAGCACTGGCCGTCGTCGTACGAGCTGTGGATGCCCTCCGGTCGGGTGCCGCGCGCCGGCGAGACCGTCACCAACCCGGTCTGGGCAGCCACCCTGGAGCGGCTGGTGAAGGAGTCGAGGCGGGGACGGAGCCGGGCCGAGCGCCTGGACGCCGTGCTGGTCGCGTGGCGCGAAGGGTTCGTGGCGCGCGGTGTGACGGCGACGCTCGCACGCCCGCACCGGCACGCCGACGGCGGCGACCACGCCGGGGTGCTCACGATGGCGGACTTCGCGGCGTTCCGCCCGACGTGGGAACGGCCGCTCACCTACCCGTTCCGCGGCGTCGACGTGGTCAAGCCGCCCGCCTGGGGCTCGGGCCCGGTGCTCCTGCAGGCGCTCGCGCTGCTCTCGGGATTTCCGGACGCGGAGCTCGACCCGTCGACGGTCGCCGGGGTGCACAACGTGACCGAGGCGTTCAAGCTCGCCTTCGCCGACCGGGAGGGCCACTACGGCGAGACGGCGCGGATCGAGCCCCTGCTCGCCGACGATTACCTGGCCCGGCGGCGCGCCCTGATCGGGCCGGCGGCAAGCCTCGAATGGCGGCCCGGGGGTGACCTTCCGTACGTGCCGGAGCTGCGCACCCCCGACGGAGCGGACCGCGCCGGCGTGGGCGAGCCGACCGTGCGGGCCTCGGGGGAGACCCGCGGCGACACGTGTCACATCGACGTCGTGGACGCGGACGGCAACATCGCCAGCCTCACGCCGTCCGGCGGCTGGCTCCAGTCGTCCCCGGCCGTGCCCGAGCTCGGTTTCTGCGCCGGAACGCGGCTCCAGATGACGTGGCTGGACGAGGGCGCCCCGGCGGCGCTGCGACCGGGGCGGCGCCCGCGGACCACGTTGTCGCCGACGATGCTGGTGCGCGACGGCGAGGTGGTCGAGGCGCTCGGCACCCCGGGCGGGGACCAGCAGGACCAGTGGCAGCTGCCGTACGTGCTGCGCCGGCTGATCGGCGGGTACGGCCCGCAGCGGGCCATCGACGCGCCGGTCTTCCACACCACGCACGTGCCCAGCTCGTTCTGGCCGCGCACCTGGGAGCCCGGTGGCCTGGTCGTGGAGGAGCGCCTCGGCGACGAGGTTGTCGCCGGCCTGCGGCGACGAGGTCACATCGTGACGGTGAGCGGCCCCTGGTCGCTGGGCCGGCTGTCCGCGGTCGGGCGGGACCCGGCCACCGGCGAGCTCTCCGCCGCCGCGAACCCGCGCGGAGGGCTCGGCTACGCCGCCGGCCGTTGACCGTCGTACTCCTAGAATGGGCCCCCATGACCGACGCCGTGTCCCCGCAAGCCGTGCGCGCCGAGCGGGCGTTCACCGTCGACGCCGTGGCGGAGTCGCTCGCGCGCCGGATCAGCGACGGCGAGTTCGAGATGGGTGCCTGGATCCGCCAGGCCAAGCTCGCCGAGGAGTACGGCGTCAGCCGTACCCCGGCGACGCTGGCGCTGAGCCGCCTGGAGGCGCTCGGCGTGGTGGAGCGCATCGCCAACCGCGGGTTCCGGGTCCGGCTGCCGAGCGCGCGCGACGTGGCCGAGGTGATCGAGGTGCGCGGCCTGCTCGAGGGCCACGCGGCCTACCTGGCGGCGCAGCGCGCCTCTGCGGAGCAGCTCGGCCGGCTCCACCGGGCCGTCGAGCAGTTCCGCGAGGTCGTGTCGGGACTGCGGGCCGGGCGCTCGGAGGAGTGGGCCCGCGCCCGCTGGCACGCCGCGAACGCGCTGTTCCACGCGACGGTGTTCGAGGCGGCGGGCAACGGGCAGCTGACCACCTCGTCCGAGCTGCTGCACCATCGCCTGCCGCGCAACACCTCGTGGTCGGCGATGCAGGGCGACGTGCGCCTGCTGTCGCAGAACGCCAACGAGCACGAGGCGATCGCGCTGGCGATCGAGCTGCACGACGGCGCGCGTGCACGCAATCTCGCGTTCGCTCACCTGGAGACCGCTCGTGACCTGATGGTCGCGCGCCTCCAGGAACTGGCGTGACGGCGATTTAACCCCGCAGTAACCCGTCTCATGGGGCGCAGCCTCACCATTGATTGCATGCAATCGCAATGGAGAGGAACGCTGCGATGACCGATCCCGACATCACCTCCGCCCCCGGCGACAAGCTTCTGTTCGAGAACGACCGCGTCCGCGTCTGGGCGATGACCCTCGCGGGCGACGGCGGCATGTACGACTTCCACCAGCACCACCACGACCACGTCGTCATCTGGCCGGACGCCGGCACCGCGCAGGCCCAGCAACTCGGCGACGACGACTGGGGCCTGACCCAGCAGGCCGAACCCGGCTTCGTGCTCTTCAAGACGGTCGGCACCGGCGAGCCCCTGACCCCGCACCGCATCCGCAACGCCGGGCCCGCGACCGTCACGCACTACATCGTCGAGCTGCTGGAGCCCTCGCCGTCGGCGGAGCAGCGGGACTGGCAGTGGAACGAGAACGGCCGCATCCTCGGCCTGGGCGAGTGAGGCGCGGGTGACCAGCGAACCCACCATCGCCGCCCCGGCCACCGCGGTCGCGCTGCGGCCCGACAGCATCGGCGTGGCCGGAATGGTCTTCATGATCGTGGCCGCCACCGCCCCGCTGACCGCCCTCGCCACCAACATCGCCGTGAGCCTCGGCCACGGCGTGGGCGTCGGCACGGTCGGGCTCTTCGTCGCCGTCGCGGCCGTCCTGGCGGTCTTCGCGGCCGGCTATCTCCTGCTCGCCCGCTACGTGCGCAGCGCGGGCGGGCAGGCCGCCTTCGTCAGTTTCGGGCTGGGCCGCCCGGCGGGCACCGCGACCGCCTTCATCGCCACCGTCGCCTACAACGCCGCCGCCGCGGGCATGTCCGCGGCGGCCGGCTTCTACGCCTCCCTGGCCGTGGAGCAGTATCTCGGCGCGCGCGTCCCGTGGTACGTGTTCACCGTCGTCACCCTCGCGCTGCTCGCGCTGCTCGGCATGCGTGGCCTGCGCACCGCCGAGCGGGTCACGATCGTCTCGTCGTTGCTCCAGTTCGTCTTCGTGGCCGCTCTCGCCGTCGCGGTGGCGGTGCAGCGGCCCGAGGGCTGGCAGCTCACCCCGCTGCGGCCGGACCAGGCGTTCACCGGCAATCTCGCGCTGAGCCTGGTCTTCATCCTGCTCAGCTTCGGCGGGTTCGAGACCTCGACCATCTATTCCGAGGAGGCGCGCGGCGGGCAGCGCGGTATCGCGATCGCCACGTACGTCTCGCTGGCGTTGCTCGCCGCGGTCTTCGTGATCTCCACCTGGACGCTGGTGGCCGCACACCCCGACATCACCGGCGTCGCCGCAGCCGATCCGGGGGCGATCGTCAGCGCCACCGGCAGCGCCTACCTGGGAGAGTGGGCCGGCGGCGTGATCCTGCTGCTCATCACGGTGAGCTTCTTCGGCGCGGCGATCGCCTTCCACAACATGGCGGCGCGGTACCAGTTCGCGCTGGCCCGCGCCCGCCTGCTGCCGCGTGTGCTGACCCGCACGCACGGCGAGCACGCGTCGCCGTACGTCTCCTCGCTGGTCCAGGTGGCGATCTCGGTGCTGCTGCTCGCGCCCTTCGTGACGCTCCGCGCCGACGTCTTCACGACGCTCTTCCCGGCGATCTCCGGCATCACGGCGCTGTCGCTGGTGACCATGATGGTCGCCGCCTCGGTCAGCGTCGTGGTGGCCCGCGCCCGGGGCCGCATCGCGGGCGGCTGGTTCGCCTCGCGGGCCGCGCCGGCCGTCTCGGCGCTCGTGCTCGGTGCCATCGGCCTGCTGATCGTGCTCAACTACAGCGCCGTGACCGGCAGCGACGCGGCGGTCTTCGCCGTGATGCCACTGATCCCCGCGGCGGCCGCGGTCTACGGGGCGGTCCGGCAGAGCCGCCGCCCTGGCAGCCCCGGTGTCGAGGGATACCTCGAGAGCTAGCCGGTCGCGGCGGCCGTGAACGGGGTGCAGCCCGTCCACGGCCGCCGCCGTCATGCCGCGCCCGCCGGCACCACGTACCGGTCGGGGCGGTGGTTGAGGGCGATGACCGCGTTGAGCACCACCGCGCCGAGGGCCGAGGCCAGCACGACCGGCGGTGACGTCACCAGCGCCGAGCCGGCGATCACACCGGTGTCGAAGGCGAGCAGCACCCATCCGGCCCGCACGCCGAACCGGTCCTGCGCGAGCAGGGCGATGACGTTGAACCCACCGAGGCTGGAGCCATGACGGAAGAGCACCAGGATGCCGGTGCCGGCCAGCAGGTTGCCGGCCAGCAGGGCGACGACCGGATGCGGGCTGACCGGGCCGAGCAGCGCCGGACCGTGCGCCGACAGCACCGGCACCACCGCGATGCCGGCCGCCGACAACACCGTGAACCGCGGCCCGCGCGAGCGTGCCGCCAGCGCGAGGAAGGGCAGGTTCACCGCGGCGAAGAGAAGGCCGAACGGCATCGGGAAGGCGTAGCTGAGCAGCAGCGACAGCCCGGCCGTCCCGCCGGTGACCAACCCGGCGCGCGACAGCAGGTAGACGCCCGTGGCGGCCAGCACCGTGCCGGTCACCATGGCGAGAGCGTCCTCGGCCGCCGAGTGCCGCCGAACGGCGCTCATCGCGGCCGCACCCCGGACAGCGCCGCGAGGGCGCGGTCGTTCATCTCCGGCGTGCCGATCGTCAGCCGCACACCCTCGCCCGGGAACACCCGCGTGAGCACGCCGCTCTCGCGCAGCCGGTCGCCGATCGGCGCGGCCCGGCCCGGGTCCGCGAGCCAGACGAAATTCGCGTACGACCGGGGAACGCGCCAGCCGTGCTCCCGCAGCAACCGGTGAACCCGCTCGCGTTCCGCGACGACGGCCGCCACCCGCGCGGCGAGCTCGTCCCCCGCGCGCAGCGAGGCGAGCGCGGCGAGCTGGGCGAGCGCGGTCACGCCGAACGGCAGGAACACCCGGCGCAACGCGTCCGCGACGTCGGCGGGGGCCACCGCGTAGCCGACGCGCAGGCCGGCGAGGCCGTACGCCTTGCTGAACGTGCGCACCAGGACCAGGTTGGCGTGCCGGGCGAGCAGGCCGATCGTCTCGTCGCCCGCGCCGGTGAACTCGAGGTACGCCTCGTCGAGCACGACCAGCACGTGCGGGGGCACCGCCGCGACGAACTCCGCGATCGCCTCGCGCGCCGGCATCGTCCCGGTCGGGTTGTTCGGCAGGCACAGCAGCACGATCTTGGTGGCGGGCCCGATCGCCGACCGCGTCGCGGCCAGGTCGATCCCGCCGGCGGCGTCGAGGGGGACGGCAACGGCGGTCGCACCGCAGGCGCCGGCGAGGATCGGGTACGCCTCGAACGAGCGCCACGGGAACACGATCTCGTCACCGGCCCGCGCGAAGGCGGTGAAGATCTGCTGGAGCACCCCGACGCTGCCCGTGCCCACGACGATCCGCTCCGGCCGCACGCCCAGCCGGGTGCCCAGCTCGGCGCGCAACTGCCCCGAGTGCATCTCCGGGTACCGGTGCAGCCGCGCGCTGCCGTCGATCACCGCCTGCCGCACGGACGGCAGCGGGTCGAACGGCGACTCGTTCGACGCGAGAAGCACCGCGTCCGGCGCCGGCGCGGGCGCGGCCGTGACGTAGCGCGGCAGCGCCTCGACGTGCTCGAGCGCCCGCGGCGCCGGCGCGCTCGCCGTCGTCACCGAAGAATTGAATGCAATCATGCGGAGAGGATCACGGCGCCCGCGGCGCCGGCGCAACCTCCGCCCGATTCGCTTGACCGATTGCCCGGAACGCGAGGAGAAACCGTGCCGTCCGACAACCCGTACCAGCTGGATCCGCTCGATGCGCGGATCCTGCTCGCCCTCGACGCCGACCCGGACGCCGGCGTGCTCGCCCTCGCGCGCACGCTCGGCATCTCGCGCAACACCATCGGCGCCCGGATGCGCCGCATGGCCGAGGCGCGGGCGCTGACCGCGCCCACCACCCGCGTGCGCCCCGAGGCCCTCGACCACCCGCTGATCGCCTTCGTGGCCATGACATTGCGCCAGCCCGCCCGCGCGCGGGCCTTCGAGGCGCTGCGGGACATCCCCAACGTCCTCGAGATCCACGCCACCACGGGCGACTTCGACATCATCGTGCGCATCGCCGCCCGCGACACCGACGACCTGTACGACGTCACGAACCGCCTCCTCGAGATCGACGGCGTGGAGCGCACGAACACGATGATCTCGATGCGCTGCGAGACGGCGTACCGGACGAGGCCGTTGATCCGCCGCCTCGCCCGAGCCTTCGCGGAGCCGGCGCGGCGCACAGGGCAGCGGGCGATCGCGCGGTCGTAGGGTGGGGGTGACAACCGAAGAAGGGACACATCGATGGCCAGGACCTGGTTCATCACCGGCACCTCGCGCGGCTTCGGCCGGGAGTGGGCCGAGGCGGCGCTCGAGCGGGGCGACCGGGTGGCGGCGACGGCGCGCACCAAGGGATCGCTCGACGAGCTCGTGCGGAAGTACGGGGACAGCGTGCTGGCGCTGCAGCTCGACGTCACCGACCGGCAGGCGGTGCTCGACGCGCTGAAGGCCGCGGACGATCACTTCGGGCGGCTCGACGTGATCGTCAACAACGCCGGGTACGGGCAGTTCGGCATGATCGAGGAGATCAGCGAGCAGGAGGCGCGGGCCCAGTTCGAGACGAACGTCTTCGGGGCGCTCTGGGTGACGCAGGGCGCGCTGCCGTACCTGCGCAAGGCCGGCGGCGGCAACATCATCCAGGTGTCGTCGATCGGCGGCATCTCGGCGTTCGCCAACATCGGCATCTACAACGCGTCGAAGTGGGCGCTCGAAGGGTTCAGCCAGGCGCTCGCGCAGGAGGTGGCGCTCTTCGGCGTCAAGGTCACGCTGGTGGAGCCGGGCGGCTTCAGCACGGACTGGGGCGGGTCGTCGGCGCAGCACGCGACGCAGCTTCCCGCGTACGAGCAAGTGCGTGCGCAGGCAGCGGAAGCCCGCAGCAAGCGGGTGGCGCACCCGGGCGACCCGCGGGCGACGCGCGGCGCGATCCTCAAGATCGTGGATGCGGAGAAGCCGCCGCTGCGGGTCTTCTTCGGCACGGCGCCGATCGGCATCGCCACCGCCGACTACGAGTCGCGCCTCGCCGAGTGGCGCGAGTGGCAGCACCTCGCGGTCGAGGCGCAGGGCTAACTCGGCTGCGCGTCCCAGTGCTCCTGCAGGAGCGCCTCCAGGCGCTCCGCGGGCATCGGGCGGCCCAGCAGGTCGCCCTGGACCAGATGGCAGCCGGCGGCCTCGGCGGTGGCCAGGTCCGAGGCGTCGCCGACGCCATGGGCGATGACCTCCATGCCCAGGCGGCGGCCCAGGGTCACGGCGACGTCCATCACCGCGGGCTCGGTGAAGACCTCCCGGTCGATCTTCAGCAGGTCGGCCGGGAGGATGCGCAGGCGGCTCAGCGAGGTGGGGCCGGTGCCGAAGTTGTCGATCGCCGTCCGGACACCCTCGGCCCGCAGCCGGCCCAGGTGGGCCGCGAGCTCGCCGACGCCGGGGCTGCGCACGTCGTCCTCGGAGATCTCCACGACCAGCGCCGAGTGGGGCAGGCCGTGATCCTCCAGCGCCGTGTGCAGGCTCGCCTGGAAGGCGGGGTCGAGCAGCTGGCGCGGGCGCACGCCGACGGCCAGCCAGAGGCCCTCGTGCCGGCGCCGCCAGTCCGCGAGCAGGCGGCACGAGGTCTGCAGCACCCGGTGACCGATCTTCGCCAGGATGCCGAGCTCGTCCGCCAGGTCGAGCAGCTCGCTCACCGGCACCGGGCCGAGCGTCGGATGCCGCCACGCCGGCACCACCTCGACACCGGCCGGGCGGCGGTCGCGCGGGTCGGCGATGACCTGGAAGAGCAGGTCGATGTCGGCGCCGGGCAGGTCCTGCTCCAGCGTCGACCGGCGCATCAGGCGGGTCTCCATCTCGGCGTCGTACCACTCGACGGCGCCCGGCGGCTCCGCCCGCACCGACCGCAGGGCCAGCTGAGACCGGCGCAGCACCTCGTCGGCGGGCTCGTCACCGGTCAGGTCGGCGAGGCCCGCCCAGGCGGACAGGTGCGACACGGTGTCGGCCGTCGTGTAGGGCGCGGACAGCGCGTTGACGAGCTGACCGGCGAGCAGATGGGCCCGTACGGCGCCGCGGTGGGTCAGCACGGCGAACCGGGTCTCGCCCACCCGCGCCGCGACGTCGGCGGCGGCCACCCGGCCGCGGAGCCGGCGCGCGGCCTCGACGAGGACCGACTCGGCGAGCTCGCGCCCGTGCACGTCGCCGACGGCGGTGAGCCCGCCCAGCTCGACGACGATCATCGCGGCCGCGTCGGGCATCAGCTCGGCGGCGCGCAGCAGGCCCTCGCGGTTGGCCAGGCCGGTCTGCGCGTCGAGGTGGGTGGCCTGGCGGAGCGCCCGCTCCAGGGTGCGCACGTTGGTGACGTCGCGGAGGTGCACCACCAGCGTGTGCCCGGGCTCCGCCGGGTCGGCGCCGCTCGTGGTCCACTCGGTCTCCCGTCCGTCGTGGCGGTCCCGGGGGCGCACCACGATGCTTTCCTCGACGGCCGTGGGGTCGGTCATCCGGGCCACCAGGTAGGCGTGGACCTCGTCGACCTGCTCGGGGTCGACCAGGACCGACACCGAGCGGCCGAGCGCCGGCCCGAACCACCGGACCGCGGCCGGTGACTGCCAGCGCACCGCCAGGTTCTCGTCGAGCACCACGGCGACGTCCGAGGCGCCGTACATGAGCGACCGCAGCCGGTTGCCCTGATCGGCGAGGTGACCGGCCTGCCGGTGCAGGGCGACGGCCGACACCCACTCGCGTGTCGCCACCGCGGCCACCCCCAGCGAGCCCAGCATGATCGCCGTCGCGTCCACCCGGCCGCCGTTGAGCAGGTGATACACGGTGATCAGCGCCGACCCGAGGAGGGGCAGCGTCAGCAGCGGCAGGGTCGCGGCGGGCTCGCTGCCGGGCGGCGGCATGGCGCTGTCGTCGGGGGAGAGGCGCACGGAGGCGTACCAGAGCAGGCCGGCGGCCACGTCGATCGCGACGGCGGCGACCACGGCCGCGATCGCCGCGTTCGTCTTGCCGGGGAAGTCCAGGGCGATGACCAGCGCACCCATCCCGACGAGCAGCAGCGCCGCGGCGGGCCCGCACCATTGGAGAGCCGCCTTGTGCCGTACGGCGTGCACGCCCGCGACCCCGACCGTGGTGGCCGCGGCACCGCCGAAGATCAGCGCGGTGATCGCGGCACCGCGCCGCTCGCCGCCGTTGCTGAACAGCAGAAGCCAGGACGAGAACATCAGGCACGCCCAGACGCCGAGGACGTCGAGGCCGGCGCGCAGCCGGGCGAGCCCGCTGCGGCGCTGCTGCGGGCGCAGGATCGCCGGTACGAAGAGGAGGGCCACCAGGAAGAGGGCGACCAGCGTGATCTCGGCGGGCAGCGGGACGCCGTCGACGAGCACGCCGGGCGCCACCGCCGAGGCGATCGCGCCGCCCGCGCCGGCCAGCGCGGCGAGCCCGATGCCGGCGGCCAGGGCGAGGGTGCGGGGACGCGAACCGGCCGCGCTGCCCCGGAAGGCGGCGCGCGCCATCGCGACGGCGGCCACGCCGGAGGCAGCCGTCAGCAAGCCCGCCACGCTCCCCACGGGGAACCTGCCGAACGCGGCGACATGAGCGATCACCACGACCAGCGCGGGCACGATCAGCCGGAGAGGGGTTCCGCCTGCCATGATGCAGAACCAACGAGGGACCGCCGGGCGCGGTTACGGCCGGGGAGAGAAAATGGCAACGATCGACCGTGTCGAGGTGCTCGTGACGTCGCCGGGCCGCAACTTCGTGACACTGCGGATCACCACGTCGGACGGCGTGACCGGGCTCGGCGACGCGACGCTGAACGGGCGGGAGCTGGCCGTGGCGTCGTACCTGGAGGATCATGTGGCGCCGCTGCTGATCGGCCGCGACCCGGCGCGCATCGAGGACACGTGGCAATACCTCTACAAGGGCGCGTACTGGCGGCGCGGCCCGGTGACGATGACGGCGATCGCGGCGGTCGACGTGGCGCTCTGGGACATCAAGGGCAAGGTCGCCGGGCTGCCGGTCTACGAGCTGCTCGGCGGGCGTTCCCGCGACGGCGTGCTGGTCTACTGCCACGCGAGCGGCGAGGACGTTGCCGCTCTGCTCGACGACGTGGCGGCGTACCGGGAGAGGGGTTTCAAGGCCATCCGGGCGCAGGCGGCGGTGCCGGGCCTCAGCGGCACGTACGGGGTCCGCAAGGGCGCCTACTACGAGCCGGCGGCGACCGCACTGCCCGAGGAGCAGCAGTGGAGCACCTCGTCCTACCTGGACTTCGCACCCTTCTACCTGGCGAAGGTGCGCGAGAAGTTCGGCTTCGGCCTGCACCTGCTGCACGACGTGCACCACCGGCTCACCCCGATCGAGGCGGCCCGGTTCGGCAAGAGCGTCGAGGAGCTGCGCCTGTTCTGGATGGAGGACCCGACGCCCGCCGAGAACCAGGAGGCGTTCCGCCTGATCCGCCGGCACACCACCACCCCGATCGCGACCGGCGAGGTGCTGAGCTCGGTGTGGGACGTCAAGCAGCTCATCACCGAGCAGTTGATCGACTACGTGCGCACGACGGCGGTCCACGCGGGCGGCATCACGCACCTGCGGCGCATCTTCGACCTGGCCGCCCTCTACCAGATCCGCACGGGCTCGCACGGCGCGAGCGACCTGTCCCCGGTGACGGTCGCCGCGGCGGTGGCGGTGGACATCGCGGTGCCCAACTTCGGCATCCAGGAGCACATGGGCCACACCCCCGAGACGTACGAGGTCTTCCACGGCACCCCGCGCCTCGAGAACGGCATGCTGTATCCGTCCGACGCCCCCGGCCTGGGCATCACGTACGACGACGAGGCCGCCGCCCGGTTCCCGTACGAGCCGAGGTACCTGCCGGTCGCCCGGGCCCTCGACGGCTCCATGCACGACTGGTAGGACGACTGAGGTGGCCCGTCATCCGTGGCGGGTCCCGCCGACCGGGAAGAGGTGTGCGATGACCGGGCCGATTTTGCCTGTGGTGGTTCTGGACGACGCGGAGCAGGCCGTGCCGCTCGGGGTGGCGCTGCGGGCGGGCGGCATCAACACCGTCGAGATCACGCTGCGCACCGCGGCGGGGCTCGACGGCATCCGGCGGGCCCGGCAGGTCGACGGGCTGCGGGTGGGCGCGGGCTCGGTGCTCACACCGCAGCATGTCGACCAGGTCGCGGAGGCCGGGGCGCAGTTCGTCGTGTGCCCGGGACTCTCGGTGGCGGTCGTCGAGCGGGCCAGGGAGCGCGGCCTCGACGTGCTGCCGGGCGTGGCGACGCCGTCGGAGCTGATGGCGGCCGTGGCGCTCGGGCTCGACGAGGTGAAGCTCTTCCCGGCCGGACTGCTGGGCGGCCCGGCCTACATCGAGGCGTTGTCGGCGCCGTTCCCGGGCATGCGCTTCGTGCCCTCCGGCGGCGTCAGCCAGAAGACGTTGCCCGACTATCTGGGGCTGGCATCCGTGCGAACGGTCAGCGGCTCGTGGATGGTGGCGCGCAACCTGCTCGCCGAGGAGGACTGGGCGGAGGTCACCGCCCTGTCGGCGGAGGCGGTCACGCTCGCCCGCGATCTGCGCTAGGCGACCGGCTGCGCTCGGCCGCGGACCAGGGGCAGGAAGATCTCGTCGACGATCTCGACCAGGACCTCGTCGGGGACGGCGGGGATGCCCCGCAGCGCGTACTCGCCGCGCAGCAAGGTCATGGGCAGCGACGCCACGCGGGGGTGCACCGACTCGGCGGGGGCCTCGCCGCGGGCGACCGCGCGGGCCAGCAGGGTGAACCAGGCGGCGCTCATGGCACTGGCGCCCGCCTGCGCGCGCAGCAGGTCGAGCAGCGCGGGCTCGTCGGCGGCGGCCGCCAGCAGGTCGCGGAGGATGGCGCCGCGGGGCGAGGACCAGGTGGCGTTGGCCTGGCGCAGCAGCTCCAGGGCGTCGCCGCGGAGGCTGCCGGTGTCGGGCGTGGGGGTGCGGGCGTCGGCCACATATTTGTACGCCGCCACGCCCAGCGCGGCCCGCTGCGGCCACCGGCGGTAGATCGCGTTCTTGTTCGTGCCAGCGCGCCGGGCCACCCGATCCATGGTCATGGCGGCGTACCCGTTGGCCTCCAGCTCGTCGGCGGCCGCGCGCAGGATCGCCCGCTCCAGTTCCGCTCCCCGCCGCCGCTGTGCTGCCACGGTACGCATCGTACCTTAATCGGGGTAGGCTCCGGAGCATGCGTGCTTGGGGCGTCACCTACGACACCGGCTTCACCAACGTCGGCACCACCACACACGAGCCGTTCGACTCCCGCGTCGTCGCCGAGGACATGCGGATCATCCGCGAGGAGCTGCACGCCGACGCCGTCCGCGTCACCGGCGGGGTGGCCGATCGCCTGGAGATCGCGGCTCGGCACGCGGCGGCCGTCGGGCTCGAGGTGTGGTACTGCCCGTTCACCAACGACCTGACCGTCGAAGAACTCGAAGCGTTCCTGCTGGACGCGGCCGAACGGGCCGAGCGGATCCGGCGCGAGGGCGCGACGGTCCGGTTCCTCACCGGCTCGGAGATCAGCCTGATGACGATCGGGCTCATGCCCGGCGACAGCCTGACCGAGCGCTCGGCGGTTCTCGCCGACCCCGCGCGGACCCGCGAGATCCTGCCCGGCGTGCAGCGGCGGACCAACGAGCTGCTGGCCCGGGCCGCGGCCGGCGCGCGCCGCCGCTTCGGCGGGTTGATAGGGTACGCTTCGCTCCCTCTGGAGGCGGTCGACTGGGCGCCGTTCGACTTCATCGCGACCGACGCCGGGTACCGCGACGCCACCAACGCCGCAGCGCTGCCCGCGAGCCTCGCCGCGCTGAGGGCACAGGGCAAGCCGGTCGCCGTCACCGAGTTCGGTTGCGCTCCCTTCACCGGCGCCGCCGCCCGGGGCAGCCGCAGCGACATCATCGGGTACGACGAGCGCACCGCGCGGGCCGTCCGGCTCACCGAGACCGTCGAGCGCAACGAGGCGGAACAGGCCGCCTACCTGCGCGAGCTCCTCGACCTCTACGAGGCGGGCGGCGTGGACACGGCGTTCGTCTACACGTTCGCCTGCCGCCACCTGCCCACTTCCGACGACCCCGAGCGCGACTTCGACCGGGGCAGCTTCGGCATCGTCAAGGTCCTTCCCCGCGGCCGCACGGGCACCGCCTACCCGGGGATGCCGTGGGAGCCCAAGGCCGCCTTCCACACCCTCGCCGAGTACGGCCGCGCCCGCGCCATCAAGGCGTCAAAATGACCGCACCATCACCATGGGCACCGCCACATGGTCCGGCAAGGTGAGCGGTCCGGCAGATCGGGCCTACGCGTGCACGGCCGGCGCCAGCAGGCTCGGCGCGCCCGTCGCCGGGGCCAAGGCCGTCGTCGCCGGGCGGATGGTGCCGTCGACGAAGATGGCGTACCAGAGGCAGAAGATGGCTACCGTCCACACCTTGCGGGAGTTGTCGGCGTGGCCCGCGCGGTGCTCGGCGAGCAGCTTGCGGGCGTAGTCCAGGTCGAGCAGGTGGCGGGCGCCCGAGCCGGCGAGCAGGCCGTCCACCCAGTCGCCGATGGAGCCCTTGAGCCAGAGCCGGGTCGGGGTGGGGAAGCCCAGCTTGCGGCGGTCGCGGACCGACTCCGGCACGATGCCGCGCATCGCCTCGCGGAGGGCGTGCTTGGTGACCCGGCTGTGCGGGGGCAGCTTCAGCTCGGTCGGCAGGCCGGCTGCCGCCGCGTACACGATCGGGTCGAGGAAGGGCACTCGCAGCTCGAGCGAATGGGCCATCGACATGCGGTCGGCCTTGGCCAGGATGTCGCCGGGCAGCCAGGTGTGCAGGTCCACGTACTGCATGGACGCCACGTCGTCCACGTCGGCCGTCTCCGCGTACAGGTGGGAGGTTATCGCCGTGTGGGGTTCGGCCGTGAAACGCAGGAGCTCGGCCTTCTCCGCGGGGGTGAAGATGCGGGCGTTGCCGTAGTAGCGCTCCTCGATCGGCGTGGTGCCGCGGTCGAGGAAGCTGCGGCCGCGCATGCCCTCGGGCATCGCGTGGGACAGGCCGCGCAGGCCGCGCTTGAGGCCGGCGGGGAGCCGCTCGACGTTCGCCAGCGACATCGGCTCGCGGTAGATGGTGTAGCCGCCGAACAGCTCGTCGGAGCCCTCGCCGGACAGCACCACGGTGACATAGCGCGACGCGGTCTGTGCCAGGAAGTACAGCGGGATCAGCGACGGGTCGGCCACCGGGTCGTCGAGCAGGTAGATGATGCGGGGCAGCTCGCGGATCACGTCGTCCTCGCTGACCACGGTGGGAGTCAGCTTCACGCCGAGCTGGTCGGCCGTGTCCTGGGCGATCTCGATCTCGGAGTAGCCCTCGGTGCCGAAGCCGGCCGTGAAGACGTGCAGGTCGGGCTTCTTCTCGCGGGCCAGCGCCACGATCGCCGACGAGTCGACGCCGCTGGACAGGAACGCGCCGACCGGCACCTCGGCGTGCAGGTGCTTGTGCACGCTGTCGCGCAGCGCGTCCCGGATGGCCGCCTGGGCGTCCTCGGCCTTCGTGGCGAGCGGGCGCAGCGACGGGCGGAAGTAACGCTCGGTTCGCACGCCGCCGCCGGCGGTCCAGGCGAGCCGGTGGCCGGGCGGGAGCCGCCGCACCTGGCGGTGCAGGGTCAGCGGGTCCGGCACGTACTGGAAGGTCAGGTAGTGCGCGAGCGCGTCGGTGTCGAGGGCGGCGCGGCTGTTGCCGCTGAACGGCAGCAGCGCCTTGCGCTCGCTGGCCAGGAACAGGCCGTCGACGGTCTCGAGCAGGTAGAGCGGCTTGATGCCGAACGGGTCGCGCGCCGCGTGCAGGGTGCCGGTCCACTGGTCGTACGCCACGAAAGCGAACATGCCGCGCAGCCGGGGCAGCGCCGCCGGGCCCCAGAAGTGGAAGGCCGCGGCGAGCACCTCGCTGTCACCCTCGGTCGCGAACGTGGCGCCGTGCTCGCGGATGAGCTCGTCGCGCAGCTCCCGGTAGTTGTAGATCTCGCCGTTGAACACGACGGTCCACCGGTCGCGGTAGTGCACCGGCTGCTGCGCCTCGGCCCGGTCGATGATGGCCAGGCGCTTGAAGCCGAACGCGGCGCCGTCGGCGAACTCGACCTGGGTGTCGTCGGGGCCGCGGTGGTGCATCGACTCGAGCGCCGCGGCGAACGCGGCCGCCGAGGTCTCGTCCGGCGCCCCCGCGGCCGGACGGCTGCTCACGAACACGCTGAGCCCACACATGACGTACCTCCCCTGTCGGTCCGGGAAAGGTAGGGCGCTTCCTGTGAAGAACTTGTGGCCTCATCGCAATCGGTCGGGACCTTCACATGAACCCAACATTCGTCGTCGAAAGTTGCCCCGCTCGGTCAGAATCGGCCCGTGACAGCACGTATCCTCGTGGCCGACGACGACCCGAAGCACGCCCAGCTCATCCGCCTCTATCTCGAGCGGGAGGGCCATCAGGTGATCACGGTGGGTGATGGCCGGTCGGCCCTGGACGTCGCCCGTACGCGCAAGCCCGATCTGCTCGTGCTCGACGTGATGATGCCGCTGGTCGACGGGCTGGACGTCTGCCGCATCCTGCGCGCCGAGTCGAACGTGGCGATCTTGCTGGTCACGGCCCGGTCCTCGGAGAACGACATGCTGCTCGGGCTGGACATCGGCGCGGACGACTACATGGCCAAGCCGGTGAGCCCGCGCGAGCTGACCGCCCGCGTCCGCGCGCTGCTGCGGCGCGCCGGCTCCTCGGACGAGGGCCCGCTGCGGGTGGGTGACCTCGAGGTGGACGCGGGCCGCTTCGAGGTGCGCATGCGCGGCGACACGGTCACGCTCACCGCCAAGGAGTTCGCGATCCTGGAGCTGCTGGCCAAGGAGCCGGGCCGCGTCTTCACCCGCGCCCAGATCATCGACAAGGCGTTCGGCTTCGAGCACGACGTCTCGGAGCGCACGGTCGACGCGCACATCGTCAACCTGCGCCGCAAGATCGAGAAGAATCCGGCCGATCCGCTCTACGTGCAGACCGTCTACGGCCGGGGATATCGGATGGCCGAGCATTGAGCTTCCGGGTCCGCATCTTCCTGCTGGTCATGCTGGTGGCGCTCAGCGCCATCGGCGCGACCGCGTGGCTGACCCTCAACCTGGCCTCCCGCGAGGTGTCCGACGCCCTCGAGGCGCAGAGCCGGCACCGTGCCGAGATCGTGGAGCAGATCCAGCGGTACGGGCTGAGGCACGGCAACTGGCCCGGCGTCAACCGCCTGGTGACCCAGCTGTCCGACAGCACCCACCTGCACATCCAGTTGCAGACCGCCGAGGGGCAGGTGCTGGTCGACTCGGACACCGAGGCGCACCGGACCGCCGGCGCCGTGCAGGCCATCGGGTACGACATCAACCCGCGGCCCGCCCCGGGGGAGCTCTACCCCGCGCCGGCGGCGACCCCGGGGCCGTCGGCCGGGCCGGCGCGCGCGAGCCCGTCGTCGGTGATCCGGCCGGGGCTCGACCTCGTTCCCCGGGACCTGTACGGCCCGGCCCCCACCGACGTGCTGTACGGCAGCCGGGCGGCGCTGGCGGTCCGGCAGGCCGCGCAGTATCGCACCGGCCTGGTCTACGTGCGCTGCCTCCACGCGAGCCTCGGCGCCGAGCCGGCCCTCGGCCTCGACCAGGCGCCGTACCTGACCCCGCAGCAGCGGGCACTGTCGCCCACGTGCCTCGAACAGGCCACGGCCAAGGTGCTCGGCGACAAGGCGTGGTTCACGAGCTACTGGGACTACCTGGACAACTGCATCGGCGCGCCCCGCCGTCTGGTGGGTGATCCGCTGGGCAGCAAGTGCATCGAGGCCGCGTACGCCGACACGGTGGTCACCAGCTCGGCGGTGCCGCTACGGCTGCACCTCGGCGCCCGGGGCACCGTCGACATCGCCGACTTCGGCCGCCCGGCCCTGATCGGGGCCGCCGGCCTGGTCGTCGTGGCGCTCATCGGCACGTTCCTGATCGCCCGGCAGGTCAGCCGCCCGGTCCGGCGGCTCACCGGCGCGTCGCAGATGCTCGCCGCGGGCATGCTCGACGTGCGGGTGCGCATCAAGGGCGAGAGTGAGCTGGCCCGGCTGGCCGCCTCGTTCAACAGCATGGCGAGCGCGCTGGAGCTGAGCGAGGAGCGTCAGCGGCGGCTGATCGCGGACGTCGCGCACGAGATGCGTACCCCGCTGTCGAACCTGCGCGGCTATCTCGAGGCGCTCTCGGACGGCGTGGTGGACCCCAGCCCGGAGCTGTTCGCCTCGCTGCACGAGGAGACCCTGCTGCAGGGGCGCATCCTCGACGACCTTCAGGTGCTCGCGCTGGCCGAGGCCGGCGACCTGGGATACACCCGGACGCCGGCCGACCTGGCCGAGCTCGCCTCGGCCGCCGTGACCGCCCACCGGGCCCGCGCCGCCGAGGCGGGCCTCGAGCTCGTCCTGGAGGCGCCCGCGCCGGTCTGGGTGGAGGCCGACCAGGACAGGCTGCGCCAGGTGCTCGGCAACCTGCTGAGCAACGCGATCCGCTACACCGACCGCGACGGGCGCGTGGTGGTGCGCGTGGGCCGCGAGGACGGCGAGGCGGTGCTGACCGTGCGCGACACCGGCGTGGGCATCGCGGCCGGCGACCTGCCCCACGTCTTCGAGCGGTTCTGGCGGGCCGACCCGGCCCGGCAGCGCGCCACCGGCGGCACCGGGCTGGGCCTGACCATCGCCCACCGCATCGTCACCGATCACGGCGGGCGCATCGAGGTGGCCAGTCAACCCCACATGGGCACGACCTTCACGGTACGGTTGCCCGCGCTCAGCGGTCCCGGTCGGAGCTGATGTCCTCGGCGTAGGTCGCCCCGCCGTCCGACTCCTTGGTCAGCGGGCGGGCGCCGCCCTCCGGCGGGCCGGCGATGGACTGCTCGCCGGCCGCCAGCTCGGGGAACTTCGCGTCGAACGCCGGACGCTCCGAGCGGATGCGCGGCATGT
>NZ_BOMI01000027.1 GCF_016862115.1 Paractinoplanes deccanensis
TGCTCGCCCTCAACGCCACCATCGAGGCCGCCCGCGCCGGCGAGGCCGGCAAGGGCTTCGCGGTGGTCGCCAGCGAGGTCAAGGACCTCGCCCAGGAGACCGCCAAGGCCACCGAGGACATCGGCACCCGGGTCGCCGCCATCCAGGCCGACACCAGCGGCGCGGTCGAGGTCATCTCGCGCATCTCCGAGGTCATCGCCCAGATCAACGACTTCCAGACGACGATCGCCTCGGCCGTCGAGGAGCAGACCGCCACCACCGGCGAGATGAGCCGCAGCATCGCCGAGGTCGCCAACGGCTCGTCGCGCATCGCCGGCAACATCGCCGACGTCTCGGCGGCGAGCGCCACGTCGGTGCAGGGGGTCGAGCAGACCCGGCAGGCCGCCGAGGAGGTCGCGCACACCGCCGACGAGCTGCGCCAGCTGGTGGGCACCTTCAAGTTCTGACCACTGCGCAAGCAACCTTCCTAAAAATTTGCACAAGCGCCGCGCCGTCTTTCACGGCGCGGCGCTTGATCGTTCTCCGGCCCTCTCAAGATCACCCAGCGCGCACCGGCACGGTGCGCCCAGAGAGGGAAAACGGTGCGTACTTTCCAGCGCTCGGTCGCCGTCACGCTGGCGGCCACGACGATTGCCGCGATCGCGGCCTGCTCCCCGCCCGAGAAGGAGAGCGCGTCCGCGTCGAGCAGCGCGGCCACCGCGACCAGCGCCGCCGACCTCGGCGGGATGGACGCGCTCGTCGCGGCCGCCAAGAAGGAGGGGCAGCTCAACGTCATCGCGCTGCCGCCGGACTGGGCCAACTACGGCGAGATCATCAAGGCCTTCGGCGACAAGTACGGCATCAAGGTCAACTCCGCGCAGCCGGACGCGTCCAGCCAGGACGAGATCAACGCGGCCAACCAGCTCAAGGGCCAGGACAAGGCGCCGGACGTGTTCGACCTCGGCGGGTCGGTCGCCAGTGCCAACACCGCGCTGTTCGCCCCGTACAAGGTCAGCACCTGGGCCGACGTGCCGGACAGCCTCAAGGACGCCAACGGCACCTGGACCAACGACTACGGCGGCTACATGTCGATCGGCTACGACAGCGCCAAGGTTCCCGCCCCGGCCGGCGTGGCCGACCTGCTCAAGCCCGAGTACAAGAGCAAGGTCGCGCTCAACGGCGACCCGACCCAGGCCGGCTCGGCCTTCGGCGCCGTGCAGATGGCCGCGCTGGCCACCGGCGGCTCGGCCGACGACATCGCGTCCGGCGTCGACTTCTTCGGCAAGCTGAAGAAGGCCGGCAACTTCCTGCCCGTCGACCCCACCCCGGCCACCGTCGAGTCGGGCCAGACCCCTGTCGTCTTCGACTGGGACTACCTCAACGTCGCGCAGGCCGCCAAGGTCAAGACCTGGAAGACCGTCGTGCCGAACGGCGCGGTCCTCGGCTCCTACTACGTCCAGGCGATCAGCAAGGACGCCCCGCACCCGGCCGCCGCGCGCCTGTGGCAGGAGTTCCTCTACAGCGACGAGGGCCAGAACCTGTGGCTCAAAGGCGGTGCCCGCCCGGTGCGTGCCGAGGCCATGCAGAAGGCCGGCACGATCGACAAGACCGCCTACGACGCGCTGCCGAAGATCGAGGGCACCCCGGTGATCCCGACCGAGGCGCAGAACACGAAGGCGAAGGAGACCCTCTCCGCGAGCTGGGCCAAGACCATTGGCTGAGGTCGTCGCGGCCGCCCCGCAGCGCGTGGCCGCCCGGCCACGGCTGCGGGGCACCGCCCTGCTCGGCACGCTGCCGTTCTTCGCCTACGTGACGATCTTCCTGATCATCCCGACGCTGGTCGTGGTGATCGGCGCGTTCGCGGACGACAACGGCGGCGCCACCCTCGACAACATCGAGGCGCTCGGCAACCAGTACATCCTGGACGCCTTCGGCCGCAGCATCGCGCTGTCGGCGATCAGCGCCCTGGCCGGCGCGGTGCTCGGCGCCGTGCTCGCGTACGCCCTGGCCACCGCCGCCCCGAACGGCCTGCTGCGCCGCGCCGTGACGGCCGCCGCCGGGGTGCTCGCGCAGTTCGGCGGCGTCACCCTCGCCTTCGCCTTCCTGGCGACCATCGGCCTGTCCGGCTTCGTGACCGTCTTCCTCCAGGACCACGGGATCGACATCTACTCGGGCGGCGTGTGGCTGTTCGAGCTGCCCGGCCTCACGCTCGTCTACACGTACTTCCAGATCCCGCTCATGGTGATCGTGTTCCTGCCCGCGCTCGACGGCCTGCGCCCGCAGTGGCGCGAGGCGGCCGAGAGCCTCGGCGGCACCACGTGGCACTACTGGACCCGCGTCGCCGGGCCGCTGCTCGGGCCCGCGTTCCTCGGCTCCGCGCTGCTGCTGTTCGCCAACGCCTTCTCCGCGTACGCCACCGCGGCCGCCCTGGTGAGCCAGGGCAACCCGATCGTGCCGCTGCAGATCCGCAGCGCGCTGACCAGCGAGGTCGTGCTCGGCCAGGCGAACGTCGGCAAGGCGATGGCGCTCGGCATGGTGATCGTGGTGTCGGTCGTGATGGGGCTCTACACCCTGCTGCAGAGGAGGACGGCGAAATGGCTGGGGTGATCGCCCGCCGCGCCCGCAAGCAGCGCGCCCTGCGCTGGGCCGTGCTGATCGTGCTCGGCGTGTTCTTCCTGCTCCCGCTCGCCGCCATGGTCGAGTTCTCCACCCGTGACCCGGGCACCTGGCCGCTGCTGGCCGACTGGCCCAAGCTCAGCGCCACGTACCCCGACCTGGCCGACGGCATCGTGGCGTCGCTGCTCCAGGCGGCCCTCACCGCGCTGCTCATGCTGCTGCTGCTCGTGCCGACCGCGGTGTGGGTGCGCCTGCGGCTGCCCCGGCTGCGCCGGTTCGTCGAGTTCCTGTGCCTGCTGCCGCTGACCATCCCGGCGATCGTGCTGGTGGTCGGGCTCGCGCCGGTGTACGCGTGGGTCACCTACTTCCTCGGCGGTTCCTCGGTGACGCTCGTCTTCGCGTACACCGTCCTGGTCCTGCCCTATGCCTATCGCGCGATCGACGCGGGACTGTCGGCGATCGACGTGAGGACGCTCGCCGAGGCGGCCCGCAGCATGGGCGCGGGCTGGGCGACCGTCATGGGGCGGGTCGTGCTGCCGAACATTCGCTCGGCGGTGCTGTCGGCGGCATTCCTGACGGTGGCGCTGGTGCTCGGCGAATACACGATCGCGTCGCTGCTCAACCGGACCAACCTCCAGGTCGCCATCGCGTTCCTCGGCAAGAGCAGCGCGACGATGTCGGTGGCCGTGTCGCTCACCGCGCTGGTGCTGGCCTTCGTGCTCCTGCTGCTGCTGTCCCTGTTCGGCAGGGCTTCCTCCCCCGCTTCCCCGACCGCCTCCAAGGAGCCCGCCGCATGACCGGCGTCGCCGTACACCTGAAGGGCCTGCGCCGGACGTTCGGCTCCGTGCACGCCCTGGACAACCTGGACCTCGCCATCGCCCCCGGCGAGCTCATCGCGCTGCTCGGCCCGTCCGGCTGCGGCAAGACCACCGCGCTGCGGGTGCTCGCCGGCCTGGAGGACGCGGACAGCGGCCAGGTGCTCGTCGACGGCAGAGACATCACTCCGCTGCCGGCGAGCAAGCGCGACATGGGCATGGTGTTCCAGGCGTACAGCCTCTTCCCCCACCTGAACGCGCTCGACAACGTCAAGTTCGGCCTGTCGCTGCGGGGCCGGTCGCGGTCCGCCACGCGCGCCCAGGACATGCTGGACCTGGTCGGGCTCGGCGGTTTCGCGGCACGCTTCCCGCACCAGCTCTCGGGCGGCCAGCAGCAGCGTGTCGCCCTGGCCCGCGCCCTGGCGATCGAGCCGCGGGTGCTGCTGCTCGACGAGCCGCTGTCGGCCCTCGACGCGAAGGTGCGCGTGCAGCTGCGCGACGAGATCCGCCGCATCCAGACCGAGGTCGGCACCACCACCCTGTTCGTCACGCACGACCAGGAGGAGGCTTTGGCGGTCGCCGACCGGGTCGGCGTCATGCGCGCCGGCCGGCTCGAGCAGCTCGCCGCGCCCGCGGAGATCTACCAGTCCCCCGCCTCCGCCTTCGTGGCCGAGTTCGTCGGCCTGTCCAACCGCCTCCCCGGTACGGTGGCCGGCGACGAGATCGAGGTCCTGGGCCACCGCCTCCCCCTGATCACCCCCGCCTCGTCGCCGCCGTCCGCGACCGCCCTGGTGCGTCCCGAGTCGGTGCTCGTGGAACCCGACCCGGACGGCGAGGCGCGGGTGCTGACCACCAGCTTCCTCGGCCCGATCAGCAAGGTCACGGTGACGGTCGGCGAGGTCGTAGTGGTCGCCCAGGTAGCCAGCGACCGCCTCGCCTCCCTGCCGGCCGGCGCCCCCGTCCGGGTCACCCTGGCGCCCAGCCCCGTCGCGTTGGCCTGACGTTTTTTCGCGTTTGCCTGCGGCCCGCCGGGATCTCTTCGTACGGTCGGAAACCGTGCTGAAGAGATCCCTGGCAGCCCTCCTCCTGCTGGTGTGCTTCGTCGCGCCGGCCCGCCCCGCCGCCGCCGCGACCGTGTGGCACGTCGTCCGCCCCGGCGACACCCTGGCAAGCGTCGCCCGCCTCTACGGCCACACCAAGGCCGAGCTCGCCCGCTGGAACCAGCTGCCACCGGCCACCACCGTCCAGGTCGACGGGGTGCTGCGCCTCGACCCGCCGCCGGTCCTGCTGCCGCCGTTCCGCTCCCACATCGAGTCGGTCACCCCCGGCATGGTCAACTGGAACCCGCTGAAGCGCTGCCCCGTCCTGCCCAGCAACCTCCGCAAGGTCTGGGTCTCCTACATCGACTTCCAGGGCGCCCACCACGACGGCAGCATCGTCGTCCGCGTCGACGCCGCCCGCCGCGTCCGCGAGATCTTCCGCACCCTGTACAACTGGCGCTTCCGCATCATGGGCATGGCACCCATGCGGGTCAACGCCCCCGCCCAGACCAACATGGCCACCGTGACGGCCGGCTACAGCTGCCGCAACGTGGGCGGAACCAAAATCTGGTCCGAGCACGCGTCGGGAACGGCCATCGACATCAACCCGTTGCAGAACCCGATGATCCGCGGCGCCAGCATCTCCCCGGCGGGCTCCGCCGCCTACCTGAACCGCGACCGCTACCTGATCGGGATGCTCCACCCCGGCGGGGCGGCGCGAGCCTTCCTCTGGAGCGGCTATCACTGGGGCGGCTATTGGCGAAGCCTGAAGGACTACATGCACTTCAGCCTGTCGAACCGCTGACGCCCGGGTCAGCGCCTCCCCTCGTACAGCCAGACCTTGCCCGCGCCCGGGGCGCCGAACGCCGGTGGGATCGGGCGGCCGGTGGCGCGGCCGAGGGTGGCCAGGTCGGTGACGTTCGTGGGAGTCCAGCCGTGGCCCGTGAGGACCTGCGCAGGGTGGCGGCCGACCAAGCCGTACGCCCAGCTGGTGGAGAGCCGGCGCCAGGTGGCCCGGTCCGTGTCGTCGAGGTGGTCCCACGGGACGTCGGCGTCGGTGAAGCGGCGGCTGTAGTGCTCGCCGAGCAGGACGCTGCCGGGGGCGGCGATCGTGGTGACCTGGTCGAGCAGGGCGTCGGCCTCGGCGTCGGTCAGGTACATGAGCAGGCCCTCGGCTACGAAGACCGAGGGCTGCCGCGGGTCGAAGCCCGCCTGGGCGAGGGCCGCGGGGAGGTCGCCGGACGTGAGGTCGGCCCTCACCTCGGCGCGGCGGCAGGTGGGGGTGGCGCCGAGGGTGCCGAGCACCTCGTCCTTGAAGGCGAGCAGGGCGGGGCGGTCGACCTCGTACACCGTGGTCGACGGGGTGAGGCCGAGGCGGTAGGCGCGGGTGTCGAGGCCGGCGCCGAGCAGCACGACCTGGCCACACGTGGCGGTGGCGCGCAGCACGGCCTGGTCGAAGAACGGGGTGCGCTGCGGGATGTAGAACTCGAACACCGCCCACAGCGCGGAGGCGCCGCGGCCGGCCGGATCCGGCGACGCTCCCCTGTGGGCGGCGACGAAAGCGGCCGCGTACGGATCGGTGACCAGCGCGTCGCCGGCGCGGCGGGTCTCCTGGGCGCGGCTGTCGGCGGTGAGCAGGGCGGTCCAGCTCACGTCGGGTCGGTGCGGGGTCATCGGGCCTCGAATCGGGAGCGGGGGTAAGGAACGCCGCGCTTGATGGTCGTCTCGACCGTGCGCAGATTGCTGATGTCGGCGTGCGGGTCGGCGGTGAGGACGACCAGGTCGGCGAGCTTGCCCGGTTCCACGGAGCCGCGCGTGGCGCCCTCACCGGCCGCGCGGGCGCCGGCCAGGGTTGCCGCTCGCAGGGCCTCGGCGGGGGTCAGGCCGCCCTCGGACACCAGGTATTCGGCCTCGTCGTGCAGGGCGGGGTACGCGGCCTCGTCCGGGGTCTCGTAGTCCGTGCCGGCGCAGATCTCCACGCCGGCGCGGTGGGCCTCGCGGATGAGCAGCGCCGTGGTGCGGGCGTCGTCCTCGGTGAAGCCTTCGGCGTGGGCGAGCAGGGAGCCGGTGGCGTCCAGGATGGTGCCGTTCGCACGCATGGCGGCGAGCACATCCCGTACGGATGCGTCGGCACCTGAGCGGAAACGGTGGTGCTCGATCGGGACGGCGGCGCGCTCGGCGAAGGACCGCACGACGGTGGCCGCGCCCTCGTAGGCCAGCAGGGTCGCGTGGGAGAGGACGTCGGCGCCCGCGCGGACGAGATCGCCGGGGCCGGCCGGGAAGACCGCGGCGTGCGCCCAGACGGCGAGGCCCTGGCGGTGCGCCTCGGCGGCGATCGCGTGCACGAGCGGGGCGGGCAGGTCGGCGTAGATCTTGACGGCGGTGGCGCCGATGCCGCGGGCCATGGCGACGGCCAGCGGAAGGTCGGTGCCGGGCGTGACGGCGCGCATCCACGGTGTCTCGCCGGGCACGGCGCCCCGGGTGGCGGCCGCGGTGCGCGGGTCGGTGAAGAACGACGGGCCGGCGAACAGGGCCGCGGTGCGCAGGTCGGGCGCCGGGATCTCGCCGGTGAGCGACGCGCGGGCCAGGTCGGCCACCTGCCGCAGGTCGTCGCCGAGGATCCGGGTGAGCGTGATCCCGCCGTACAGCTGTCGCCTGAGGATCTTCTCGGCGGCGACGCGGTCGGGCGGCGTGGCGATGTGCTGGTGCGCGTCCACCAGCCCGGGGATCATGTACCGCCCGGTCAGGTCGACCACGTCCGCGTCCGGTGGCACGTCGCCGTCCGGGCCCAACCAGACGATCTCCTGGCCGTACGTCATGACGGTCGTGCCCTCGCGCGCCGGCCCGCCGTGGCCGTCGAGCAGGGTCACGGATCGATAGGCGACCGGTCGTGGTGACACGACGACGATCATGCGCGGGCGCGGCCGGGCGCGGCCAGGTGCTTGCCCGGCGGGGCAGTTCAGGGTGTACGCGGGGGAAGCCGGCGCCCGCGCAGGATCACGGCCCGCGGCTTGTCGAGCACCCCGAGATCGCGCCGCGGGTCGCCGTCGAACACCACCGCGTCGGCCGGCGCGCCGTCGACGAGGCCCGGCAGGCCGAGGTAGCCGCGGGCCCGCCACGACGCGGCCGCGATCGCGTCGTGCGCGGGGACGCCGGCGGTCACCATCGCGCGGATCTCCCGGGTGATGCCGCCGTGCGGCCGCGTGTCCGTGCCGGCCAGCACGGTGACCCCGGCCTCGACGGCGGCGGCGGTCAGGGCGCCGTGCGCGCTCGCGCCGGGCACCTGCCAGTGGGTGGCGCCGCGCGCCGGGTCGGCGAGGATCTGCCGCAGCGCCCAGGTGATGACCGACAGCGTCGGCGTCAGCGCGATGCCCCGCTCCGCCATCAGCGGCAGCAGCGCCGGGTCGAGCCCCATGCCGTGCTCGAGGGAGTCGACGCCCGCCTCGACCGCGGCCGCCCCGCCCTCGGCGTGTTGCGAGTGGACCGCGAGCCGCCCGCCGGCCGCGTGCACCCGGGCGACGGTCTCACGCAGCACGTCCACCGGGAGCACGTCGTCGCCGGCGCGCCAGTCGACGACCACCTTGGCCCAGCCGGTGCGGCCGGCCTGCTCGGCGGCGACCGCGGGCAGGTCGACCGGGTCCGGCCGGCGGCCCCAGCCCTCGAAGAACTGGCCCTGCTGCGCGATCCACGGCCCGGCGTGGAACGCCCGGGGACTGTCCTCGTCCCGGCCGAACCAGCCGGGCGGGTCACCGGCGAGGCCGGGCGCGCGGATCAGCGTGACGCCGGCCTCGAGGTGGGCCCGCAGGTCGGCGCGCAGCACGCCGTCGTCCAGGGGCCGGCCGAGCTCCTCGGCGCCGGGGTGGGTGTGCGCGTCGACCAGGCCGGGCAGGATCCAGCCCTCGGCAACCAGCTCGGCGCGGGCGACCGGGTCGGTGGTCCACCGGTCGCCGTCGGCGTAGAGGTCGATGGGCTCCCCGTCGGGCAGGGCGAAGCCCCGGATCCGCAGCACTGTCATCCGGGCATTATGGCGCCGCACGCGGAAGAGAGTGTGCCCGTCGACCGTGAGGCGCATGGTGCCGTCCGCTCCCCGCCGGCCAGGAACGTATGGTCCCCGGCCCGCCGCCCGGCTCCTCCACTCGGACGGCGCTAGGGTGGCGGAAAATCCATTCCGGCCTTCGAGGACGGCGACATGACGTACGAGATCCGCCCCATCGGCATCGTCGAGTCGACCCTGACCGACCGGGCGACCGCCCCGAAGCAGGGTGTGGAGGGAGCGCCCGAGTCCTGGCTGGTGCTCGACCCGGCGATGGCCGCGGGGATCGCCGACCTCGCGGCGGGCGACGACGTCTTCGTCCTCACGTGGCTGCACCTGGCCGACCGCTCCGCGCTGACCGTGCGCCCGCGCGACGACCCGCGCAACCCGCTGACCGGCGTCTTCAGCACCCGGTCCTCGGACCGGCCCAATCCGATCGGCTTGCACCGGGTGCGCGTGCTCGCCGTCGACGGCCCGCGCGTGCGGGTCGCCGGCCTCGAGGCGGTCGACGGCACCCCGATCGTCGACCTCAAACCGGTCCTGGACGCGACGCGGTAGCCCGCTTTCTGTCGTACCCCCGCGCCATACTCGGCGCCACGAACCGCGAAAGGGGAGGACGCGTCATGGGGTGCCGCGGGGTGTTGTTCGCGCTGACCGGGGAGCAGGACGCCGCCCTGGCCGCCACGGCCGGCGACGACGAGGTGATGGACTTCGTCGAGCAGATCGAGGAGGCCTGGGACGAGCCGTGGCTGTGCGAGGTGGACAAGTCCTGGGACGCGATGCACCGGTGCCTCAGCGACGGCACGCTGTGGCTCGGCCCGCGCACCGGGGAGCCGCTGGAGCTGGCGCTGCTCGGGGGCGGCCATCACCACAAAAGCGAGGACTACATCGTGGCGCATGTCCTCGCCGGCCAGGTGCCCGCGGTGGCCGCGGCGCTCGAGGGCGTCGGCCGGCAGTGGCTGCGGGAGCGCTACGACCGCATCGATCCTGGCGACTACCAGGGCGTCCTCGACGACGACGATTTCGAGTACACGTGGTACTACCTGACCGAGGTGCGCGACTTCTACAAACGCGCGGCCGTCGCCGGCCGGTCGGTGGTGTTCACGGTCGACCAGTGACGCCCAGGCCGCCGATCACCTCGGTCTCCTGGCTGAAGAAGTCGCCGGCCAGCATCGGCATGGCCTGCGCGATGGCGGCGCGGGTCTCCGGCAGGTGCAGCGAGTCGTCGTGGTGCTTCTTCGACTGCCAGACCTCGGTGACCCAGATGGTGACCTCGTCATCGACGGCGGCGCTGACGACGTACAGCTCACAGCCGGCGGACTTGAGCCCGTCGGCGCCGCTCGTCAGGATGGCGATGACCTCGTCGCGGCGGCCGGGCTGGGTCTTCATGGAGGCGATGTATCCGTAGGGCACGACGCCATCATCACACGGGCGCTCACAGGCCTTTCGTGGTGGAGTCGGTCCTGGCGCCGCTGAAATCGATGGTCTTCAGGCCGGAGCCGCCGGGCATCCAGAAGTCGTATTCGATGCCCTCCTCGTCGTGCAGGCTCATGTCGGCTCGCGCGAAGTCGGCGCCGCGCAGGTCCGCGCCGGCGAAGCGGGAGCCGAGCAGGTAGACGGTCTCGAACGTGGCGCCGCGCAGGTCGGTGCCGCGGAAGTCGGCGTCGACGAGATCGGCGGGCGCCATCCGGTAGTCGCCGTCGGCGCCGGGATAGTAGCGGCCACGGATCTCGGCGCCGGAGAGGTCGAGGCCGCTCAGGTCGAGCGCGGCCGTGCCGGGACCGCCTCGCGGCTCGATGAGGGCGTTCAGCGCGGCCTGGCAGTCCGGGGCGCGCACCGCGAGGGGCCGCGGCTTCGCCGGGGACCGCTTCGGCGAGGGGGCGGCCGCGCGCCTCAGATAGGACGCCAGGACCTGGAACACCACCTGTTCGTGGGGGCCGTCCTGCTCGCTCACCTGCACGAGGGTGTGGATGCCGCCGAGGCGCACCTCGATCCGGTCGCTGCCCAACTGGTCGACGGCGCGGCTGAAGCGGTCGCTCACCTGGCCCTGGCGGGTCAGCTCCTGCGCCTCGCGGGCCTGCTGCCGGTCGTCGCCGAGCTGCTGCAAGGCGATCACCGCGCCGGCCAGGACGGCCAGGCCCGCGATCGACTGGAGGGCGGTGCCGCGCATGTCGTTCTGAAGCTTGAGCCGGGCGTCGCCGAGCTCGATCCGATCGCGGTCGCCGAGCTTGCGGATCACCGAAGCCGGCAGGGCGGGCGCGAGCCGGCGCGGCAGCACCACGATCCAGGCGGCCAGCAGACCGGCGATGGTGAGAACAAGCGCCGTCAGCGCCGCCCGGCCGAATCCCGCGAAGCCGAGACCGAGGTAGGCGGCCACGAACGTGCCGGCGGCGAGGCACAGGCGGCGACCGGCGGACGGTAACCGGCGCCGGGCCACCACAAAGAGCGTGAAGGCCAGAGCCGCGGCGCACGGCACCGTCCAGAAGGACGCCGCCTGGACGCGCAGGGCGAACGCCATCACGAAGAAGTCGCCGCGGCGGAAGCGCAGGACCACGATCAGCAGCGGGGCCGCCGCCCAGACCGCGGCGACGGCACGCCAGGAGAAGAGCCACCGGGGTGGCCACTTGAAAGACCGGGGCACCACGCGTCACCGCCTCCAGAAGACCGTCTCCCCTCAGGCTCGGTCGCGCCGGGGTGCCGGCAGGCGGCTTCGGCGAAGCACAACCCGGGCGGGCTACTTGAGCCCTTCCCGCACGCGGGCCTCGGTGGGCGCCAGCGCCGCCGTCAGGGTGCGGGCCGTGTCGATCAGCGGGACGTGGCTGAACGCCTGCGGGAAGTTGCCGACGAGGCGGCCTGCCTCCGTGTCGTACTCCTCCGACAGCAGGCCGACGTCGTTGCGCAGCGCCAGCAGGCGGGCGAACGTCTCGCGCGCCTCGTCGTGGCGGCCCATCAGCGCGTAGTTGTCGGCGAGCCAGAACGTGCACGCCAGGAACGCGCCCTCGCCCGGCGGCAGCCCGTCCACGTCCGTGCCGTGATGCTGGGTGTAGCGCTGCACGAAACCGTCGACGATCAGGTGCTCCTCGATGGCGGCGACGGTGCCGGCGACGCGCTCGTCGTCCGCGGGCAGAAAACCGACGAGCGGGACCATCAGCAGGGCGGCGTCGAGTTCCTCGGAACCGTAGTACTGGGTGAAGGTGCGGCGCTCGGCGTCGTACCCCTTGTCGAGGATCTCCGCCCGGATGTCGTCGCGCAGCCGGGTCCAGCGCTCGCGCGGGCCGGGCAGGCCGAACTCCTCGACGGCCTTGACCGCGCGGTCGGCCGCCACCCACGCCATCAGCTTGGAGTGGACGAACTGCCGCGGGCCGCCGCGCACCTCCCAGATGCCCTCGTCGGGGTCGCGCCAGTGCCGCTCGACGAAGTCCATCAGCTTGCACTGGAGGCCCCACGCCGGGTCGTCGGCCTTCAGACCGGCGCGCCGGCCCTGGTGCAGCGCGTCCATCACCTCGCCGTAGACGTCCAGCTGGAACTGCTCGGCGGCCGCGTTGCCGATCCGCACCGGGTTGCCGTCGTATCCGGTCAGCCAGGTCGCGACGTACTCGTCGAGGCGGCGCTCGCCTGCCACCCCGTACATGATCTGAAGCTCGGAGGGGTTGCCCGCGATCGCCCGCAGCAGCCATTTGCGCCAGGCGGTGGCCTCGCTCTGGAAGCCGGAGTAGAGCAGCGACTGAAGCGTGATGGTCGCGTCGCGCAGCCAGCAGAAGCGGTAGTCCCAGTTGCGCACGCCGCCGAGCTTCTCGGGCAGGGAGGTGGTCGCGGCGGCGACGATGCCGCCGGTGGGTGCGTAGGTCAGGGCCTTGAGGGTCAGCAGCGAGCGTACGACGGCGTCGCGCCACTCGCCGTCGTAGGTGCACGCGGACACCCAGCCGCGCCAGTAGCCCTCGGTGACGCCCAGCTCCTTGACCGGGTCGACGGGCTCGGGCGGCGGCAGGTGCGACGGCCGCCAGGTGAGCACGAACGGCACGGTCTCGCCGGGGCCGACGGTGAACTCGGCGCGGGTCGACATGTTCTCGCCGCGCGTTTCGACCGGGGTGCGCAGCCACGCCGCGTCGGGGCCGGCCACCGCGACCAGATCGCCCTGCTCGCGGTAGACCCACGGCACCACGTGCCCGTAGTCGAACCGCAGGCGCAACTCCATCGTCATGGCGACCCGGCCGCGCACGCCGGTGACGATCCGCACGACCGAGGGCGCCTCGGTGTCGCGGGGCGGCATGAAATCCGTCAGCCGGACAACACCGTCAGCCGTCTCGAACTCCGTCTCCAACACGAGGGTGTCTTTGACATACCGCCGTCTGACTGTGTACTCCGCGCTCGCAGCTGCGT
>NZ_BOMI01000028.1 GCF_016862115.1 Paractinoplanes deccanensis
CATCCGCACGACCAGCTGTGTCATCCGCACGACCAGCTGTGTCATCCGCACGACCAGCCGTGTCATCCGCGCGACCAGCCGTGTCATGCGCGCGGTTGGCAGTGTCATGTGCGGCGCCGGCTGTGTCGCGCGGGCGGGGCGCGATCGTCCAGTGGCCGTTCTCCTCGTTGCCGAGCAGTGCCGCGAAGATGGCCCCCGAGTCGAAGCGCGGCACGCACAGCCAGTCGATGCATCCGTTGCGCCCCACGAGCGCGGCCGTCTGCGTGTCCGCGATGATCGCGTAGTCCTCGATCGGCAGAGCCATAACTGACGTCGTTACCCGCGTGCGCCTCCCCTCTACCCTGGGCGGCGATGACTTCTCTCGGACAGGCCGGCCGCGGCATGGCGCTGGCGACGCTGGCCTCGCGGGCCGCCGGCTTCGCCCGCATCCTGGTGCTGGCCTCCGCGCTGGGCCTCGGCAGCCGGCTGCTCGACGCGTACAACGTCGCCAACACGCTGCCCAACGCCGTCTTCGAGCTCGTCGTCGGCGGTGCCATGGCCAGCGTGGTCGTGCCCCTGCTGGCCCGGGCCCCCGACGACTCCCACGCGCGCCGGCTGATGACCCTGATCGTGTACGCCCTGAGCGCCGTCACGGTCGCCGCCATGCTCGTCGCGCCGTGGCTGGTGTCGCTCTACGCGCCCGGGTTCTCGCCCGATCAGCGCGCCCTCGCCGCCGACTTCGCCCGCTTCTTCCTCCCGCAGATCCTGTTCTACGGCGTGAGCGCCGTCGCCGGCGCCGTGCTGAACACCCGCGGCCGTTTCGCGGCGCCCGCCTGGGCACCCCTGGTCAACAGCCTCATCGTGATCGCCGTCGGCCTGCTTTACCTGGTGTTCCCGTCGTTCACCCTGCTCGCCGCCGGCACGACAGCCGGGGTGCTCGGCCAGATGACCCTCGTGCTGTGGGCGCTCGCGCGCAGCGGCTTCTCGTTGCGCCCGCGCCTCGACCCGCGCGGCATCGGCCTGCGCCGCATCGCCCGCCTCGGCGGCTGGGTGCTGCTGTCGGTGGTCGCCGCCCAGGTCCTGCTCGCCGTCGCCACGCGCGCCGCCTCGCTGAGCGGTCCCGGCGGCGTCACCGCGTACCAGAACGCTTTGGCGATCTTCCAGATGCCGTACGCGGTGATCGCCCTGTCCGTGATGACCGCCATCCTGCCGCGGCTCAGCCGCAGCGCCGCCGACCGCAACCACCGCCAGGTCACCGAGGACCTGTCCCGCGCCGTGCGGCTCGCCGTGGTCGCCCTGGCACCGATCGCCGCCGCGATGCTGGTGCTGGGGCCGCAGATCGCCACGCTGCTGTTCGCCCACGGCCGCAGCTCCCCCGACGCGATCGCCCGGCTCGGCCTGGTCGTCGCCGCGTTCGGCCTGGCGCTGATCCCGTTCGCCGGCTACGCCATCCTCCAGCGCGGCTTCTACGCCCTTCAGGACACCCGCACCCCCGCCCTGATCACCACCGGCGTCACAGCGGTCGGCGTGCTCGGCTGCCTGGTCGCGGGCTGGACGCTGCCGAGCGCCCACGTCGTCGTCGCGGTGCCGCTGGCGTACGCGCTGGCGTACACGACCGGTCTGATCGCCTCGGCCGTGGTGCTGCGCCGCCGCCTGGGCCGCATCGACGGTCATCGTCTGCTGCGCACCCACGCCAAGGTGGCGCTGGCCGGGGGCCTCGCGGGCGCGGTGACCGCCGCGCTGGTCGTCCCCCTGCCCGGCCCGGCGCTCGTCACCTTCACCGCGGCGGCCGTCGTCGGCGCGGCCGTCTATCTGGCGGTCGCCAAGCTGGTGCACCTGTCAGAGGTGCGGCAGCTCGTCCGGCTCGCCGTCTGACGTCAGTCGTCGTCCCCGGCGTGCCGCATCGTCATCATGATGCCGGCGAGCTCCTCCCGGCCGCTGAGCGCCGCGAGGTCCTCGCGGTCCGCCAGTTCCTCGTCGTCGTCGAAGAGCCAGCGGTCGTCCTGGGCGTCGCCGATCACGCGGATTCCCGAGCTTTGCAGCTCCGCGACGAAGTCTTGTGCTTCTGGGCCCAGGATCCGCCCGAGCCCTTCGACGCGGATCCTCTTGAGGCCGCGCATGGCCTTGAGCGTCTCGGCGTCCGGAAGGCTGTTGTTGCCGAGCAGCGTCAGGTCTCGCAGGTCGCTGTCGCGCAGTGGCCACCAGTCCCCGACTGTGCTGTTCTCGACGGCGAGACTCCGCAGCGAGGAAAGGCCGTCCAGGAAGTCGATGTCGTCGAGGAAGTGGACACCCTTGAGCCTCAGCGAATGCAGCGCCTGGCAGTACCGGACGGTCATGAGGCTCTCCAGCCGGGGGCAGTCGATGATCCAGAGCCGTCGCAGTGGCAGGTCGTCGAGGCCGTCGAGCCGTCGAAGGTCGGGGCACCAGGCGAGAGTCAGCGCCGACAGGGCGGACCGGCGCCCGCCGAGCTTCCTCGTGTTCTCCAGGCCGGAGACGTCGGTGGCCAATTCCAGGCGCCGCAGCCCGGGAAGGCGGTCGAGCAGTCCGTCGAGGTCCAGGGTGATGTTCTCGGCCGAGAGGACGCCGAGCTTGCGGAGCCTGGTCAGCGACTCGCGGTCCAGCCGCACCGGGCAGTTCCTGACGGCCAGGGTGTGCAGGGTGTCCGAGTCCAGGATCGCGCCGATGTCGCGCAGGTTCGCGCACGCTTCGACGATGACCGACGTCAGCCGCCGGCCACCGGCGAGGAAGTCCAGGGAGCCGGTCTCGTCGTCGGAGCGCAGGGCGAACGCCTCGACGGTCCGGACGTCCCGCAGCGCGGCGAGCGCGCCACCCGACTCCCCGCTGAGGTCGCATCGGACCGGGCCCAGATCCGTGACGTACGGGAGTCCGCGGATCATCTCGGCCTCCGTCACGTCGACCCGCCAGCCGCCGTCCGGGTGCGGCCCGAACGCCGCCTCGGCGAACTCCACCGCGTCGAAGAATCCCCACGCGTTCTGCCGGGCCTGGCACACCGCCGGCCGCCGGTCCTCGCCGAACCGCGCGATGATCCGCAGCGCCGCGGGACCGCCCACCAGCGCCGCCGTGTAGAGCGTGGCCGCGGCCGACGCCTCGGGCAGGCCGGCGACGTCCTCCGGCAGCGCCGGCAGCACGTCCTCGCCGAGGCCGGCCAGCACGCGTGCCGCGCGCAGATTGGCGGGCGGCACGAGCTTGCCGAGGTTTCGCATGACGCGCTGGTTGACCTCCGGCGACATGCGCAGGACGACCTCGGAGCAGCTGAGCGCGAGCAGCCGCAGCCGCGCCCGCCGGGTCCACGACATGCGGCGCCGGTCGGCCCGGTCGAGCAGCGCCGTCACCAGCCGTTCCGCCTCGTGCTGCCGCGCGTAGCCCGCCGCCATCACGATGACCTCGTGGAACTCGTCGCTCTCGGCGTGCCGCAGCAGGGCCTCGATCGCGTCGCTGTCGACGAAGCGGGCGGCCGCCAGGTATTCCTGGAACGTCTTGTGGACGAAGTCGATGCGCCCCGGCGCCGGCTCGCGCAGCACCCCTGAGCGGGCCAGCAGGAAATCGTGCACGTCGTCCGCGCTCACCCCCACGTGCGGCATCGCCGTGATGATCGACGAGATCTTGGCGCGGACCCGTGCCTCGTCGGCGTCCGCCAGGCCGTTGCTGGTGAACCAGTACGCGAGGTCCTGCAGGATGGCCAGGCGGTCGTCGTACTCCAGCCCGATGTCCACCCGGTCCGAGATCTGCCGCTCGTGGTCGCGCCGGCGCAGCAGCATCTCCAGCGCCGCCCGGTAGATCTCGATCCGCCGCTGCGGCAGCTGGGTGCGCCGCTCCCAGTTGAGCGCGCACAGCAGCGCGCAGAGCAGCGGGTTGGTCGCCATCGTGCGCAGCGGCCGGCTGCGGTCGATGGACGCCACCATCGCGCGCCGGAACCGTTCGGCCTCCTCGTCGGTGACCCGGCTGCCGGCCTCCACCTTGACCGCGGCGTGCCAGTGGCGCAGGAATGCCGCGACGTGCGCCCGGGTCATCGGCAGCAGGTCGGACTGGGCGAACCCGGCCTTGTCCAGCCACTCCGGTGCGGTCGTCCCCGGCCGCGAGGTCACCACGATCCGCGCCTTCGGGTAGTCGTGGACCAGGTCGCCGATCCACTCGTGCAGCTCGGCCCGGCGGTGCTTCGGGATCTCGTCCACCCCGTCGAGCAACAGCACCCCCCGGCCGCTGGAGAGCGTGCGAGCCACCCAGCCCGCGTCCGGAACCCGCTCGATCAGCGACCGCGACAGCCCGGTCAGGATCTTGCTGGGCCCCGGGAACTCCTGGTCGGCGAAGCGGCGCAGCTCCACGAGGACGGGAACGAGGCGGTTCCACCCGGCGAGCCGCCCGTGGTGCCCGCCCAGCGCCGACCGGAGCGCCAGCCAGCGCAGCAGGGTGGTCTTGCCCGACCCCGGCAGCCCGCTGATGTAGACGCACCGGCTCGCGGAGACGACCTCGTCGATCGTGGACTCGGCCTGGTCGTCGCGGCCCGACATCAGCAGGCCGATGTAGGCCACGTCCAGCGAGTAGCGCCGGGTCGGCCCGGCCACCGTCACCCCGAACAGCTCGACCCGGTCGAACTTCCGGATGACCTCGCGCCGGTAGTCCACCTCGAACTCCGCCTCGGCCGTGCGCGCCGACAGCACCGACCGCCGCGGCATCTGCGCCAGCACCTGCCGCAACAGGTCGATGATCTCGCTGTCCCGGGCCAGCAACTCGCGCAGCGCCCGCTGCTGGAAACTGGGCAGCGTGATGATCACCTCGACCAGGTGCGCGATCGCCTCCCGCATCATCCGCGCGAAGAACGCCTCCCCCGCCTCGCTCAGCCCGAGCCGCCGCACCTGGCTCTCGGCCGCCGGCGCGACCAGCGCCAGGAGGGCGGCCTCATCCAGGTTGGCGTCGAAGAGCACGTCGTCGCCGAACTCGGTCTCCTCCAGCGCCGCCGCGACCCCTTCCAGCACGAGCTGGCGGTCGGCCGACGGCATCGCCGCCATCTCGGCGTCCACCACCGGCTGCAGCCGATCGGCGATCGTCTCGGCAAGCTGATCCATCTGCCGAAGCAACTTCCGCTGCGGCAACAGCCCCAGCCCCCGAGCCCCGGCCAGCTCCACCAGCCCCATCCGCCGCTCGGCCGCCGACCGCCGCCCCGCGATCAGCGCCTTGCCCCCGACGGTGGCCACGGTCGTCCCGATGCGCAGCAGAATCGCTTCGACCACCATGTCCCGACGGTAGTGACAGCCCACCGCCCCACGTCAACCGTCCACACGCGCCGGCGGGCACTGATCGGGCTCAGCTGTCCGGCAGCAGGGGCCGCATGAAGGTTCGGTCGTAGCGAAGCACGCAGCCCGACTCGTCGCGGATGCGGTCGGCGGCGATGAACTCCGGGTCGGTGCCGAAGCGGGCGCGGTAGCGCTCGTACGCGGCGAGGCTCTCGAAGCTGAACAGCGCCTCGGCCCGGTCGCTGGCGCCCTCGGCGGGGAGGAAGTAGCCGTGGTGGATGCCACCGTGCTTGTTGACCAGGCGCATCCATGCGCGGGCGAAGCGTTCGAACGCCTCCGTCCGCCCGGGGTCGATGACATAGTGCACGACACAGGTGATCACCTGGCCAGCGTAGGTGCCACGCCAGGAGCCGACCGCCCGGACACAAACCGGATGCGAGTCGCGGCCGGGATCGGCGATCATCACGCCGTGACGACGACGAGTGAGGTCGGCGGGTCTCGCGCCCGGTTCGAGGACAAGGCGCGCGCCCTCGTCGGCCGGCGCCTCACCGGCATCGGCTACTGGGACATCATCGGTGACGGTTCGGATCGCGACCTGTGGGACTTCGGGGACTGGCACCACGCCGTCATGGGGGTGGAGCTCGGCACCGACGCCGACCCGGTCACGGTGACCTGGACCAACACCTTCTATCCGTACGGTGTGGAAGTCTTCGACGAGCCGATCGGCCGTCACGTCGTCGAAGACCCCGACGGCGCCCGCCGGATCGGCCCGGACATCGAGGCGAGCAGCCCCTGGCATCCAGGCAGCTGACATCACGCCCTGGAATGCCTACCCCCGGTACATAAACCGGAAGCCTGACGCGGCCGAACTCGATGCCGGAGTCCAGCCGCTGGTTCAACTCCTTGACATCCTCACCGAGCTCAAGGTGATCTTGTTGCAGGGTGGTGACGCCCAGAGTGTCTGGCGACGTCTGACCCGCCGGCATGCCGGATTCGTCCTCGAGCGGCGCCTCGTGGTCATCGAGACCTACCACCCCAGCAGGCAGGCGCTGTGGTCTCCAGATCCGGATGTCCGCCGGCGACCGCGCGAGAACAGGACAATGGCGTACCGACGGGTGGCGGACATAGTGCACGGCTGAGCCGCGGCACCGCAGGGCGGCGCAATCAGTCAGAGACTGCCGTATTGCCGTTGCCTGCTACCTTGAGTGGTCCCGAACATCCCCCCGCTGCCACAGAGCGCGAAAGGTGATTTCGATGGATGCACTGACGGCTCTCGCGGCGGTTGTCTCGGCTGTTGTCGCCATTGCGGCGGCCGCTTTCTCCTATCGGAACGCCAAGGGTGCCATGCTCAGCGCCGAGGTGGCCGACCGCGGATTCCGGCGTGCCAATGTGCTGGGTCTGTTCCACGGCTTCGACGCTGCCGGTCAGGCCACGCTGCAAAATCCGCGGCTGCTCTACGACGTCTACGGGCTCGACCGGAGCGTGCCGATCGAGGAAGCTCAGAACATCGCCCATCTGAGTCACATGCTCGACGCTTTCCAAAGCTTCTACGGCGATGCGCACGACGGCGACTTCTCGCGCATGGCCGAGGAGATGAAAAGGCAGACGACATTCCTCAACAAGATCTTGTCGGTTCCCGCCAATGAGGCGCGGTGGGAGGCGGCCAAGAGCCTCTATTACGGCGAGTTCGACGCGTCGTTCGTCCGCGCCGTCGATGACATCATCGCGTTCGAGAGGGAAAGGCGCCCGCTCCCTCAGACCCCTGTGGCGTAGAGCGCGAACGGCTCGCCGTCGGCGTGCTGCTCGGTGATCGGCTCCAGGCGGAGCCGGTCGGTCAGGCGCGGGGCCGTCATCCGGCGGCGCGGGTGCGGCCGGCGGCGGCGAGGGCGACCATCTCGCTGGAGCGGGCGTCGAGGGATCGGGTCTTGTGGTGGCCCTCGAGCTCGACCCACATGGCCAGGAAGTGCTGGATGAGCTGGCCGCGCGGGTCGGAGATGACCAGCTCGCAGCGGGTGCGGGGCTCCCAGCGGCCGTCGTCGGTCTCGCGGAGCTCCTGGAGCTGCAGGATCAGGATCTTGCGATCGACGATCAGGAACTTGTACGGGAACGTGGTCGGCGTGACGCGCAGCGAGACGTCCCGGCCGGCCGCGTGCATCTCGCACATGCGCAGGCAGTGGCGCACGAACGTGTTCTCGGCCTGCAGGCCGGGCTGGTCACCGCCGAACGGCTTCGACGTGTCCGGCACCTGGCAGTAACGGCGGTAGCGGATGCCCGCCTTCTCCACGCGGTCGAGGATCGCGTCGAGGTGCCAGGCCATCACGTTCGACTGCATCTGGACGTCGGGGCGCACGCCCTCGTCGGTGACGCGGTCGAGGACCAGGATCTCGCGCTCGGCCTCCTGGAACGCCCGGACGACCAGGTCGTCGCCGGGCGCGCGGTAGCGGTTGACGTCCTGGAGCATCTGGCAGCGCACGGTGATGTCGAGGATCTGCGACAGTCCCTCGACCGCGTGCTGGGTGCTGCGGGTCATCGCCACGACGGCGGCGCTGAGCCCGATCACGGTGAGCCCGAGCAGCCCGACCGCCATCTCCAGCGGGCGCCGAGGGCCGTTGATCTCGTTTTGCACGACCGCGCCGAGGATCGCGCCGGCGAAGGCGCTGGCGAGGGTGAGCACCACGACCGACGTACGGCCCGTCTTCTTGCCTTGCAGGTCCATCCGCGCCACCTCCCGCTGCCAGCCAGAATAGGGCGGCGGTGGCCTTTCCCCCGAGTCGGAAAGCCGACCTTGCGCGGGGGTATCTCAGCGCTGCTCGACCAGCCTGCGGGCGCGCAGCAGGTGCGCCCACCACGGGCGCTTGGCGCGGGCGGCCCGCAGCGGCGGGCGGGCGGCCCGTTTGACGCTGACCCAGCCGCCGGGTCCCATGGTCACCTGCCCGATGGCGGGCCGGCGGCGCACGGCGAGCCCGGCCGACACGCCGACGACGGCCACGGCGGCTGCCACCGCCACGGCGGTCACGTCGACGACGGGGACGAATCGGGTCCCTCGCGGGGTGGTCACGTAGGCGCCGATCTCGCGGTTGCCCCGCCGAACGGGCGCCGGCTGCGTAACGGTCATGACGGCCTCCTCTCCTCAGGGGACACCGTCCGGCCGCCCGCCTCCAGGGCCGGAGGTCCCGGCGGGACAGTCCCTCGTCCTCTGCTCCCCGGCCGCGCGGCGCGGTGTGCTGAAGGCGTCACGAAGGAGGCCACCATGAGGAAGCGTCACCTGATCGCGGCGGGATACGTCGTCTCGCTGCCGCTGGGCACCGCGGCCGTGCTGGCCGCGACCGCCGCCGTCGAGGCGATGGCCCTGCGCGTCCGCCGCCGCCTCACCCGATAGCGGGAGCGCGCGGAAACCCGATAGCGAGAGCACGCGGAAACCCGAAAGCAAGAGCACGCGGAACCCGAAAGCAAGAGCACGCGGAACCCGAAAGCAAGAGCACCCGAAAAGCAGTGGACAACACCCCCGGGCAAGACGGTAGACAGAGGGCGTGCCCCTGGCAGGTGTGCGCGTGCGACCGGCCACGGCCGGCGACGCCTATCGCCTGGCCGACATCGTGCTGGCGGCGACCGAGGACCAGGGGCGGCTGCCCGCCATGAGCCTCGAGGAGCGGGCCGAGTGGCGCGAGGGCTTCGCCGAGTGGAGCCGCCGCACTGCCGAGCTCGCCGACCCGGCCAACGCACTCTCCGTCATCACCGCGGAGAAGAACGCCGGCACACCGGACGGTGAGGTCATCGGCCGGCTGCGGGTCGTCCGCGATGCCGGCGGCCTGCGGCTGGCCGGCCTCCAGCTCGTCCCCGAGGCGCAGGGCCGGGGCATCGGCACGTCCATCGTCCGCGACTTGCAGGAGAGGGCCGCACACGAGGGCGTGCCCCTGCTGCTCGGCGTCGAGAAGGACAACCCGCGGGCCCGGCGCCTCTACGAGCGCCTGGGTTTCCGCAAGACCGGGGAGGCGAACGGGGAGGATCTGCTGCGGTGGCCTACTTAGGAACGGGACGGCCCGGGCCGTACGTGGTGCCGGCGCGGTCGCGTTCGAGCCAGCCGGTGTCGACGAGCATGCGCCGCACGCCGGCCACGTCGTCGGTGACCGCGGCCAGGCGGGCGTTGATCTGGTCCTCGTCGCAGAGGCCGTCGAGCGCGAGGTAGCGGGCGAACAGCTCTCCGATCAGCTCGTACCGCTCGCCGAGGGTGGGCGGCAGGCTGGTGAGCCGTCCGTGGGCGAAGTTGCCGCGCAGCTGCGGGTAGTCGCGCAGCAGCGGGGCGAGCGGCTGGAGCGCGTCGACGGCCGCCGCGGCCTCGCGCAGGACTCCCGGGTTCGCTCGGTAGACGCCGTTGCCGGTGCCCGTGGCCAGTCCACAGCCGACCAGGCGGGCGAGGGTCTCGCCCGCCTTCTGCACCGGCACGTCGATGGTGAACGCCAGCTCCGCTATGGTCGCGCCCTCGGTGCCGCGGCGGACCAGCTCCGCGTAGGCGGCGAGGCGCTGCGGGCTGGACAGGTGGCTGAGGATGTCGGCGGCTCGGGCGGCGTCGGCGGACATGCCGACACGGTAGGACGACGCCGCCCGGGCCGCATCCCTATTTAGTGGTCGGCGACGAAGGCCGCGATCCAGGCCAGCGGCGCGTTCCAGTTGATGGTCAGCTCGTTGGTGGACCAGGACTGGATGTCGTCGATGTAGCAGAACTGCGCGACGCAGCCGGTGAGCTTGCTCTGGGCGTACGGGTCCTGGATGGCGCTGTTCGGGCCGCCCGCGAGCGTGCCGGCGGGCGGGTTGGGCAGCGCCGGGTCGAGCTGGCGCGCGTACCAGCGGCTGTGCTGGTTCTGCGAGCTGACCTCGCCGTAGCCGGTCACATAGGAGTAGTTGAGCGCGTTGCGGCCGAACATGTAGTCCAGGCCGGTCAGCACGCCGTTGCGGTAGACGTCGCGGCCGGTGATCTCGTACGCGCCGGCGAGCACCACCATGTTGTTGAGGATGATGCTGTTCGAGCCCCAGTCCCACGCGTTGTTCGGCGGGGCGTACGGAACGCCGTACGGGTGCTGCCGCTGGATGGCCAGGTACTTCTCGGCTCCCCGGACGACCGACGCCTTGACGGACGCGAGCCCGGGCAGACGGTTCGGCACCAGCGCCAGATCGAGCCGTGCCGCCGCGGCGGTGGAGGCCCAGTCGAAGGCGCCGGCGCCGAACACGTCGGCGGTGTGCTCGGGCGACGAGAGCACATCGGCCGAATACTGCCTCTCCCCCGTGGTCAGGAACAGCTCGGCGGCCGCCCAGTAGAAGTCGTCGCTGACCTTGGTGTCGTTGTACGCGCCGCCGCCGATGTTGTCGGACTCCGGCGCGAGCAGCGCGGGGTTGGCCTTCGCGGCCGTGTAGGCGGTGCGGGCCACGGCGAGCGCGCGCTTGGCGAACGCGGCGTCGTACTTCTTGTAGACGCGGGCGGCCTGCGCGGCGGTCGCGGCCAGGTTGAGCGTCGCCGCGGTCGAGACCGGGTGCAGCTCGCGCGGCTGCGGGTCGAGGTGCGGCAGCAGCGGCAGGCCGGTCCACGCCTGGTCGTGGATCTTGTGGTGGGCCATGCCGGCGTACGGCTTGCCGGCCGGCACCTGCATGCGCATCAGGAACTCGAGCTCCCAGCGCACCTCGTCGAGCAGGTCCGGGGTGCGGTTGCCGCTCTCCGGGATGGCGAGGCCGACGCCGCGCAGCCCGCCGAAGGTCTCGTACGCGCTGAGCAGCTCCCACACCGAGATGCCGCCGTTGACGACGTACTTGCCGTGGTCGCCGGCGTCGTACCAGCCGCCGCGCACGTCCAGGGTGTAGTCGCAGACACCGGCCTGGCACGGGACCGCGCCGTCGCCCTGGTTGGGCGGCACGTCGACGTGCCCGGCGGGCCGGCCGTAGCCGGGGCGCAGGTCGTCGCGGATCTCGATGCCGCTGCGCTGGGTGTAGTAGAACTTCAGGGCGTCGGTGCGGAGCTTGTCGTACGCCCGGGAGTCGATGTCGAACGGCCGGCTGGTCTCACCGTCGGCGGTGAGCGTGTAGCCCGTACCGCGCTTGGTGTAGCGACCGAAGTCGATGGTGTGCACGTTCTGCCCGGAGGACACGTCGACGCCGCGCGGGGTGGTGGTGCCGCGCGCGACGACGGTGCCGGCGGCGTTGGCGAGTTGCCACGGCAGCGCGGTGGTGGCCTCGGTCACCACGGTCGCCGCCTTCGGGCCGTCCGGCAGGTAGGCGACCTGGTTGACGCGCACGCGCGGGCCGGTGTCGGGCTCGTACACCTCGGGCGGGACCCCGCCGACGAGCGAGACGTTGTCGAGGCAGAAGCGCCACGGGTCGGGGCTGCCGCCGAGCTGGAACGCGACCTGCCCGGTCGCGGTGTCCGCCGGCGCGGTGAACGTGTATGAGTAGTGCTGCAGCTCGCCCAGCACGGGCGACTGCTCGAAGTACGTCGTGTACGGGTCGACGCTGAGCCCGGTGATCGCGCGCACGACCTTGCCGGCGTCGCCCGAGGCGTCGAAGGAGAAGCGGTACGTCTCGCCGGCGACCAGGTCGATGTCGTTCTGCCCGACCGCGACGTCCCACTTGTTGACGGTGCCGCCGGGCACGTCCACGCAGGCGCGGCCGTCGGTCAGCGCGATGGGGCCGGACGAGGACCAGAACGGGTCCGCGGTGCCGTCGAAGCCGCCGTTGACGACCTGCTCGACCTCGGCGGCGTAGGCGGGCGTGGCGAGCAGCGGGGCCACCACGAGAGACGCCGCTAACGCGACGCGGGAGCGCTCCCAAAGAGACATGCAAACATATTGATCGATGCCGTAACGGCGTGTCAACGCGCCTGTAACGGAAAAGCCCGGCCCTTTCGCGCGAAGGGGCCGGGCCGATCGGTCAGCGGTTGAGGTGGTGCTTCCAGTCGGCCGGGACGGCACCCGCGGGGCCGGGCGCCGGCTGGTCGAGCGGGTGGCTGTCGGCGGGGGCCAGCTTGGGGCCGTTGCCGGCCTCCTCGGTGCTGTAGTCCCAGAACCAGTCCTCGCCCGGCTCGAAGGACTGCACGACCGGGTGGCCGGTCTCGCGCCAGTGCGCGGTCGCGTGCTGCGACGGGGAGCTGTCGCAGCAGCCGATGTGCCCGCACTGGGCGCAGCGGCGCAGGTGGAACCACCATCCGCCGGCGTCGAGGCACTCGACACAGCCGGTGCCGGACGGGGGGACGTGGGGCTGGATCGGGTCGTCGCTCGTCACGATCAGCAACCTACCCGAGCCACGCCGGTGTCAGGCTGCATCGTCGGTCACATCGGCGAACTGCCCGCCGAGCGCCGCGACCGCCGCGTCGGCCGGCACCCGCAGGCCCACGCCGCGCTCGCCCGCGCCCAGGCTGATGGTGCGCCCGCGGGTCCGGGAGTCGGCGATCACGGGCCAGGGGCGGGCCGAGCCGAACGGGGTGATCGTGCCGCGCTCGTACCCCGTGGCGGCCTTGGCGGTCGCGGCGTCGGGCATCGACAACCGGTTGACGCCGAGCAGGGCGCGCAGCTTGGGCCACGAGATCGACCGGTCGCCCGGCACCAGCACGAGCACGTAGTCGTCGTCGGCACGCCGTACCACCAGGGTCTTGACCAGGTCCTGGACCTCGACGCCCTGGACGGCGGCGGCCTCGGCGACGCTGGCGACGGGGCCGTGGCGCAGGATCTCGGCGGGTACGCCCAGCGCGGCGGCGGCGGAGGCGGCGGGATTCGGCATGTGATCAACCGTAGACAGCGAACAGGCCACACCCGAAGTGGATGTGGCCTGTTCGACGAAGGCTCAACGACGGTTGTCCCACGGGCCGTGGTGATCGTCGTCGTCGTCGTGGTCGTCGTCGCGGTCGACCGTCAGCTTCCAGTCGCCGCGGTGCCATCCGCGGCGGACCAGATCGCAGTCGAAGTCCACCCACCAGTCGCGACGTTCACCGCGCCAGCCGGCGCGCTCGCACTGACGCCTGGTGTCGTAGTAGCCGACCACGTCATCGTCGTCGTCCCACGGGCGCACCTGGGTCTGCGTGGTGCCCTGCGAGGACGACCCGGCGGTGGCCGCCTGGGCGGGACCCGCCATCGTCACGCCCGTGACCAGGCTCAGTCCGACGATCGTCAGGATCCGCGTAGCCGCTTTCATGTCTCACCCTTCCTCGAGCCGTTGATGTTCGCCTCAAGGCCATCACGGTGGTACGCCGCATATGCGGCAACGGCGGCCTTTGGTGCTTTCGGTCGAGCGAACCTTGGATGTCCGGCCGGATTTTGGACGATCGGCTGCGCGCGGAGAAACAATGTGCAGAGGAACTGGATCATGAGCGAAGGAGCTCCCGCATGACCGGCAAGCCCGTGCTGGAACCCGGACCGGACCACCCGATCACGATCACGCCGAACCCGGCGCACATCGTCGTGACGGCCGGCGGCAAGGTCGTGGCCGACACCCGCAACGCGCTCACGCTGCAGGAGTCGACGTACCCGCCGGTGCAGTACATCCCGCTCAGCGACGTCGACCAGTCGCTGCTGGAGCGCACCGACACCGAGAGCTACTGCCCGTACAAGGGCGACGCCGGCTACTACTCGATCCCGGCCGGTGGCGAGAAGTCGGTGGACGCGATCTGGGAGTACCGCGACCCGCGGCCGGCGGTCGCCCCGATCAAGGACCACATCGCGTTCTACCCGGACCGGGTCGACTCGATCTCGATCGAGAGCTGAGGACCGGGCGCGACGGTCGCCGTGTCCCTCCGGTCGAAGCCGAACAGAGCGGACACCGAGAGCAGGACGGCGAACAGGCGCACGAGAGACACGCACCAAGGAGAAACGCTGCGGCCCGGCTTGGTGATCAAGCCGGGCCGTCGTTACCTCGAAAGGGGTCGGCTGTTGCGCTGGCCGCTGGTCAGCCGTGCGGCCACGGCCGGCTCGCGGCGACCGGCGCGCACGGCGGCCTGGGCGTCGCCGGCGAGCTGCCGCAGCGGGCTCAGCCGGGCGCGCGCGGTGAGCAGCGCCCGGGTCGCGACCACGCCGGGCGAGGGCATCGGGCGCGCCGTCGGCTCGTAGCCGAAGCGGGCCAGCCGCGAGCCGAGGACCGCCTCGCACCGCACGATCTCCTCGGGGGTCAGCCGCTGCCGCCAGCTGCGCACCCGCCGCGTGGTGACGCTCTCGTGCGTACGCGTGTGCCAGGTCTTGTACGAGGGCACGGCCACCGCCGCGAGCTCCTGCGGCCGGGCCATCGCGGGGTCGTACTCCTCGCCCAGGAACGCGCAGACGCCCCGCAGCTGCGCCTCGGGCTCGGCGACCAGGTCCTCGTAGCGCAGCTGGAGATAAACGTCGGGCCGATAGACGCGCTGCGCCCGCAGGGACGCGTCGGCCGCGCGCGCCCACGTGTCGATGAGCGCGTCGAGCGACGAGGCCGCCCAGGGCGCCTCCTTGAGCGACGCCACGCAGTCGCGCCCGTCGCGCACGATGTTGATGATCTGCGCGTCCGGGAAGAGCCGCAGCAGCTGCGGCAGGTGGCGCAGGTACGCGGGCCGCTTGTCGCCCCAGCGCGGCTTGCCGAAGCGCTCGGCGTAGAGGCGGAAGACCGTGCCGAGGGCGGAGCCGAGCGTGGGCGGCGCGCCGACGATCGCGTCGATCACGCGGCCGGCGTCGAGGCCGAGGTCGCCGAAGTTGTCCGTGGTGACGATCCAGGCGGCGAGGTCGCGGCGGCGGGCCGGGTCGCGCAGGTCGCCGAGCTCGTGCCGGCGCTGGTAGGCGGGGAGCAGGAAGCGGCTCTCCGGCGGCAGCGCGATGCGCGGGTGGGCGTGCAGCATGAGCTGGAGCATCGTCGTGCCCGACCGCGGGCACCCGACCACGAAGATCGGACGGTCACTCAGCATCGGACAAATCACCTCAGTCTGGAAAAAGCGTCGCTCCTCCCCAAACGATCACCCGTTCGTCTGGGCACGGCCTCGGAATCAGCTGGGATTCGGGAAAAAGGAGGGATCCGCACCGGTAGCGGCCCCACAGCCTGGGCAAAGCCGGTAGACAGGCGGCGCGGGCACCGTGGCCCGAGTGCGCAGAAGATCTTTCCTGCTGGGTGTGTCCGCCGCGGCCGCCGGAGCCCTCACGATGAGGGCCACGGCCGCCGGCGCCGCCGGGCGCGGCACGAGATCGGCCTCGCAGATCCTCGCGTCGGTCAAGACCTCGACCCTGACCCCGAGACAGATCACGCCGTACGTGCCGCCGGCCGGCACGGCGCCCGCCGGGGTCAACTCGGTCGGGCGCGCCGACTACCCGTTCATCCGCGACGGCCGGTCGCTGCCGACCCGGGTCTGGTATCCGGTCGGGCCGGGGCCGTACCCGCTGCTCGTCTTCAGCCACGGCATGCTGTCCCAGCCGGACGACTACGCGGCGCTGCTGGTGAGCTGGGCGCTCACCGGGGTCGTGGTGGCGGCGCCGCTCTATCCGCACACCTCGCTCGGCACGGCCGCGTTCAACGCGTACGACGTGGCGAACCAACCCCTGGACGCGTCGGCCGTGCTGACCCAGGTCGCCGCGCAGAACACGGCGAGCGGGCCGCTGCGCGGGCGGATCGACGCGTCCCGGATGGCCGCGGCCGGGCACTCCGCCGGCGGCATCACCACGGTGGGCATGTTCAGCGCCTACCGCGACGAGCGGCTCCAGGCCGGCATCGTGCTGGCCGGCACCGACTTCCTGGCCACGCCGTTCACCGGCGCCCCGGCCGCGATGCTGTTCGTGCACGGCCGCAAGGACGACACGGTCAGCTGGTCGGCCGGGCACACCGTCTTCGAGGCCGTGCCCTGGTCACGGGCGATGCTGTCGTTCACCGACGGCGGCCACCAGACCAGCACGGCCGAGTTCCCCACGGTGAGCCGCGGCGGGGCGGCCTTCCTGCGCTGGGCCCTGTACGGCGGCACGCCCGCGCTGTCCGCCGGCTCACTGGCGACGCTGGAGGATCAGCTGAGCGCGGCGCGCACGAGCGCCGGGTCGGCGTCGTAGGGCGTGTAGAGCGAGATCCGGTCGACCAGCCCGCCGAACCGCGCCCGCAGGGTCGCCGCGACGTCACCGCTCACCGCGAAGGTGTCCAGCACGTCATCGGTGATCAGGGCGGCCATCTCGGCCCACGCCTGCCGCCGGGACAGGCCGTTGAGCCGGTCGGCGAGCTCGCCCCAGCCGTGCAGCTCCAGGACCGGCCGGTACGCGGGCGTGGAGGCGTAGAAGGCGATCTGGCCGCGCACCGCCTGCTCCGCGCGCGCACGGGCCCGCTCGTCCGCGCCGAGCACCGCCATCGCCGACAGGCCCAGCGTGAAGCCGTCCAGCTCGCCGCCGCGGGCCTCGCGCAGCGCCGGGCGGGTGCGCTCGCGCAGGTAGGCGGCGCTGGTCAGCGGATGCACGAGCAGGCCGTCGCCGGCGCGCCCGGCCACCCGGGTCATCCGCTCCCCCACCGCGGCGATCAGGATCGGCGGATTGCCGTACGGGTTGGGGCCCGGGTTGAAGAAGTCGGTCATCAGGGTGTGGCGGTAGAACTCGCCCCGGAACGCCAGCCGCTCGCCGGTGCCCCACGTGTGCCAGACGGCGCGCACCGCCCGCACGAACTCCTCCATGCGCGCGGCGGGGCGGCCCCACGGCATCGCGAAGCGGCGCTCGATGTGCGCCTGCACCTGGGAGCCCAGACCGAGCTGGAACCGGCCGGCCGAGATGAGCTGAAGGTCGTTGGCGAGCACGGCGACGCTCATCGGATTGCGCGCGAACGCCACAGCGATGCCGGACTGCAGCGTGATCCGCTCGGTGGCCCGGGCGGCGAGGGCCAGCGCCGGGAACACGTCGTGCCGCGTCTCGGCGGCCGAGAACCCGTCGTATCCGTCCCGCTCCGCCGCGACGGCGGCGGCCTCCACCTCGATCGGCGTGGCCGCGACGTCGGCGGCGAAGTCAACCAGCATGATCCTTTGATAGCACCCGCGACCTGGTCCAGCTCGCACAGGTCTCGTCGACGGTGGAGAACGGCACGCCGTACGCGTCGCGGGCGGCCTGGTCGTACTCGTTGTCCTGGACGAGCACGAGCCGGACGAACGTGAACAGCCGCCCCTCGCCGTACCGCTGGGCCATGCAGTCCACGGCGAAGTGGCTGAGCCCGTAGAACGCGTCACCGGCCCGCGACGGCGCGTCCGGCCCCGGCCGGGCCGGCACCATCGACCGGGGTGGATCGGTGCGCAGCTGCCACCGCACGCTGTCGCGGCGCAGGCTGGCCTCGGCACCACGCGGCGACCAGCCGATGTATTCGGCGATGCCCTCGCTGAGCCACGTGTCCTCGGCCGCGTCGGCACGATAGGCGCCGGAGAGTGTCACGACATGGCCGAGCTCGTGCTGGAGGGCGACGCGCAGGAAACGGGGATCGTCCTCGAACTCGCTCATGCGCAGCACCACGTCGATCGCCCACATGTTGAGCGGCACGGCGAGCCCGATCGCCCAGTCGCTGGCCTCGCCGCCATACCACGAACGCCACTGCGCCTCGCCGGCCAGATAGATGCGGTAACGCGCCTGCGGCGTCCCCATCAGCGCGGCGAACCGGTCGTCGGCGCGGGCCGCGGCCTCGGCGATCGGCAGCAGCCGCGCCAGATGCCGGCGCTCGGACGGCGCGGCGAGCAGGGTGACCCGGGAGCCGCGCAGCACGGCGAGGTCGCCGCTCTCCCACGGGGCCGGGCGCCGAGGGCCCTCCGGTCCCGCGGCGACGGCGCTGATCACATACCGCTCGCCGTGGGGTTTGAAGGTGAGGCGCTGCTCGATGCGCGGCGGCTGCTGCCAGTGCGGCCCGCGACCGCCCGGGCACATCTCGGCGCCGAAGCAGTAGGAGACCTCGGCGCGGAACTCGACGGCGGCCCGGTCGCCCTTGACCGGCCGCGCCACCCCCGGCGCATAGTCGAAACGGGACACCTCGAGGGCCCGCAAGGACCGGAACATGCTGCGGTAGCGCTGCCGCAGCCCCGGCGACACGGCCGCGAGCCAGGCCGCCTCGTCACCGCGCATCAGCGCCGCCGACTGCTCGCGAAGCGAGGCGACCGCCAACTCGTAAGGAGAAGGCGGCCGCACCGGCACCACGGCAGCGGCGAACGCGGCCGTCTCACGCTCGGGCCGCGACACCACGACGGCAAGCACCAGCAGAAGCACCCCGGCGACGAGGACCGCGACTCGGTTCCGGGTGTTCCGCATGCCTCGGATCTAAGCACGAGCCTGCGACAGTTTCTGTCGGGTCAGTTCCGGGCGGCCTCACCGCCCCGCGCGGACTCCGAAGATCGGCAGGGGCAGGCTCACCACGTCCACAGTCCACCGCTGCGCCGCACCGCACCGCCGCTGCACGGCGACATCGCCCGCCAGGGTGAGGCACTTGCGGCTGTGCACGTTCCACACGCGCGCGGTCTCCCCCGTCGAGTCCCGGAGCCGCCACAGCCGCGCGGGGTGCCCGTCACAGGCGTAGAGGCCGGCCCGCGCGTTGTCGACGGTGCCGGCCCCCACCACGGACAGGCACTTCCCGGTGGCGACGTTGAGCACCTGGAGCGCGCCGCCGCTGGACGTGGTGGGCCGCAGCCGCCACCGGAACGCCTCGCCGCGCCCGCAGGCCCGCTGCACGAGACGAGCGGTCAGACACTCACGACTGCTCGCGTTGACGAGCCGAAACTCGAGCCCGACAAGGTCAACCGGCCCAGGCCCGCCCGGCGCAACGGAGACCGCGGGCCCAGCGGGCCGGGACGGCGCAGCCTGCACCGTCCCGGGCGGCGCGAGCAGGCACACTGACAGAGCGGCGGCCAGAGCAAGGCCGGCGGCAGGCATTCTCATAGTCAGCACTTTATCCGATTTGTCCGTTTCAGAAGCGCAGGGAGTCGCATGCGGGTCGCGTTCGGTGTTCTCGGCCCCGTCACGGCCTGGCCCATGTCGCCACCGGACCCATCGCCCTTATCGGACCCAGCGTCCTTGCGCGACCCAGCGTCCTCGCGTGACCCATGGCCCTCGCGTGACCCATCGCCCTCGCGTGACCCATCGCCCTCGCGTGACCCATCGCCCGCACCCGACCCACCGCCCGCACCGAACCGCCCGCCCTCCCCGGACGGCACTCCGCACGCCGCAGCGCCCACCGAGCCGCCCGCCCCACCGTTGCCGATCGCGCTCAAGGGCCCGGCGCACCGCGCGGTGCTGGCGCGGCTCATCGTGGCGCGCGGGCGTGTCGTGCCCGTCGGCCACCTCGTCGACGATCTCTGGCCGGTGGCCCCGCCGGAAGGTGCGGTGTCCGCCGTCCGGACCTTTGTGGCCGCCCTCCGCCGCGCCCTCGAGCCCGGCCGGCCGCCGCGAACACCGGCGACCTTGCTGGTCACCGAGGGACCCGGCTATGCCCTGAGGACCGACCCGGACACGGTGGACGCGTGGCGCTTCGAGCGCGTGGCGACCACCCCCGGCCCGCTCACCGAGGACACCCTGACGACCGCGCTCGGCTGGTGGCGCGGCCCGGCCTACGCCGACTTCCCCGAGGCCCCGTGGGCCCGAGCCGACCGCGCACGCCTGGCCGAGCTGCGCCTACGCGCCGTGGAACGACTCGCCGAGGTGCGCCTGGCAGCGGGCCGCCCCGCCGACGCGGTCCCCGACCTGGACGCCCACATCACCGAGCACCCGTGGCGCGAGGACGCGTGGCGCCTGCTGGCCCTGGCCCTCTACCGGGCAGGCCGCCAGGGCGACGCCCTGGCCGTGCTCCGCCGAGCCCGCGCCCACCTGGTGGACCAACTGGGCCTCGACCCCGGCCCCGCCCTGCGCCGCCTCGAAACCGACATCCTCCAGCAGTCCCCCTCCCTCCACACCGACCCGGCCACCAGCACCACCCTCACCCCACCACCCGCCGACCACACGACCACCCACCAAGCAGCCGCCGAACACACCACCGCCCACTCAACGCCCGCCGGGAACAAGGCCCACCCAACGACCGAACACACCACTGCCCACCCAGCAGCCGACCAGCACACCGCCCACCCACCGACCGAACACACCTCCGCCCACCGAGCAGCCGACCAGCACACCGCCCACCCAACGACCACTGAAGACGTCACCGCCCACCGAGCAGCCGGCGAGCAGATCACCGCCCAGTCCACTCACGCCGAGCACACCACTACCCACCCGACTCACGCCGACGACACCACCGCCCGCCCAACTCACGCCGGGAACACCACGGTCGAAGCCGGCTCAGCCCAGCCCCGCTCGATCGAGCCCCTCGCGGCCGAGCAGAGGCCGCCCGGGCACGGCGCGGGCCGAGCGGCGGGCCGAGGCGCGGACCGAGCGGCGGGCCGAGGCGCGGACGGCGGGCCGCGGGCGGCCGGGGAGTCCGTCTGGGCCGAGGTGACCGCGGACTACGACAGGCTCGTCGCGGCCGGGGCGCGGGCCAGGCTCGACTCCACGGTAGGGCTGCTGCGCGGGCTCGCGGTCACCGGCGGTGGTGGGCTCGCCGCGGCGCGGCGGCATCGGGTGGCGGCGATCGCGGCCGCCGAGGAGCTCGGCGATCCGGTGCTGACCGCGCGGGTCATCGGTGCCTACGACGTGCCGGCGATCTGGACGCGATCGGACGACCCGGCGCAGGCCGCCGCGATCGTCGCGGCCGCCGAGCGGACCCTGGCCGCCCTGCCGATCGACAGCGTGGCCGCTCGCGCCCGGCTCCTGGCGACGATCGCCGTGGAGTCGCGGGGCACGCGCGATCCGCGACCACGGCAGTGCGCCCTGGAAGCCGAGCGGCTCGCCCGAGGGCTGGACGATCCGGGGCTGCTCGCCTTCGCCCTGAACGGCGTCTTCATGCAGAGCTGCCACCGCACCGGCCTGGCCCCGGAGCGCGACGCGATCGGCGCCGAGCTGGTCGAGCTCGCCGCGACGCACGGTCTCGTCACCGCCGAGGTGCTCGGCCACCTGATCCGCCTGCAGGCCCGGTCGGCCCTCGGCGACTTCTCCACTGCCGACACGCACGCCGAAGCCGCCGACCGCCTCGCCGCCCGCCACGAGCTGCCCCTGGTCGCGGTCTTCACGACCTGGTACCGCGCACTACGCCGGGCAGCCCACCCCGACGCGGCACAGCCGACCACTCAGCACGAACCAACCCGGCAAGCCACGCACACCGAAACGGCACAGCAGGCCACCCAGGACGAGGCGGCCCAGCAGGCCGCGCACCCGCAAGCGCCCCGACGGACGGCCCAGCCCGACGTGAGCCAGCAGCCACCACAAACCGCCCAGCCCGGAGCAAGCCGGCAAGCAACCCACCCCACAACGCTCCAGGACGTCGCGGCGGCTTACGAACAAGCGGCGAAACAACTCGACGGCGCCGGCATGCCGGGCCTCGAGGACGGCCTCCTTCCCCTCGCGCTTCTCTGCCTGCACATCGGACGCGGCGAACCGGCGCCCACAACCCACGCGGACTACGGACCCTACGAGCCGTGGACCCGCCCGCTGGTGCTGCTCGCACGCGGCGACGTGATCCGCGCACGAGCAGCCCTGCGAGCGGCCCCCGAGCCACCCGCGGACCTGCTGGCCGAGGCGCTGTGGTGCCTGCTCGGCACCGCGGCCGCCGCCCTCGGCGAGCGAGCCACGGTCGAGCGGGCACGGCAAGCCCTCACCCCGGCCCGCGACGAGATCGCCGGCGCCGGCAGCGGCTTGCTCACCGCCGGCCCGGTGGCGGCGCACCTGGCCACACTGGAAGCGCCCCCTGCGGCGGCCAGCGGCCGGCAACAGAGGAAGCGCGGCTGAGCGCAACGGGAACGCGGCCGGCAACAGCGGTAGCCATGCCCGCGAGCTTCCTCGCCCCGTACGACAACAATTGCCCCTGAGACGATCACCGGAGAGCCGAAAGCCAAGCTCAGCCCCGGGATGTGCCAGTCCTAGGCCGGCGTCTCGGTGCCCGTGTAGAACGCGTACGTCCGATCCGCCCGCTCCTTGGCGTCGGCCGCGGGCGTGCCGTCGGCGATCGAGGCCTCGGCCCACGCGTCCGTGCTGAGGCGCATGAAGGCCTGGCCCTCCGGCGTCGTGTGCCAGGTGGCCATCTTCTCCTGGTCCACCGGCTTCGACGGGTCGCTCAGGTAGGTGGCCAGCCCGTACAGCCCGAGGTCCCAGCCCACGCCGGTCGCGCCGGGGCCGTACACGTCCCAGAACTCGTCGGCCACGTGGGCGACGTGCTCGAGCTCGAACCTCGTACCGCCCTGCGAAGGGCTGAGCCGCACCTCGATCCAGCTGACCTGCCCGCCGAACTCCCACGTCGCGGCATAGCCGCGAGGCTTGTCGCACTTGGAGATGGTGCCGCTCGCGTTGCCGGTGAGCTGGTAGTGGCCGCCCTCTTTGAGGTCGCCCTCGATCGGCAGGAACCAGCGCGGGATGCGCTCGGCGTTCGTGACGACGTCCCACAGGTCGTCGATGTCCGTGTCGTACACCTGGCTGATCGTCATGACGCGGGCCTCACCGGCCTCCAGGACGCGGCTTCCGAGGGTGCGGCGTACCTGGCTGATCTGTTCCTTGACGTCCACTGTCGGTTCCTTCCTGAGTCACGTCGCCGGCGAGCCGGCGCTGTCGTTTGCCGCGCGCCACCTCGGTGGCCATGGCGGCCAGATGAGGAGCCCAGAACCGTCGAAACCGCGCCAGCCAGGCGTCGGCCTCGCGCAGCGCGGTGTCGTCGACCGCGTAGAGGCGGCGCGCACCGTCGGGGCGCACGGTGGCGAAGCCGTTGTCGCGCAACACCTTGAGGTGCTGGGAGACGGCCGGCTGGGAGATGCCGAACTCGGCCTGGATCACCTGGGTGACGGCGCCGGAGGACTGCTCACCGTCGGCGAGCAGCTCCAGGATCCGCCGGCGAACCGGGTCGCCGAGAACATCGAACGCGTGCACACGGCGTACAGTATCAGAGTGGTCTTATATAAGCCAGAGCTTAAGGACTGGCGATTCTCGCGGTGGCGGCAAACGATCTCGTGAGGCATCCTGGGCGCGACGAAGAGGCGGGACGAGAGGAGGGCCGCAGTGCCCGACGTGCGAGCCAACGGCATCGATCTGCGCTACGAGACCGTCGGCGACCCGGCCGACCCCGCGATGCTGCTCATCATGGGTCTCGGCGCGCAGCTCATCGACTGGCCCCACGAGTTCTGCCAGGGTCTGGCCGCGCGCGGCTACCACGTGATCCTCTTCGACAACCGCGACGCCGGCCTGTCCACGTCGTTCGACGAGCTCGGCCAGCCGAACGTCCCCGCGATCCTCGGCGGTGACCCGTCGACGGTGCCGTACCTGCTCTCCGACATGGCCGCCGACACCGCCGGCCTGCTCAAGGAGCTCGGCGCCGAGCGCGCCCACGTCGTCGGCGCATCCATGGGCGGCATGATCGCGCAGCAGCTCACCCTCGATCACCCCGAGCTGGTCGCCAGCCTCTGCTCGATCATGTCCACCACCGGTGACCGTACCGTCGGCCGCCCCACCCCCGAGGCCGCCGCCGCGCTGTCCCGCCCGCCGGCCACCACCCGCGACGAGGTCATCGCCGGCGCCACCGCCACCTCGCGCGTGATCGGCTCGCCCGCCTACCCCGCGAGCGACGAGTGGCTGCGCGAGCGCGCCGCCGCCAAGTTCGACCGCGCCTTCAACCCCGCCGGCACCCAGCGCCAGTACGCCGCCATCCTCGCCTCCCCCGACCGCACCCCCGGCCTGCGCACGGTCGCAACCCCCACGCTCGTCGTCCACGGCGAGGCCGATCCGCTCATCGACGTCAGCGGCGGCCGCGCCACCGCCGCCGCCGTCCCCGGCAGCGAGCTGCTCGTCATCGAGGGCATGGGCCACGACCTCCCCAAGCCGCTCTGGCCCACCCTGATCGACGCGATAACCACAAATGCCAACAGATGATGTACGGGGTCTTGCGTTGACAACCGCAGAAGCACCGCCCACGCCACCCGGCTCCCCCACCCGCGGCGTGCTGCTCGACCAGCTCACCGCGCGGATCACCCCGCACACCCGGCGCGTGGCCGTCGACGGCCCGCCCGCCGGCGGCAAGACCACCCTCGCCGACGAGCTCGCCACGACGCTGCGCGCCACCGGCCGCGAGGTGATCCGCGCCTCGATCGACGGCTTCCTGTTCCCCCGCGCCCGGCGCTACCGGCGCGGCCCGTACTCGCCCGAGGGCTGCTACCACGACTCGTTCGACTTCGGCACGCTGCACCGCGCCCTGCTCGGCCCGCTGGGCCCCACCGGCGACGGCAGATATCAGGACCACTGCTACGACCGCCCCACCGACGCCGTGGTCTCCCCACCGTTGCGGACCGCCCCGCCCGGTGCCGTGCTGGTCTTCGACGGCGTCTTCCTGCTACGCCCCGAGCTCGCCGCCCACTGGGACCTGACCATCCACGTGACGGCCTCCTTCGACCGCACCCTGCAACGAGCCCGCGTCCGCGACCTGGCCCGGCTCGGCTCCACCGCGGAGATCGACCGCTTCTTCCACGAGCGGTACCGGCCGTCCCAGCAGCTCTACGCGGAGCAGGCCCGGCCCCTCGAACGAGCCGACATCGTCGTCCACAACGACACACCGGACCACCCGACCTGGCAATTCCGCACCGCCGCGCACCGCGATGGAGGCCGACACGGGACCTGACAGCGTCGGTGAGCAGCAGGCTCCGGTGCTTGTCCAGGCGATGGCGCCGCGCGAAGCGATGGCGGCGAGTGGCCCTCCGGCCGGCACGACCGGCACACCCGGAACGGCCGCTGGACAGGGACCCTCGGCCCGTACCACGGGTCCGGCGACCCTGGCGCGGGCCGGGCCTCCGGCGCAGGTTGAGGTGACGGGAACGGCTCAGAGGCAGGAGACGACGATGACCGCCATGAAGAAAGCCGCGCGCGAGTTCCTCGACTACAAGCGGGTCGCGGTCACCGGTGTGTCCCGCCATCCGCAGGGCCACGGCAGCAACGTCGTCTACAAGCGGCTGCGGGAGCGCGGCTACGAGGTGTTCGCCATCAACCCGAAGGCCGACACCGTCGAGGGTGACCGCTGCTACGAGAGCCTCGCCTCGGTGCCGGGCGGCGTCGAGGCGGTCGTGATCGGCACCCGGCCCGAAACCGCCGAGACTACGATGCGCGAGTGCATCGAGCTGGGCATCAAGCACGTGTGGATGCACCGCGGCCCCGGCGCCGGCAGCGTGTCCGAGTCGGCCGCCCTGTACGGCCGCCGGAACGGCGTGACCGTGATCGACGGGGGCTGCCCCTGCATGTACGAGCCGACCGCAGACGTCGGGCACAAGATCGCCCGCCTCGTCCTCTCCGCCACCGGCAACGTTCCCCGCGACGTCTGACCTCGGCGTGGGCGGCGCGACGAGCCCTCGGGGGACCGTTCCCCGCTCGATCGCTGGGCGGCGGATCGGCTCCGCCACCTGGACAGCCTGCGGCCCGATGTTGAGCGCCCCGCCGGTCAGGCCCCGGGCTCGGGGCACGGCAGGCTGCCACGCGATGGCAGCCGATCAGTGACGATGACGGCGGTAAGCGCTCACCCCGGCGGCGCATCCCGCAGCCGCGACAACGACGCAGGTCAGGACAACGCCGATCGTGCCCCAGGCCACCATCGACACCGAGAGCAGGGCCCAGGCCACCGCCCCCAGGACCGCGACCGCGATCAGGGCGGGGCGCGACAACCGTCGCCGTCCTGCCAGGGACGGGTAGTCGGCGGTCAGGCCGGCCACGATCTGCTCGAACTGTCGTTGTCTGTCGTCGGTTGCCATCGGATCGTCCTCCCACCTGGCTCCTGTCCGAAAGCGCAGGCGGCGGCCGGCGGCCCTTCGGGCGGCCGAAGGGCCCGGCCGAAGACGCGGTGCAGCGCCGGCGCTGGCGGCGGTGTTCGGGGATCGCGGCCCCGTGCCGTGACGCGCCGCGACCGGTCAACGTGGCCCGGTCGCGCTCAGCCCGGCCGTCACCTCGCCACCGTGCCGCGGCCGCGACCACGAACCGGCTCCACGAACCAGCACGATCGGCGGGCGGCCGTGGTGCAGCAGCGTCTGCGCCACCGAGCCGAGCAACCCGTGATAGGGCTGGTCGCCCCGGGCCCCCACGACCACGAGCGACGCGTGCCGCGACTCGCGGCACAGCACCGTGGCCGGGTCACCGGTCAGGGACCGGAGCTCGGCCTCGACGCCCCGGCCGGCGGCCCACTCGGCGACGAGATCCTCGAGCTCGTGCACCCGTTCCCGCGCCGTGCCCACATGCACGACGACGAGGCCGAGGGACCGGTGTGCGGCTTCGCCGAACGCCGTGCCGAGCGCGGCGTCCGACACGGCGGAGCCGTTCACGCCGACCACGACCGGTCCGTACGGCGCGGGCGCGGCCCGGGTGACCAGAACGTCGCTGAAGGACCGTGCCGCGAGTTGGACAGCCGTCGCGCCGGTGGGCAGGCAGACCCGGTCGTTCAGGTTGCCGTCGCCCACCACGATCAGCGCGCTCCGGCGGGACAGCCGCAGCAGCCCGTGCACCGGGTCGCCTTCGAGCAACTGGGTGGTGACCGGCAGGCCGGGCGCGATCCGCTCGGCGATGGCCGCGGCCTGGCGCAACATCGCCCGGGCGAGGTGCGGCGGGTCGACCACCCCGGGACGATAGCTCACCGCGTGGGCCAGCCGCAGCGCGCAGCCCAGGGCCGACGCCTCCCGGGCGGCCACTTTGACCGCCTGGTAACTGGCCGGTGATCCGCTCACCCCGGCGGCCACCGGCGGCTTGGACGAGATGGACATGCGCTCACTCCCTCCAGCGGCGGCGGACATCACCTCTTCGTCACGCTAGGTCGGCCGCGCCGAGAACGGACAGGGTCGATCGCCTCTGTCCGGCCGCCGGTCAGGGTCTGGTCGCCGGCGGGGCGGGTAGCTTGGGGTCCGCCCTGTACACAAAGGCTCCACTGTGTGGGCCGGCGCGCCGAGGTGGATCTGAAAGTCGGCGGCATGTGCGGGGCGATGCGGCCGAGCCGTTGCGCCGGGCCGATGGTCGCCGTCGCCGAACGTCGAGGAGTTGCCAGAAGTGGTCAACGTCCACGAGCGGCGGGGAAGGCGCCTGCCGCGTCGGGCCAGTGGATGCGGTACTTGCCCGGGGTGCCGTTGAGGCGGGCCGGGTCGCCGCCGGGCGGGGACGCGAAGCCGGACTCGACGCGGGTGCCGCCGCGCGACTCGTAGAAGGCCTGGGCGGCCGTGTTCTGCTGGAGGACCCACAGATACATGGGCCGGGAGCCGACCGTCTGGGCCGCGGCGGACAGCAGCCGGGTGCCCAGGCCGCCGCGCTTCCGGGCGTACGACACGTGGAGGTTGTCGACGAGGCTGCCCCAGCGCGGATCGTGATCGGGGATGACGTGCACGAAACCGACCAGGTCGCCGTCGCTCTCGGCCACGATGGTGCGCCCGGACGGCGGCGCGGCGAAGCGGGCGCCCCAGAAGGCCAGGCGGTCCGCGACCACGTCGCCGTCGAGGTAGGTGTCGGTGTAGGCGCCGCGGTAGTGCCGCCGCCAGCTGTCGGCGTGCAGCGCGGCGATGCCCGCCACATCAGCGCCGGTGGCGTCGCGAAGGGTGAACAGCACGGATTTTACTCCCGTCTCGTGGCTTGCCTCGTGAAAGAGGCCCGGTCGTCACCCGGGGCACCCCGCCCGCGAGGGAGGGTTGCCGGCCAGCAAGCCGGGGCTACGCGCTGACACTCATGACCGCTGTGGCGACAGCGTACGCGAAAGAAGCCGGCGGCGCGGGGCGCGGTAGGATCGCCGCGCAAGGCGTTGATGGGGACGAGTAGCGGCGCACGCGGTCGAGAGCGAACCGGGGACGGTGGGAGCCCGGTGGCGAGCACGACGCGAAAATCACCCCGGAGCCGCCGGAGGAAAGGCCCTCGCGGGCCGAGTAAAGCCGGCTGCAAGCACCTCGAGTGGGCCGGTTGAAGCAGTGAGCCGGTCAAGGAGGGTGGTACCGCGGGGCTCGGATAAAAAGGGCCTCGTCCCTCCGTTGGAAGCATGCCAGTCCGACGGAGGAAAAAACGCGATGTACCGCCCAGTGCCGGCCCGGGTCGACCTGCCCGCGCTCGACCATGACGTGCTGAAGTTCTGGCGCGAGAAGGACGTCTTCCATCGCAGCCTCGAGCAGTCCGCGGGGCGGCCCGAATGGGTTTTCTACGAGGGGCCGCCGACGGCGAACGGCATGCCGGGGGCGCACCACATCGAGGCGCGCGTCTTCAAGGACGTCTTTCCGCGATACCGCACGATGAAGGGTTACCACGTGGCCCGCAAGGCCGGGTGGGACTGTCACGGTCTGCCCGTCGAGCTGGCCGTCGAGAAGGAGCTCGGTTTCAGCGGAAAGCCGGACATCGAGAAGTACGGCATCGCCGAGTTCAACGCGAGATGCCGCGCGTCGGTGACCCGGCACACCGATGCTTTCGCCGAGCTGACCGAGCGCATGGGCTATTGGGTCGACCTGGACGACGCGTACCGGACGATGGATCCGGGTTATATCGAGTCGGTGTGGTGGTCGCTCCAGCAGATCTTCGACAAGGGGCTGCTGGTCGAGGATTTCCGGGTGGCGCCGTGGTGCCCGCGGGACCAGACGACATTGTCGGACCACGAATTGGCCCAGGGGTACGAGACCGATGTCGACCCGGCTGTCTACGTGCGTTTCCCGTTGACCGGCGGGCCGCTCGCCGGGACCACCGATCTGCTCGTGTGGACGACCACGCCGTGGACGCTGGTGTCGAACACGGCCGTCGCGGTCAACCCGAACGTCACCTACGTCGTCGTCACGGACGGCGACCAGCGGCTGATCGTCGCCGAGCAGCTGATCCCGGAGGGCTTCGAGAAGACCGGCGAGAGCTTCACCGGCCGCGAGATGGAGCGGTGGACGTACCGGCCGCCGTTCGATCTGGTCGAGGTGCCGGACGCGCACATCGTGATCCTGGCCGACTACGTGACCACGGACAGTGGCACCGGGCTGGTGCACCAGTCGCCGGCGTTCGGCGCTGACGACCTGGCGAGCTGCCGCGCCTACGGATTGCCGATGGTCAATCCGGTGCGGCGGGACGGCACGTTCTCCGAGGAGGTTCCGCTCGTCGGCGGGCTCTTCTTCCGTACGGCCAATGAGCCCTTGGTCGCGGAACTGAAGAACAAGGGACTGCTGTTCCGGCACGACGACTACGAGCACCAGTACCCGCACTGCTGGCGCTGCCACACGGCGCTCATCTACTACGCGCAGCCGTCCTGGTACATCCGCACCACCGCGGTCCGCGACGCGATGATCCGGGAGAACGAGAGGACGAACTGGCAGCCCGAGACGGTCAAGCACGGACGGTACGGCGACTGGCTCGCCAACAACGTCGACTGGGCCCTGTCGCGCAACCGCTACTGGGGCACTCCCCTGCCGATCTGGCGCTGCGAGGCCGGGCATCTGACATGTGTCGGCTCGCTCGCCGAATTGTCGGGGCTCAGCAAGTCGGACCTGTCGGATCTGGATCCGCACCGGCCCTACATCGACGAGGTCACCTTCGCCTGCCCGTCGTGCGGCGAAAAGGCCACGCGCGTGCCGGAGGTCATCGACGCGTGGTACGACTCGGGCTCGATGCCGTTCGCGCAGTTCGGTTACCCGTACAAGAACCAGGCCCTTTTCTCCAAGAGTTTTCCCGCGCAGTTCATCTCGGAGGCCATCGACCAGACCCGCGGCTGGTTCTACACGCTGATGGCGGTCGGCACGCTCGTCTTCGACCGTTCCCCGTACGAGAACGTGGTCTGCCTCGGGCACATCCTCGCCGAGGACGGCCGCAAGATGTCGAAGCACCTGGGCAACATCCTCGAGCCGATCCCGCTGATGGACACCCACGGCGCCGACGCGGTCCGCTGGTTCATGGCCGCCGTCGGCTCCCCCTGGTCGGCGCGGCGCGTCGGGCACACCACGCTGCAGGAGGTGGTGCGCAAGACGCTGCTGACGTACTGGAACACCGTCGCCTTCCAGGCGCTCTACGGGCGTACCGCCCAGTGGTCGCCCTCGGCCGCGGACCCGGCGCCGGCCGGCCGCCCGGTGCTCGACCGCTGGGTCCTCTCGGAGCTCAACGAGCTGGTCCGCCGGGTCGACGCCGCGCTCGACGCGTTCGACACCCAGGAGGCCGGCAAGCTCCTCGCCGCGTTCGTCGACGACCTTTCCAACTGGTACGTGCGCCGCAGCCGCCGCCGTTTCTGGCGCGGCGACCGGGCCGCGCTCGCCACCCTGCACGAGGCGCTGCGCACCGTCACGCTGCTGATGGCGCCGCTCACCCCGTTCATCACCGAACGCGTCTGGCAGGACCTGGTCGCCGCGGTCGACCCGGCCGAGCCCGCGTCGGTGCACCTGGCGTCGTTCCCGGTCGCCGACACGTCGCTGATCGACCCGTCGCTGTCCGCGCACGTCGCCACGACCCGCCGCCTGGTCGAGCTGGGCCGCGCCGCCCGCGCCGAGTCCGGCATGAAGGTGCGCCAGCCGCTGTCCCGCGCGCTGGCTTCCGCACCCGGTTTCGCGGCCCTGCCGGCGGAGCTGCTCGCGGAGATCGCCGCCGAGCTCAACGTCGGCACGGTCGAGCCGGTGGCGGGCTCGTTCGTCGACACCACGGCAAAGGCCAATTTCCGTACGCTGGGCAGGCGCTTCGGCAAGCGCGTGCAGGACGTGGCCCGGGCGGTCGCGGCCGCCGACGCCGCCGCCCTGAAGGACGCGCTGCGCGACACCGGCTCGGCCACCGTCGACGTGGCCGGCGAGCAGATCACGCTCACCGCCGACGAGGTCGTCATCACCGAGACCCCGCGCGAGGGCTGGGCGGTGGCCTCCGACGCCGGCGCCACCGTGGCCCTGGACCTGCACCTCACCGACGACCTGCGCCGCGCCGGCCTGGCCCGCGACGCCATCCGCCAGATCCAGGAGGCCCGCAAGACGAGCGGCCTGGACGTCTCCGACCGCATCGACCTGCGCTACCAGACCACCTCGGACGAGACGGCCCGCGCCCTGGCCGAGCACAGCACCCTGGTCGCCGAGGAGGTCCTGGCAGCCTCGTACGAGGCCGGCGCCCCCACGTGGCCGCACACGTTCACCGACGAGTCCCTCGGCCTGACGTTCTGGCTCCGCAAGGCCGCCTGACCGCAAGGCCCCACCGGCGCCGGCGATCTCAGCCGGCGCCGGATTGACAGTGTCTAGGACGAGCGTCCTAAGATGATCACTAGGACGCTCGTCCTAGACGCTGTCGCTCGGAGGGATGGTCGCGGATGGCGGGAGGTGCGACGCGGGCGCAGATCGTCGCGGCGGCGGATCGGCTCTTCTATGAGCAAGGGTTCGAGCACACGTCGTTCACGGCGATCGCCGAGGCTGTGGGGCTGTCCCGGGGCAACTTTTACTACCACTTCAAGAGCAAGGACGAGATCCTCGCGGCGGTCATCGGGTGCCGGGTGGAGGCCACCCGCGCCATGCTGCGGCAGTGGGAGGACGAGGCCGCCGGGCCCGCGGAGCGGATCCGGCGGTTCATCCGGATCGTGGAGACCAACGGGGCGGACATCCGCGACTACGGGTGTCCGGTGGGCACGCTCACCGCCGAGCTGGCGAAGCTGCGCCATCCGTCGCGGCCCGAGGCCACCGCGCTGTTCACGCTCTTCCGGGACTGGCTGCGTGCGCAGTTCACGGCGCTCGGCCGTGCGCGGGACGCGGACGAGCTCGCCCTGCACGTGCTGGCCTTCAGCCAAGGGGTCGCCGCGCTGGCCAACGCCTTCGGCGATCAGGACTTCGTACGCCGTGAGGTGGAACGCCAGGAAGCCTGGCTCGCCGCTCTGGACTCCTAGGAAGGGACTCGTATGTACATCGTGTTGCTCCGCTTCGCCGAGAACAAGGCCGCCGCGGCCGAGCACATGCCCGGCCACCAGCAGTGGATCGAGCAGGGTCTGGCGGACCGGGTCTTCCTGCTCGTCGGCGGCATTCAGCCGGGGCTCGGCGGCGCGGTGCTGGCGCACGACACGACGCCGGCCGAGCTCCAGCAGCGGGTGGCGGCGGACCCGTTCGTCGCCCACCGCGTCGTCGACGCCGAGATCCTGGAGATCGCACCGGGCATGACCGACCCGCGGCTGGAGTTCCTGATGCCGGCCCAGTGAAGGCCGGCCCAGTGAAGGTCGGCCCAGTGAAGGCCGGCCCAGTGAAGGCCGGCCCAGTGAAGGTGAGGGCCGGCCCGATGAAGGCGCCGGCCCGGGAGAGGCCGGAGTCAGGATGCGCCGAACCAGGCTGCGGCCGCGAGGCACATCGCGGCGGCCAGGGCGAGCGCGTGCCCGGAGCCGGTGCGGACGCCGCCGTGCAGGAAGGCGCCCATCGCCGCCACGCCGGCGGTAGCCCCGAGCTGGCGTACCGCGTTGAGCAGGCCCCCGGCGGCGCCGGCGACGGCGGGCGCCGCGGAGCTCAGCACGGCGGCGACCACGGCCGGCAGCACCAGCGACACGCCGACGCCGGCCAGCAGCAGGGCGGCGGCGAGCCAGACGTAGCCGGCCGCCGACCACGCCGCCACGGCCAGCCCGGCACATCCGGCGCCGAGCAGGCCCAGCCCGGCCAGCACCGGCGGGCGCGGGCCGAAGCGGCTCACCAGCCGGCCGGTCAGCGGCGGGTTGACCACGAACGGCACGGTCAGCGGCAGCAGGGCGAGTCCGCTGCCGGCGGCGTCCAGGCCGCGGTCGTGGCGCAGCAGCAACGGCAGCACGAAGAGGGTGCCGTTGAGGGCGAAGGTGACCGCCGCGCCCACGAACAGGGCCGCCGGGATGCCTGGGCTGCGCCACGCGGACCGGGGCAGCACCGGCGCGCCGCTGCCCCGTTCGACGAGGAAGAAGGCCACGGCCACCCCTGCCGCCACCGCGGCGTGCCACCACGAGGCCGAGCCGGCGGCGATCACCGCGTCGGTGCCGGCGGCCACCGCGACGACGAGGGCGGCCTGCGCCGTCCAGCTGATGCGCCGGTCGGTGGCCGGGACCGGCGCCGGCGCGCCCGCGGTCAGGGCGAGCACGACGACCGCGAGGGGCACGTTCACCAGGAAGACGGCCCGCCAGCCGGCGAGGTCCACCAGGACGCCGCCGGCGACCGGGCCGACGGCCACGGCGGCGCCGCTGATCGCCGCCCACGTGCCGACCGCTCTGGTGCGCCGGGCCGGTTCGGGATACAGCCGGGCGATCAGGGCCAGGGACGCGGGCACGCACGCGGCCGCCGCGGCGCCCTGGAGCACGCGAGCCGCGACCAGGGCCGGCACCGTCGGCGCGGCGGCGGACAGCGCCGACAGCACGCCGAACGCGGCGACGCCGGCCCGGAAGAGCCGGTCCGCGCCGTACCGGTCGGCGAGGGCACCGGCCGACAGCAGCAGCGCGCCGAAGGCCACCGTGTAGCCGGTGGTGGTCCATTGCAGGCCGGCGACCGACGCGTGCAGCGACCGGGCCAGGTCGGGTTCGGCGACGGCGAGCACCGTCATGTCGAGCAGCACCATGAAGTAGCCGAGCGAGATGCCCAGCAGCGTGAGGTCTCGGGTGGATCGAAGCACGCGGCCACTGTCGCCGGGACGCCGGGCGGGCTCCACCGGATCGCCCGAAGCACCGTTCGGAAATACCGAACGCCCGGGGCGGGTTGGCGTCGGCGTGGAGCTTCGTCATCTGCGCGTCTTCGACGCCGTCGTGCGCACCGGCACGGTCACCGACGCCGCCGTCGCGCTCGGCATGGCACCGTCGAGCGTCTCCGAGCAGGTCCGCGCGCTGGAGCGCTCGCTCGGCGTCCCGCTGTTCGAGCGCGGGGCGCGGGGCATGCGCCTGACCGGCGAGGGCCGGCGCCTGACCGGGTGGGCCCGTCAGCTGCTCGGGCTGGCCGACCGGGCGATCGCCGACGTGGCGGGCCGCCGCGACGACGTACGGCTGGGCGCCTTGGAGACCCTGGTGGCGACCTGTGTGCCCACGGTGCTGGCCCGGCTGGCCGAACGCCGCCCGCTGCTGCGCGCCGACGTGCGCCCCGCCACCGACCGGCTGGCCCTGCTGGCCGATGTGGACGCCGGACGGCTCGACGCGGCCCTGCTGCTCGACACCGGCACCGCCCTCGGCGATCTGGGTTTCGAGCCGCCGGCCGGGTCGCTGCGCTTCCTCGACCTCGACCCGGTGCCGCTCGCCCTGCTCGCCGCCCCGGGCCACGGGCCGCGGCACCGGATCGGCCCGGCGGACCTGGACGGCGAGCGGTTGCTGCTGAACGCGCCGAACTGCTCGTTCGCCCTGGCCGCCGACCGGCTGCTGGGTGCCGGACCGGAGCGGGTCTTCGTCGGCTCGGTCGCCACCGTCCGGGCGTGGGCCGAGCAGGGTCTCGGCATCGCGCTGCTGCCGGACTTCGCCGTCACCGGCGCCGTCCGGGCCGGCACGCTGGACGCCCTCGACCTCCCCCTGCCCGCGCTGGCCTTGCGCCTGGTCTGGCGCGCCGGCCGGGAGGACGACCCACGGGTCCGCGACCTCCTGTACGCCGCCAGCGGCTGACCTACGGCGCGGCGGGCGGCTGGAGCACGCAGAACTCGTTGCCGTCCGGGTCGGCCAGCACGTGCCACGTCCAGCCGTCCTCCTCGATCGGGTCGGCGGTGACCCGCCGCGCGCCCAGCGCCGCCACCCGGTCCACCTCCGCGGCCAGGTCGGCGACGCGGAAGTCGAGGTGCATGCGGTTCTTGCCGGTCTTCGGCTCGGGCACCCGCTGCAGCAGCAGCTCGACGCCCTCGCCGCCGGGCGGCAGCAGCTGCCGGTAGCGGCCCGGGGCGCTCGGGCCGGCCTCGTAGCCGAGCACGCCGGACCAGAACGCCGCGGAGCGGTCCAGGTCGGCGCAGTCCAGGACGACGACGAGTTCGTGGCTGGTCATGACGGCACGTTACGTGACCAGGCCGGCCGATGCTGGAGGCAGGCGCGCAACAGGCGGTCGAGGGCCAGCCCGATCGGCACCGCCAGCAGGACCAGCACGAGGTCGGAGTCGGCGTCGTTCACCGGCGGGTTGGCGGCCAGCACGGTGAACGTCGCACCCATCTGGAGGACGGACGCGAGCACCACGAGCGGCAGGAGCATCACCGGCAGGGCGAACGCGGTGATGGCGGCCACCGCCACCGGGGAGCCCCGGCCGGCCAGGCCCACGACCGCGACCACGAGCAGCACGGTCAGCGCGAAGACCCCGATCACCCGGCCCATCGCCGGCTCGGGTGAGGTGTAGCGCAGCGCCCACGGCGCCGCGCCGAGCAGGACCGCGATCGGCAGGGCCCGCCACGAGAAACCGACGGCGATCAGGGCCAGGAGGGAGCCGGCGAGCGCGCTGCCGAGCTGAAGCCGGGGCTCCACGTCGGTGGGCGACTCGGTCATGGTGACCAGGCCGGCCGCGACGGCGGCCACGATCGCGGCCGCGAGCAGGGCTGCCCAGCGCAGTTCCCGCGCCCAGTAGGTGTTGTTCTCGCCGAGCGCGCCGGGCCCCGACGGCTCGCTCAGCGGCTGGAACACGGTGACGCCGAGCGCCCACGCCGCCGCCGAGGCGGCTGCCGGGAGAGCGAGGGCGAGGCGGGGGAAGGAGCCCATGGCGGTACACCCTAGAGAGATGTGAAGAGCGCTACTCACCCGTGTCGGCCATTCAAGATCAGGGTATTGTTGCGCAAGCAAATAGTCTGTGTCTGAGGGAAGCGAAGCGCTGTGAGTGATCTGAATCTGCTGGTCATCGTCGCCAGCACGCGGCCGGGGCGGATCGGCCCCAAGGTCGCCGACTGGTTCGTCGACGAGGCCAAGGCGCACGGCGGCTTCCAGGTGGCGGTCGCCGACCTGGCCGAGGAGAGCCTTCCGCTGCTGGACGAGCCGCACCACCCGCGCATGCGCGACTACCAGCACGACCACACCAAGCGGTGGAGCGACAAGGTGGACGCGGCCGACGCGTTCGTCTTCGTGATGCCGGAGTACAACTACGGCATCTCGGCGCCGCTGAAGAACGCCATCGACTACCTGCACCAGGAATGGGCGTACAAGCCGGCCAGCGTGGTCAGCTACGGCGGCGTCTCGGCCGGCACGCGCTCGGCGCTCGGGCTCCAGGTTCCGGCGTACCCCCTGAAGATGTTCGTGATCCCGGAGTCGGTGAACATCCCGTTCGTGTCGAACTTCCTCGTCGACGGCGTGATCCAGCCGAACGAGACGATGCGCAAGGCCGCCACGACCCTGCTCGACGAGCTCGGCCGGGTCGCGGCGGCGCTCAAGCCGCTCCGCAAGTAGCGGCGCCTACCGAGCCACCTCGAACAGGGTGTTCAGCTGGTCGTTGAGCGAGGTCATCGACGACACGGGCGCGTCGCCGATGTAGACGGCGTCCATCCGGGGAACCATCAGCGCGGTGATGTCGGCCGCGTTGGTGGTCACCGGGAACAGGAACGTCGTCTTCTGCTTCACCTGGTCGGTGAAGGGCGTGACGTCCAGGCCGCGTTCCTCCCTGTTGTACGCGACGGCGCGCTCGGTGCCCGACGGGCGGGCCGGGAACACCACGCCGGACTCGCCGATGATGTTCTGGCACTCGGCGCCGGACAGGAACTTGACCCACTTCGCCGCGTTCTCGGGCTGCTTCGACAGCGTGGTGACCGAGTCGGCGAGGCCGTTGAACATCGACGCGCGCTTGCCGGACGGGCCGATCGGCGTCGGCGCGATGCCGACCTTCAGCTTGGTGCCCGCCGCGTCGGTGAGGTTCGTGTACGTCGAGATCTTCCACGAGCCGTCCAGCGCCATCGCCGCGAGCCCGGACTGGATCTCCTTGTCCGGCCCGACCGGGTTGTTGCCGCCGATCTCGGCGAACGACGGCATGTAGCCCTTGCGCGCCAGCCCGAAGTACCAGTCGAGGGTCTGCTGGAAGACCGGCTGGTCGAGGTTGAAGCGGCTGCCCCACGGGTTCCTGTCGGTGGCCTGCCATCCGGCGCTGCCGGTGAACGCGGACCACTGGGTCTGCCCCCAGCCCGCGCCACCGGCGCCGTCGGAGCCGAAGCCGTACTGCCGGACGTTGTCCTTGTCGAAGCCCGGCTCGTCGCCCCGGATGCCGTTGTTGTCGACGGTCAGGCGCGCGACGGTCTTCTCGAACGTGCCGCCGTCCCGCGGGTTCCAGGTCAGGCTCTGCAACGTCGCCGGGTCGATCCCGGCCTCCTCGACGGCCACGGGATCGTAGAACAGGGCGATGGTGTCCCAGTCCTTCGGGGCCCCGTACCGCTTGCCGTCCTGTCCCTTCCAGAGCTCCGCGAGCCCCTCCTGATAGTCGGCGTCGTTGAGGTCGCTGGTCGGGCCCAGCTCGTCGAGGGGGCGCAGCACGCCCAGGTCGACGAACTGCGCGAACTTCGCCAGGTGGTCGGTGAAGACGTCCGGCGCGGTGTCGGCGATGAAGCCGGCGGTCAGCTTCGACCAGTACACGTCCCAGCCGTACTGCGAGATCCGCACCCGCAGTCCCGGGTTCCGCTTCGCGAACTCGTCGGCGCACTTCTGGTAGCCCGGCTGCTGTCCCGAGTCCCACAGCCAGTATTCGATGGTGCCGCCGCCACCGGTCGCGGTGGCGTCCTCCCCGCTCCAGCCGCAACCGGCGAGCAGGGCCGCTGAGGTCAGTACCGCGAGTAGCCGTCTCATTTGATCCCACTGAATCCGATCGAGTTGACGATCCGCTTGGCGAAGACGAAGAAGAGGATGAGCATCGGCAGCGCCGCGACCAGGGTGGCCGCCATCAGGCCCGCCCAGTCCGGCCCGGTCTGCGGCGTCTGCGACTTGAAGACGCCGAGCGCCACGGTGAGCACCCGCGACCGGTCGGTGTAGCTGACCATCAGCGGCCAGAAGTACTCGTTCCACGAGGTGATGTAGGTCAGGATCGCCAGCGTCGCGATCGGCGCCGACGACATCGGCAGGATCAGCCGGAAGAAGACCCGCACCTTGGAGGCGCCCTCGACCAGCGCCGCCTCCTCCACCTCGCGCGAGATGCCGAGGAAGAACTGCCGGAGGAAGAAGACGGCGAACGGGGTCATCAGCATCGTGGGCAGCGAGATGCCGAGCAGCGTGTCGACCAGGCCGAGCTCCTTGATGAGCACGAAGTTCGGCAGCAGCGTGAAGATCGCCGGGATCATCAGGCCGGCGAGGAAGAAGCCGAACACCTTCTCGCGGTGCTTCCATCGCAGACGGGCGAAGGCGTACGCGGCCATGGCGCTGAAGAAGACCTGGCCGGCGGTGATGAGCGTGGCGACGATGACCGAGTTGGCCAGGTAGTGCCAGAAGTCGATGGGCTGCCCGGCGCCGCCCGCGTCGAGCGCCTCCTGGCCGGTCTGCAGGCCGAAGACCCGCTGGAAGCCGCCGAGCGACGGGTCGACCGGCAGCAGGCTGTCCGATCCGGCGTAGAGGGCGTTGTTGCTGGACAGGGCCGTGCGCAGCATCCAGTAGAACGGGAACAGCGACGCGAGGATCACCAGGATCATGAAGATCCAGGCGAGCAGACGGCCGATGTGGAACGGACGGCGCGGAGGCCCGGAAGTGTCCGAGATGTCGCGCACGGCGCCGGTGGCTACCGCGGTGGTCGCCATGAGAACCCCCTCAGGCCAGGTCGGACGACGAGGCCCGCGTGAGCCGGTACTGCAGGAAGGTGATGACCACGAGGACGGCCAGCAGGCCGACCGACATGGCCGAGGCGTAGCCGAACTGGAACCGGCCGAACGCCATGTCGTAGATGTAGTACTGGAGCACCCGCGAGGAGTCGACCGGCCCGCCGCGGGTCGTGATCGCGACGGTGTCGAACACCTGGAACGACCCGACCACCGTGATGATCAGCACCAGCGCGAGGATCGGGCGCAGCAGCGGCAGGGTGATGCGCCGGAACATGGTGAGCTCCGAGGCGCCGTCGACGCGCCCCGCCTCGTACATGCTCTCGGGAATGGTCTGCAGCCCGGCGAAGATGAGCAGGGCGGTGTATCCGACGTGGCGCCACACGTTGATGACCGCGATCGTCGGGATCACCCAGGCGCTGTCGGCGAGGAACGCGACGCGGTCGAGCCCGATCAGCTCGATCACCTTGTTGCCGATGCCGAGCTGGTAGTCCAGGATCCACAGGAAGATCATCGCGGCGACCACATTGGACACCAGGTACGGCGTGAGCACGATCCCGCGCAGCCAGGTGCGCTTGGTGAGCCGCTGCATCATCACCGCGATCGCCAGGGCCAGCGCGGTCTGCAGGGCGATGTTGACGACCACGTAATAGACGGTCACCTTGAGCGCGTTCCAGAACACCGGGTCCTGGACCATACGCACGTAGTTGTCGAACCCGATCCACTCGGGCGCGGTGAGCAGGTTGAACCTCGTGAACGACAGCCAGATGCCGCGCAGCGTCGGCCAGAGCATGAAGACCACGAAGCCGATCAGGGCGGGCGCGATGAACAGCAGGGCGAGCTTGGTGTCGTCGGGGGGTCTCTTCCGTACGGGGGTGACGGTGGCCATGGGGATGACTCCTAGGTCATAGGGCATCAGCTCGGTAGAGCACGACGGAATCCGGGTGCACGCGCGGACCGGCCACACCCGCGTGTTCCAGTACGGCGCCGCTGAACGACAGCTCCTCGGCCCACCACTGCGGCGGATGGTCGGCGGGGTGCAGGGGCCGCAGGCGGTAGAGCCGGCGCGGGTCGAGCCCGCGGAACCGCAGCGGCGCGCTCGGATCGGGGTACGGGCTCGCCATCGTCACCATCGCGATCAGCGCGCGGGAGCGGTCCGGCGCCACCACGCCGTGCACGAGCACGTCGTCGCCGTAGCCGTCCATGCGCACGAGGTCGCCGCCGAGCAGCAGGTCACGCCATTCCTGGAAGAAGGCGACCCAGCCGGCGAGGCCGGACAGCTCCTCGGGCGTGGCGGAGCTGATGTCCCACTCGATGCCGAGGTGGCCGAAGACGGCGGTCGCCGCGCGGAAGTCCAGGGAGTGCCGCCGCCCGGTGGTGTGCGACTGCCCGGAGGCGATGTGCGAGCCGAGGAACTCTGGCGGGACCAGCTGGGTGGTCCAGCGCAGCATGTGCTGCCGGTCGTGCGGGTCGATGTTGTCGGAGACCCAGACCCGGTCGGCACGCTGGAGCACCTCCAGGTCGACCCGGGCGCCGCCGGACGAGCACGACTCGATCTCGAGGGCCGGGTGCGCCGCGCGGATCTCGTCGAGCAGCCGGTAGAAGGCGCGGGTCTGCTCGTGCACGCCGGGCTCGCCGCCGGGCTGCCGGCCCGCGTCGATCAGGTCGCGGTTGTGGTCCCACTTGATGTAGTCGATCGGGTACTCGGCGAGGATCGCGAGGATCCGGTCCCGGATGTACGCGTACGCCTCCGGGATGCCGATGTTGAGCACCTGCTGGGTGCGCGACTCGATCGGCAGGTCCGGGCGCGCCGCCATGATCCATTCGGGGTGGGCACGGGCCAGATCGGAGTCCGGGTTGACCATCTCGGGCTCGAACCAGAGGCCGAACTGCATGCCGAGGCCCTTGACCCGCTCGATCAGCGGATGCAGCCCGTCCGGCCAGACGTCCGGCGAGACGACCCAGTCGCCGAGGCCCGAGGTGTCGTCGCGGCGCGAGCCGAACCAGCCGTCGTCGAGCACGTAGCGCTCCACGCCGACCCGGGCCGCCCGCTCGGCCAGGCCGGTGAGCCGGTCGAGGTCGTGGTCGAAGTAGACCGCCTCCCAGACGTTCATCGTCACCGGCCGGCGCGGGCCGACCGGCCGTTCGCGCCCGCGCAGGAACCGGTGGAAGCGCCGGGCCACCTCGTCCAGCCCGACGCCGTGACTGCCATAGACCCAGGGGCTGGTGTACGCGTCGCCGCGCGCGAGCCGCACCTCCCCGGGCAGCAGCAGCTCGCCGCCGCCGAGGCGCTGCTCACCGGTGAAGACCCGCTCGGCGTAATGGGTGTGGTTGCCGCTCCACGCGGTGTGCACGGCCCACACCCGTCCCGACGCGAACCCGAACCCGGGCGTGCCGGCGTGCAGCACGTACGCGCTGTCGGCGCCGGTGCGGCCCTTGCGGTTCTCGCGCAGGTGGATGCCGGTGCCGAGGGGCCGGCGCTGGGGCACCCGCTCGAGGTTGTGCCGTCCGCCGAAGTCGAGCAGCTCGGCCGCCTCGGCGGGCACGGGGAACGACAGGACCAGATCGTTGAGGGTGTACGGCTCGTCGCGCTCGTTGCGCAGCATGGCGCGCTGCCGGACGAGCCCCGAGGGCAGCATCTCGATCTCGACGCGCAGGGTGAGCCCGGCGTGCTCGTCGGCGGACTCGTGCACGACGCGCCCCGGGCCGGTCGTCACCTCGTACCGCCGGAAGAAGGGTGACCACCCCCGGCCCGCCGCCGAGCCGCTGAGACCGGGGCGGCCGGTCCAGCCGAGGCGATGCTCGGGCAGGACGGCGGCGCGCGGCACCGGGTCGACGGTGTTGGTGCCGGCGACCGGACGGGAGGCGCTCAGCAGGGCGGCGATCTGCGCATCGTCGAGCCCGGGCAGCTCGGGACCCCAGTAGGCGATCACCGGGAGGCCCGGCCCGGAGGCGTCGACGAGGAGGGTGACCCCGGCCTCGGTGAGCGCGACGACATCCTTCACCCTGGGCCGCCTTCCGGTCCGCTAAATCGATGAAAATGAGATTGCTGGGAGGTAACGGGCGTGTCAAGCACCGTTTCGCCCCTGGCGTCTGGCAAAATCGCCTGTTCCCGACTTTCCGGAATCGTACGGTAGATGCATGTCGTTCCTCGCCGATCTCAGCGTCCAAGTGAAGATCGTCATCGTCGGGGCGATCGGTGTGGTCGTGGCGGTGGTGATCGGCGCGCTCGCGCTGTTCGCGCTCGGCGACGCGGCCGACGCGGCGACGGACATCCACGAGGTGAACGTGGAGAACGTCGCCGAGGTCGGCGCGATCGAGGCGGCGCTCGGCGTGGCCCGGGTCGACCTGGCCAACCAGCTGATCTCCCGCGACGAGGCGACCACCGACAAGTACACGGCGAAGTTCCAGGACGACGTCAAGACCTTCGACGCGGCGCTCGCCGCGTACCGGGAGGGCAGCCCCGCGGCGACCGCCGACGAGATGGCGGCCGTGGAGGCGTTCTGGGCCACGTACGTCGAGCTGGCCACCACCAAGCAACTGGTCAACGGCGAGCGCAAGGCGTTCCAGGACTGGCAGACCGTGCGCGACACCGAGATCACCCCGCTCATCGCCGACCTCACCGACAGCGTCGAGGCGCTGGCCGCCGCCGAGCAGGCCGAGGCGTCCGGTTCGGCCGCGGGCGCGCGCTCGGCGTACAAAGCGAACCGGATCGAGACGATCGCCCTGGTGGTCGCCGGCGGACTGCTCACGCTCGGCCTGGGGGTCTTCATCGCGCGCGGCATCGTGCGCTCGCTCAACCGGGTGCGCGCCGTCTGCGAGGGTCTCGCCGCCGGCGACCTGACCCGCACCACCGGCCTCACCTCGGCCGACGAGCCGGGGCGGATGGGCCGCGCGCTGGACGAGGCGCTGCAGCGGCTGCGCGGCACGGTGTCGACGATCGACTCGTCGGCGCTCCAGCTGGCCAGCGCCAGCGAGGAGATGAACGGCGTGGCGGAGCAGATCGCGGCGTCGGCGGAGGAGACGTCGGTGCAGGCCCAGGTGGTGTCGACGGCGGCCGAGCACATCTCGCGCAGTGTGGACGCGGTCAGCGCGGGCAGCGACGAGATGGGCGCCGCGATCCGCGAGATCTCCCAGAACGCGAGCGAGGCGGCGCAGGTGGCGGGCGAGGCGGTGGGCCTGGCCGCGAGCACGTCGGGCACGATGAACCAGCTGGGCGCGTCGTCGTCCGAGATCGGCGACGTGATCCGCACGATCACGGCGATCGCCGAGCAGACCAACCTGCTGGCCCTGAACGCGACGATCGAGGCGGCCCGGGCCGGCGAGATGGGCAAGGGCTTCGCGGTGGTGGCGGCGGAGGTGAAGGACCTGGCGCAGGAGACGGCCCGGGCGACGGAGGACATCTCCCGCCGGGTGGAGGCCATCCAGTCCGACGCGGGCGGCGCGGTGACGGCGATCGAGGAGATCAGCCGCGTCATCGCCCGGATCAGCGACTTCCAGACGACGATCGCGTCGGCCGTGGAGGAGCAGACGGCCACGACGGCCGAGATGAACCGCAGCGTCACCGAGGCGGCGACCGGCACGAACGAGATCGCCCAGAACATCGGCGGCGTCGCGGAGGCGGCCCGGCTGACCACGGAGGGCGTGCAGCAGTCCCAGCAGGCGACGAACGAGTTGGCCCGCATGTCGTCGGAGCTGACAAGCCTGGTGTCGACGTTCCGGTATTAAGGACACGTGGATCTGCGCATAGGTCACTGGACAGGCAACGGCACCGGCGTCACGGTGGTGGTCCCGCCCCCGGGCACGATCGCGTCGGGCGAGGTACGAGGCGGCGCGCCGGCCACCCGCGAGTTCGCCCTCCTCGACCCGACCCGCCTGGTCGACCGCGTCGACGCCGTGGTCCTCTCCGGCGGCTCCGCCCTGGGCCTGGCAGCGGGCGACGGCGTGGCCCGGGCACTGTGGGAGCAGGGCCGGGGCTTCGCCACCCCCGCGGGCCCCGTCCCCATCGTGATAGGCATGTCCATCTTCGACGCCTCGGTCGCCACCACACCCCCGACCGCCGAGAGCGGGCGCTTGGCCTTGGCCGCCGCCCTCAGCCCCGACATCCCCACAGGCCACGTCGGCGCAGGCACCGACACTCCCCCAGGCATCGCCATTCCCGCAAGCCACGCTTCCGCAGGCAACGACATTCCTACAGGCCGCGCCTCCGCACGCACCGACGTCCCTACCGGCCGCGCCTCCGCACGCACCGACGTCCCTACAGGCCACGCCTCCGCACGCACCGACATCCCTACCGGCCACGCCTCCGCACGCACCGACATCCCTACAGGCCACGCCGCCGCAGGCAACGACGGACCGGCGGGCCGGACCGATGCAGGCGCCGAGATACCCACAGGCCGCGTCGGCGCAGGCACCGGCGCCACGGTGGGCAAATGGCGAGGCAGCCTCTCCCCCGGCGGCATAGGCATCGCCCGAGCCACAGCCGACGGCGCCTCCCTGCTGGCACTGGCGGTAGTCAACGCCTGGGGCGACGTGATAGCCCCGTCCGGCGAGGTCCTCAACCACCCCACGGCCCCGCCCCGAACCCCCCACTCCCCCTTCGCCGGCACCAACACCACCATCGCCGTCGTGGCAACCGACGCCCGCCTGTCCAAGACGGACTGCTTCCTGCTGGCCCAGAGCGGCCACACCGGCTACGCCCGAGCCTTGCACCCCGCCCACTCCCGCTACGACGGCGACGCCGTGGTAGCCCTCGCCACCGGCACAACGGACGCCAACCTCGACCTCCTCCGAGCCGCAGCAGCCGACCTAACCGCCGAAGCCATCCGCCGCGCCATCACCCCACCCACCTCTTGACCGCCGCCCGCCCCGCCTCTTCATCGCGCCGCACCTCCACCCGGCCATGTCCGCTCCCCCAACCGCCACCCTCGTCTCGTCGAGGCGGCGCATCAGTCTCTTTCACCCGGTCACCGCGGAAAATAAGCCGTCGACGCGACCACCGCAGCTTTCCAAAATCTTTCGTTCGCGACTTTCCCACCGCCGGCCCGCCGCCTTAAACGCATCCACTAAGCGGGCCGTCGTGACAATACCGCGCCACGCATCTGAGCCCCTTTTCGGCGCCGAAAATCGCCATGACACCGACCGCGCCCGCACGGACGCCGGCCCGGCACGAATAGCAACGCCACGCGCACATCGACCCCGGCCCGAATAGGCAACGCCGCGGGGCTGAGCGACCCGACACGAATAGCAACACCGCAGGGCTAAACGACCCGACACGAATAGCAACACCGCAGGGCTAAACGACCCGACACGAATGGCAACGCCGGACGGACGTCGGCCCGACACGGATAGCAACACCAGGCGGACACTGGTCCGGCACGAATGGCACAGCCGCACGGACGGCGACATCGCTCCAGTGGCGCGGGACCGGCATGCGCGAGGCGGATCGCAGGGGTGTCGGGGTTGCGCACCGTGGTTCGCAAGCCTCGCCCTCTCGACAGCCTGAAGCCCGCCTGTGAACCCGGCCCGCACCGCGGGTGGACCAACACAGCGAAAACACCCTGGCCCACGGAATCGGCGCCGACCGTAGAGCCGACGCCCACGGCGGAACCAACCTCCACCGCGGCGCCGCCTCCCGCAGATCGGGCTGCTGCCACCTGCATTTCCGGTGCGCCTGCCCACCTCAGCGTCTCGGCCGGCTCGCCCTCAACGGCTTCCGCTTCCACCGGCGCCCCGGCCGAGACGCGCGACTCAACCCCAGCTGCCGACTGGACAGCAGCCGAACCCTGCGCAGGGAACGTTTCCGCTGCTCTGACCGCCGCGCCGACCAAGCGCAGCGCCACCGGTCGGCGCGGCGACTGGGCGCGTTCCGCGGTCACCTCACCAGCCCGCGCCGCGGACGCGTCATCAATCCGCACCGCGGGCACGTCATCAGCCTGCGCCGCCGACGTCTCACCAATCCGGGCCACGGACGCGCCACCAGCATGCGCCGCCGACCCCTCACCATCCCACGCCACGGACCCGTCATCAGCCTGTGCCGCCGACACCTCACCAATCCGGGCCGCGGACCCGCCGCCAGCTTGCGCCGCCGACGTCTCACCAATCCGGGCCACGGGCGCGTCATCAGCTTGCGCCGCCGGCGCCGGGCGCTCGGTGTAAGTCGCCTCCTCACCCCAAATCAGCGGCGGCACCCGCTCCACCGGGTCGTGCAAACCCACCGCACCGCACTCATACGAACAGCCCCGCGCGCGGCACAGCTTCTCGGCGTGACGACGAGGGAGTCCCCAGCGCCGCCGACGCTCGTGATCGGCCCGGAACCTCTCCTGCGCCGGGGAATAACGGCGCGACTTCGTCCGGTCGCGCATCGCGGCCATCTGCGACCTGGAGAAGAGTCCGGGCTGTCTCATAAACCATTTTCCCGCACCGCAGAGATCACATGCAAAAGAAGGATCATGCCAATCCAAAGAATCATCGGCGTGCCAACCAGAAAAAGCGGCTTGCCGCGGAGAATACGCGCCTGATAGCGTTACTTCACGCCTACCAAGAAGGTCGGCTGTCAACGAAGCGGTGCGCCTTGGATGAATTCGTAATGCGGGAGCGCAGGGGGACTTCAGCCCTTCTCGCCGCGCAGATCATGGCAGGGTGAGGCGGCTCTGCCAGACACGACGCGGCCAGGCGAAAGGCGACGTGCTCACCCCGTTCACGCGGCCGGTGCGGGGTGCAAGACCCGCAGAGCAGGCCGTCGACAGGCACGAGAGGCCAAGCCGAAGTCCGGCGCCGGACTTTCCGGTGGCGGCCGACGGGTGGAGCAAGGCGGCCACGTCACGGCAAGGCCGGCACGTCGAGGGAGGACAGGGTCACGGCGTTCACAACGGAACACCGGCACGTCGCGGGGAAGGCTCGGCAGATCCAGCACATCCCGTCACCATGCGGCGGCGGCATGAGGGCGCGTCGCGGCCGGCGGGAGAGCGTGGTCAAGACACGGTGGTGTGGCCGTCAGCGGATCTCGCGCAAGGTTCGGTGGCCCGCTGTCCACGCGACGGTGGCCAAGACGGCGGCTGTGGCGACTCCGGTAACGGTGAAGACGATGGGGCTGGGCCACGACGACAGCGGCAGGTTGGGGTGGGTCAAGCCGGCCAGCGGCAGCGCCCAGCCGGTCAGCCACCAGCCCAGGGCGGCGATTCCCATGCCGGCGAGGACGGCGACCGCTACCAGGACGGGGTAGGTCCACAGCGTGGCCTGGCGCAGGGCGGCGCGGCTCAGGCCTTGCGCTCGCAGGGCCGACAGGTCCTCCACGCGGCGGGCGCGGTCGACCGACGCCGACAGGATCAGGGCGCCCGCGGCCAGGGCGGTGGCCAGGACGGCGACGATCACGTAGAACCACAGCGCTATCGCGGGGCCCTGGTTGTCGAGGCGGGCGCGGACCTGGGTGGTGCGTTCGTCGCCGGTGACCACCAGGCCGTTGGCTTCCAGGCGGGTGATGATGTCGGCGGGGGCCTTGTCGTTGAGCCACACCTGGGCGCCGCTCGTCCGGGCGCCGTCGGTGGCCAGGCGGTCGGCGTAGTCCAGGTCGGCCAGGACGGCGGGGGCGCCGCCGCCGGGGATGGCGGGCAGCGTGCGGGCCACCGTGACGGGGATGTCGCGGGCGTCGAGGCCGTTGATGCTTGTGACGGCGGTCAGGCCGGCCGTGGCGATCGGCAGCGGCCACGGTGCGGTGGCGGGTTGCACGTACAGGCCCGAGGGGAGGCCGTTCAGGCTTGTCACCTCGATCTTCAGACCGTCGGGGGTCGCGGCGGCGGTGCCACCCTCGGCGGCCCGCCACGCGGGGGACTTCAGCGTGTGTACGGTCAACCGGCCGGCCACGTCGAGGGTGCCCTGGCCGCCGGCCAGCCGCAGGGTGTTGAGTGTGCAGCCGCCGGCGCAGCCGGGCACCGGCTGGGCGTACGTGTGCCGGCCGTTGCGCACCACCCCGAAGGGCACCACCTCGTCGTCGCCGCCGTGCGAAGGCGACAGCACAACCGTGAGGGTGACCGTCTTGCCGGGGGCGAAATCGGCGGCCGTGATGTCGAGCGTGACCTTATCGCCACGGAACTCGACCGGTGGCGCGGCGGTGGGGCGCAGCGCTCCGGTGGGGACGGACGGGCCCAGGGCCACAGTGCCGAGCCGGGTGGTGTCGACGGCCAGCATCGTGGGGCGGCCCGGGTCGGTGGAGAGCCGCACGGCCGCCATGGCGTACGCGCCCGACGGGTCGGCCGTGCGGACGGCGTGCAGCAGGTTCTGCCGGCCCGTGGCGGCGACCGAGAGGACCCGGTACGCGCCGGTGCCGACCTCGGCCTGCACGGTCCGGCCGCGGGCCGCCACGTCGACCGCCGCCGAGGCGTAGCCGATCACCGCGACCGCCGCCGTGAGCAGGGCGAACAGGCGGGCCGCACCGGGGCGGCGGGAGAGCTGGAAGCCGGCCAGGGCGGCACCGAGCCGGCCGCCGCGCAGCGCGCGCCGGGCCAGCACGGTCGCCCACGGCAGCAGCAGGCGAGCGACGACCAGCGCGGCTGCGATGACGATGAGCGCGGCGGCGAACGTGCCGACGCCGAGCAGGTCGGCGGAGAGCTGCACGGTGGCCACCGCCGCGAGGAGCACCACCACGGCCTCGGCGGCGACCGCCCGGGCGCTGCCCCGCACCGCGGGCGCCCGGCGCAGCAGCTCGGCGACCGGGGTGCCGATCTGGCGGCGTTCGGCCAGCAGGGCCGTCAGGACGGCCGCCCCGGCGGCGACGGGGGCCCAGCGCAGCGAGCCGATGCCCGGGTCGGCGCCGACGCCGGGGAAGCGCCAGGCGGCGAAGGCGTTGACCAGCAGCTGCCCGGCGACGCAGCCGGCGATCGCACCGGCCACGATGGACACCACGTTCTCGCCGGTCGCCAGCCACCAGCGCTGGCCCCAGCGGGCGCCGCGCAGCGCGACCACGGCGAGCTCGGGGCGGCGGCCCTCGGTGCCGTAGCCGACCGCCAGGAAGATCGTCAGGCAGGCGAGCAGCACCAGGGCCACGGCGAGCACCGGCACGATGCGGTGCGCGGCGCGGCGGCCCTCGTCGATGCGGGTGAGCAGGCCGGGCAGGCCCGAGCGCAGCTCGACCCCGGCGCCCAGGTCGGTGACCGCGGCCTGCAACCCGGTGAGGCCGGCGCGCAGGGCGGGCAGCCGGTCGACGTCGAGGGCGCCGGGACCGGCGTACGCGTCCAGGCTCGTCTCCATGGCCCCGTGGTTCATGGCGCGCAGCGAGGCGTTGGTGACGAAGGCCGGCTCGCCGGGCCGGTCGCCGGAGTCCGGGCCGAAGTAGTTGTGCGTGCCCCAGTAGAGGGCGGTGGGGTCGGCCGGGCGGTAGAGGCCGGCCACCAGGAACTGCTTCGGCGTGCCGGCGGGCACGTAGTCGGGGGCGCGCGGGTCCGGGCGCACCGCGAAGGTCAGCGTGATGGAGTCGCCGGGAGCGAGGCGCAGCCGGCGGCCGGTCTCCTCGCCGAGCACGACGTCGCCCTCGGCGATCGCGCAGCGGCCGGCCGTCATCGTCAGGTGCGCGCAGGCGTCCTGGCGGTAGACGAACCGGGTGCGGTTGCGGTTGTCCGGCTCGATGCCGAGCGTGGGGTATTCGGCGGAGTAGACGTAGTCGAAGCCGTGCAGGCCGGTCAGCGTGGCACCGGTGCGGGTCAGGTCGACGTCGGCGGGGGTGGAGCCGGGCGCGTCCTCGCGGTGGTCGAGCAGCCGGGTGGTCAGCTCGAGCGCCCGTTCGGCCGGGCTCGACGTCTCGACCTGCCCGGCCGCGACCGCCCGGTCGGCGGCGCGCAGGTAGGCGGGGGCGGCGACCGCGGCGGCCACGCCGAACAGCGACAGCAGGGCGATGACGAGGGCCTGCCCGCGCCGGTTCCAGACCATCGCGAGGACGAGGGCGATCATGCGAGGCCTCCCCGCAGGCGGCGCGCGGAGAGCCAGGCGGTCACGCCGAGCACGGCGAGCCCGGCGACGGCGGCCACGGCGAGCGGGCCGGGGCCGAGGGCTGCCGGTGGCGGCAGGACGCGCCAGCCGTCGGCGAACGGGGGCGCGGTGACGTCGGCTACCGGGCGGGCCACGAGCGCGGCCACGACGCCGCCGCACACGCCGGCGACGACGAGGGCGGCCTGCCCGGCGTACCCGATGGCCAGCGCCGTGGCCCGCGGAAGACCCTGGGCGCGCAGCGCCCGCAGCTGGCCGAGCTGGCTCTCGCGCTCGGCCGACGAGGCGATCGCGACCAGCGTGCCGGCGACCAGCAGCGCGACGGCGACGGTGAAGAGACCGAACGGCGCGGTGACGACGCCGCCCTCCCCCGCGAGCTGCTCGGCGCGGCCGTCGGCGGTGCGGTCGGCGAGCACGGGCAGCCCGATCGCGTCGACCACCGCGGCGGGCGCGTCGCGGGTCAGCCAGACCTGGAAGGTGCCGCCCTGGTCGCCGGCGCCGGCGAGGCGGCGGGCCGCGTCGAGGTCGGTGAGCACGCCGGCGCGGCCGAGCACGGGCAGCACGCCGGTGGTGGCGACGACGCGCACGGGGGTGGCGGGGTCGCCGAAGCGGTCGAGCGACGCGTCGTCGAACTGCCAGGTGCTCGGGCGCTCGCCGGCCAGCACGATGGGCAGCGGCAGCGGGGTGTCCACCGCGTACACCTCGGTGCCCGCGTCGCCGGCCGGGCCGACGGTGAGCCGCAGGCCGTCGCCGGCGGCCCGGACCCGCAGCGCGGCGCCGGTGAAGTCGGGCCGCCAGCGCGTGACGTCGGCGAGCTGCGCTCCGGTCAGGACGGTCCGGGCGGAGTCGGCGAGGCCGCGGATGGTGAGCGAGCCGTCGTCCGACCCGGCCGGCGTGTAGAGCTGGAAGCTGACCAGGCGGCAGCCGGGGGCGGCCGCGCAGGCGGGCACGGCGGCGGTGACGCTCTGGGCGCCGCGGCGGATGCCCCGGAACTCGACCTTCACGCCCTCGCCGGTCGCCTCCTGTTGCAGCACCGCCCCGAGCAGGGTGGTCGTACGGCGCTCGCTGTCGACCCGGACCGTCAGCCGGTCCCCGGTGATCAGCGGCCACGGCGACGGGCTCGCCGAGAAGTAGGACCGGCCGCCGGTGGCCACCGCGGCGTACCGGCTCGAGTCGACGGCCAGCACGGGCGGGTTGCTCGCGGTGTCGACGACGGCGGCCATGGCGTGCCGCCCGCTCGGGTCGGCCCTGCGTACGGCGTACAGGAGCTGGGTCCTCGACTGTGCCGTCACGGTGAGCACCCGGGCGGCGCCGAGCTCGGCATCGGCCCGGTCCGACCGCTCCGCGCGCCCCGCCGCGAAGACGCCCACGGTCAGGCCCACCATGGCGATCGCCACGACCGCCAGCGCGAAGACGCGGTCGGCGCCCGGCTGGCGCGACATCTGCACCGCGGCCAGGCCGAGCCGCAGGCGCCCGGCCCGCAGCGCCACCGCGCCCACCCGGTCGGCGGTCCACCGCAGCAGCCGGGCCAGCACCAGGCCCACCGCGAGCGCCACCATCGCCGGCGCCGCCACGCCGAAGCCGCTGCCGCCGCTGCGCGCCTGGAACACGGCCCCCGCCGCGAGCGCGACCAGCGCGACGTCGACGACACCGGAGCGCCAGTCGTGCCGGTGCGAAGGCACCCGGCGCAGCAGCGCCACCACCGGCGCGCGGGTAGCGATGGCGTCCACCGCGACCAGCACGAGAAGCCCCACCAGCGTCACCGCCAGCACCGCCGCGAGCGACAGCAGGGCCGCCATCCACCACTCGGCCGGCACCGGCCGGCCCCCGGCGACCGGCCACGCGACCAGCGGCCCGGCCAGCCAGCCGAGCACGGCGCCGCCGGTCAGCGGGACGAGATGTTGCCCGGCCGCGAGACGCAGAATGCCGCCCCGGGTGCTGCCGCGCAGCTTGAGCAGGCCGGCGTCGGCGCGCCTGTCCCGCCCGGTGAAGCGCCCGGCCAGCCCGATCGCGAACCACGCCAGCAGCAGCGCCTGCCCGGCGGCGACGAGCACGCCCTCGGCCACCGCGATCCGCGACCCGCGCACCTTGTCGACCAACTCGCCGGTGGGCGCGTCCAGGTCGATCTGGGCGGCCGCGAAACTGGGCCGGGCGTCGTTGACGACCCCGTTGAGGTCGTAGCCGCCGTCGCCGCGCAGCAGCGGCACCGGCACGTCGAGACCCCAGGCCAGGACGGCCTCGTCGAGCTGCGGCGCGCGGAAGGTGTCGAGCGGGGTGAAGAACGGGTCGAGCGAGCCCTGCGACCGGAAGAGCTGGTCGGTCCAGTACGGGCCGTTCGGCTCGCGCGGCTGGTAGACGCCGGTGACGCGGAACCGCACCGGCGTGGCGGCCCGCACCGACCGGGCCTCGAACGTGTCGCCGGGTGCCAGGCCCAGCCGGCGGGCGGCGTCCGCGCTGATCGCCGCGTCGTTCGCCGCCGCCGGGCAGGTGCCGGTGAGGCGTACGTGGTCGCAGAACCCGTCCCGGTAGGCCGCGGGCATGCCGGAGGCGGCGCCCGGCTGGTCGCGGTAGATGTAGGTCATGTCGGCGGCGAGCCCGAGCACCGGGCGGCCCTCGGGCAGCCGCAGCAGGCCGCGCACGGTGGCGGCGTACGAGTCGAGGGCGCGGCGCGGATCGCCGGCGACCTCGCCCGCGCGGTGGGCGAGGATGACGTGCTGCGCGGCCGGGGCGTTGCGGACGTCGGTGTCCGCGGCGCGGGAGGCGACCGTCAGCCCGTACCAGCAGGCGGCGGACGCCACGGTGGCCGCCAGCGTGGCCAGCAGCAGCACGAGGAACGCCTGACCGGAGCGCCGTCGCACGGCACCCAAGCTCACGTCGTACATCGGCCCTGCTCCCCCGTCACCGCAATCCTCAGACACTCTCGTCCGGCGGCGAGGCCAAGCCAACCCTCGATGCGAACCCGTTACCCCCGGCGGGCGGACGCGGAGGCACTACGGTGGGCCTCATGAGCGTGAGTTTCGGGGTGTTCGTGCCGCAGGGCTGGAAGATGGACCTGGTCGAGATCGCCGACCCGGAGGAGCAGTACGAGGCGATGACCGCCGTCGCGCGGGTGGCCGACGCCGGGCCGTGGGATTCGATCTGGCTGTACGACCACCTGCACACGTGGCCCGAGCCGACCATGAACACGACCTTCGAGTGCTGGACCGCCACGTCCACGCTGGCCCGCGACACCAGCCGGGTCAACATCGGCCAGATGGTGGGCTGCAACGGCTACCGGCAGCCTTCCCTGTACGCCAAGATCGCGTCGACGGTCGACGTGGCGAGCAAGGGCCGGCTGTACGCGGGCCTGGGCGCCGGCTGGTACGAGCACGAGTGGAAGGCGTACGGCTACCGGTGGGAGGACGTGCCCACCCGGATGGCCGAGTTCCGCGAGGCCGTCGAGATCATTCACAAGATGTGGACCGAGGACCGCCCGGTCTTCCAGGGCAAGCACTACTCGATCGACGCGCCGATCAACCAGCCGCGGCGCAAGCCGTCGTTCTGGCTCGGCGGCGGCGGCGAGAAGGTCACCCTCAAGCTGGTGGCGCAGTACGCGGACGGCTGCAACGTCGGCGCCGGCGACCCGGCCCTGGTGCGGCACAAGCTCGGCGTCCTGCGCGAGCACTGCGAGCGCCTCGGCCGCGACTACTCGCGGATCCGCAAGTCGACCACCATCGAGCTGGACCTGACCCAGTCCACGAAGGACACCATCGGCCACGTCGAGCGCCTCGCCGAGGCCGGCGCCGACTACGTGCTCTTCTACATCCCGCGGGTCGCCTACGACCACAGCCACCTGCTGCGCCTGGCCGAGGAGGTCGTCCCGCAGTTCTCATAGTTCAGCGTTCGCTGTACTGTCGGGGTCATGGCGACGCTGACCCACGGCCAGGCCCTGTCCCGCTTCGGCCACGCCCTGTCGGACCCCACCCGGGCCCGGCTGCTGCTGGCGCTGCGCGAGGCGCCCGGCTACCCGGCCGACCTGGCCGAGCTGCTCGGCGTCACCCGCCAGAACCTGTCCAACCACCTCGCCTGCCTGCGCGGCTGCGGGCTGGTGGCCGCGGTCCCCGAGGGGCGCCGATCCCGGTACGAGCTGGCCTCCCCCGCGATCGGCCACGCCCTCGGGGACCTGCTCGGGCTGGTGCTCGCCGTCGACCCGGCCGTCTGCCCGGACGCCGCCGAGCGGGGCTGCTGCTGATGGCGCTCCCGCTGAACACGCCGAGCCGGCGGGCCGCGCTCACCAAGCGGGTCCGCCTGCTGGTCGCGGCGACCATCACCTACAACATCGCCGAGGCGGCCGTGGCCCTCACCGCGGGGGCGGCGGCCGGCTCCACGGCGCTGATCGGCTTCGGGCTCGACTCGGTCATCGAGGTCTCGTCGGCGGCGGCCGTGGCCTGGCAGTTCAGCGGCCGCGACCCGGCCGCCCGCGAGAAGCGGGCGCTGCGCGTCATCGCGGTCTCGTTCTTCGCGCTGGCCGCCTACGTCACGGCGGAGTCGGTGCGCGCGCTGGTCACCGGCACCGAGGCGGGCCACTCCACACCGGGTCTCGTGCTGGCCGCGGTGTCGCTGGCCGTCATGCCCGGGCTGTCGTACGCCCAGCGCCGCGCCGGCCGCGAACTCGGCTCGCGCACCGCGGTGGCCGACTCGAAGCAGACGCTGCTGTGCACGTACCTCTCGGGGGTGCTGCTCCTCGGCCTGGCCCTGAACGCGCTGCTCGGCTGGGGCTGGGCCGATCCGGTGGCCGCCCTGGTCATCGCCGCCGTCGCCGTCAAGGAGGGCCGGGAGGCCTGGCGCGGGGACGGCTGCTGCTCACCGGCGGCGCCGGCGGGCTGCCGCGGCGAGGACCACCACACCGGCGGCGGCCTCCACGACGTACGGGATCGGCTCGAGGGTCCAATGGATCACCGTGCGCCAGCCGGGAACCACACGTGCTGCGACGATGACCAGCGGCTCCAGCACCAGCAGCAGACCGGTGACCACAACGGCGGCCCGTGCCAGGGGAAAGCCGCGGCGCCGCACCCAGGCGCCGGCCGCGCCCATGACAGGGCCGCTGAGCAGCCCTGAGAAGACCCACCGGCGGTTGAGCCGCAACACCTCGGAGAGATCATCGAGGGGGAACGAGACGACCAGGTAGAACCCGAGCAGGGCGGTCAGCGTCGCGGCGAGCCCGAGCACCGCCCCGCGCGGCAGGCTGCGCGCGAACAGACCCGGCACGAACCCGGCGAGCAGCCACGGCGTGCTGAGATTGCCGATCGTGTCGCGAACACCGCCCTGGTCGCCCTTGACGAGCGCCGCCAGCACCCCGAACGCCAGCGCCCCCGCGAGGGTCACCGCCACCCGCCGCACCCGGCCTCCCTCCGCTGTGATCACGACGCTCCATGATCACGGACCCGGTCAACGGCAGGCAACGCCGCGCGCACCGGCGAGGACTACGCCACATCGCAGCCGCGCGCCGCACAACCCGGCGGCGCCTGGCGATGTCACGCTGAGCCCGCTCGGCCGGTCTGGGCGTCCAGGGCCGGGGCGAGGCCGGCGCGTTCCGTGACACCGAGTTTGCGGAAGGCCCGCGTCAGGTGGTCGGCCACCGCTTGCGGTGCGATGTAGACGCGGTCGGCTATCTCTCGGTTCGTCAGGTTTGCGGCGGCCAGCCGCGCCACCTGTAGCTCCTGGGGTGTGAGGCGGTGACCCCCATCGGGATGGGGGTGGGCTACGCCGATCTTCGTCTCGGCGATTGCTGCCCAGCGGGTGGCGCCGGCGGCATGGAGCAGAGTGGCGGCCTCGGTCAGCTGGTGGTGGGCCTCGGCACGGGCGTGGGTGCGGTGGAGCCATTCGCCGTAGGCGAGGCGGGTGCGGCCCAGGTCGAGGGGGACACCGGCGCGCCGGCCGTGGTCGACGGCGGCCTCGAAGTGGGCGCGGGCGTCGGGGGTGAGCAGGGCCTTGGTGCGCTCGACGGTGTGGGCGAGGCGGTCGGGGAACGGAGGCTGTCCAGCCTGCGCCAGCCAGCGCCGGGCGGCTTCCGGCTTGTGGGCGCGGACGGCGGCCTCGACCAGGTCGGTGCCGGCCCACAGGTGGACGGGGCCGTTGACCGCGGTGGCCTCCAGGGCGGTGAGGGCGTCAGCAGGGCGGTCCTCGTTGAGGGCGAGCACGCCCTCGGCCCAGGCCGTCATCGCCTGGACGCGGGCGAAGGACTCCGCGCCGAGCAGCCGGCGGGCCTGGTCGAGAGCCGTCGCGGCGCCGGCGTTGTCGCCCTGTAGGGCGTGGGCCAGGGCCACGGTGGCCGCCGCGATGGCGCCGACCACCGGGAGGTCGAAGTCGAGGGACAGGCGCAGGGCCTGCCCGCTGTCGGCCAGGCCATCGGTGATCGCGCCGGCGGCCAGGCGCATCGTGCCGCGGCCGCAGAGGGTGACCGCCTCGTCGCTCAGGCGGCCGGACTCGTGGTGGAAGTCGACGGCGGCGGTCCAGCAGCGCTCGGCCGTGGCGAAGTCCTGCGTGGTCTCGGCGGCGAAGGCCAGCACGTTGACGATCTCCGCCTGCTCGTCGAGGAGGCGGGCCAGCACGGCCGACAGCTCGGCATGCAGGGCGCTCAGGCCGTGACGCGGGTCGAGCAGGGCCAAGCCGATCTGGCGCAGCAGCTCGTCGCGTTCCGCCGCGGGTGCCAGTTCCAGGGCGGCGCGCACCTCCTCGCGGACGTCGTGCGGATCCTCCAGGATGTACGCCTTGGTAGCGGCCCAGAGCAGGATCTCCACCGGCCGGTCCGAGCCCGACTCGGCGAGCCACACCAGCTCGCGCGCGCCGCGGCCGGGCACGTTCGAGGTCATGCTCAACAGCCATTCGGTACGGGCGAGCGCACGCACCACGGCGGGCGCCTCGGCCAGGGGCGCCGCCTCCCGCAGCAGCGCGGCCGACTCGGCGGTCAGGCCGGCGCGGCGAGCGGCCTCCGCGGCCTCGGCGAGCCGGTGCACGCGCCGGCCCGGCTCGGGTGACAGCTCGGCGGCGCGCCGGTAGGCGACCATCGCCTCGTGGTGGGCACCCTGGCGTTGCGCGGCCCGCGCGGCCTCGTCCAAGGCCACGGCAACGTCTTCGTCCCAGCCGTACGTGGCGGAAGCCCGGTGCCACGCCACCCGGGTGGGGTCGGCCGACACCCGCGCGAGCGCCCGGTGGGCCTGGGCGCGGGCCACCGAGGAGGACGCGCCCAGCACCGCCTCGCCGAGCAGCGGGTGGCGGAATGCGAGCCGGCCGTTCGTGACGCGCAGCAGGCCGGTGTGCTCGACCCGGTCGAGGTCGGCGCGGTCGAGGCCGAGCACGCCCATCGCTGCCACGAGCTCCTCCACGGTCGCGTCCTCGCCGGCCGCGGCCAGGCCCAGGACGCGCCGGGCGCCCTCGGGAAGCCGGGCCACCTCGGACAGGAAGGCCCGCTCCAGCCGCTCCGTCAGCGGCAGCCGGCCGGAGCCGCGCAGGTCGTGGTCGCGCAGCGCCGCGGGCAGCTCCCGCAGGGCGAGCGGGTTGCCGGCGCAGGCACCGAGAACCCGCTGCCGCGACCGCGGGCCGAGACCGGGGGCCACCCGGTCGAGCAGCTCCGCGGAATGCTCGGCGGAGAGCGGCGCCAGCGGCAGGACCTCGGGGAACGACCCACTCCAGTCGTCGGGGTATCCGCCGGTGCGGGTCAGCGCCAGCAGGACGACCGGCGCCGGGCGCAGCCGGCGGGCGAGGAACGCGACCACCTCGGCGCTCGAACGGTCCAGCCAGTGCAGATCCTCGACGATCACCAGCAGCGGGCGGCCGGCGGCGCTCTCCTCGAGCAGGCTCAGGGTCGCCAGGCTGATCAGCATACGGTCGGCGGACGGGCCGTCCTCGGCCCCGAAGGCCACCAGGAGCGCGGAACGCTGCCGCGGCGGCAGCGAGGCGGCCCCGTCGAGGATCGGGTGCAGCATCTCGTGCAGAGCGCCGAAGCCGGCGGGCGCCGTGCCCTGAACTCCGCGGGCGGTGAGCACCCGGAAGCCGAGCCGGCGCGCATGGGCCTCGGTGACGCGCGCCAGCGCGGTCTTGCCGATGCCGGCATCGCCCTCGACCAGCAGGGCGGTGCCGCCGGACGGGGCCCGCTCGATGATCGTGGTGAGACGTGCCCTCTCGTCGGTGCGGTTCACGAGGCCGGACGGGGAGGGAGTCGCGATCATGATGTCAAGCTAGCGGGGTGCGGTGAAGCGCAACCCCGCGCCCCGCGCGAAAGGGGCGCTATGGCCGTGACCAGGCGCCTGGCTCGCCGCGGGACGCGGGGGCTGTGCGGAAAGGCGTATCGGAAAAGCCTTTAGCCGAGGGAATGCATGACGTGCTTGATGCGGGTGTAGTCCTCGAGGCCGTAGACCGACAGGTCCTTGCCGTGGCCGCTGTGCTTGAAGCCGCCGTGGGGCATCTCGGCGACCAGCGGGATGTGGCAGTTGACCCAGACGCAGCCGAAGTCGAGGCGCTGCGTCATGCGCATGGCGCGGCCGTGGTCGCGGGTCCAGACCGAAGAGGCCAGGCCGTACTCGACGCCGTTGGCCCAGCGGACCGCCTCGTCCTCGTCGGTGAACCGCTGGACGGTGATGACCGGGCCGAAGACCTCGTCCTGGATGATCTCGTCGGTCTGGCGCAGGCCGGAGACGACGGTGGGCGAGTAGAAGTAGCCGCGGTCGCCGACCCGGGCGCCGCCGGCGTCGAGGCGGGCGTGGTCGGGCAGGCGGTCGACGAAGCCGGCGACCCGGTCGAACTGGCGTGAGTTGTTGAGCGGGCCGTAGAGCACGTCCTCGTCGTCGGCGGCGCCGGTCTTGGTGCCCTTCGCGGCCTCGGCCAGGGCGGCGACGAAGTCCTCGTGCACGCGCGGGCCGGCGAGCACCCGCGTGGCGGCCGTGCAGTCCTGGCCGGCGTTGAAGTAGCCGGCCTCGGCGATCGCGGCGGCGGCGGCCTCGACGTCGGCGTCGTCGAAGACCACGACCGGGGCCTTGCCCCCCAGCTCGAGGTGGGTGCGCTTGAGGTCGGCGGAGGCGGCGGAGGCGACCTCCATGCCGGCCCGGACCGACCCGGTGATCGACACCATCTGCGGGGTCTTGTGGGTGACCAGGTCGCGGCCGGTGTCCCGGTCGCCGACGACGACGTTGAACGCGCCCTCGGGCAGGAACTCGGCGGCGATCTCGGCGAGCATGACGGTGGTGACCGGCGTGGTGTCGGACGGCTTGAGCACGACCGTGTTGCCGGCGGCGAGCGCGGGGGCGATCTTCCAGACGGCCATCATGAGCGGGTAGTTCCACGGCGTGACCTGCGCGCAGACGCCGATCGGCTCGCGGCGCACGTAGCTCTCGTAGCCGTTGAGGTATTGCCCGGCGGACCGTCCCTCGAGCAGCCGGGCGGCGCCGGCGAAGAAGCGGATCTGGTCGACCGCCGGCGGCAGCTCCTCGCTGGCGGTGAGGCCCAGCGGCTTGCCCGTGTTCTGCGACTCGGCCCGGACCAGCTCGTCGGCCCGCCGCTCGACGGCGTCGGCGAACTTGAGCAGGGCCTGCTGGCGCTCGCTCGGCGTGGTGTTGCGCCACGTCTCGAACGCTTTGCTCGCCGCCTCCATCGCCCGGTCGACGTCCGGCTTGCCGGACACGGGAGCGGACGCGAACACCTCGCCGGTCGCCGGATCGATGAGGTCCTCGTATCGGCCCTCGGCGGGCGCGGCCGGGGCGCCACCGATGAAGTTGTGCAGCACGGTCTTGGCGGTCACACGGTCTCCAGACGCAGGATCTCCACTGTTTGGCAGTCATCTTCCCACTGATTCCGTAGCTGACAAGAGGGTGCGGCGACTCGTTCCGTGCGCCGAGCACGATTCGGCGACCATGGCGGAGTTCGTGCACATCACCACGGCGCAGGCGGCCCGGGGCATCGAACGCTCGGGGATAGCGGCGCGCAGTCACGGGCACAACGGCGGGCGGGTGCCGGGGAACTGGCGTATCTGGCCGACCACCCGGACCCGCATGTGCGTGACACCCTGGAGAGTGTCCTGCGGATGTATCGCGGGGCGCAGGCCCGCCGGCTCCGGGCCGCCGTGGCGCAGGACGAGGAGGCTTAAGGCTCGATGCCGGCTCAGCAACCAACGGTACGGTCGTCGAGGTGACCTCTCTCCGCGACGTCGTCAACTTCCTGTTCGGAGCGCCGGGGCAGCCGGTGCGCGGACGAAGTACGGAGATGCTGGACGACGGCGTCGTCCAGGTCGAGTACGCCGGGGACGATCACGTCTACCTGGTCACGGTCCGGCAGATTCCGCGGGTCGCACTGCCGCTCCAGGGTCCGGTCGAAGCCGGAGAGGTGTCCGGCGTTCCCGTTGAACTGGTCGGCGTCGCGGTGGCCAACCACGTCGAGGTCACTCTCGACGCCGCGCGGGGCGCTGCCCGTGATGCCGCGCTCAGCGCCTTCCGGCAGCTCTACCGGCGTTGGGAGCACGACAAGGGGCGCGGCGAACCGCCTTCGTGGCCGGCGGAAGAGATCGGCGCGATCCCCATGGCGATCTCCGACGACCTCGGCACCGTTTACCGGCGGCACTCCGGCCGGGCCGGGGGCCACGGTAGCGAGTTCGAGGCTCGGTGGAGCTACCTGCCGGTGCCGTCCGCACAGGCGAGCAGGCTGACGTTGCGGTTCGCGCCGCACGGCGGCGATCCCGTCGAGGTTGAGCTTCCGCTGCCGTGAGAGGGCGAGAGCGGCGTTGCTCAGCACCCCAGCATGCCGAGTTTTCTCTCCTTGTCCTGCTTGTCGTGGAACTCGTCCCAGCTCATCGCCTCTTCCTCGGCGCGCTCGCGGGCGCGGGCGTCTTTGAGCAGCTGGCGCGCCAGCCTGGTGGCCGTCGGGTGGGTGATCGGTGCTGCCGGGCCGGTCGCCATCGCCGTCAGGCCGCCGAGCGTCTGGGCGTGGATCTCGATCGCGCCGCGGATCACCAGCTCCTCGGTCTTGCTGGTCTTCTTGACGCCCCGGCCGTCCGCTTCGCTCATGTCGCCGCTCCTCGCTACGGGCTGTGGCGTCAATCTTGCCAACGGCGGCTGCCGGCAGGTGATCTCCACCGTCAGCTGCCGAAACCGGCATTCAGGTAGTAGTCGGCGACCACACGGGCGGCGCGGGGGTCGACGACCGCGAGGGCCCGCAGCGCGCCCTCGTGTCCGTCCAGGACCAGCGCGCGGGCCAGCAAGGCGCGGCCCAGGTCCGGCCGTTGCGCCTGGGCGAAGGCGGTGGCCGTGGTCGCGAGGGCGCCTGCCATGAACGACGGTGACCGCGCCGTCTCGGCGATCCGCTCGATCGAGCGGGCCACCTCGGCCGCCTGGCCGTGCCGGCCGGCGGCGACCAGGCCCCGGATGGCGATCGCGAGCACCGCGGTGCGGACCACCCGGTCCTCGATCCGTCCGGCGAGCTCGGCCACGGCCCGGGCGGCGAGGGCACTGCGGTCGGTGCGGCCGCAGCGGGCCCAGGCTTGGGCGAGCACACCCAGGAGGTCCGCGTACGCCTCCGCGTCGCCGGCGAACGCCGCCGGATCCCGCTCGGCGGCCTGCAGGCCGGGTTCCAGGTCGTACGCGAGCTCGACCACCCGCTCGGGCGGGAGGTGGCCGGCCAGGGCGGCGATCAGCTCGGCGGTGAGGGTCCGGCGGGCCGCTTCGTCGTCCACTGCCGCCAGTTCGCTCAGGACCTCGTTCAGCGCGTCGCCGGAGGAGGAGGGGCCGAGCAGCCCGAACAGCGCCCGCAGGCGCGGCACGGCCTCATCGATCAGGTCGACGAGGTGCCGGGCACGCTCCGGCTCACCGGCCTCGGCCAGGACGCGGGCCATCTCGGTCAGCCGGGCGCGGCGCTCGTACGGGTTGGCCAGCCCGGCCGCCCACTCGACGGCCTCGTCCAGCCGGCCGGCGGCCGCCAGCGCGCCGGGCACCTGGCCGAGCAGCGGGTGCAGCGTCTGCGTGCGGCCCAGCGCGGAGGCGGCCTCCACCATCGCGTCGGCCACCGCGGTCCCGGAAACCCTGGCCGTCATCCGGGTCCGGGCGATCAGGATCTCCAGCCGTACGGCGTCGTCCGTGGCCGCGGCCTCGCACCGGCGCATCCGCTCGTCGAGGGCGGCCGCCGGAGCGGGGTCCGGCAGCGCCACGGCGACGCGGGCCAGCTGGGTGAGCACGGGCGTGACGTCGGCCCGGCCGGCCATGGCGGTCACCAGCTCCCCGGCCTGCTCGTGCTGTCCGGCGCGGGCGAGCTCGTCGGCCAGCGTGGCCAGCAGCCGCAGCGCGGATAGCCCGGTGGCCGCGGAGCGCACGGTCGTCTCGGCGAGCGCCGCGACCCGCAGCGCCTCGTCGCCCTCGCCGGCCGCGTGCAGCGCCATGGCCAGCGCCGCGAGCGCGGCCGCCCGCCGGGACGGGTCGGCGATCTCCAGGACCGTCGATCGGGCCCGGTCGAAGCGGCCGGCCGCGGCCAGCATCTGGGCGATCCCGTCCCGGGCGAAGTCCCGGGCGGTGTCGTCGAGCACCCCGGCGACCACGTCGAGGGCGCGGTCGGCCTGGTCCATCCGGGCCAGCGCGAGCGCGAGGTGGGCCCGGGCGGTGTGCTTGCCCAGGAGCTCCGGCATCGCCTCGATCTCCCGTTCGGCCCGGGCGACGTGCCACTGCGCTCGTTCCGTGTCGCCGAGGGCCGCCCAGACCGGGGCGACGACGGCGAACCGCCACCACGAGTCCACGGCCGTCCACGGGGCCTGATGGTTCTCGGCCTCCTCGACCAGTGCCCGCGCCCAGGCGGGGTCCACGGTGCGGAACGCGTCCGCGGCGATCAGCCGCCCCTCGATCCGGGGTCCCGGCTGGTCGAGCTCGGCGAGCAGGGACTTCGTCCACGCCGCCCGGCCGGTCGCGGCGGCCAGCCGCACCGCGCCGACCAGCGCCCGGTCCGCGGCCGCCGTGCTCCCGTCCTCCCGGGCCGCCGCGAGCGCAAGCGCAGCAGCCTCCTCGGGCCCCAGAGCCAGGGCGGAAACGGAGTCGGGCGCGGAAGCCGAGCCGGGCGAACGGGCCGAGGCCGCAGCCGAGTCCGGCGAGGGAGCCGGCGCAGCGGCCGGATCGGGCGAAGGAGCCAGGGCGGCGGCCACGTTAGCGAGGAGCAGGTACAGGCCGGCTCGCGGCTCCGGGTGGGCGATCCGCTCGGCCTCCCCGGCCGCGGCCCGCAGCAGCCGGCCGGCGAGCTCCGGGTGGCCCAGCATCGCGGCGGCCTCGGCCGCCGCCGCCAGGGCCGGCCCGCGGGTCTCCCCGGCCGGTTCCTCGGCGGCGCTCTCCTCGGCCGCCGCGACCAGGTCCCGGGCCCGTTCCGGGTGCCGCTCCCCCAGGTGCACCGCCACCGAGGCGAGCACCCGCGCTCGCGGGCCGGCCTCGCGCACCGACCGGGCCATCGCCTCGGCCCGGTCCGGGTGGTCCAGCACCGCCCACATCACCGGGAGCAGGTGCGGCATCGCCTTGATCCGGTCGTGCAGCACGCCCAGGTGCGCCGCGACCCGGGCCAGGCCCGGAAGGCACCGCGGGTCGGGGTCGATCACCGCGACCGCGCCGGCTCGCAGCGACGCCTGCGCCACCGCGATCTCGGACAGGGCGGCGGCGTCGCCACCGAACACGTCACGCATCCGGTCGTGCCGGTCCAGGTCGGTGACGCACGCGACCAGCCGGTCGATCTCGCCGGCCGACTCGAGCATCGCCGGGTAGCCGGTCAGCAGGTAGCGCGGAGTGTCACCGGGCCAGCGCCGGGCCCGGAACCGGTCGGCCCACGCGCCGAGCCGGGCGCGGTAGCCGGCCATCCGCCGCTGCCCGAGCTGCCGGGTCACGGCGTCCTGGAGGTTCTGGTGGGCGAGCAGGTAGACGCGTTCGCCGCCGGGCCGGCCGACGATCACCCGGGCCGGCGCCTGGTCGAGCGTCTCGGCCATCTCGTACGGCGCCAGGCCCGTGAGGTCCTCCAGATCCGCCGTGGTCAGGCCACCGCGGGCGGCGGCGATCAGGCCGAGCAGGTCGCGCTGCCGGTCGCCCGCGTGCAGCAGCGAGCTCAGGTCCCGGTCGGCCTGGTCACGGACCAGCGACGCGTACGGCGAGCTGCTGAGCACGCGCACGACGCCGGCCGAGCGCATCGGGTGGTCCGCGTCGACGTCGGCGGGCAGGTCGTCGCCGGGCCGGCTGGTCACCACCACGCGCACGGTGCCGGCCGGGTGCTTGGGCAGCAGCGACACGATGCTGGGCAGGCCGCGCCGCGCGCTCTGGTCCTCGTCGAGGCCGTCCACCACCAGGACGAGGCGTTTGCCGTCGTTCGCCAGCGCCTCGGCCACCTCGGCGAACAGGCGCCGGCGCAGCGCCTCGCGACCGGCCGGGGTGAGCCGGTCGGGCAGGCGCTCCCCGGACAGCTCGGCGAGCTGCTCCAGCAGCACGAGCGTGAAGGCGGCCGAGTCGTCGTGCGCCGCTAGCCGCCCGGTGACCAGGAAGACCAGCGGGACGACGTCCGGGGGCAGGCCCGTGACGAACGTGGCCATCAACGCCGACTTGCCGGCCCACGCGTCCGCCTGCATCCACCGGTACGCCTGCGGCCCGCGGACGAAGGCGGCCAGCTCGCCCAGCTCCGCGTCCCGGCCGAGCAGGCCCGACCGCGGGGCGGTGTCGCGCACCAGGGCCAGGTAGTCGCGGTGCCCGGTGCCGCCGGGGCCGGGCGGCGGCTTCTCGTCGGCGGGCGCCGGCCCGGGGCGGCGGCGCCGGTCGACCACCTCGACGCCGGCCAGGGTGGCGGCGATCAGCCCGGCCACCGTCCACACCGCCGCCGTCGCCCAGGGGCCGGCCACGGTGACCGTGGAGGTCGCGAGGTTGGCCACGACACCGAACAGCAGCGCGCCGACGGCGCCGACGAGTCCGATGTGGTTTCGCAACGGCCCGCCGAGGCGCATACCTGACCTTCGCCGACGATCGGGCGCGGGGCAAGCCCGCGTCCCACGCGAAAGGGGCGCTACGGCCGTGACCCCACGCCCGGCTCGCTACGGTATCCGGGGCCGTTCGAAAAGGCGTATCTCTTGGTTTACTGCTCTCGGATCGCCCAGGGGCTGCCGTAGTCGGTGAGCTTGTCGAGGAACGGGACGGCGTCGAAGGCCTCCGGGCCCAGCACGCCCTTGCCGCTCCAGGTGCCCGCGGCGAGCAGTTCCAAGGCGACGACCGGGTTGACGGCGGTCTGCCAGACGACGGCCTGGGAGCCGTATTCGCGCATGGACCACTCGTTGTCGACCAGGTGGTGCAGGTAGACCTCGCGCGGCGCGCCCGACTTGTCCAGGCCCTTGACCCAGGTGCCGGCGCAGGTGACGCCGGTCATCCGGTCGCCGAGGGTGGCGGGGTCGGGCAGGACGGCGGCGACGACGTCGCGCGGGGAGACCGTGGTGCCGCCGACGCGGACGGGGGTGGTGCGGTCGAGGCCGAGCTTGTGCAGGGTCTGAAGGACCTCGATGAACTCGCGGCCGAGGCCGAACTTGAAGGTGACCTTGGCGGCGTCGACCCAGCGCGGGATGAGCAGCACCTCCTCGTGCTCGACGTGGACGCACTCGACCGGCCCGATGCCGCCGGGGAAGTCGAAGATCTCCGGCTCGCTGAAGGGCGGGAGGGTGTACCAGCCGCGGTCGCGCTCCCAGACGACGGGCGGGTTGAGGCACTCCTCGATGGTGGTCCAGATCGAGAAGGACGGGGCGAAGTCGTGGCCGTCGACGACCAGGTTCGCGCCGTCGCGGATGCCGATCTCGTCGATGCGGGAGAACAGGTGGTCGGCGGCGTAGCGGGCGAAGACGTCGGAGAGGCCGGGCTCGACGCCCATGCCGACCAGGGCGAGGCGGCCCTCGTCCGCCCACGCCTGTGCCTGGGCGAACTGCTCGTCGCCGAGCTTGACGCCGGTGCCGGCGTGGCTGAGCGACATCGCCATGTCGAGGTAGTCGGCGCCGGCGCGGCGGGCGCCCTCGAAGACCGGCATGACGAAGCGGGGGTCGACGGCGTTGAGGACGTGGGTGATGCCGTGCTCGCGGCAGAGGGCGGCGATCGCCTCGGCGTCGGAGGCGTCGATGCGGGCGGCCCGGAAGCGGGCGTCGAGGGCGGCCGCCCGGGACGCGCGGGCGAGGTCGTGGTCGGCGATGACGAGCAGGTCGAAGAAGTCGCGGCGGGCAGCGATGGCCGCGGCGGCGGATCCGACGCCGCCGGCGCCTACGGTCAGGACGCGCATGGGGGACCTCCCGATCACTGAAACCGTGCCGTAGCAGCCTCCAAGCGCGGGAAAAGCTTGTCAAGAGCGATCAACTCTGCGATAAACGCAGTGTGCCGGTCGCTGAGAGGGGTCAACCATGAGCGCGATTGCCTCCACCGATCCGGGCGGGAAGAATCGCGGCGTGACGGCGGACCTGGCACTGGACGAGATCAACAAGCAGATCATCGAGCACCTGCAGCGGGACGGGCGGATGTCGTACGCGACGCTCGCCAAGACGATCGGGCTCTCCGAGGCGGCCGTGCGCCAGCGGGTGCAGCGGCTGCTCGACGGCGGGCTCATGCAGATCGTGGCGGTGACCGATCCGCTGACGCTCGGCTTCGCGCGGCAGGCAATGGTCGGCCTCAAGGTCAACGGCGACCTGCGCGCGATCGCCGACGAGATCGCGGCGATTCCCGAGGTCGACTACGTGGTGATCTGCGCGGGCGGCTTCGACCTGCTGGTCGAGCTGGTCTGCACCGACGACGAGCACCTGCTCGACCTGCTCAACGAAAAGGTGCGCACGATCAAGGGCGTCGCGGTCTGCGAGACGTTTATGTACCTCAAACTCGCCAAACAGACCTACGCCTGGGGTACGAGATGATGCCGTCCTTCTGGTTGTCCACGCTCGGCCCGATCGAGCCGCGGCCCGCGCTGCCCGGCGACCGGTCGGCCGACGTGGCGATCGTGGGCGGGGGCTACACCGGCCTGTGGACGGCGTATTACCTGTCCCGGGTTGCGCCCGAGCTGTCCGTCGTGGTGCTGGAGTCGCGGTTCTGCGGCTTCGGCGCCTCGGGGCGCAACGGCGGGTGGGCCTCGGGGCTGTTCCCGGTCTCGGAGGCGAAGCTGGCCCGCCGCTACGGCGCGGACCGGGCCGCGGCGATGCATTCTGCATTGGCGGGGGCGGTCGACGAGGTGGGCCGCGCGGCCGCCGAGGAGGGCATCGACTGCCACTACGCCAAGGGCGGGACCATCTCGCTCGTACGCTCCGCCGCGCAGTTCCGCCGAGCCCGCAACGCGCCCGGCTTCCTCCCCGCCCGGGAGGCGCGCGAGATCTGCGGCGCCACCGGCGTGCTCGGCGGCGTCTACAGCCCCGACTGCGCGGCCCTGCACCCGGCCCGGCTGGTGCGCGGGCTGGCCGAGGCGGCCGAGCGGCGCGGCGTCACGATCCATGAGGACACGACGGTACGCAGCATCGCGCGCGGCCGCGTGGTGACCGACCGTGGGGTGGTCACCGCGGGCACGGTGGTGCGGGCGCTGGAGGGATACACGGCCCAGCTCGACGGCCACCGCCGCCAGCTGGCCCCCGTCTACAGCCTGATGATCGCCACGGAGCCGCTGCCGCAGTCGTTCTGGGACCGGGTGGGGCTCGCGCGCCGCGAGACGTTCACCGACGAGCGTCACATGATCATTTATGGCCAGCGCACTGCGGACGACCGGCTGGCGTTCGGCGGGCGCGGCGCGCCGTACCACTTCGGGTCGCGCATCGAGCCGCGATACGACCGGGTGCCGGCGGTCTTCGACTCGCTGCGCGACACGCTGGAGCAGATGTTCGGCATCCGCCCCGAGATCGCGGCGCGCTGGGGCGGCCCGCTGGGCATCCCGCGCGACTGGATGCCCAGCGTCGGGCTCGCGGACGGCATCGCCTGGGCCGGCGGCTACGTCGGCGACGGCGTCGCGGCGGCGAACCTCGCCGGGCGCACCCTCGCCGACCTGATCCGCGGCGCGGAGAGCGACCTGACATCGCTGCCGTGGGTGGGCCACCGCTCACGCCGCTGGGAGCCCGAGCCGATCCGCTGGCTGGGCATCAACGCGGCGCTGCGAGCGACGACCCTGCGCGACTCGCTCGAGAGGGTGCGCTAGCTGTGATGTCCAGTCAGGTTGTTCAACCGGGTGATGGGTGCGGCTTTGCCGATGGCGGTGTGGGGTCGGTGGACGTTGTAGTCGTGCAGGAAGGCGGGTAGTGCAGCGCGGCGGGCTTTCTCGGATGAATAGAACTTCGCGAAGGCCCAGCCGTCGGCAAGGGTGCGGTGGAATCGTTCGGTCTTGCCGTTGGTCTGGGGCCGGTAGGGGCGGGTCTTCTTGACGGTGATGCCCAGCTCGGCGCAGGTGTCGCGCCACTGGTGCGACTTGTAGGCCGAGCCGTTGTCCGAGAGCACGCGGCGGGTGGTGACGCCGCGCTGGGCGAACCAGGTCCGGCACGTTGCCGAGTTTCTTGACGTCGACGTGCACCAGGTCGCCGGGCTGGTCGTGTTCGTAGCGGCGGATCGGTTCGCCGGTGCCACGATCGAGGTGGGAGAGCCGGTTGAGTCCGCGCCGGCCTAGCACGGCGTGCACGGTGGAGGCGGCCAGACCGAGCTGGTCGGCGATCGGGACCGGGCCGAGACGTCGTTTACGGCGCAGGTGCACGATCTTGCGCACCATCGGTGTAGGCGTGGCGTTCGGCTGCTCGTGCGGGTGACCAGCCGTCATCCACGATCAGACGCGCCAGCCGCAATCGCGCCCGCGGGGTCAACGCGGCGTTTAGCGTGGGACATGAAGGCCTCCAAGCCTGGTGCGGTGCTGTCTTAGCAGCTCCACTGCACCGCTGGAGGCCTTCACCTGTTCACAAGATCCGTGACTGATCGTCAGATCGAGTGGTCACACGTCCTCGACCAACGTCCCCGGACATCACAGCTAGCGCCGCCGGCGGTGCACCAGCACCGCGACCACCGCGGCGGCGAAGGACGCGGCCGCGATCTCGAGGCCGGCCCAGCCGAAGAGCAGCTTGGCGAGCGGCGCGGCGATGTAGAAGCAGGCGCAGAGCACGAGGACGGTCGGGAACGGCCGGGACTGCCGGGTCAGGCGCTCGCGGAGCGCGGGATCCTCGCTCGCCAGATGCCGTTCGATGTCCTCCAGGGCACGACGATCATGATCGTTAAGCATCGATGCACCGTCCCGATGGACCGCTGGGGGTGAGCGGTCCTACCCTGAGCAAAGCATCGATACCACGAGGGGGGAAGGTCCCCATGACATCCGTCGCCCCCAAGCCGATCGTGACCCGGCCCTACCCGGTCCGGCGCACGTTCCGCGGCTCGGCGTTCGCGCGCACGCTGCGCACGACCGACGCGAAGCAGATCGGCATCATGTACGGCGTCACGGCCTTCGCCTTCTTCCTGATCGGCGGCCTGATGGCGCTGCTCATGCGGGGCGAGCTGGCCCGGCCGGGCATGCAGTTCCTCTCCCCCGAGCAGTACAACCAGCTGTTCACCATGCACGGCACGATCATGCTGCTGTTCTTCGCGACGCCGATCGTGTTCGCCTTCGCCAACTTCGTGGTGCCGCTCCAGATCGGCGCGCCCGACGTGGCGTTCCCCCGGCTCAACGCGTTCGCCTATTGGCTGTTCCTGTTCGGCGGCACGATGACCGTCTCGGGCTTCGTGGTGCCGGGCGGCGCGGCCGACTTCGGCTGGTTCGCCTACACGCCGCTCAGCGACTCGCTGCACTCCCCCGGCATCGGCGGCAACCTGTGGATCGTCGGCCTGGCCCTCTCGGGTCTGGGCACCATCCTCGGCGGCGTCAACATGATCACCACGATCCTGACGCTGCGCGCGCCCGGCATGACCATGTTCCGCATGCCGATCATGACCTGGAACATCCTGGTCACCAGCCTGCTGGTGATCATGGTCTTCCCGTTCCTCGCGGCGGCCCTGTTCGCCCTGGCCGCCGACCGGGTGCTCGGCGCGCACGTCTACGACATCTCGACGAACGGCCCGATGCTCTGGCAGCACCTGTTCTGGTTCTTCGGCCACCCCGAGGTC
>NZ_BOMI01000029.1 GCF_016862115.1 Paractinoplanes deccanensis
ATGCTCGACGACCGGCTCGGCAAGGTCCATTTCTGGCTGACCTTCGTCGGCTTCCACTCGACCTTCCTGGTGCAGCACTGGCTCGGTACGGAGGGCATGCCGCGCCGCTACATCGACTACCTGCCCAGCGACGGCTTCACCTTCCTCAACACGTTCTCGACCATCGGCTCGTTCGTGCTGGGCGCGTCCACGCTGCCGTTCCTCTACAACATCTGGAAGTCCTACAAGGTCGGCCAGCTCGTGACCGTGGACGACCCGTGGGGCCACGGCAACTCGCTGGAGTGGGCCACCAGCTCGCCGCCGCCGCTGCGCAACTTCGACCGCATGCCGCGCATCCGCTCCGAGCGGCCCGCGTTCGACGCGAAGTTCCCCGAGCTGGCCGCCGGCGGCCAATCGGTGGAGGGCCCGCCCGAGGGCGGCGCGCGCCCGCTCACCGAGGAGTCCAGCGGCGGCGCCCGCTACCAGGACGAGTCCGGCCGGCGGCAGACCGCCGGCACCGACGAGCGGGACGACTGACGCCTCAGGCCGACCCGTCCAGGCTGGTGACCTTCCCCGCGAGCGCGTCGGGGCTGGTCCGCGTCACCCCCCAGATCACGGCCGAGCTGCCCACCTCGGAGACGATGAAGTTCGTCAGCGACGGCGTGCTCGCCGACGACGGGTCGGACTGCACGGCGCCGCCGATCGTCAGGTTGACGGTGGCGGCGCCGATGTGGATGCCGGTCTTGGCGCCCTTGAAGGTGTACGGGCTGAACAGGCTGCACCCCTTGCTGTTGCGCACCAGGAAGCCCGCCTCGGTGAAGAGCTCCGCGCCGCAGCTGGTGAGCGTGACGGCCGAGCAGTTGTAAAGCGCGTAGCCGCGCCGCCCGCCGTCGTTGGCGCAGGCGTTCAGCGTCGAGTAGCTCACGTAGTCGAGCTCGAAGCCGTTCTTCTTGTTGCCGAGCGCGTAGCAGGCCTCGAAGACGAGGGACGTGGCGGCCGCCGTCGCGGTCTTGGTGACGTAGAAGCCGTTGCCCCCGTTCTTCGTCGACTGGACCCGGGTGATCCGCGACGCGATCACGGCGGTGAGGTAGACGCCGCAGTCACCCCAGTTGCGCACCACGCAGTCCTCGATGGTGATGTTCGAGGGCCCCTCGGCCGGTCCGGGAATCAGGCAGATGCCGGACGGGCCGTCGGCGGGCGCCGGGGTCGCGGAGTCGTACTGCCCGATGATGCTGAGCCCGGAGATCGTCACGTAGTTGACGGCATAGCCGCTCACCGAGGTGATGCCGTGCCCGGCACCCACCTGAGTGATCTTCGTGGCCTGCGCGCCGGCGCCGATCAGCCGCTGGTTGGACCGCATGACGATCGGCTGGTTGACGTAGAACGCGCCGGCGCTCAGCAGCACCTGGCGGTTCACGTCCGACAGCGCACCCTGGATCGCGGCGTGGTCGGCGGCGCCGGTCACGTCCGCGCTCGGCGTGATCACGACGAGCCCCTCGGTCGCGGCCAGCGCGGCGGCCGGCTGACCGAAGATCAGCCCCCCGGCGGCCAGGCCGGCTCCCGCCAGCGATCCGGTGATCAGCCCGCGGCGGCTCTGCGGCGTCATCCTCTGCGCACTCCCTGGTCTTGCGGCACCTCGATGCCCCGTCGGCATGGCCTGCCTCGTCTCGGCATGATCAGCCAACCAGAGAGATCGTTCGGCGCGCTACCCCGGTGGCCGCCGGCCGCTGACCGTCTCGCGCATGCGCAGCTCGGCCATGGCGCCGCGGATGACCATCAGGCGCAGCTCGAGCTCGTCCGACACCGCCGCGGCCAGGTGCTCCAGCGCCTTGAGCTGGTGGGCCGTCGCCTGGCGCGGCCGGTTGTCGATCACGTTGACCGTGCCCAGCCGATAGCCGTCGTGCGCCCGGATCGGCGCTCCCGCGTAGAAGCGCAGACCCAGCTCACCCCGTACCAGGGGATGATCGCGCGTCCGCGGGTCGACGGCCGCGTCGGTGACCAGGTAGACGCCGTCCTGGGCGATGGCCGACCCGCACAGGCCCGGCTCGGGACCGATCTCCCGCACGCCCGGCAGGCCGTAGGCGGCCACCAGCCAGATGCGATGCTCCTCGACGAGCGACACCGTCGCGATCGGCGTGTCGAACAGGGCGGCGGCGACGAACGCGATCCGCTCGTACGTGTCGTCGACCGGCTCGTCCACCAGCTGGTAGCGGCGCACGGCATCGAGCCGCGCCTGCTCCTCCGGGCCACCGTCGAGGTACTCATAGGTACCGCTGCACCTCATGGAACCTCCTCACGTCACGTTCCAGGTGATGACGGCTCGGCGGCGGCATGTCGCACACCCTGTGCGAGTCGCCTTTCTTTCCCGAGGATGTCGAGAACCCGCGGGCGGCTCCGTCCCAGGAACGAAGACCACCCGACGAAGGAGCCGCACCATGGAACGCCACGAGATCACCGCCGTCCTGTCCCGCCCGATCAGCCAGGAGCTGCTGGCCCGTGACCTGCTGCGGATGGCGTACGTCGCCAAGGACGGCACGCCGCGCGCCATTCCGATCGCCTTCACCTGGAACGGCTCGGAGATTGTCGTCTGTACGCCGAAGAACGCCCCGAAGCTGCACTCCCTGCGCCGCCGCCCGGAGGTCGCGCTGACGATCGACACCGAGGTGCACCCGCCGAAGATCCTGCTGATCCGCGGGCGCGCGGAGCTCGACGTCGTGGACGGCATCCCGGAGGAGTACCTGCAGATGAACGGCAGCTACCAGATGACGCCCGAGCAGCGGGTGGTGTGGGAGGCCGAGGTCCGCTCGCTCTACGACGGCATGGTCCGCATCGTCATCACGCCGACGTGGGCCAAGCTGATCGACTTCGAGACGACGCTGCCCACCGCCGTCGAGGAGCTGATCAAACAGAGAGGCTGATTAGAAGAGGGTCAGCGGCCCGGTCGGCTCGGGCAGCGGCGGGAGGCCCGGCGTCCGCGCCCGCACCTCCTCGTGGAACCGCCGGGCCAGCCCGGGCGCCTCGTTGTTGTCCGGCGTGTGCACGAAGACGGTCGGCGAGCGTCCTTCCCGCAGCCACCCCGCGACGACCTCCACCCAGCGCTGCCACCCCTCGACGGTGCGGGCGCTGTCGTCCCGGCCGAGATACCGCACGATCGGCCGCGCGGTGAGCGCCCGCTCCCGCAGCGGCATCCGCGGCTTCTTCTCCCAGGCATCCCGCTCGGCGTCGCTGGTCGGCGGGCTCGCGAACATCACCGTCGTGTCGAACGGCACCCACTCCACGCCGGCCTTCTCCAGGATGCCTTCGAGCGCCGCCGGTTCCCGGAAGAACGCCGGATGCCGCACTTCAACCGCATACTCGTACGCCGCCGGCAGCCGCCGCAGGAACCCCGCGAGCACGTCGAGATCCCCCGGCCCGAACGACCCCGGCAGCTGAATCCACAGCGCGTGAGCCCGCGACCCGAGCGGCTCGATCGCATGCAGGAACCCGGCCAGCGCCCGATCACCGCCGGCCCCGAGCCGAAACTCGTGGGTGACCGGCTTGGGCAGCTTCACCACGAACCGGAAGTCCGCGGGAGTCTGCCTGGCCCACCCGGCGACGGTCTCCCTACTCGGGGTGGCGTAGAAGGTCGTGTTCCCTTCGACGGCGTCGCACCATTCCGCGTACGCCCGCAGCCGCTCCTGAGCGGGCGCGGCGGCCGAGAAGTCCCAGGCTTTGTGCGTCCACATGGCGCAGCCGACGTGCAGCCGGGGTAGGTCCCTCACCGCAGGAAATCTACCCGCCCCGGCCGAGGGACGCCCGGCCGGGCCGAGACCCCGAAGCGTCACGGCGGCGGTCACGCGTCCCGGTGTTTCCGGGCGATCGCCACGGTGACCCGGTGGAACACCTTCTTCGGCAGCACGAGCGTGGCCCCGCCCCCAGCAGCGGCCATCGCAGCTGCCTCGGCAACACTCGGGGTGCCGACCGCCGCGGCGACCGTCCCGTTTCCGTTCGGCACGTCCCGCGCCGCGAGCTCGGCCGCCGGCAGACCGGCGAGGCGCCATCCTCGCTCGGCGGCCAGGCCGCGCAGTCCCGGTTCTTCGGCCCGCCGGTCGATGGTGGCCAGCACGCCGACCTGAGCTCCGTCGAGCCCGGCCGCCGCGAGCGCCTCGTCCACGGCCGACCGGATGTCGGCCTCCGCCGTCCCCGGGCGCGCGCCGACGCCGACCACCAGCGCGCCGGCGCCTTCCGCCGCTCGGCGGGCCCCCGCCGCGTGACCGGCGCCAGACGAGCGACCGGCGCCCGCCGAGCGACCAGCGCCCGCCGAGCGACCAGCGCCCGCCGAGTGACCGGCCATCTCAGCCGAGCGAGCCGGACGAGCCCGAGCCGGACGAGCCCGAGCCCGAGTCGAACGAGCCGGACGAACCGGATGAACCGAGCAAGCCGACGAGGCGTTCCGCGATGCCCGGGTTGCCCGCCCAGTGCAGGTGCAGATAGGACGCGTGCACCGTCGGCGACGCGAAGCCCTCCGGGTCCGCTCCCCGCCACTGCCACGCCGCGCCGCCCGCCGGGGACAGCAGGAGCCCGGAGCGGGGATGTACCGCCGTGCGGTGGAACTCGTGGCCGGTCACCCGGGTGCCCGCCGGGGCCAGCGGGCTGTCCGCCAGCGCCACCGCGTCGCGGTAGCCGAGGGTCAGCGACGGGGTCATGGCCGCCTCGGCGTCGATCACGCCGCACATCTCGGCGCCGTCCAGGGTGCGGCAGAGCCAGAGCAGGCCGGCGCATTCGGCGATGATCGGGCCGCCGGCGGAGGCCAGGGCTCGCACCGCGGCGCGCAGGGGCTCGTTCGCGGACAGCTCGGCGGCGTACACCTCGGGGAAACCGCCACCGACCACCAGCGCCCTCGTGCCGGCGGGCAGCTTCTCGTCGTGCAGCGGGTCGACCGTCACCACCTCGGCGCCGGCTCCGGCGAGCAGTTCGGCCGTCTCCGCGTACGAGAAAGAGAAGGCCGGACCGCCCGCGAGCGCGACCACCGGACGGCCGGCGGCGGGCGAAGCCGGCGCCGGAGACCACGGCTCGGCGGCCAGCGGAGGCGCGGACGCCGCGATGGCCGCGACCGCGTCCAGGTCGACCGAGGCCGTCACCAGCGCGGCAAGCGCGTCCACCGACGCCCGGGCCTCCGCGCGGCGCTCGGCGGCCGGCACCAGCCCGAGGTGGCGCGACGGTGCCGCGACCGCGTCCGCCCGGCGCAGCGCGCCCAGCACCGGGGTGCCCACCTCCTCGCACGCCTCGCGCAGGATCGACTCGTGCCGGTCGGAGCCGACCCGGTTGAGGATGACCCCGTCGAGGCGCACCGTGCCGAAGCTGCGGAAGCCGTGCACCAGCGCGGCGATCGAGCGGCCCTGGGCGGCCGCGTCGACCACCAGGATCACGGGGGCGTCGAGCAGGCCGGCCACCTGCGCGGTCGAGCCGGTCTCGCCCGCGCCGGTGCGGCCGTCGTAGAGACCCATCACGCCCTCGATGACGGCGAGCTCCGCGCCCTGGCTGCCGTGCGCGAAGAGCGGGCCGATGCGGTCCTCGCCCACCAGCACCGGGTCGAGGTTGCGTCCCGGGCGGCCCGCCGCCAGCGCGTGATAGCCGGGGTCGATGTAGTCGGGGCCGACCTTGAACGGCGCCACGGGCACCCCGCGGCGGGCGAACGCGGCCAGCAGTCCCGTCGCCACCGTGGTCTTGCCGTGCCCCGAGGCCGGCGCGCCGATCACGACGCGCGGGATGCTCACCATTCGATGCCCTGCTGTCCCTTGCGCCCGGCGTCCATCGGATGCTTGATCTTCGTCATCTCGGTCACCAGATCGGCCGCGTCCACCAGTGCCTGCGGCGCGTCCCGGCCGGTGATCACCACATGCTGGGTGCCGGGCCGCTCGGCGAGCGTCCGCACGACGTCGTCCACATCGACCCAACCCCACTTCAGGGGGTACGTGAACTCGTCCAGAACGTAGAACTTGTGCGTCTCGGCGGCCAGGTCACGCTTGATCTGCGCCCAGCCCTCGGCCGCCTCCGCCGCGTGGTCGCGCTCGGTGCCGGCCCGCTGGATCCACGACCAGCCCTCGCCCATCTTGTGCCAGGTGACCGGGGCGCCGCCGGTGGTGCCGAGCGCCTTGAGCGCGGCCTCCTCACCGACCCGCCACTTCTCGGACTTGACGAACTGGAACACCCCGACCGGCCAGCCGGCGCTCCACGCGCGCAGCGCCATGCCGAAGGCGGCCGTCGACTTGCCCTTGCCGTGTCCGGTGTGCACGGCGAGCACGGCCTGGCGCCGCCGCTGCCGGGTGGTGAGCCCGTCGTCGGGGACGCTGGCGACTTTTCCCTGCGGCATCAGGCAGCCTTCCGTACGGGGTGAGTGCCGGCGCCGGCCTCGAGCGCGTCGAGGGGCATGAGGTCGGCACCGAGCGCGGTGGCGAGACGGCCGGCGAGGTGGAGCCGGATCGGCCCGGTCTCGCAGTCGACGACGACGGTGGGCACCCCGGCCAGCGCGGGGGCGACGCTCACCGGGTCGGGCCCGCTGGTCGCCCGCCCGTCCGTCACGACGATCAGCAGTGGCCGCCGGCGCGGATCGCGGCGGCGCTCGGTCGTGATGGTGGCGGCGGCGGTACGCAGCCCGGCGGCCAACGGTGTGCGGCCCCCGGTGCGCAGGCTCGCCAGCCGCATCACGCCCACCTCGTGGCTGGACGTGGGCGGCAGCACCTGGTCGGCCTCGTGCCCGCGGAACGTGATCATCCCGATCCGGTCCCGCCGCTGGTAGGCGTCCCGCAGCAGCGACAGCACCGCGGTCTTGACGATGGTCATGCGCTTGCGCGCCGCCATCGACCCGGAGGCGTCCACGACGAAGAGCACGAGGTTCGCCTCCCGCCCGACGTGCACGGCTTCGCGCAGGTCGCGGGGGTGAACGACGCTGCCCTCCCCGCGGCCGCCACGGCGGTGCAGGGCCGCGCGGAGGGTGGCCGGCAGGTGCGGGGCGCCGGCGAGCTTGCCCTGCGGCACCCGCGAGCCGATGACCCTGCCGCGGCGGGCGTAGGCGGGCGAACGCTTGCCGGTGTGGCCGCCCGTGCCGCGCCGGGCGATGCTGAGGGTGCGCGTGCGATAGGCCGCGCCGGCGGGAGCCTGAGCCCCGGCAGCCGCGCCGGCCGGGTTGTCCGGCTCCGGAGCGGCGTCGGTCCGCGGCCTGGCCGGATCACGATCGTCCGGGCCGGCGCCGCCCTCAGATTGCCGAGGAGCCGGGCCACGATCATCCGGAGCGGAGCCGCCGTTCCCGGGGCCGCCACCCGGAGGCGGGTCATCATCGGGATCCGGGCCGCCGCCGGAGTCCGGGCCGCTGTCGGGGTCCGGGCCACTGTCGGAGTCGGGGCCGCTGTCGGAGTCGGGGCCGTCGCCGTCCTGCCGGCTCTCCTCCTCGCGCTGCTGCGCGTCCGCCTCGGCGAGCGCCTCGTCCAGCTTCTCCTCGTCGGTGCCGGGCGGGTCGAGCGGATCACGGCGGCGCCGGTGCGGCAGCGCGAGGCGCGCGGCGTCGCGTACGTCCTCTGCCGTGACGGTGTCGCGGCCGTGCCAGGCCGCCAGCGCGACCGCGCACCGGGCGACGACGATGTCCGCCCGCATGCCGTCCACGCCGTAGGCCAGGCAGACCCGCGCGATCCGGTCGAGCTCGGCGTCCGGCAGCGCCACGTGGGGCAGGCGCTCGCGCGCTGCCACGATCCGGGCCGCGAGCTCGCGCTCGTCCCCGGCGAAGCGGGCCGCGAACGCGTCCGGCCCCGCCTCGTAGGCGAGCCTTCGCCGTACGACCTCGGCCCTGTCTTTGGCGTCGCGCGGCGCCGCCACGTTGACGACCAGCCCGAACCGGTCGACGAGCTGCGGCCGCGGCTCGCCCTCCTCGGGGTTCATGGTGCCGACGAGCAGGAAGCGGGCCGCGTGCTTGACCGACACCCCGTCGCGCTCCACGTGCGCGCGCCCCATCGCGGCCGCGTCGAGCAGCAGGTCGACCAGGTGGTCCGGGAGCAGGTTGACCTCGTCGACGTAGAGCACCCCGCGGTGCGCCCCGGCGAGCAGCCCCGGCTCGTACGCCTTGACGCCGTCGGCGAGCGCACGCTGGATGTCGAGCGTGCCCACCACCCGGTCCTCGGTCGCCCCGACCGGCAGCTCGACGAGCGCCGACGGGCGCCGGTAGTGGGGGCTGTCCGGCGCGTGCGGCCCGTCCGGGCACTGCGGGTCGGGGGCGGCGGGGTCACAGGCGAACCGGCAGCCGCGCACGACGGCGACCTCCGGCAGCAGCCCGGCAAGGGCGCGCACGATCGTGCTCTTGGCGGTGCCCTTCTCCCCCCGCACCAGCACGCCGCCGACAGCGGGCGACACGGCCGTGAGCAACAGGGCAAGCCTCAGGTCGGCCATGCCGACAACGGCCGAGAACGGGTACGGCGTCACGCGGATCCCTTCTGCACGGGTGTCCACGCCCGCGCGATGAGCGACACGAGCGGCCGGAGTCTCCTGACTCCCGGATCAGCGCTCCCCGCACGCCTTCCGGCCGTGTGCCGGCCGTGGCCCATCGACGGATCGCTCCCCGGTCACAGTGGCGGGACCGTCCCGGACTCGCACCGGGTTCCTCCGCTACCGCTCGCCGTCATGCTTTCCTACCGCCGTCCGCCCCGTCAACGCGGGGTGATGTGCGCCGCCTTCTCGGTGTCGGGGATGGGCTGCGGGGCGAGCCGGTCGAGCTCCTTGACCACGTCCTGCACGGCGAGGGCGGACGTCTCGATCAGCGGGCGCAGCCGGGCGTAGAGCTCGGCGTTCTCCGGGTCGGGGACGGTGGGCTCGCCGATCGGGATCAGCGCGGCGGCGTGGTCGAGGTCGGGCAGCTCGCCGAGCGCGTGCCGGGCGAGCAGGCAGGCGCCGAGCGCCGTGCCCTCCGGGGTGTCGGCGACCGCGACCGGCAGGTCGAGCGCCGCGGCGAGCACGCCGACCCAGAGCTCCGAGGCGACCGCGCCGCCGGTGGCCCGCACCTCGGTGACGGGGATGCCCTCGGCGGTGAACGAGTCGCGCACCAGCGCGAGCTGCTGGCAGACCCCTTCGACAGCGGAGCGTACGAGGTGCGCCCGGCCGTGCTCGCGGCGCAGCCCGAGGTACGCGCCGCGCAGGCCCGGCCGCCACCAGGGGGCACGCTCGCCGAGCAGGTAGGGCAGGCAGAGCAGCCCGTCGCTGCCCGGCACGACGCCCTGGGCCTCGATGAGCAGCGCCGCGTCACGCTCGTCGGCGTCCTCGCCCTCGGCGCCGGGGCGCTCGAAGCCGCCGGCGAAGCTCTCCCCGGCCCACCGCACCACGGATCCGGCGTTGTTCACCGCGCCGCCGATCACCCACCGGTCCTCGGTGAGCGCGTAGCAGAACAGCCGCCCCGCCTTGTCGGCCGTCGGCCGGTCGACCACCGTGCGCAGCGCCCCGCTGGTGCCGAGCGAGATCGCCGCGACCCCGGCCGGCGTGGCGCCGACCCCGAGGTTGGCGAGCGGCCCGTCCGCCGCCCCGATGATCAGCGGGGTCCCCGGGTCGAGACCGGCCGCCCGGGCGACGTCGGCCCGCAGCCGCAGCTGCCGGGTGGTGCCGACGACCTCGGCGAGCTGCTCCGACCGCACCCCGCAGATCTCCATCGCCTCGGGGTCCCAGCGGCGCTCGTGGATGTCGTACAGCCCCGTGCCCGACGCCACGGACAGGTCGAGCAGGTACGGCTCGTCGGCCAGCACGGCCAGCACCAGCTCTTTGACGCCGCCCCACCGGGGCGTGCCGCGCAGTGTCTCCGGATCGTTGTCGCGCCACCAGGCGAGCTTGGTCAGCGGCGACATCGGGTGCACCGGCGTGCCCGTGCGGCCCTGGAGCGCCTTGCCGAGCCCGGCGTCGACGATCTCCTCGCACTGCTTGCCGGCCCGCCCGTCGGCCCACGTGACGAGCGGCCCGAGCGGTTCCCCCGAGCCGTCCATCGGCACGAGAGCGTGCAGGAAGGCGCTGAGGCTCACCGCGATCACCCGGTCACCCTGCTCCCGGCAGGCGGCCGCGACGTCGACGAGCGCCTTCACCGCCGCGTCCCGCAGCTCCCGCGGGTCGAGCTCGGCCCGCCCCGGCCCCGGCACGGAGAGCGGATAGTGAACGCTGACCAGCGCACGCAGCTGCCCGTCGGGCCCGGCCGCCACCCCCTTCGTCGCGGTGGTCCCCGTGTCGATCCCGATCACGACGTCCATGCACAGCCTCCCGTTCGCGGCATTTCCCTCCCAAACCTAGTGCCCCCGCGGCCGGCTCTCATGGCAGAGCCACCAGGACCCCCTGCCGGTGCCGCGGGCTCACCTCCAGCGCGGCGGCCGCCTCGGGCGGCAGGGGCGCCGGCGCCGTTGTCGCCATCCATGACAAGCGGGGGCCCGGCGCGTGGCATCTAGACGGCGAGCACTTTCGCGTACGCCTCGCGCAGCTCCTCGAAGCCGTGGTCCATCGCGTCCGCGCCGCGGATCACCCCGACCGGCCGCCCGTCGAGCAGGCGCCGCAGCACCTCGGCGCAGAGATGCCATCCGGCGGCGACCATGGCTTCCATGCCCGGGTGCGCGAGAGTATGCCGCAAGATCAGGCGGGTGCCTCCGGTGGTCTCCTCGAGCTCCCACCGCAGCAGGTCGTCGCCCCACGAGTACTCGAGCACGGCCGGCGCCTCGGCCCGCCGCACCACAGCGGGCACGTCCGTGCGCTCCGCACCGTCCACCATGGTCAGGGTCGTCTCCCCCACAGACCCCAGATCCCGTACGGCGGTGAAGGGCGCCCACTGATCCAACTGCCCCGGATCGGTGAGCGCCGCCCACACCACCGCCGGCGCATGCCGGAACTCCCTGACGAACACAAGGGTCCACCGCTGGTCGCCGGCCGGCACAAGCTCAGCCCCACCAGCGGTCGTTGTTTCGAGTCGCTCCGTCACAGCCCCTCCTCGAATCCACTTCCGGAAGTCGGTTTCTTCCGGCTCTCGCAGCGCCGCGTCTCACCGCGTGCACCCGGGTCTCACCGAGCCATCACCCCGCAGGGCCGGCCGCGCCCGATACGCCGGTGGCGGCGTGGGCGTCCAGGTGGCGCTCCAGGGCGTCCAGGTGGTGGGTCCAGAGGGCGCGGTAGGGCGCCAGCCAAGCGTCCAGCTCGCGGAACGGCGCCGGGTCGAGCCGATAGATCCGCTGCTGAGCGTGGGTGCGAACGGCGACCACCCCCGCCTCCCGCAGCACCCGCAGATGCTTGGAGACCGCCGGCTGGCTCATCGCGAGCGCCGCCACCAGGTCGGAGACGGTGCACTCGCGCAGCCGCAGGACCTCCACGATCCGCCGCCGCGTCGGCTCGGCGAGAGCCACGAACGCATCCATCACGCCAATATGCCTCAGCAGTTATATAACCGTCAAGGCATGAGGGGTGCGTCAGCAGCCGGGACCGGCGGCCTGGCCGTGCACGATCGTGTAGGCGGAGATGTCGCCCTTGACGTAGCCGGCGATGTCGGCGACGGACTTCGGCGCCGTGCCGTTGATGCCGGCATAGGCCACGATCGCGGAGTCCACGGTCCGGCAGGTGGCACGGTCGGCCACCGCTTGGGCCTTCGCCTCGAGGGACTTCGGGTCCAACGCTGAGTAAGAAATGCCAGCAACACTAAGAGTGACGGTTGCTGCCACCGCGACGTGGGTCAAGTGCACCAACGCAGCCTAGGCACCATCACAGTGCGTGCTCACCCGTCCGTTCGGCCGAGGTTGATCACCCGTGGGTACGGCTCCGGGCGATAATCCTCAAGTCGCCGACACGGGCAGCTGGGCGGCGAGGAAGGCGAGAATCACTCCCGAGATCCGCCCATACGAAGCGTTATCGGGATGCAGATACTCTCCGTGGCCGGCTCCTCGGACGGTCACGAAGCGCTTCGGCCACGGATCGCTGTCGTACGCCCGGCGCGCGGCCGTGATCGGCACCACGCGGTCGCGGGCGCCGTGCACGAAGAGCACCGGCGCCGCCCGGCCGCCGAACCCGAAGGGCGCCTCCCGTCCGGCGATCGAGACGCCCGCCCGCAGCCGTGGATCGTGTCCGGGCCCGAGGAGTCCCAGCGTCGTGGTCCCGCCGGCCGAGAAGCCCACCGCCCCGACACGTGCGGTGTCCAGGTGCCTGAAGAAGGGATCGCCGGGCACCGCGGAGAGCGCCAGGACCTGGTCGATCACGGACGACGCGTCGGCCGGCTGGGACCGGATGTCGGCGCGCCGCACGCGTACCCGCCGGTTGGTGTGCGGAAATGCCGGTGCCGCGACCACGTACCCGGCCTCGGCCCACCCGGCGATCAACGGCGCGAAGTCGGACGGCAGCCCACCCAGCCCGTGGCTGAACACCAGCAGCGTATGCCGGCCGGTGAGCGGCGACGGGTACCAGACAGTGGTCGGCAGCGGCCGGTCGGCACCGCGCGTGAGCGCCAGGGTGCGCGTCTGCACCAGGACCGCCGGGGAGCTCGCCGCGCGGGCCGGGCCGAACCCGTACAGCAGGAGGGTCACGGCCACGAACGCCGCGATCAGGACGCGCCGACGCGGGCGGATCAGCTGGGAAAGGGAATGACCGCCGCGCACATCGCGAGCCTATGAACGTGACGCAACGAGGGCGATCACCGTTGTGGGTGGCGATGAGACGACGAACATTCGTAGGCGTTGGTGCGACGGTTGCCGCCGTCGCCGGATGGGCCGGATACCGTAGCCGATCAGGTGATCTGGAACCGGTGATCCCGCACGCTCCGGTGGGTGACGAGCGTTTGGTGCGCCGCGACTCGCGGGCGCGCGGCCGGCTGGTCGACTTCTACACCGCCGTGCCCGCCGGTCACGGCGACGGCCGTGGCCTGCCCGTCTGCCTGGTCCTGCACGGCGGCTCCAAGACGGCCGCGGACTTTCCCGCCCTCGGCCTCGGCCGTTTCCTTACCGATGCCGTACGCCGCGGAGCGCCCCCTTTCGTGCTGGCCGGCGCCACCGGCGACCGTTTGTGGTGGCGCCCCGACAAGGGCGACGACCCGCAGCGGATGGTGCACGAGGAACTGCCGCAGTGGTGTGCGCGACGCGGTTTCGACACGAGCCGGATAGCGCTGTGGGGATGGTCCATGGGCGGTTACGGCGCCTTGCTGCTCGCTCAGGCGTACCCCGGTTTCGCGCGGGCCGTGGCGGCCTTTTCTCCCGCCGTACGAAAAGGAGATGAGGTATTCACGTCAGTCAGTCATCTTCGTGGCACATCCGTCGGGCTGTGGTGCGGCGAGCAGGACGACCTGATCGACAACGTCCGCGATCTCGCCGCTGAGCTGCCGGAACGTCCGGCGGCCGGACGGTACGGAAATGGCCGGCACAACTTTGGATATTGGTCGCGATGCATACCCGAAGGTTTTGACTTTGTCGCCGGGGCTTTACGGCGCTGAAGCGCGCTCCGTACCGTAATGACACAGAGCAACGGTCTCAACACGCTGGAGGAACCCATGCGTCGTGCCGCCGCCGTACTCGCCCTCGCCCTCGCCGCCCTGTGGATAGCCACGCCGGCGCAGGCTTTCGCCCACAACGCCGTTCACAACACCTACATGCACGCGCTTCTCGACGCGTTGACGCTGGTAGTGGTGTCGGCGCCGGTCTGGACCGCCCTGCTGTGGAGCGGCGGCAACCGGCTGTGGCTGGCCGGCCTGATCACCGTCGTCCAGATCCCCGTCGCGATCATCGGCTTCGTCCCCATCGCCAGTCCCTACCTCCACCTCTCACTCTTCGTGGTCGCCATCGCCCTGACCGGCGTGTCGCTTCGAGTCGTGCGGGCGCAGGCGCGCACCGCGGCGGCCCCGGCCGAGAGCTGAGAACGCGGGTGTGCCGGGCCCCCCGAGGGGTCCGGCCCCGGAAATCCACGGTTGGGTGATCGATATTTAACCTGCCCGTGAACTGTCATGCCGGACAATGAGCGGGTGGTGACCGAGACGATGATGCCGGTCGACGGCATCGAGCTCTGCGTGGAGACCTTCGGCGAGCCGGGTGATCCCGCCCTGCTGCTCATTGCCGGCGCCGCCAGTTCGATGGACTGGTGGGAGGACGAGTTCTGCCGCCGGCTCGCCGCCGGGGGCCGCTTCGTGATCCGCTACGACCATCGGGACACCGGCCGGTCGACGTCGTTCCCGGCCGGCGCCCCGCCCTACTCCGATGTGGACCTGGCCCACGACGCGCTCGGCGTGCTCGACGGCCTCGGCGTCCACCGCGCTCATCTGGTCGGCCTGTCGATGGGCGGTTTCCTGGCCCAGCGCATCGCCGTCGAGCGCCCCCACCGGGTGCTCTCCCTGACCCTGATGGCCACGTCTCCCGGCCCGGGCGCCGACCTTCCCCTCGGCCCCGCGGCCGGCTCCTTCGGCGGCGACCCGGTCGCCTGGGACGACCGCCGCGCCTCGGTCAGCACCATCGTCGCGACCACGAAGGGCCTGGGCGGCCCGTTCACCGCCGACGACCCTCACCTGCGCCGCTTGGCGGAGCGCGTCTTCGACCGTACGACCGACATGGCCGCCGCCCAGACCAACCACTTCTGCTGCGCGGGCGGTCCCTCCGTACGAGATCGGCTCGCCACCCTCGACGTGCCCACGCTCGTCCTGCACGGCACCCTCGACCTGTTCTTCCCCGCCGCACACGCCGAGGCCCTGAGCGCCGAGATCCCCGGCGCCCGCCTGGTCTGGCTGGAGGGCGTCGGCCACGAGTTCCCCCCGGCCGCCGTCTGGACCCAGGTGATCGACGAAATCATCGACCAGGCTGGCCGCCGCACCCAGCCCGCCT
>NZ_BOMI01000030.1 GCF_016862115.1 Paractinoplanes deccanensis
GCCCGACCCACCACCGCGCCCAGCCCGCCTGACCACACCACCGCGCCCGGCCGACCGGCCGCCGTCCCGGGCGGGACACGGCCCCGTCCTGGCATGACCTCGCCGCAGCGCCGCGCGGGAAACCACTCCATCCCCGGCATCACCTCGCCGCGACGCCGGGCGAGCCGCACCTCCATCACCGGCATCACCACGCCGCAGCGCCGGGCGAGAAAGTTTGGCCGCCGCACGCGCGGGAACGGGCCGGGGATGGCCTCGCTGTGGCGCAACCGGGACTTCCGGCTCGTCACCGCCGGCCAGACCGTCACCCAGCTCGGCACCGATGTCACGGCCATCGCGTTCCCGCTGGTCGCCATCAAGCTGCTCGACGCGACCCCGTTCCAGTTGGGCGTGCTCGTCGCCGTACAGAATGGCGCCTTCTTCCTGATCGGCCTGCCCGCGGGCGTCTTCCTCGACCGCCGGCGGCGAAGGCCGATCTTGATCGTCACCGACCTGGTGCGCGCCCTGGCCCTGGGCACGGTGACGCTCGCGGCCGCGCTGCACGGCTTGAGCTTCGCCCTGCTGCTGGCGGTGGCCGCGGTGATGAGCCTGATGCGCGTGGTCTTCGAGATCGGCTACCAGACGTACCTGCCGTCGATCGTCCCCCGCCACCACCTGGTCCAGGGCAACGCCACCCTGGAGGCGATACGCGCCTCGGGTCAAATAGCCGGCCCGGCCCTGGGTGGCTGGCTCGTCCACCTGTCCGGCGCGGCCAACGCCCTGCTGGCCGACGCCGTCAGCTTCGTCCTGAGCGCCGTCTTCCTCTGGCGGGTCCGAACCCCGGAGCCGCCGCCCGCCACCGCCCGCCGGCTCGTTCCGCGAGCCCGGACGCCCGAGTTCGCCCCTTCCGCCGCTGACCCCTCACGCACTCCCACCCGTTTCCGGTACGCGCGCCTCTCCGAACCAACGGCCGCCGCCACTGCACAGGGCCGCCTGCCGCTCCGTCGAACACCCACCTCCGCACTCGCGGCGACCAACACCCCGCGCCGCCTGCCGCTTGGCCGAACACCCACCCCCACGCCCACGGCGACCAACGCCCCACGCCGCCTGCAGATCCGTCGAACACCCACCTCCGCGCCCGCAGCGGCCAACACCCCACGCCGCCTGCCGCTTGGCCGAACACCCACCTCCGCGCCCGCGGCCGCCAACACCCCACGCCGCCTTCGTCCTCGTCCTGAAACCGCTGGAACCGCAAGCGCGGCCACCCCGAAACGCCGCATGCTCCGGCGCATCGCGGCACCTGCGCCGCCGGGCGTCTTTCATGAGGCACGAGAGGGCGTGCGCTTCGTGCTGGCCGATCCCGTGCTGCGCGGCATCGCGGCGACGAGCGCCCTCTCCAACCTGTTCTTCGTCGCGGCCAACGCGCTGAACATCCTCTTCCTGGTCGACACGGTCGGCGTGAGCGCCGCCGTCGCGGGCACGGTCTTCTCGATCGGCTCGGCGGCCGCCCTCGTGGCCGCGGCGATCGCCACCCGGCTCGCGCGCCGGCTCGGTTCGGCCCGGATCATCTGGCTGTCTGTGACAGTCACCAGTCCGTTCAACCTGCTCATCCCTTTGACTGACAAGGACTGGCGCATCCTCTTCTTCGTCGCCGGCATCACGGTGAGCGGCGGCGGTCAACTGGTGTACGCCATCACGCAGCTCAGCTACCGCCAAGCGGTCGTCCCGCCGGCGATCCTCGGCCGCGTCAACGCCACGATGCGCTTCCTGGTGATGGGCGCGCTTCCCCTGGGCGCCCTGATCGGCGGCACCCTGGGAACACTGTTAGGCATCCGCATGACTCTGTCAGTCATCGCGGTGGGCCTGACAATCGCGCCGATCTTCGTGCTCCTCTCCCCCTTGCGCGGCGCCCGCGACATCGCCGCCCTCGGCCCGAGCGCCAAAGCAGAGGAAGCGAAGCGCTGACACGACGGACCCACGGCGGCGGCCGATGAACCCAACGGTGGGGAAGCGGTGGCGGCAGTTGGGCCCGGAACGCGGTCGGTGGGGACGGCGGTGAACAAGCGCGGAGACTGGCCACGCAAGGGCGGCCCTGCCTGCGCGAGGGCGGCCTGCCTGCGCGCTGCCTGCGCGAGGGCGGCCCTGCCTGCGCGCTGCCTGCGCGAGGGCGGCCCTGGCCGCGTACCGCTCAGCCCTTGCGGCCCTGGGTGGCGACGCCCTCGATGAAGTAGCGCTGGCCGAAGCTGAACAGCAGCAGCATGGGCAGCGTGACCAGTAGGGACGCGACCATGACGTACTGATAGTCGGCCTGGCCGCCGGCGGTGGGGCTGTACTTCGTCATGGCGTACGCGACGCCCAGGGGTGCCGTGAAGTCGGAGACCGAGCCGGCGTTGAGGTAGATCAGGGCGCCCTGGAAGTTGTTCCAGGCGGCCTGGAACTCGAAGAGGAAGACGATGATGAACGACGGGATGGACAGGGGCATCGCGATGCGCCAGAACAGTTGCCAATAGCTGGAGCCGTCTATGCGGGCCGCCTCGAAGAGCTCTCGGGGCAGGCCCAGGAAGAACTGGCGCTGCAGGAAGATGTAGAAGGCCGAGCCGAACAGGTTCGCGCCGAACAGGGGGACCCAGGTGCCGAGGAAGCCGGTCTGCTTCCAGATCAGGTACGTGGGGATCATCGTGACCGACGCGGGGAGCATCATCGTCGCCAGCACGAGGCCGAAGAGGATGTTGCGGCCGGGGAAGCGGAAGTAGGCGAAGCCGAACGCCACGATCGAGCTGGAGACGGACACGAAGGCGGCTGCCAGGAAGGCGATCGCGACGCTGTTGAAGATCCAGTGCAGGAGGGGCAGCTGGTTCCACACCTCGACGTAGTTGTCGAAGCGCCACGTGTGCGGGATCAGCGCGTTGTCGAAGACCTGGCCGGCCGGCTTGAGGCTCGCCGCGATCAGCCACACCAGCGGGTAGAGGAACAGCGCCGTGAAGCCGAGCAGCAGCACCGTGAGCAGGACCTGGCCGACGGTCCAGCGGCGGCGCGGCGGGGGGCCGCCCGGCTCGTCGAGCGGCGCCGCCTGGGACAGGGCCGCGGGAGGCGCGGTGATCGCCATCAGCGCTCCCCTTCGTAGTAGACGTACCGATTGCCGATCTTGACTTGGATCGCGGTCAGGATCAGCAGGATGACGAAGAGCAGCCAGGCCATGGCCGCGGCGAAGCCGAAATTGAACTGGCGGAACGCCTGCTGGAACAGGTAGACCGCGTAGAACAGCGAGGCCTCCGGGGCGACGTTCGTCTGATCACGCCAGAACAGCAGGTAGGCCTGATCGAAGACCTGGAACGCCGCGATCGTCAGGATGATGACGTTGAAGAACACCGCGCCGGAGATCATCGGCAGGGTGATGGTGAAGAACTGGCGCACCGGGCCCGCGCCGTCGAGCGACGCCACCTCGTACAGGTCGCGTGGGACGTTCTTCAGCGCCGCCAAGAAGATGACCATCGTGCCGCTGACGCCCCAGAGCGCCATGAGCACGATCGACGGGCGCACCCACGCGGGGTCGACCAGCCACTGCGGGCCCTCGATGCCGATCGCCCGCAGCGCCGAATTGATCGCGCCGGTGTTGCCGTTGAGCAGCAGCAGGAAGATGGACGCGGTCGCCACGGCGGGCGTCATCTTGGGCAGGTAGTACACCGTACGGAAGAAGCCCGCACCCCGCCTCACACGGTTGAGCAGGATCGCCAGGAAGAGCGCGAGCATGATCTCGAGGGGCACCGCCAGGATCGCGAAGAACAGGGTGTTCTTGAGCGATCCGGCGACGCGCGGGTCCTCGAGCAGCGCCCGGTAGTTGTCCAGGCCCGCCGGCCGCATCTTGTTGGTCGCCAGGTTGAAACGGCTGAACGAGATGGACAGGCTGTAGATCATCGCGCCGAGCGTGAAGATCAGGAAGCCGAGGATCCAGGGCGAGATGAACAGGTAACCGGCGATCGCCTCCCGGCGGTTGTACTTGCGGGGCTTGAGCCTCTCCATCGCGGGGTCAGCTGCCGGCGATCGAGCGGTACGCCGACATCGTGGCCGTCTGCGCGTCGGCGAGCGCCTTCTGCGGGGTCTTCTGGCCGAGCAGCGCCGAGGTGATCGCGTTGGTCAGCTCCTGCTTGAGCTGCTGACCCGCGGGCGAGGCGCCGGCGCTCTTGCCGGTGGCGACCACGTCGTAGTACGTGCTGATCACCTGGTCGAAGCCGGCGTTGCCGCTGGGCTTGACGTACTTGTCGCGGATCGTCTTGTCCGGGCCGGGCGAGCCGGTGAACAGGCCCGTGTTGATCGCCTTGTCCTTCTCGATGGTGGCGGCGCGCGCCGTCGCGGCCGCGTCCCACGAGCCGTCCTCGGTGAGCGCCAGCGCCCACTTGCAGGCCGCGCTGGGGTTCTTCGCCTTGGCGGGGATCACGAACGAGCCGCCGTACGCGACAGTGACCGGCTGGCCGTCCTTGCCCCGGAAAGGCACCGCTCCGATCTTGATCTTGTCCTTGTACGGGGACAGCACGTTCGGGTACCACTGCGCGTTGACCTGGGCGCCGACCTGGTTGCGAACGTACTGGTTGCTGTCGCCGAACGTGTCGAACGCGTCGGTGAAGCCCTTGTACTTCGCGAAGCCGCCCTGCGCGTCAACTATCTTTTTGAGTGTCTCCAACGGATAGATGTTGCTCGGGTCGTCGAGGGTGGGCGCGCCGTTGTCGCCGACGAGCTTGCCGCCCTGGCTGATGAACCACAGGTACGTCTGGCCGACCGCCTGCGGGTCGAAGCCGAGCGTGGTCGGCACGCCACCGCTCGCCTTGTACATCTTCTGGATCGCGGCGAGCAGCACGTCGGGCTTGGAGGTGTCGATGTCCTCGGGCTGCACGCCCGCGGCGTCCATCACGGTGGTGTTCAGGATGATCGCCGGCGGCTGGTAGAACTGCGGAACGGCCCAGACCTGGTCCTTGTACGTCACGTCGCCGACCACGTTGGGATACCAGCGCTGCTTCGGGTCGACGTTGTTGGCCGAGAAGCACTTCTCCAGCGGCAGGATCAACCCCTGGGCGGCGTACGTCGGCACGTACTCCCGATCCATCTGCACCACGTCGGGCACGTCGCCGCCGGCCAGCCGAGTGGTGAACTTCTGCGCGTCGAAGCCGGTCTGGTCCATCGTGATCGAGACGCCCTGGAGCTGCTTGGCGGCGTAGTCGATGCGGGCCTTGCCGACGTCGTCCGCGTTGTCGAAGGCCCAGGCGCGCAAGGCCCCGGAGACGTTGGCGTCGAAGGACACGGACTCCCCGCCGCCGCCACCGTCGTCGCTGCCCGACTCACACCCGGCCGTCCCCGACACCGCGCCGAGAACGAGGGCGACACCGGCGGCCAGCAGGGCCGTACGCCTGATCTCCATAGTGGCCTCCCCGATGAGTGGCCTCCCCGATGTGGGATCCATCCCAGAGCGGACGCTATCCGAGAGTGATACAGCACACAAGACGTCAATGTTACGAATGTGTATCGCAGCAGCTCAGGACCGATTCCACGACGGACTGGCGAGGCCGCGACGGGTATGACAACGTTTCCACATGCAGCCCTGCGAGGACGGCGCCGGTGGCACGGCGATACCCCGGGAGCACACCGAGCTAAACGCCACCGCCGAGATAGTCGGCGCGGACGATCCCGCCCAGCTCACGACCGCCTTCACGATCGGCCCGCCGGCACCGACCGGTCGCCGCCGCGTCCGGCTGACGGTGACCAACAACGGCAGTTCGGCGGTACGGGGATGCGTGCGCTTCCGCGTGCCCCTTCCGCGCGGGGTGGAGCCGTGGTGGCTCGTGCCCGGCGCGTTCTACGGCGAGAACAGGCCGGCGGGCAGCCTGCGGGTGTTTCCGCGCTACTCCCCCGGGCCCTCCGATCCGGCCGCGATGGTGAGTGACCGCTGGGAGTTCCGGGCCGATCGCGCCGCGACCCCCGCGGTCTTCGGCTGGGCGGGCGGCTCGGGCGTGGCCCTGGTGGCCGGCGAGACCACCCAGCTCGGCATGACCGGGCTGGGCTTCGGGCCGGACGCGGTGCACCTGACGTTCCCGTTCCGGGAGGAGCCGGTCAGCTACGACGGCACCGATGTGCCCCGTCCCGCCGAGGTCAGCGCCCACACGTGGGAAGCGGGAGCTGTTGTCACGCTTGAGTTTGCTATGTACCTGCTTGACTGTGACAGGCACGGCTATGCGGCAGTGCTGCGCGAGGAACACGCACGGCTCGCCCCGGCAGCGCCGATCCGCCCATGGGTCACCATCGAGGAGGCAGCGGCCCTGACGGCCGACGGACTGCGCCGCTGGCACTACGCCGACCCGGGCGTGCTGCTGGAGACCGTCGGCTTCGACCGCGGCATCAGTGGCCAGGACGCCCTGGTGGTCGACCGCCAGGCCATGCACGTCGGCTGGATCAGCGGCATCCCGTGGGCCTACGCCCTGCTCGCCCACGAAGCCCGCACCGCCACGGCCGGCCCGCCACACACCCCCACCCAGATCGACACCGCCGCGGAAGGCTCTCCAACAGCCGGCAGCCCCGCCGGGGAGGCATCGATCGCCGCTCGGGTGATCGATTTCGTCTGTGCGGAGCTGTCGCCGTCGGGGACGTTCTGGGGCGTCTGGTATCGGTCGATGGGCTGGCAGCAGAGCTGGTCGCCGGTCGAGCACGCCCTGCACTCACGCACGCTCGGCGAGGCGACGCACTTCCTCGTCCGCGCCCTGGACCTCGCCGGCCCGGCAGACGATCCGGGACAGGACCCGGCCACGCGTCATGGGACCGAAGCCGGAAGCCGGCCGGAAATGGCCCCGCCACCGGCGGTCATCCCCCCGGCCCTGCCAGGCGGCGTCCGCTCGCCGGGGTGGGTGCGGGCGGTCCGGTCCAATCTGGACGCTGTGGTGGCGCGGCAGCGGGACGACGGCAATCTCGGGTCGGCGCATCACGCGCTCAGCGGCGAGGTGCTCTCGTGGGAGGGGTGCGCGGGACTCGCGTGGGTGGGCGCGCTCGCCGAGGCCGCGCGCTGGGACCACCCCGATGGGCGCTATCTCGGCGCCGCCGTTCGGGCCGGGGACTACTACTCGCGCTTCGTGTGGGACGAGTTCCTCTTCGGGGCGCCCGAGGATGTCGACCTGGCACCGACCTCCGAGGACGGCTATGTCGCCGTGATGGCCTACATGGCGCTCTACCGGCGGACACAGTCACCCAGATGGTTGACTCTGGCAAGCAGGGCCGCGGACTGGATGCTGACGTTCCGGTACGCGTACAACACCGCATTCCCGCGCGGCACGCTGCTGGACGTCTACGGCTTCGCCTCGCGCGGCGCCGACAACGCGTCGCCCGCCAACCCTCATCTGCACTCGTACGGGCTGATCTGCACCGCCGAGATGGCCGAGCTCTCGGCCGCCACCGGGGACCCGTATTACGCCGCCCGGGCGCGCGAGTCCCTGGCGTGCTTCCGCCAGTTCGTCGCGCGCTTCGACGGGGATTTCAACGCCTACCGGGGCATGGCCAGCGAGCGGTACTACCAGACCGCCTGCTTCCAGCCCAAGGGCATGCTGCTCACCCTCTCGCACGCCTGGAGCGTCGGCGTCCTGCTGCTCGCCTGCGAGCAGGCCCTCGCCCTGGGCTGGACCGAGGAGGGCTCGGCCGAGGAGGACTCGGCCGAGGAGGGCCCGGCCGAGGAGGGCCCGGCCGAGGAGAGCCGGACCGACAGAGGCCGGGCCGATGAAGGCCCGGCCGACGTCATTCGTTGACGGTGACGCGCATGTCTCCGGTGGCGGGGATGCCGTCGGCGAGGGCGTACCGCAGCAGCACCGCGCCGTTCGAGGCGGTGACCGGGGGCTCCGCGAGGGTCAGGTTCGCCGGGACCTCGCCGCCGCCGAAGAGCTTCTTGCCGGTGCCGAGCACGAGGGGGTAGACCCACAGGTTGAGGCGGTCGAAGAGGCGCTCGTGCAGCAGCGTCTGTACCAGGTCGAGGCTGCCGATCACGTGGATGCTCTCGTGCTTGTCGCGGGCGGTGCGCACCTCGCTCGGCAGGTCGGGGCCGAGCAGCGTCGAGCCCGCCCAGCCGAGCGCCGGGGTGCCGCGCGAGGCCACGTACTTGGGGATGCGGTTGAACAGGCGGCCGATCACGTCGTCCTGGTGGGGCCAGTAAGCGGCGAAGATGTCGTACGTCTTGCGGCCCAGCAGCAGGGCGTCCATGCCCTCCATGCCCTTCAGCACCGCCTGGCCGACCTCCTCGGCGGGCAGGGGCGCCTGCCAGCCGCCGAACGGGAAGCCGCCCTCCGTGTCCTCCTCCGGGTGACCGGGCGCCTGCGCGACCAGGTCGAGCGTCGTGAACAGGTCGATGTGGATCGTGCCCATGCTGTCCTCCGTGCGTTCCGGTTTCCGTTCCGTCACTCAGACCGGCGTCAAGGGCAAGACTCATCGGTCGTACGGGGAGAAGCGCGCCGGCCGCTCCGCGGGCAGGGTCGCGTCCGACGAGTCCCGGTCCGGTTCGGCGTGCCGGGCTCCCGCCGGGGCCGCCGGGGCCGGAGCGGACGGCACCGGGGGCGCGTCCGGCAGGTCCCATTCGATCAGGTCGGTCTCGCGGACCTCGCCGCCGTCGAGCGGGACCCGGAACGTCCGGATCTGATGCGGCCCGAAGGCTGCCGTCACCGACCTTCCGGCCAGGGGGATGGCGATCGTCGTCTCGCCGGCGCTGCCCGTGGTCTCCACCGCCCGGACGATCAGGTCGTCGCCGTCCTCGTGCGCCTTGACCGCCGTGACCATAACCGGGCCGCCGCCGTCGGCGACGTAGCTCTGCGACGCCGGCAGCGCCCCGCGGTGGAAGCTCTCCAGCATGGCCCGCACCGGCGCGCCCAGCTCCGCCGCGCGGCGCGACAGCCGGGCCGCGCGCCAGTCGCCGGCGTGCGGCACCAGCAGGTAGCGGAACGTCTGGACACCCTGGTCCTGGTACGAGTAGATGCCGTCCGCGTCGAGCTCGCGCGGGTCGTGCCACGAGTAGACGGGGCTGCGGACCGCCGTCATGCCGACGCTCGCCGGGTCGGGCGACACGTCGTACCCGTGCTTGGCGTCGGACACGACAGCAAGGCCGGCCGCCGTGTCGCTCAGATCGACCCACGACTGGGCCGGGTTCTCGGTGCCGTCGACCGGGCGCCGGACGACACCGAAGGGGATCTCGTACGTGGCGACGGGGCGCGCCAGGCTCGTCGGGAAGCAGAGCTTGAGCTGGTGCGCCTGTTCGCGCCAGTCGAGGGTGACGCGGACCTCGAGGTGGTCGGCGCCGTGGGACAGCAGGAACTCCTCCACCAGCGTCGAGCGGTTCCACTCCCGTTCGACGCGCAGCCGGGCACGCAGCGGGCCCGCCTCGCGCAGCGTCATCCGGGTGGTGCGCATGGCCACGCCCGGCCACCGGTACGAGCGGACGTGATGCCCCCACGTGTCCGTCGGATCCTGGCTGATCTGCGTGTGCTCGCCGTGCGCGCCGGCCACCAGGTCGGCGCCGGTGCGCTTGTCGAGCAGCGACGACAGCCACCCGGTCGACGGGTCGAACTCCGCGCGCAGGACCGCGTTCTCCAGCACCCGCGGCGAGGCGCGCAGCGACGTCTCCGCGGCCTGCGTGCCGGGGCGCAAGCGGAAGAGCCGATAGCCGAACGCGGGCACGGCCGCCTCGAAGACGATCGCGCCGCGCGCCGGGTCGTCGGTGGTCGCGACCGGCTGGATCGGCTGCGACAGCGCCCCGGGCACGTGCACGCCGGCGAGCTGCCCGCCGTACTGCAGCTCGACCTCCGCGGTCACCTCCCACGGGTGCGGATTGAACACCAGCACCGGCTGGGTGCCCTCCTCGAGCGGGATGTCGACCTGCCGCGCGATGACGTTGTGCGTGCGCGCGACGATCCGCTTGGCGATCGCGACCGCCTCGCCGAGCTGGTCGCGCGCGTCGTCGTACGCCGTCTCGATCGCGGAACCGGGCAGCACGTCGTGGAACTGGTTGAACAGGATCTGCCGCCACGCCCGGGCCAGGTCGGCGCGGGGCGGTTCGAGCCCGAACAGCGCGGCGCCGACCACCGCCCAGCGCTCGGCGGACAGGATCGCGGCCTGGGCGCGGCGCTGCCACTTCTTGATGCCGGAGTGCGCCGAGTAGCAGCCGGGCGCGTGCATCTGAAGGTCGCCGTGCCACACCGGCAGCGCGTTCAGGCCGTCCTCGCCGAGACGCTTGGCGAGCTCGTCGAGGTAGCGGCCGGGCGAGGAGATCACCATGCGCCCGAACGAGCCCATGCGGTCGTACCGGTGAATGGACTCGATGTTGGCGCGGGTCGGGCCGCCGCCGTGGTTCCCGACCCCGAAGAAGATCATCAGATCGCCGAGGGCGGGGTCGGCGGCGCCGAGCGACTTGTCGACCTGAAAGCCCACCTCGCCGGGCGGGCTGCAGTACTCGTACGGGATGCGGTAGCCCAGCACGCGCGAGCCGTCCGGCGACTCCCACCAGAACGCGGTGCCCGCCAGGCTGGTCTCGTGCGGTCCGGGACGCGTGAAGACGTACGAGCTCAGGCCCTGCCCCCGGAGGATCTGCGGGAGCATGCCGTGGTGGCCGAACGGGTCGACGTTCATGCCGACGGTCGCGGTGACCCCGAACCGCTCGCGCAGGTAACGCTGGCCGACAAGGCCCTGGCGCACGAACGACTCGCCGGCCGGCAGGTTGCAGTCGGGCTCGACCCACCAGCCGCCCACGAGCTGCCAGCGCCCCTCCGCGACGCGCCGGCGGATCCGGGCGAACAGCTCCGGGTCGGACTCCTCCACCCAGGACAACAGCACCACCTGATTGCAGGTGAAGACGAAGTCCGGGTATTCGTCCATGCGGTGGATCGCCGACCAGAAGGTGGCCCGCGCCTCCTGGTAGCCCTCCTGCCACGGCCACAGCCACACCGGGTCGAGGTGGGCGTTGCCGACCATGTGCAGGGTACGGTCCGGCGTCGCGGCGGGCCGGTCACGGCCGCGCTGCGGGAGAGGCTGGTCGCCGTTCGGCGCGTTCGCCATCGGGGCGGTCACGGGGTCTCCCCCGCGGCCCAGGCGTCCACCATCTCGCTGATCATGTGCAGCATGAGTGTGTGCATCTCCTGAACGCGCTGGGTGCTCTTGGACGGGACGAGCAGCGCGCGGTCGGCGTGGACCCTGGCCGGCCCACCGTCACCGCCGGCGAACAACAAGGTGTACGCGCCGCGCGCCTGCGCCGCGGCCAGCGCCCCGGTGACGTTGGGCGACCGGCCCGTGGTCGTGAAGGCGACCACCACATCGCCGGGACGGGCGAGCGCCTCGATCTGCCGGGCGAAGACGTCGGCGTACGAGAAATCGTTGGCGACACAGGTCAGGACGCTCGGATCGGCGCTGAGCGTGACCGCGGGCAGCGGACGCCGCGCACGCTTGAAGTGGCCGACCAGCTCACCGGTGAGATGCTGCGCGTCGGCCGCGCTGCCCCCGTTGCCGAAGGTCCAGATCGTCGCGCCGCCGGCCAGCCGCCGGCAGATCAGGTCGCCGGTCTCACGAATCTCGGCGGTGAGGGGACCCATGGCCGAGGCCACCGACAGGTGCTCATCGAGGCCGTCGACTGGCGTCGCGTCGGCTTCACCGCTCAGAGAGAACGAACGTTCTGTCTCGGCATCCGCACGCGGCGGCGGCACCGCCCGGGCCGAAGAGAACGAACGTTCTGTCTCGGCGGCGTCGCTCGTCGGCCCGCCGCCACCAAGAGAGAACGAACGTTCTGTCTCGGCGAACTCGCGGGACAGGGCGAGCGCGACCACCCCCGCGCCGACCACTCCCACCAGATCGCCGAGCGCGGCGGGCTCGATCCGGGCCGCGCCGGCCGCCGGGGGCATGGCCTCGCGGGCGACCACCTCGCGCACCGGGTCGAGGAGCATCGCGCCGGAGCGGGTGACGCCGCCGCCCAGCACCACCAGGTCGGGCTCGAAGACGTTCACCAGGTCGGCGACGGCCGCGCCGAGCAGGTCGACGGTCTCGGCCCACACGCTCCGGGCGAGCGGGTCGCCCGCCGCGGCTGCCGCCGCCACGTCCGCCGCGGTCACCACCGGCAGGGCGGCGAGCCGCGAGATCCGTCCTTCGCGGGCCTGCGCCGTTCGTGCGGCGGCGAGGGCTTCGCGCGCGCGTTCCGCGATGGCGCTTCCCGAGGCGTAGGCCTCCACGCAGCCGCGGCGGCCGCAGGCGCAACGCCGGCCGTCCCGGCGGACGATGATGTGGCCGAACTCGCCGCCGTTGCCGGCCGCGCCGTGGTGCAGGGTGCCGTTGAGGACGGCGCCGCCGCCGATGCCCGTCGACACCGTCAGGTACAGCATGGTGGCCGTTCCGCGGCCGGCGCCGAAGCGGTATTCGGCCACCGCCGCCGCGGTGGCGTCGTTGCGCAGGGCGGCCGGCACGCCGAAGGCTTCCGCGGCGAGCGGGCCGATCGGCACCCGTTCCCAGCCGGGCAGGTGGGGTGGGCTCATCAGCGTGCCGGACGGCGCATCCAGGGGCCCGCCGCAGGCGATGCCGACGGCGCGCACCGGGCCGAGACCGGCCTTGCCGATGGCCCGGTGTCCTATGGCGAACAGGCACGAGACGGCCGGCCGCCAGTCGCCGGTGTGCGGAGTCGGCTCGACCACCACGCCGTGGGCGAAACCGTCGGCGGTGATGACGGCCGCGGCCAGCTTGGTGCCGCCGATGTCGAGCCCCAGCACGGGCCCGGCGCCGGCGGAGAAGGACGCGAGCACGGATCCGCCGCCCGCGGGGAGGGACGCCGGCCCGGATCCGGCGCCGGCGGAGAAGGGCATGTGCCCGGCGGAGAAGGGTGCCAGCGGATCGGGCGAACTCACGGCGCCTCCATATGGGATCGATCCCACATCGGCGAGCGTAGGAGGAGTGGCGCGGGCGGGTCAAGTGTCAGGCGGGTGGGGCCGTCGATCCACGCGTGACGATGGAGGCGGAGAGCAGCACGGTGCGCACGGGCGCGAGCGGTGACTGAATTCGTTCAATGAGCTGGGAGACCGCCGCCTCGCCGAGGGCCGCCGTGTCCTGCCGCACGGCCGTCACGCCGGGGGTCACCATGCTCATCCACGGGACGTCGTCGAAGGACACCAGGCTCAGCTGCCCGGGAATCGCCAGGCCCAGCTCCGCCGCGGTGCGGAACGCCGCCTCGGCGAGCACGTTGTTGGCGGCGAACAGGGCCGTCGGCGGCTCGGCGCGGCCCAGCAGCTTGCGGATCTCGACGCGCGCCGCCTCGACGTCCCATCCGGCGCTGACGACCAGCGACTCGTCCAGCGGCAGGCCGGCCGCGCCGAACGCCGCCCGATAGCCGGCGAGGCGGTCGCGGCCGGTCGTCCAGTGCATCTCGTCGATGACGAGGGCGATGCGCCGGTGACCGCTTTCGATCAGCTGGGTGGTGACCTTTTGGGCGGCGCTGCCGTTGTCGACGAGCACCGCGTCGCACGCGCCGGCCGAGAACTGGCGGTCCACCTCGACGACCGGGATGCGCTGGCGGGCCAGGTAGGAGGCGAGGTGAGCCGATACCGGCGTCACGATGACCCCGGCCACGCGCAGCGCCACAAACGTCTCAGCGGCCTCGGCCTCGACCCCGGCGGACCCGCCGTCGTCGGCGAGCATCATCGTGTACTGCCGCTTGCGGGCCTGCTGGCTGATGCCGGCGGCGAGCCCGGCGTAGAACGGGTTGGCCAGGTCGGACAGGAGCACGCCGATCGACTGGCTGGCCTGCCGGCGCAGGTGGCGGGCGGTCGCGTCGGGCACGTAGCCGAGGCCGTCGGCGACCGCGCGGACCCGGTCGCGCACCTGCGGCGCCACGTAGCCCTGCCCGGTCAGCGCCCGCGACGCGGTGGACCGGGACACCCCGGCCGCCTCGGCCACCTCCCGGATCGTGGCCCGCCGCGCCACATCCCCGGCCCGGCCCGCCGCACCCCCAGCCGTCACGTCGACCCTCTCTCCCGTACATCCATGATCGCTTCGGCGTGCTGGCCGAGGTGGAGCCGGCCGATGCTGACGTCGACCGCCAGGCGGGCCCGGCGCCGCGGCGGGCCGGTCGTCACCTCGATCTCGGTCTCCTCGCGGCCCAGCGCGGGCAGCGAGACGGTCGCCACGTCCGGCACGGCCACCCACCCTACCGGCAGCGCCACCCGCACCACCGCCTTCTGCGCGGCCCGGAACGGATTGCGCAGCAGCACCCGCAGGCGGACGACCGCACCAGTTTCCGCCCGCGAGTAGTAGGGCGCAATGCTCGCCATCACCCCGTCGGCCTCGGCCTCCACCTCGTCGAGCGGCAGCAGCTCGCGGTGCAGCCGGTCCTGCTCGTCCGCCTCCCAGGCCACCAGCGCGAAGTAGTCCTCGTCGACCCAGCGCGCCGGCCAGTGCCCGAAGATCATCAGCTGCGGCGCGACGGCGCGGTAGAGGCGGGCACAGGCCTGGTAGTCGCCGAGGCGGAACCGGTTGCGGTACTGGTAGTTCAGGACCTCGCGCGGTCCGCCGGCGGCGCCCATGCCGACCTGCTGATCGCCGGTGGCGAGCACGCGTACGCCGTCCGCGACGAACTCGTACGCCGCCTGGTAGAGCGTGTGCCCGGGCAGGTCGTGCACCGTGATCTCGTATTCGTGCCAGCGCACCGTGCCGCCCAGCGGCAGCCGCCGGTCGACCGGGATCGGGTCGAACCACTGGCACGGCAGGTCGTGCTCCATCGGCGCCTCGAGGATGTCCGCGACGTGCTCCGGGGCCCACACCTCGGTGCCCTCGACCTCGCGGAGCAGGTTCATCCCGGCCACGTGGTCGTCGTGGTAGTGGGTCGGCAGCGCCACCTCGACGGCCGTCACCCCGTACCGCCTGCGCAGCGCCGGCAGCGAGCCCAGCCACGGCCGCCGGGAGGCACGGTCGCCGCCGGGCGGCAGGCCGGTCTGCATGTCGTACCCGTAGTCGATCAGCAGGGCCGCGCCGGTCCGCGAGAGCAGCGCGTAGCTGCACGCGCTGCCGGTGCGGTTCTGCAGCAGGTGCTCGGTGAGCGGCAGGAACGGGTTCTCGAGCCAGTCCGCCAGATCCCAGGGGTACGGGCGGCGCGAGTCCACGTACGCGTTCATCCGCCGGGCGAGCAGGAGCAGGGCCTCCGCGGGCGCCTCGATCGGCTCGCCGTGCGACGGCAGCAGCTGGTCGAGGTCGTGCCCGGCCAGCGTGAGGCAGCTCAGCACGGTCATCGCCGGGCCCTCGTTCTCGACGTACGACCACTGGGTGGCCGCCAGCGACCAGACCTTGCCGGGCGCGTAGATCAGGTCGCCGGTGAACGCGATCCGCCGCCCCGCGCGCTCGATCACGTACGTCGTGGAGCCCGTGGTGTGCCCCGGCGTGGGCAGCACGGTCACGCTCGTTCCCGCGTACGTGCGGCGCCGGTACTCGGGCACCACGTCGTGCACCGGCACCGGCTCCAGCAGCGAGAACCGGTCCTGCCGCAGGTTGTAGTCGTTGCGCAGGGTGCGGCCCTGCCACATCTCCTCGACGTCGTCGAAGAGCTCGCGCTCGGCGGCCGGCACGTGCACGCGCACACCCTCGGCGACCGCCCAGGCGAGGCCCTGCGCCTGGTCACGGTGGTGGTGGGTCATCAGGACGTCGGTGATCCGGTCGACGCCCATGGCGGCCAGGTGCTCGAAGGCGCGACCCGATCCGAAGTCGACCGCCACGGCGGTGCGGCTTCCACCCGGGTCGCGGATGACGTAGACGTTGCAGGTGTCGGCAACCCGGAAGACGCCGGGCGCGATCTCGGCGAGGGGTGGCATTCCGCGATGGTATCGATCCCACTTTCTCAGGAGAAGAGAAGCACTTCCACAGAGGACACTGCGAGGTGAACGCTTCTGATATCGTTCCCACAACGATGTCCGGCACCGTGGAGGGCTTCTACGGGCCGCCCTGGTCGCACGCCGACCGCCTCGCCCACCTGGAGTTCTCCGCCGAGGCCGGTTTCGACACTTTCGTGTACGCGCCGAAGGACGACCCGCATCACCGCGTCCGGTGGCGCTCCCTCTATCCGGCGGCGGAGCTGAGGCGGCTCGCCGAGCTGGCCGCGACCGGCCGCCGCCTCGGGGTGCGTTTCGTGTACGCCATCAGCCCCGGCCTGAGCATGGGCTTCGCCGACGACGCCGAGCACCGGGCCCTGCTCGCGAAGGCCGCCCAGCTCGCCGGCGCGGGCGTCGAGGAGTTCGCGCTCTTCTTCGACGACGTGCCCGCCGAGCTCGCCCGCCCCGCCGAACGCTCCCGCTGGCCCGGTCCCGAGGGCTCCGGCGCCGCGCACGGCGAGACCTGCGCCCGGTTCGCCGCCGCCTTCCCCGGCCGGCCGCTGCTGGTCTGCCCGACCGACTACGCGGGCACGTCCGCCACGCCGTACCGCCGGGGCTTCGCCCGCACCTCCCCGCCCGACACCCTCGTCGCCTGGACCGGCCGCGACGTGGTCGTCGGCACGGTGACCCGGGAGGAGATCGATCAGGCAGCCCGGTCGTACGGGCGCCGCGTCGTGCTGTGGGACAACTTCCCGGTCAACGACTTCGCCCCGAGCCGGCTCTTCCTCGGCCCGCTCACCGGACGCACCACCGACCTGGCCGGGTCGGCGCTGGCCGGCGTGCTCGCCAACCCGATGGAGCTGGCCGCGCCGTCCCGCATCCCGCTGGTCTCGGTGGCCTCGTGGGCGGCCGACCCGGGCGGCTACGACCCCGAAGCGTCGGCGGAACGCGCGTTGCGCCTGGTCGCCGGCGCGGGCGCGGCCCCGCTGGCACCGTTCGTGCGCGCCAACAGCTCATGGCCGCCGAGCGCCGTGCAGGACAAAGCCCTGGCTCGCGCCGCCGAACGCGCCCTCGCCTCCTGGGACGCCATGACCGAGGCGGCCGCATCCGGCACGCCCCACGACCCTGCCGCCACTGTCCACGGCGGCACCTCACCCACGTCCGATGCCGGCACGACCTCGGGCACGCCGCTCCTCGACGGCGCCTCACCCACGTCCGATGTCGGCACGACCTCGGGCACGCCGCTCCTCGACCGCACCTCAGCCACGTCCGATGCCGGCACGACCTCGGGCACGCCGCTCCTCGACCGCACCGACTCGGGCGTGGCGACAGCCGGCCGGGAAGCCCTGGCCGAGATGACCGGCCGCCTCGAAGAGCTGGCCCGGGGCTGCCGGGCCGCCGCCGAACCGGGGTGGCTGATCACCCCGTTGCGCCCCTGGCTCGACGCGGGCGCGGCGATGGCGGAGGCCGGCCTCGCCGCGGCCCGCCTCCTGGCCGCGCCGACGGAGGCGCGCCGGCGGGAAGCCCGCGCGGCGCTCACCTCGGCGGAGACGCACTACGCCGACGTGCTGCGGTCGGTCGTGCCGCCCTTCGCCCGCGCCGTGCTCGACCGCACCGCCCCGCCGGGTCCGGCGCCCGCTCCGGACGGCTCCCCTTGCGTGCCGACCGGCGATCGGCGCACCGCGGGCGACGAGGGGCCCGCTTCCCACGGCTCCCCCATCGCGCTGGTGCTGACCGGCAATCAGCGCACCGCGGGCGACGAGGTGCTCGCGGAGTTGGTGGAGTCTTTGGGATACGCCGTGTGTCCCGCCGGCAACCCACCCGCCGAGCCCTCCGGGGTAGACAGAACGTTCGTTCTGGCTATGCGGGCCGCGCTCGTCGTCGTCACGGGACAGGCCGACCCCGCCGCCACGGCCGCCGTCGCGCGCACGCCGGCGCCGCTGGTGGCCTGGCAGGGCTTCGTCCCGCTCGGGCTCGCCACGACCAGCGCCGTGCTCCTCTCGCGCGACCGCCTCCGCGTCACCGACCCGGCCGATCCGCTCGCCGCCGGCCTCGACGGCGAGGTCACCGTCTTCCGGGGCCGCTCCCGGATCACCGTTGCCGGGGTCGGCCCGGACGCCCACGTGGTGGCCCGCCCGTCCGACGACGACCGCGCCGCCCTCTTCCACTACCCGCGCGGCAGCCGGCTCGCCGACGGCACCACCGCCGCCGGGCCGCGGACCGGCGTCTTCCTTCCCGAGGAGGGCATGGCGCCCTGGCTGCTCACCGCCGAGGCGCGGGCGATCCTCACCGCCGCCCTCCGCTACGGGCGCCCTTCCCGGTAGTCCTTCCACGTGCGCGCGACGAGCGCCAGGTCGTCGGCGGTCAGCTCCTCGCCGGACCGGTCGAGGCGCTCGGCGTAGTAGAGCGCCGGCACCCCGAGCCGGGCCTGCGCCTCGACGTAGGCCCGCCACTGGGCGCGGTCGCCGATCGGCCACTGGTCGGTGTCGATCAGGTGGTGCGGCAGGCAGGCGCGCACCACCGCGTGCCGGAACGCCAGTTGGCCGGCGGCCGGGACCTCCGCGCCGGACGGGTCGCGTTCGAGGATGTCGTTGAGCCGGATCATGTCGGTGACGTCGCCGAAGCCGGGATGCGGCGTGTGGGTGACCACGAGCGCGTCCGGCTTGGCCCGCTTCGCCGCCCGATGGATCGTGGCCAGCAGGGTGTGCAGCAGCGCGATGCCCCAGGGCGCGCCCGGGTCCGCGCCCGGCCGCAGCAGGCCCCGGCCGGTCGGCGACCGCTGGGTGAAGTCAATCTTGAAGCCGTCCGCGTCCAGGCCGCCGGGCCCGAGCAGCCGTTCGACGATCGCGGCGAGCCGCTCGCGGTAGGCCGGGCTGCCCGGGTCGGCGGCGACCGGCGTACCGGCCGGATCGGTCACGCACTCCCCGGCCGGCAGACCCGCCGGGTCCCACGCCTTCCACCACAGCAGCACCCGCTGCCCGGCCGCGTGCCGCTCGGCGATCCACGCGCGCAGGTCCGGCCAGCGGCTGACGTCCGGCTCCGCGGTGCCGTAGGCGAGCTGCCACCGATCGTCGACGACCACCGTCCCCGGCACCACGCCGTGCTCGGCGAGCCGGGCCAGCCACTCGTCGTACCGCCGCTGCCTTGACATCTCGAACGCCGTCACGACACCCGCCGGCACCACGGCCGGGCCGAGCTCGTCCAGGTGGTACGGGTGCGAGCCCGGCTGCCCGGGAATCGGCGCGGCCGCGCACTGCGCCCCCCATCCGCAGAACAGCGGCTCGGCCCACCAGGCGGCCCGCCCGGGCTCCGCCGCCCCGAGATCGTCCCGGTAGCGCGTCAGCCCCTGCCACGGGTCGTCCACCCGCCGCAGCACCACTGCCGGCGTCTCGAAGAGCCCGTCGACCCGGGTACGGCCCTCGTAGTCCACGGAGAACAGAAAGCCCCCGTCCAGCGGGTCGTAGCGCAGCTCCGGAAACCGCAGCGCCGCCACGTCGGCGACCAGCGCGGCGCTGAGCCACCCGGTAGGACGGCCGAACACGAAGCACAGCGGCGGCGGCGAGAACACCCCGTGCAGCCGCCCGGCGGACGCGTCCCCGACGATGCCCAGCGACGCGCCGACGCCGGCGGGCCGCACCACCTGCACCGGCTCGGTGGGCGTGGGCACGAAGACCGTGGCGTACTCGATGGACGACCGGAACGTGCCACACGCGCCGTCGAGCAGCGTCGCCCGCCCGCCGAGCAGCCGCACCTCGCCGAGCGCGCCCGCGCCGCGCACCCGCGCCCGCACCTCCACCCGGTCCTCGAGACAGCGCAGCACCACGCTTTTGGACGCCCAGGCCGCGCTCGCCATCGTGACCTCGACCTCGACCGGTTCCCGGCGCACGGTGACCTGCGGCCGGCCGTACGAGTCGTCCGGCACGTCGACGCGGTCGACCGAGGCGAGCAGGCTCAGCCGCGACCAGATCCGCCCGTCCGGGTCGGCGAGCACCGCCTCGAGCGTGGGCACGCGCACCTGGAGCACATAGCCGGCGGCCGTCACGGTCCAGGTGCCGTCGCCCTCGGTGATCTTTATGCCGCTCTCCCCTCGGCCGCCGCGACGAACCTGTCCATCATGTCGTCGTATGCGGCGCCGCCGCCCGTGAGCCGCTCGGCGTCGAGCGCCGGCGCCTCCCCGCCGCCCGCTCGCACCGCCGCCAGCAGAGCCGCGCCGACGGCGACCGTCTCGGGCTCGCGGACCAGGCGGACCCCGCTGGGCAGGACGCGTGCTTTGACCCGTACCCACGAGGGGTTGACCGCGACCGGACCGCCGAAGAGATGGACCACCGGGTCCGCGGCCTCGCCGGCCAGGCGGGCCTGCTCGGCGAGCATCCAGCGGGTCTGGAGGCTGAGCCCTTCGAGCAGCGCCTTGGCCAGCTCGGCGGGACCGTGCTCCGGCCGGCGCCCGATCACCCGCAGCCGGGCCGCCGGATCCGGCGCCGGCGTCTGGCGGCCGGCGAGATAGGGCAGGACGATCACCCCGGTCGGCGCGTCGCCGAGCCGCGGCACCCGCGCGAAGTGGTCGCCCTCGTGGTCGAGCCACCAGGCGACCGTGGCGCCCGCGCCGGCCGACCCGGCGAGGACGGCACGATGGGTGCCGCCCACCGTGACCACGGAGCTCATGCCCGCCCGGCCCACCGCTACAGGATCCGGCACTCCGCTCACCACCGTCATGACGGCCTCGGCGGTGCCGACCGAGTCGGCCACGTCGCCCGGCTCGCGCACCCCGCAGGCGTACGCGCCCACCTGGTGATCGTGCCCCGCCACCACGACCGGCGTCCCGTGCCGCAGGCCGCTCGCCACGAACGCGGGATCGCTCACCACGCCGGCGACCGAGCCCGGGGCCACCACGTCCGGCAGCTGCCGCGGGTGCAGGCCCACCTCGGCCAGCAGCTCCGCGTCGAACGTCGTGGCGAGCGCTTCGCCCGCGCCCGGCAGGCGGTAGGCCATGCTGCGACCGGCGAGGGTGTGGTCGGTGGCGAGCCGGCCGGTCATCAGATGGCAGCCGAGGTCGGCCACGCCCGCCCAGCGATCCACCGCGCGGCCCCGGTCGCGCAGCCACGCCAGCTTCGCCAGCGGCACCTTGGCGCTGGGCCGCACGCCGGTCGCGCCGATCAGCCGCTCCCGCCCGAGCCGCCGCGCCAGGGCCTCGGCCGCCGCGCCCGCGCCCTGGTCGTTCCAGCGCAGCCACGGCCCTCGCGGGTCTCCCCCGGCGCCGAGCGGCACGCCGGTCTCGGCCATGGAGGCGATGCCGACGGCCTCCGGCGACTCGTCCCGCAGGACCCGCCCGATCAGATCGAGCAGCACGCCTTTGAGCGCGCCCGGCTCGGGCGTGGGCGCCGCGGCGAGCGCGCGGACCCGCGGCCGCGCTCCCACGTCGACCAGGGCGACCTTGGTGTTGGTGGTCCCGATGTCGACGCCGAGCACGGTGGGCACGGGCCCAGTCTGTGCGAGCCCGCCCGCCCGATCAAGCGCCGAGCTTCGCCCGCACCTCGTCCATGTCGAGCTCCTCAACGGCCGTGATGACCTTTTCGAGCGACGCCGCCGGCAGCGCCCCCGGCTCGGAATAGACCATGACCCCGTCCCGGAACACCATCAACGTCGGAATCGACGAGATCCCGGCGATCGCCGACAGCCGCTCCTCCGCCTCGGTGTCCACCTTGGCGAAGACCATGTCCGGGTGCTGCTCACTGGCCCTCTCGAACACCGGCGCGAAGCTCCGGCACGGCGCGCACCACTCAGCCCACCAGTCGACCAGCACGATCCCGTCGCCGGTCACCGTCTGCTGGAACGACTCCTTGGTCAGGTTCACCGTACTCATGCCGCATTGTCTCCCCTCGTTGCGAGCGCATCCGCCAAACGGCGCGACCGGCCCGGAAATTCCGCAACAGGGGCTGGCCCAGCAGGACGCCGAGGAAGACCAGGATCAGGCCGCCGATCTGCTGGACGGAGAGCGTCTCGTGGGCGACGGCCGTGCCGAGCAGGACGCCGGTCACCGGGTTGAGAAGGCCGGCGAGGCCGACCGTGCCGGCGCTGAGGTGGCGCAGGCCGGTGAACCAGGCGGCGAAGGCGACCGCGGTCGCCACCACCGTGATGTAGCCGAAGCCGAGCAGCGCCGGGGTGTCGAGGGCGGGCGGGGCGCCCTCCAGCAGCACGGCGGCCGGGACCAGCATCAGGCCGCCGGCGATGAGCTGCCACGACGTCAGGGAGAAGACGTCGACGTCCGAGCTCCACTTCTTCGCCAGGATGTAGCCGAACGAGGACATGACCATCGCCGAGACCGAGGCGAGCACGCCGCGGGCGTCGACGGCGACCGGGCCGGTGAGCAGCATCAGGCAGACGCCGGCGACGCCGATGACGGCGCCGGCCAGGTGGGGCGCCCGTGGGCGCTCGGCGAGGGCGGCCCAGGCGAAGAGCATCAGCACGACCGGCGAGGTGGCCATGATGGTCGAGGCGATGCTGGTCGGCAGGGTCTGGGCGGCCAGGTAGACGAGGGCGAAGAACGCGCCCATGGTGAGCGTGCCGAGCACCAGCGACCTCCACCACCACGATCCGGTGGGCAGCTTGCGGCGCACGAGCAGCAGCAGGAGCCCGGCCGGCAGAGCGCGCAGGGCCGCACCGTACAGTGGGTAGTCGGCCGGCAGGAACCGGTGGGTGACGAAGTAGGTCGTTCCCCAGGTGATCGGCGCGAGCGCCGTGATGACCGTCCATCGCCAAGTAGCTTCCACGGAAGGTATAGTAGCTTCCATGGAAGATAACGTCGAACTCGATCACGTCGCGCGCATCCAGCGGGCCTGGAGCCGGGAGCGGCCCGACCTCGACGTCAGCCCGCAGGGGGTGATCGGCCGCCTCCACCGGGTCGCCGGCCACCTCACCGAGCAGCTCCAGGTCGTCTACCGGCGGTACGGGCTGGGCGAGGGCGAGTTCGACGTGCTCGCCACCCTGCGCCGCTCCGGCGAGCCCTTCGAGCGCGCCCCCGGCGAACTGGCCGCGCACACCATGGTCACCACCGGCGCCATGACCAAGCGCCTCGACCGTCTCGAACGCGACGGCCTGGTCGCCCGCCGCCCCAGCGCCACCGACGGCCGGGGCCGCGTCGTCGCCCTCACGGAAGCGGGCCGCGAGCTGATCGACCGCGCCTTCACCGACCACATGCGCAACGAGCGACGCCTGCTCGACGAGCTCTCCCCCGCCGACGCCGAGCAGCTCGAAGCCATCCTCACCCGGTGGCTGGCGCTGCTCGAGCCGCCGGCGCCGGCCTGACGCTCACCGCGCCGACTGGCTCTCGATCGACCGGCCGAGGGCCCGGGCCACCTGATGGAACACCCGCTCGTCCGCGCTGGCGTAGACGACGACGTCGGCTCCTCGGTACGAGGCGTGGATCTCCCACCGGTGCGCACGCCTGCGCCACCCGCCCCAGCCGACGCCGGCGGCGACCACCACGACGGCCCCCGCCACGGCCCACATCCAGGTGGCCCGCACCGCCACGGCCACCCCCACGGCAGCCACCGCAGCCACCAGGCTCGCCGCCACGACCGCCCGCACCCCGGCCGAAGCCGACGGCGCCGCCCGCACCACGCCGGCCCGATGCAGCTCCCGAAGCGCGAAGGTGCATTCCGGCTGCGCCAGCCACACGAAACGATCGCTCGTGACGACGGCGTCCGGGCCCCGGTAGTAGGTCCTCGCCATGGCCGCTCCCCCTGCCGGGCCTCTGCCGCGCAGCGTACAAAAGCGAGCCTCTGATCGACACCGATCCGTCAGGTCACGGACTCGGCGAACCGCCCGGGCCGGGTAGGGATCGAGATCGGCGACCGGCGGAGAGCACCGGGACCCTCCAGCTGCACGCCGCCACGCACGGGCCGCAGGCTGAGCCCCGGCGCGTTGACCACCCGGCCGACGGGCACCGCCCCGGCCGTCCTCGTCACCAGGCACGGCGCGGCCGAGCCCGGCGCGCCCGGGTCGACGAGCGGCACCGTGGCGCCCAGCGGTTCCAGCAGACGCGGCGACGGCCTCATCGCCGTACACAAAGGCCCCTGCGGGAAAGAACACGATGTGCGCGCCGCCGGGGATCCGCAGCCGCGGCTCCCGCTCGGCCGCCTGGGCGACGGTCAGCTCGTCCAGCGCACAGCCCGGCGCCGATGATGCCCGCCCCGGCCACCGCCACCTGGACCATGCGGAGGGCGTACCCCGTCGGCGCGGCGCGAACCTCAGCCGAGCAAGGTGTAGACGCTCGCGATGCGGCCGCCCTCGACGAGCGCGATGTCGGTGCCGCTCACCACGGGCGGCTGCCCCTCGGGCCCGAAGTGCCACGCCAGGTAACCGAGATCCTGCACCACCCTGATCGGGCCCGCCGGCGCGAAGACGAAGCCGGGCGCCTCGTCGAGGATCTTCCGCGCCTTGGCGTCGAGCGCGTCGTAGCCGACCACCGTCTCGTCCGGATCGGAGAACCGCACCCCCTCGGTGTAGACGCGCTCGATCGCCGCGCGCCGCCGCTCGGGGTCACGCTCGTTGAAGACGTCCAGCAGGTTCGCTCGCATGAGCTCCTCGACGGTCACCTGGCGCGGTCCTTTCCCTGGTGGATTGTTAACTTCAGGCGGTGGACGGAAGCCTCGACCCCCTGGAACTGCGGGCCTGGCGCGCCTTGATCGAGACCACGGCGCTGCTGCGCCACCGCTCCGACCGCCGGCTGACGGCCGACAGCGGACTGTCCGGCAGCGACTATCCGGTGCTGGTCACGCTGCACGAGCGCGGCGACGAGCCGGTCCGCTCCACGGAGCTCGCCGACCTGATCGGCTGGGAGCAGAGCCGCCTGTCGCACCACCTGGGCCGCATGGAACGCCGGGGGCTGATCCGCCGCCAGGCCCACCGGGCGGACAGCCGGGGCTCGGAGGTCCACCTCACCCCGGAGGGCCGGGAGATCTTCCTGCGCGCGGCGAAGGCCCATTCGCTGGCGGTGCGGAGGCTCTTCGCGGACGCCCTGACGGCGGCGCAGCTGGAAGCGCTGGCCGAGGTCATGGAGTCGTTGCGTGCCCACCTCAACGAAGATACATGACACGTCATACACGCGGAACGGGCGACCGCGTCTCGGATGATGGGTCTGGCGCCGACGCCTGTGCACCCGATCGCAGTATCAGCTGGTCGCGTTCCAGCCACGATTCAAAGCCCACATGGCCGCCGGTGACGCTGCCCGCGAATGCGGATAGACGGGCGGACTGGGCGCATCAACTCGAGCGCCACTGCGCGTGAGGATGGCAGCGCTCGGCGAAGGGCTTGGCCACTCTTACGAACGATCGGCCGGGACCAGGTCGGCCAGCAGCGCTTCGATGCGGGCCTTGATCTCGTCACGGATCGGGCGTACGGCGGCGACGCCGAGTCCGGCCGGGTCGTCGAGCTTCCAGTCCTCGTAGCGTTTGCCGGGGAAGACGGGACAGGCGTCACCGCAGCCCATGGTGATGATGACGTCGGAGTGCTGAGCGGTGTCGTAGTCGAGCTTCTTCGGGGTCTGCTCGGTGATGTCGATGCCGACCTCGCGCATGGCCTCGACGGCGGCCGGGTTGATCTGGTCGGCCGGTTCGGAGCCGGCAGAGCGAACATCGACGGCGTCGCCGGCGAGGTGCCGCAGCCAGCCGGCGGCCATCTGGGATCGGCCGGCGTTGTGGACGCAGACGAACAGGACGCTGGGCTTCATCGGGTCTCCTCCGAGCGGGGCGCCGGATGGTGGACGACGACGTCGCCCGAGGCGGCGCCGGCGTGTGGATACAGCACGAGCAGCAGGCCGGTTGCGGCGAGCAGGCCGGCGAGCTGGGCGGCGATGTAGGCCGGCACGGATGACGGGGCGATGCCGGCGAACGTGTCGGTGAAGGCGCGGCCGATCGTGACCGCGGGGTTGGCGAAGCTGGTGGACGACGTGAACCAGTAGGCGGCGCCGATGTACGCGCCCACGGCGGCGGGGGCGGCTGAGGCGCGGCCGGAGCGGGCCAGGGCGACGATGAGCAGGAGCAGGCCGGTGGTGGCGACGACCTCACCGAGCCACAGGTGCCCGGCGGCGCGCTGGTTGCGGGAGATGCTTACCGCGTCGAGGCCGAACATGAGATTGGCCAGGATCGAGCCGCCGATCGCCCCCGCGATCTGGGCGACGGTGTAGCCGGCCAGGTCGGTGGCGGTCAGGCCGGTGCGGGTACGGCGGCCGAGGAACCAGTCGGCGGCGGAGACGACCGGGTTGAAGTGGGCGCCGGAGATCGGGCCGAAGGTCAGAATCAGCGCGCCCAGCGCGAAGGCAGTCGCGATCGAGTTCTCGAGCAGCTGCAGGCCGACATCGTCCGGGGACAGCCTCGACGCCATGATGCCGGAGCCGACGACGGCGGTGACCAGCAGCGCGGTGCCGAGGAACTCGGCGAGCAGCCGACGGGGCAGGGCGACCGGGTCCATGTCAGGCGGCCTCGATGCCGTCGAGGGCCGGTGCGATGCGCTCGATGCGCCCGGCCAGCTCGGTGTAGGCCGTTTCGAACGCGTCGTCGGTGTCGAGGCGGGCCGGGTCGGGCACCGACCAGTGCAGCCGCGGCCGGGCGGGGCCGGTCATGTCCTCGTGGGCGTTGTCGCAGACCGCGATGACCAGGTCTCCGGCATGAACCACCTCGTCGACGTGCGCGGTGCCGGCCGGGTCGAGCGCGAGGCCGTGCCGGTGCGCGACCGCGACCGCTCGGGGATGGACCCGGGCGGCGGGCCGGGTCCCGGCCGAGGCGACCGGCCCGCCGATCCGGTCGCGCCACAACGCGGCCGCGAGCTGCGAGCGAGCGGAGTTGCGGGTGCACACGAACACCACCCGCTCACCGGCCGGCAACCGAGGTGCGGCGAGCATGGCCAGCGCCTGCGGTTCGAGCCGCAGATACGTGCGACGGCGGTCGCCCTCCGAGCGGGTCCGCGTGACCAGGCCCGCCTCTTGCAGCACTTTGACGTGGTGTGCCACCAGGTTGGTCGGCATGCCCAGCTCGGCGCCGATCTCGCCGGGCGACGCATCGCCCAGGCTGAGGATGTCGACGATCGCCAGCCGGGCGGGATCGCCGAGCGCGGCATGGATCCGCGCCCGCACCAGCAGAGAACTATCAGCCTTCATTGAGTCAATTATCGCTGAGCTTTATCGCCAGCGTCAAGATCGTTGCGTCTGCCGGGCCGGGAGACGCTGATGGCCCGCTGCGCCGCCTGGCCCCAGAACGCGTGCAGCCGGTGGACCCGGTCGGGGCGAGCGATGGAGGGCGCTGTGCCCCCGGGCCGGGTGGGCGTCGCGCTGCCCGACAGCTGGGCACGGTGTCAGACGAAGCGGACAGGGGCCAGGCCGCCGCCAGTTGGCGGCGCGCCGGCGCGGAGGCGGAGCGAGATCAGGCGCCCGGGTCGAGCAGGGCTGACAGTTGGCGCATCAGGGCCGGGCGGGGCCTGTAGTAGACCCAGCTGGCGCGTCGCCGGGCGTCGACCAGGCCGGCCTCGCGCAGGGTCTTGAGGTGGTGCGAGATCGTCGAGCCGGAGATCTCGAAGGCCGGGGTGAGGTCGCAGACGCAGATCTCGCCGCCTGGCGCTGAGGCGATCATCGACATCAGCTGGAGCCGGACGGGGTCGCCGAGCGCCTTGAACGCGATCGCCAGGTCGGCCGCGGTGGCGGCATCGACCCGCTGCTGCGCGATGGGCGGGCAGCACTGCCGCTCCGACGTGGGGGCGGCCTCGGCGACGGAGCCTTCTGATTTCGACACACGTCGAGCTTGACATCTATCGAAACCGTGTGCAACCGTCGCTTCGACGGTCATCGAATCCGATGGGTGTCGAAATCATCGACGATTGATCTTCAAGGAGGCGGCGATGAGTGACTTGCGGTACGGGGGCTGCTCGACCGGGGCACCGCGGAAACGTACGCGTCCTGGTTCCGGGCCCTCGCGGATCCCTCGCGCGTCCAGATCGTGGAGTACCTGGCCCGGCAGGGACGGCCGATGCCGGTGGGCGAGATCGTCGCCGCGGCCGGCCTGGCGCAGTCCACCGTCTCGCAGCACTTGAAGATCCTCACCGAGGTCCGGTTCGTGCTGGTCGAGGCCGTCGGCAACGCCCGGCACCACCGGATCAACACGAACTGCATCGACTGTTTTCCGTCCGCGCGCCCGCGGTCCTGGCCATCTACCAGGCCGGGATGGACGGCGGGAACGCCAGCTTCGAGCACACCGCCCCGGCCTGGCCGGCCTTCGACGCCGGCAAACTGCCCGGCCATCGCCTCGTCGCGGTCGACGAGCACGACACGGTGCTCGGCTGGGTCGCCGTCTCGGCCGTCTCCGGCCGCGCCGTCTACGCCGGTGTGGTGAAGCACTCGGTCTACGTCGACCCCGCCGCCCGCGGCCTGGGCGTCGGCCGGGCGCTGCTCGCCGCGTTGATCGAACGCCGCAACCCGAACATCGACTGACCTGGAGACCCTCCGTGACCACCCCGCTCGACCACCTGCCCGTCGTCATCATCGGCGCCGGCCCTGTCGGCCTGGCCGCCGCCGCCCACCTCGCCGAGCGCGGCCTGCCGTTCGTTGTCCTGGAAGCCGGTGACCGTCCCGCCGCCGCGATCCGCGAATGGGGGCATGTACGGCTGTTCTCGCCCTGGCGGTACAACATCGACACCGCCGCCGCCAAGCTGCTCGCCGACGCCGGCTGGAACCGCCCCGACGACGACCGGCTGCCCACCGGCGCGCAGCTCGCCGACGACTACCTCCAGCCCCTCGCCGACCTGCCCGCCCTGCGCCCGCACCTCCGCTACGGCGCCCGAGTCACCGCGATCACCCGGTCGGGGCTCGACCGGCTGCGCACCGCAGGCCGCGCGGACACCCCGTTCCTGATCCGCCTGCACCACGGCGATGACATCCTGGCCCGCGCCGTCATCGACGCCTCCGGCACCTGGAGAACCCCGAACGTGCTCGGCGCCTCGGGCATCCCCGCACACGGCGAAGACACCGCCACGGCCCACGTCACCAGGGCGCTGCCGGACGTCGCCGGCCGCGACCGGGCCCAGTTCGCCGGCCGCCGCACGCTGGTTGCCGGCGCCGGGCACTCGGCCGCCAACACCCTGCTGACCCTCGCCGAGCTCGCCGAACAGGAACCGGGCACCACGGTCACCTGGGCCATCCGCTCGAGCAGCCCGGCGCGCACGTACGGCGGCGAGAGCGACGATGCCCTACCCGCCCGCGGCGCACTGGGCAGCCGCCTGCGCGCGTACGTCGAGTCCGGGGCGATCATCCTGCTCACGGGCTTCGGCATCCGGCGCCTCACCACCGCGGCCGACGGCATCGAGGTGTCCGACGGCACCCGCAGCGTCACCGTGGACCGGATCGTGTCGGCGACCGGCTTCCGGCCCGACCACACGATCAGCTCCGAACTGCGCCTCGACCTCGACCCGATCATGGGCTCGACCCGAGCGCTCGCACCGCTGATCGACCCCAACGAACACTCCTGCGGCACCGTCCCGCCGCACGGCGCTGACGAGCTCACCCATCCCGAGCCGGGCTACTACGCGATCGGCGTCAAGTCCTACGGCCGCGCCCCGACCTTCCTGCTCGCCACCGGCTACGAACAGGCCCGCTCGGTAGCCGCCGCCCTGGACGGGGACTGGGAAGCCGCCCGCGACGTCCAGCTCGACCTGCCCGAGACCGGCGTCTGCAACAGCAACCCGGTCCTCGGCGACGACACCATCGCCGCCGGGGGCGGTTGCTGCGGCACGCCCGCCGCGACCCGCGAGCCGGTCGCCGTCGGGCTCGCGACCGGCGTCACCGGCGGCCTGCTGCGCGCCCCGCTCACCGTGATCGACGTGTCCGACAGCCCGAACGAGCAGGCCGGCGGCTGCTGCTCCTGACCCCCGCCCGTGAAAGCCTCCGCGGCCCCGCCGGCCGGCCACCCGGCCGGCCGGCGGATCGTCGCGGTCCTCGCGATCACCCAGACCATCGGGTACGGCTGCCTCTACTACAGCTTCGCCGTCCTGCTCCACCCGATCGCCGTCGACCTGCACACCACCCCGGCAGCCGTCACCGGAGCGCTCACCATCGCCATACTCGCCTGGGCCGCCATGGCCGTCCCGGTCGGCCGGTGGCTCGACCAGCACGGCGGCCGGGCCCTGATGACCACCGGCGCGATCAGCGGCAGCCTGCTGCTGGCCGCCTGGTCCCAAGTCCACACCCTGTGGCAGCTCTACCTCGTCTTCGCCGGCCTAGGGGCCGCCATGGCCATGGCCCTCTACGACGCCGCCACCGCCGTGATCGTCTCGTGGTTCGACACCGCCCGGCGACCCCGGGCGCTGCTCACGATGATCGTGGTCGCCGGGTTCGCCAGCACCATCTTCATGCCCCTGACCGGCCTGCTCAACGACCACTACGGCTGGCGCACCACCCTCCTGACACTCGCCGCCGGCTACGGCCTGATCGCCGTACCGCTGCACGCCGGCGCCATACGCCGCCCGCCACGCCAGCCCGCGACCCTGCGGTCCACACCGGCACGACGGCGGGCACTGGTCCGCGTGGCCACCCGCGACGCCCGGTTCTGGTGCCTGGCCATCGCCTTCGTCGCGCATGCCGCCGCCATGAGCACCATGACCGTCCACCTCGCCGGATTCCTCACCACCGCCGGGCATCCCGCCACCTTCGCCGCGACGATCGCCGGCCTGCTCGGCGTCCTATCGGTCACCGGCCGCCTCGTACTCACCGCCGCCCAGCGCCGCGTCGCCTTGCCCGCCGTCGTCGCCGTCGTCTTCACCATCCAAGCGGCTGCGGCGTTCTTCCTGCCCTTGGCCGGCGCCAGCCGGCTCGGCGCGATCGCCGGCGTCACCGCGTTCGGCATCGGATTCGGCGTGGCCAGTCTCGCCGGCCCCACCCTGCTCGCCGACCGCTACGGCACCACCGCCTACGCCAGCATCGCCGGCGCCCTGACCACGCCGGTCACCGTCGCCAAAGCGATCGCCCCGCTCGGCGCCGCCGCCCTCTACACCGCCACCGGCCATTACCCGCCAGTCATGACTGCCATCGGCGCCCTCTGCCTCCTCGCCACCGCGGGAATCCTCGCCAAGAGCAACACCGCCTTCCCGGCCACCGAGCCCCGCTCAATCCCCCGCAGACGACGACCACCACGGAAGACCCGGACGGATCAGATCCACTGAGAACCCACAGCTCTGTCTGCCGGCAGCGTGGCGGGAACGCTCCGTCCCCCGGCCGTCGCGAGAACGAACGTTCTGTCTGCCTGTCGGCGCGTCACGTGATGAGCAGGATCGCCGCTACGGCGGTGGTGAAGGCGACGATCGTCCACCGCAGCGCCTCGGCCGGCAGGCGCTGGGCGACACGGGCGCCCAGGATGCCGCCGAGCATGGTGGCCGGGGCCAGGACGGCGACGGTCGCCCAGTTGACCGGGCCGAAGACGCTGTAGGTCAGCACCGTGGTGATGCCGACGACGGCGGAGAAGACGTTCTTCAGGGCGCTGATGCGGCGCAGCGTCTCGTCGAGGACCAGGGAGAGCGCGGCGATCAGCAGCAGGCCCATGGCGGCGTTGAAATAGCCGCCGTAGACGCCGCAGAAGAAGACGGCGAGCTGCACGAACAGGGCCGAGTGGTCGCGCCGCTCGGGCGGTGCGGCGCCGCCGCCCAGGCGTGCCAGGGCGCGCAGTCTGGTCTGGAAGGCCATCATCGCGGCGGCCGCCAGGAGCAGGAACGGCACCACGAAGTCGAAGACCGAGCGCGGCGTGAACAGCAGCAGCGAGCTGCCGCAGAGGGTGCCGACGACGATCGTCGGGATGATCGAGCGGACGCGGCGGGCCTGGCCGGCCAGGTCGGCACGGCCGGCGAGGGCGCTGGCGGCGTAGCCGGGCGCGACCGACAGCGCGTTGCTGACGTTCGCGGCCACGCCGGGCAGGCCCAGGGCGACCAGCAGCGGGAACGTGATCAGCGAGCCGCCGCCGGCGACCGCGTTGATCGTGCCGGCCACCATGCCGCCGCCGAGCAGGACCAGCACCTCGGCAACGGTCACGGCCCACACCACAAAACGGCACCAGAGAGGAGGGTCACGGGCGTGGCCGCGGCTCGGGCAGCACCAGCGGGGTTCCGGTCGTCGGGTCGGTGATGACGCGGGCCCGGACCCCGAAGACCTTCTCGACCATGGTGGCGTCCACGACCGACGCCGGTGGGCCCTGGGCCAGGACCGCGCCGTCGCGCATGGCGATGATCTCGTGGGCGTAGCGGCAGGCCATGTTGAGGTCGTGGAGCACGGCGACCACCGTACGGCCGGCCGTGTTGAGGTCCTGGAGGAGGTCGAGCACCTCCAGCTGGTGGGCGAGGTCGAGGAAGGTGGTCGGCTCGTCGAGCAGCAGCAGGCCGGTCTCCTGGGCCAGCACCAGCGCGATCCACACCCGTTGCCGCTGGCCGCCGGAGAGCTCGTCGACCGGTCTCGTGGCGAGGTCCGTCACGCCGGTGGCCACCATCGCGGCGGCGACGGCGTTCTCGTCCTCGGCCGACCACTGGCGCAGCCACCGTTGATGGGGGTGCCGGCCGCGGGCCACCAGGTCGGCGACCGTGATGCCGTCGGGGGCGGTCGGCTGCTGCGGCAGCATCCCGACGCGCGCCGCCACCTCGCGGGTGGAGAGCCGGTGGATGTCGCGGCCGTCGAGCAGCACCGTTCCCGCCGTGGGGCGCAGCAGCCGGGCCAGCCCGCGCAGCAGCGTCGACTTGCCGCAGGCGTTCGGGCCGACGACCGCGGTGATGCGGCCCGGCGCCACGGTGAGGTCGAGGCCGGCGACCACCGGGCGTCCCTCGTAGCCGAGGCCGAGCCCGGCCGCGCGCAACACACTCATCCGGTCCTCCCGACATGGTTGGCTCTGGCCAGCAGCCAGACGAGCAGGGGCGCGCCGAGCACCGTCGTGAGCACCCCGACCGGCAGCTCGACCGGCGCGAGCAGGCGGCGGGCGGCGAGGTCGGCGACCGCCAGCAGCGCGGCGCCGACGGCCGCCGACGTGACAAGGGCAAGACCACGTTCGCGTACGAGGCGACGGGCGATCTGGGGCGCCGCCAGCGCGACGAAGGCGATCGGCCCGGCCGCCGCCGTCGCCACCGCCGCCAGCGCCACCGCGGTCAGCAGCAGGCCGGCCCGCGCGTGTTCGGCGCGGGTGCCCAGGGCCCGCGCCAGGTCGTCGCCGAGCTCCAGGGCACGCAGCGGCCCGGCCAGCCGCAACGCCACCGGCAGCAGCACCGCGAGCGCGATCAGGACGGGCACGACCTGCGCCCACGTACGCCCCGCCAGGCTGCCGGAGAGCCAGATGGCGGCCTGCTCGGCGGTGTAGATGTTCGCGATGTTCAGCAGGTACGCGGTCACCGAGCTGAGCATCGCGGTGACCCCGATGCCGACCAGCACGAGCCGATAGCCGGTCACCCCGCGGCGGCGCGACAGCAGGTAGATCGCCGCCGCCGTCGCCACCGCCCCGGCGAGCGCGCCGAGCGCCACCGCGTGCGGGCCCGCGCCGAGCACGACGACCAGGAAGACCGCCACCACCGCGGCGCCCGCGTTGATGCCCACCACGTCGGGGCTGGCCAGGGGGTTGCGCACGACCCGCTGCACGATCGCTCCGGAGAGCCCGAACGCCGCACCGACCGCGAGCGCGCCGAGCGCCCGCGGCAGCCGCAGGTCGAGCACGACGTACGCGCTGCGCCGGGTCGATCCCTGCCCGCCGAGCAGCACCGTCAGCACGTCGGACAGCGGCATCGGGAAGTCGCCCACGCCGAGCGACACGATCATCGCCGCCAGGGCCACGAGGAGGGCGGCGACCGTGGCAACCACGGCGCGCGAATCCGCTCTCAAAGCGAGGCCAGCCCGCGCCGGCGCACCAGCGCGACGAAGAACGGCGCCCCGGCGATCGCCGTCACGATCCCGGCCTGCACCTCCTGGGGCCGCGCGATCACGCGGCCGAGCACGTCGGCGGCGAGCAGCACGATCGGGGCGATCACCGCCGAGTACGGCAGCAGCCACCGGTGCGCGGGACCGGCGATCGCCCGCGCCATGTGCGGCACGGTCAGCCCGACGAAGGCGATCGGCCCGGCCAGCGCCACCGCCGTGCCCGCGAGCACCACGACCCCGAGCGCCGCGGTGGCCCGCCCCGCGGCCAGGCCCTGCCCGAGCGAGCGGGCCATGTCGTCGCCGAGCGCGAACGCGTCGAGCGCCCGCGCCGAGGCCACCGCCAGCACCGCGCCCACGGCCAGAAACGGCAGCGCCGTGCGGATGACCGCCGCGTCCGCCGAGGTCAGCGCCCCCACCGACCAGTAGCGGTAGGCGGTGAACGTGTTGATGTCGAGCAGCGTGAGCGCCGTGGTCAGCCCGCCGAGCAGCGCGGTCGCCGCCGCCCCGGCCAGGGCCAGCTTCACAGGGGTCGCGCCGCCGCGCCCCAGCGAGCCGAGCGTGTAGACGCCGGCCCCGGCCAGCGCCGCCCCGGCGAACGAGAACCACACCCAGCCGCCGAACGTGTGCACGCCGAACACGGCGATGCCGAGCACCACGGCGAGCGCGGCGCCCGCGTTGACGCCGAGCACCTCCGGGCCGGCCAGCGCGTTGCGGGTCACGCCCTGGAGCAGTCCCCCGGCGACGCCGAGCGCCGCCCCGGCCAGGATGCCGACCAGGGTCCGCGGGACGCGCAGGTATGCCACGATGCGCTGCGCGTCCGAGCCGTCCGGGTGCAGCCAGGTGCCGAGCGCCGCCCGTACCCCGATGGTCTGAGTGCCGACGAGCACGGACACCAGCGCGGCCGCCGCCAGCAGAGCGACGGCCGCGACGAGGCCCAGGGCGCGGCGGCTCAGAACCGCTCCGGGTGCAGCAGTTTCGCCAGGCTCGCGACCGCATCGGCGTTGCGCACACCGGGCGTGACCTCGGCGAAGGTGACCGCGTAGACGCGGTTGTCGCGCACGGCCGGCACGTTGGCGAGCGCCGGGTCGGACTTCAGCCCGTCGATGACGCTCTGCGCGCCGCCGGGGCCGACGTCGGCGCCGCAGCAGGCGGGCACCACGATGACGTCGGGGCGGCGTTTGATCAGTTCCTCGGTGCCGATCCGGGTGAGCCGGCCCGCGACGTCGCCGAACGCCTGCGTACCGCCGGCCTTCTCGATGATCGTGGTGGCCACGTCGCCGGTGCCGAAGACGCGCAGCTCGCCGCCGCCGGGCCGGTTGAGCATGGCGACGCTCGGCCGCGACACGCCCGCGAGCTTGCTCTCCGTGTCCGCGACCGTCTTCTTCATCTTCTCGACGAGCGCTCGCGCCTCGGCCGTCTTGCCGAGGACCACGCCGAGGTTCGTGAGGTCGCCGTAGACGCTGTCGAGCGAGACGTCGTTGGCGGCCAGGTCCTTCTGGTCCTTGCCGTCGGCGGACGGGCAGTACTGGCTGAACAGGTACGACCCGATGCCGATCCGGTCGAGCTCGGCGCGGGTGCCGAGCCCTTCGGCGGTGAACGCGCCGGTGAAACCGGAGACGACGAAGTCCGGGTCGAGCCGCAGCACCTCCTCGCGGCTCGGGTATTCCTCGGGGTAGTACGCGGGCTTCTTGAGGTCCGGGTGGAACCGCGCGGCATAGTCCGGCAGCAGCGGATTGTCGAGATACGCCGCGCCGACGAGCCGGTCGCCGGCGCCGAGCGCGTACACGGCCTCGACCCCGTTGTGGAACGCCGCGAAGATCCGCGCCGGCGGCGTGCCCGTGGGCACCGTCACGCCGCAGTTCGTGATGCCGGCCGCGGGCGCGGCCGAGCTCCGGGCCGGGCCGGAGCAGCCGGCGAGAAGGAGACCCGCGGCCAGGACGGCAGCGAGCCAGGACAGAGGGGACCGTACAGCGCGCACGCGCATCGGGACCGCCTTCCAGCACCTCGTGGACGGGTCGTTGCGGTGCCGTGGCCGGTCTCCTGGCTGACGGGTGACGCTCCGGCGGCCGGCCTTCCCAGGCGCACGCCCAGTGACCTCGCGGTGGCCGCCGGCATCCCGTTCACAGTGGCGAGGGCCGCGCCGGTCTCACACCGGCTTCCCGTTCACCACGGCAAGATCACCTTAGCCGTACGGGCGTCAGGCCCGCGCGCGGGTGTGCTCGGCGAGCAGCTGCACCAGGTGTTTGCCCTGCGTGTCCGCGAGGTCGGCGGCCTGCGTACGGCAGGAGAAGCCGTCCGCGAGGAAGATGTCACCGTCCTGCGCCTTGTCCAGCGCGGGCAGCAGCTGCTGCTCGGCCACCTGCACGGAGACCTCGTAGTGGCCCCGCTCGACGCCGAAGTTGCCGGCGAGCCCGCAGCAGCCGCCGAGCCGCTTGACGGTCGCGCCCGCCTTCCTGAGCAGCTTGGCGTCGGCGTCCCACCCCATCACCGCGTGGTGGTGGCAGTGCGGCTGGGCGATCACGCGCACGCCCTCGAGCGACGGCGGCTGGTAGCCCTCGGTCTCGGCGAGCAACTCGGCCACGGTCTTGGTGGCCGCCGCCACCTCGCGAGCCGCGTCGTTGTCGACCAGCTCGACCGCGTCCTGCCGCAGCACGCCGGTGCACGACGGCTCCAGGCCGACCACCGGGATGCCCTGTCTCACCGACTTGTGGAGCTCGTCGACGGTGTGGCCGAGGATCCGGCGCGCCGCGTCCAGCTGCCCCGTCGAGATCCACGTCAGGCCGCAGCACGCCTTGCGGCTCGTGACCTGCGGTGCGTAGCCCGCGTCGACCAGCACGTCCACCGCGGCCTGCGCGATCTCCGGCGAGAAGTGATCCGTGAAGCTGTCCACGAACAGCACCACCGGTTTGCCGGTCTTTCGCGGGACATATCCGGCTCGGAACGTCTTGGCCGCGAAGGTGGGGATCGAGCGCCGTTTGTCGACGCCGGCGAAGTACAGAGCGAGCCCGCGGACGCCCGGCAGCGACGTCATCAGGTTGGCGAAGGCGGGCATCCTGGACGCCAGCCGCGACCACCGGGGCAGCCACCCCAGCGAGTAGTGCGACCGGGGCCGCGCCCGCCCCTTGTAGCTCTGGTGCAGCACCTCGGACTTGTACGCCGCCATGTCGATGCCGGTCGGGCAGTCCGACGCACAGCCCTTGCAGGACAGGCAGAGATCCAGGGCATCGTGTACGGCCTCAGCGCGCCAGTCCGGAGCCAGGTCGCCGTCGAGCATCTCCTGAAGCACCCGCGCCCGGCCCCGCGTCGAGTCCTTCTCGTTCTTCGTCGCCAGGTACGACGGGCACATGACCCCGCCGAGCACCGTGGTGTCCGCGCGGCACTTCCCCACGCCCGTGCACCGGTGCACCGCCTGGTTGAAGTCGCCGCCGTCGGCGTGGTAGGCCAGCGCCAGCTTCGCCGTCACCGGCCGCGCCTGCGACACCCGGATGTTCGCGTCGACGGGGTCGGGGTCGACCAGGTTGCCGGGGTTGAGCAGGTGGCGCGGGTCGAACGTGTGCTTGATCCGCCGGAACAGGTCGATCGCCTCGGGCGAGTACATCTTTGTCAGCAGCTCGCTGCGCGCCCGCCCGTCGCCGTGCTCGCCGGAGAGCGATCCGCCGTAGCCGACCACCAGATCGGCCGCGTCCTCGAGGAACGCCCGGAACCGGCCCGGCCCGCCCGGCTTGTCGAGCGGGAAGTCGAGGCGCACGTGCACGCAGCCGTCGCCGAGGTGCCCGTACGGCATGGCGGTGAGCCCGTGCCGCTCCACCAGCAGGTCGAAGTCGCGCAGGTAGGCGCCGATCCTCTCGGGCGGGACGGCCGCGTCCTCCCAGCCCGCGTGCGCCGGCAGCCCCGACGGCGCCCGGCCGGCCAGGCCCGCGCCGTCCTCCCGGATCTTCCACAGCGGTGCGGCCTCGGCGGTGTCCTCGACCACCCGCGAGTCGACCGCCCCGGCGGCCGCGACCAGCCGCTTCGTACGCTCGCGCACCTCGTCCCGGTCGTCGCCGGCGATCTCGACCATCAGCCAGGCCGTGCCGCCCGGCAGCGGCGGGACGGCATCGGGACCGCGGCGGCTGCGCACCACGTCGCAGATGCGCGAGTCGATGCCCTCGCAGGCCGTCGGCCGGAACTCCAGGATCGTGGGGATGACGTCGCCCGCGGTGCCGAAGTCGGGATAACCGAGCACCACCAGGGTGCGGTACGCCGGGTCGGCCACCAGCCGTACCGTCGCCTCGGTGATCACGGCGAGCGTGCCCTCGCTGCCGACCAGGAACTCGGTGAGGTTGAAGCCGTTCTCGGGCAGCAGGTGCTCGACCGCGTAGCCGGACACCTGGCGGCCGAAGCGCGCGAACTCCGTACGCCCGATCGCGAGGTGGGCCCCGATGACGTTGCGCAGCTCGTCGACGACCTTGTCGGCGCCCGCGAGCGGGTCGGTGACCAGCCGCTCGCCGTCGACGGTGAACGCGCTGAGGCCCACGACGTTGTCCGAGGTGCGCCCGTAGCCCAGCGTCCGCGCCCCGCACGAGTTGTTGCCGATCATCCCGCCGATCGTGCAGCGCGTGTGCGTCGACGGGTCGGGGCCGAAGCGCAGGCCGTACGGCTTCGCGGCCGCCTGGAGGGTGGCCTGGATCGTGCCGGCCTGCACCCGGGCGGTGCGCGCCTCGGGATCGACCGCGAGCACCTCGTTCATGTGCCGGCTGAAGTCGAGCACGACACCCGGCCCGATCGCGTTGCCCGCCACGGAGGTGCCCGCACCGCGCGCGGTGATCGGCACGCCCAGCTCACGGCAGACCCGCAGCGTCGCCGCCACGTCGTCGTCGTGCCGCGGCCGCACGATCGCCAGCGGCACCACGCGGTAGAGCGAGGCGTCGCTCGCGTACGCGGATCGGTGCGCCGCGTCGGTGAGGACGTCGGGAACACCGGCCCGGCGCAGGCTGGCGGTCAGGTCGGTGTCGCTAGTCATCTCAGTTTCCGATACAGCTGCGAAGCGGCGGTGAACTCGCCTTTTGGGCGTCGCCGCCATGGTAGTCGCCGCCCGTTCACCCGCCGCGAGGTGCCGGTCGCCGTCCCACAGTCAGGACCGCCACCCGTCCAGCGGCCGCCGTCCGCAGTGTTGCGGCGCCGTCCGCGGTCAGGCGCGCCGCAGCCCGTCGTACAGCCGCCAGCCGGCCGCCAGGGAGCCGCCTGCCGCGATCATGTAGCAGAACAAGACGGCGGCGGCCGCGCCACTGCCGGCGGCGGCGAGCAGCATGAGGAACGCGAAGGCGGCCGCCCCGCTGCCGAGGGTGAGGAACCAGGCGGTGGCCTTCTGCGCGGGCGTCCAGTGCGGCGACCCGCTCGCCAGCAGCATGCCGGCCACCGGCGCGACCCCTGGCAGCACGAGGGCGCCGGCCGTCATGAGCCCGATCGCGGTGTGCTCGGCGGCCCCGCCGGCGGTCGCTCCCCGGGCGACCGCTCCCCCGCCGGTGGCGGCCGGCGAGGGAGGCGGAACCAGGGCGGGCATCCGGATGTGCGGCGGCAGGCTCCCCCGCCGCGCCGCCGCCACCAGCGCCTCCGGCGGCCCTAACCGGCTGATGATCTCGGCCGGGTCGTCCAGCGGCGAGCTGGGCGACGTGCGCCGCATCGCGATGTAGTCGGCGACCGTGCTCATCAGGTCGTCGCGCAGCTCGGGCGAGAGGTCGTCGCTCTGCGCCCAGAGCGCGGCCAGATAGTCCAGGACAACCACGTCCGTGTGTGCCAGCGGTGCCGACGTCATTGTTCTCCCCCGATGCTGATCCGGCGCGACGGTCACCAGCATCGGCGCCGGCACCCCGCCCGCACATCGGTCCCCGGACCGAATCCCGCACCCCGCCTCTGCCTTTCGGCCGATGCCCCGGCGCGCAGGGCACGACGGGCCTCGTGGCGGCTGCGGCGGCGCTCCGCGCGGCGGAAGGCGTTCCACTCGCGGTAGCCGCGGCTCCCGCAGCGGCGCACCCAGGACGACGGCGTGGCGGCCCAGTGGCATCCGGCGCGGCGGCCGCCCAGGGGTGCGGTCTCGACGGTGATCACCTCCGCAGTCGGTCCGTCTCTGTCAGACCGCGTGCCGTCCGCCGAAGGACCACTCCACGGTGACCGTGACGGCGAGGCGATGGCGGCCCGGCTCGAGAGGGACGCGGGAGTCGGCGGCGGCCATGCCGTCGCGCTCCGGGGATCCGCCGTCGATGGCGGACGCCTCGGTGACGGCGACGACGCGGCCGAGGGGGCGGCCCGCCTCGCGGGCGTACAGTTCGGCCTTTTCGCGGGCGTCGGCGAACGCTTTCTTGCGGGCCTCGGCGAGCAGCGCGGTGTCGTTCTCGATCGTGAAGGACACGCCGTTCAGCCGGGCCGCGTCGCCGCCCGCCGCGATCGCCTCGGACATCAGGGCGCCGGCCCGCGACAAATCGCGGATCTTCGCGGTGAGCCCCTGATGTGCGGTGTAGCCGACGATGTCGCCCTTGTCGTTCACTGTGGAATTGATGGCGGCGTGCGAGGTCTGCAGCTCGGCCTTGGCGCGGGCGAGCACTTCTCGCATTCGGGTGGCCGCCGCGTTGGCCCGGTCGAGGGCCTGGCCGACGGTGGGCGCGCCGGCCTCCACCGCGAACTGGGCGGCGAGCGCGTCGGGCTCACCGAACGCTTCACCAGTGCCGGTGACCTCGATGCTCTCGCGGGACTGCTCGACGGTGGGGGCCGCCGAGGCGTGCGCGGGAGGGGCCTCGAACGGCAGCGGGGAAAGCGCGACGAGCATCGCCGGCACGGCGAGCAGGCGCCTGACAAAGCGGGACCGAGTCATTCTTCCCATTCAAATCGGCCGGGCCACGATCCAGGCGGTATTCGCGGATAAGCACACCTCGCGGGTGACCGGCGGATCTGGACCGTGGCGAAGCCCCCGTGCTCCGATGGAACCATGAGATTCGACGTCGACACGAAAGCCTCACCCGAGCTGGCGCGCCGGGCGTTCACCGATTTCACCGATCACCGGCCGCGGATCTGGAACCGCACCCTGGACCCGAGGAAATACGAATTACGCGAGCTCGGCGACACCTGGGCGGTCGCCCGGGAGGGCACCGCGGGATCACCATTCTGGGTGGTCGTCCGCTACGACTGGTCCGACCCCGGCGTGATCCGCTGGACGACCGTGGAGAGCAGCTACGGCGGTGCCGGCGACGGCCTGGTGCGCATCACGCCGGGCACCGGCGGCGGCAGCCACGTGCACGCCGAGTGGGAGAACACCGGGGCCCGCGCCACGCAGCGCCCGCTGCTGTTCCTGCTCCACCTGCCCCCGATGCAGCGGCTGATCGCGCGCCTGTGGACCACCACCCTCGACCGGTACGCCGAGCACGAGCGGCCGTGACTCAGTCGGGGTCCTCCTTGACGCGGGCGACCAGCTGCGTCGGGTTGACGAAGCGCAGCGCGACGACGAGCAGCACCAGCATCGACGCCGTGTACATGACGGCCATGGCGTCGACCGACTGCTGGGCGCGGATCCCGGCCGCCGACATGGAGTAGTAGAGCGCCACCACCAGGGTCTGCGAGTCGGGCCCGGCGGTCAGGAAGGTCAGCTCGAACATGCCGACCGTGCGGACCAGCACGAGGATCGACGCGGCCAGGATGCCGGGGACCAGCAGCGGCGAGAGGATGCGCAGGAAGACCTGCCACGTGCGCGCGCCGCACATGCGGGCGGCCCGCTCGACGGCGGGGTCGATCTGCTCGATGAACGGGGTCATGGTGAGGATGACGAACGGGATCGACGGGACCAGGTTGGCCAGGACGACACCCGCGAGGTGGCCGGCGAGGCCGTACTTGTAGAGCACCGTCGCCAGCGGGATCCCGTACGTGATCGGCGGCATCAGGATCGGGAGCAGGAACAGCAGATAGACCAGGCGCCGGCCGGGGAAGGAGCGGCGGGCCAGCACGTACGAGGCGGGCACGCCCACCAGCACCGAGATCGCCACGACCAGCAGCGCCACCTCCAGGGTCACCACGAGGATCGGGAAGAGGCCGAACTCGTTCCACGCGGACGCGTACCACTGGGTGGTCCAGCCGGACGGCAGCCACGTGTCGAACCAGCGCTCGCCGAAGGAGTTGACCACCACCGAGCCGATCACGCCGGCCAGGTTGACGAAGAAGAACGCGACGGCGCCCCAGACCAGCCAGGCGCCGGGCGAGGCCACGATCCGCTTGCGCCGCGTCTCGACGGCGGCGGCCGGTTTCTCCAGAGTTGCGGTCATCCCTTGCCTCCCGTCGATCCGGTGTAGAGCAGCGACCGCAGGCCGAGCACCACGGCCACCACCGCGAGCTCGACCAGCCCCATGATCACGGCGATGGCGCTGCCCAGCGGGTAGTCGTAGACCTCGTACGCGGCGTGATAGGCGGCGATCGAGATCACCCGGGTCTCGCCGGCCGGATCACCGACCAGCACCGCCGAGGGGAAGACGCTGAACGCCAGCACGAAGGTGAGGCAGAACGTCGTCGCCAGGCCGGGCGCGAGCAGCGGCAGGGTGATCCGGCGGAACCGCTGCCACCAGGGCGCGCCAAGGGTGGCCGCCGCCCGGTCCAGCGTCGGGTCGATGCCGGACAGGTAGGACAGGATCAGCAGGAACGCGAACGGGAAGCCGGTGATCACCAGCGAGAAGAACACGCCCCAGTAGTTGTTCGTGAGCCGCACGGGCGCGTCGGTGAGCCCGACCGAGATGAGCGTGCGGTTGAACCAGCCGGTCGGCCCGAGATAGTTGAGCAGGCCCTCGGCGGTCAGCACGGTGCCCAGCGTGATCGGCACGACGAGGACCGTCGTGAGCAGCCGCTTGCCACGGAAGCGGCCCCTCATCCGGTACGCGATGGGCACCGACGCGGCCACGTTGAGGATCGCCGCCGGCAGCGCCAGCCCGAGCGTCGTCGCGATCGTGTCCCTCTGGTACGCGTCGGTGAAGAACGTGCGGTACGCGCCCAGCACGCCGCCCTCGGCCGGCTGGAAGGACAGGCCGATCCCGTACGCGAACGGATAGACGAACAGCGCGAGCACGCAGGCCAGCGCGGGCGCGAGCAGCAGCAGCTGCCGGTCGATGCCGCGCTCGGCGAGCCGGTGCCGCAGGGCCGCGCGCGTCATCGCGTCCCCGCACCGAAGACGAGCACGCGGGACGGGGCGGCGGTGACCGTGATCCGGTCGCCCGGCGCGGGCCGCTCGGCGGCGCGCAGGAAGAGAGCGACCCCTTCCTCGGTACGGGCCTCGACCGCGAGCTCGCGCCCCTGGTATTCGACCACCTCGACGGTGACCGGCACCCCGTGCGGGCCGGCGCGCAGGTCCTCGGGGCGGATGCCGGCCACCACCTCGTCGCCGGCCGCCACCGGGCCCACCGGCGTGCCCTCCAGGGTCAGCCCCGAGCCGTCGAGGGCCACTGTGTCGCCGTGCACCGCCTTCACCCGCATCGGCACAAGGTTGCGGTAGCCCATGAAGTCGGCGACGTGCCGGTTCGCCGGGCGGTTGTGCAGCTCCTCCGGCGTGCCGATCTGCTCGACCCGGCCGTCGCGCAGCACCACCAGGCGGTCGGCGAGCGACAGCGCCTCCTCCTGGTCGTGCGTCACGTAGACCGTGGTGAGGCCGAGCGACTGGTGCAGCCGGCGGATCTCCGTGCGCATCTCGAGGCGCAGCTTGGCGTCGAGGTTGGACAGCGGCTCGTCCATCAGCACCAGCGACGGCTCCAGCACCACGGCGCGGGCGATCGCCACCCGCTGCTGCTGGCCGCCGGAGAGCTGGCCGGGCAGCTTGCGGGCGTGCTCCTCCAGGCGTACCAGCTTGATCGCCTCGTCGGTGCGGCGGCGCACCTCGTCGCGGGGCAGGCGGCGCATCTGGAGGCCGAAGGAGATGTTCTTGCGTACCGACAGATGGGGGAACAGCGCGTAGCTCTGGAACACCATGCCGAAGCCGCGACGCTCCGGCGGCAGGGTGTCGAGCCGGTCGCCGTCCTGCCAGATGCTGCCCTCGGTCAGCGGCAGCAGCCCGGCCAGGCAGTTCAGCGCCGTCGACTTGCCGCAGCCCGACGGCCCGAGCAGGGCGATGAACTCGCCCCGCCGGATCGTCAGGCTGAGCCCGGCGAGCGCGTCCTTGCCGCCGAAGCGCCGGCGCACGCCGTCGAGGCGCAGCTCGGAGAACGTGGTCACTTCTTCACCTTCGCGCCGCCGATCTCGCGGTCCCACTTGTCGAACGCGGCCACCAGGGCCTTCGCGTCGAGCGGCACCTCGAGCGGGTGGTCCGCGATGAGCTTGTCGTACTCGGGACGCCCGTACTCCTGGATGGCCTGCCGGCTCTCGGCCGGCGCCATGTCGAGCGTGACGCCCTCGACGGCCGGTCCCGGGTAGAAGTAGCCCTTGTCGTACGCCTTCGCCTGCTGCTGTGGCGTGAGCATGTCGGCGAGCAGGTTGAGGATGGCGGCCTGCTTGCCGGCCGGCACGCCCTTGGGAATGACCGCGTAATGCGCGTCGGTCACCCAGTGGAAGCCCTCCAGCGCACCGACCTGAGCCTCCTTGGGCACCGTGCCGAGCACCCGCGGGTTGATGTCCCAGCCGGTGGTCGAGGCGATGATCTTCGCGGAGCCGTTGGCGAGGTTCTTCATCGTCTCGGACGTGCTGGACGGATAGAGGGTGACGTACTTGTTGAGCTCGGCCAGGTACTGCCAGGTCTTCGACCAGCCGCTGATCGGGTCCTTCGGGTCGCTGTCGCCGAGCAGGTAGGGCAGGCCCATCAGCAGGGTCCGCCCGGGGCCGGAGTTGGACGGGCGGGCATATTGCACAGCGCCGGGGTTCGCTTTGGCGTACGCCAGCAGCTCCTCCGCCGTCTTCGGCGGGCTCGGCACCTTGGCGGGCAGATATTCGATCAGCGGCCCGGACGGGTAGTAGGTGACCGTGACGCCGTGGTCGCCGGCCAGCTTCTGCATCGCCGCGGCGCCCTCGGAGTAGCCGTTCATACCCGAGAGGCGATCCTTGTACGCGGGCAGCAGCGGCGTCCAGAGGCCCTGCTCGATGCCGGCGGCGAGGCCGTCGACGCCGGTCAGCACCAGGTCGATGTCGACCCGGTTCGCGTTCTGCTGGGCCTTGATCTTGCCGACCAGCTCGGGGGCGGTGGCCTTGGAGTAGGTCACCTTGCCGATCTGATCGGAGTTCTTCGCGGCGAACTCGTCGATCATGCCCTGGGTCAGCTGGAGGTTGCCGGCGACGTCGAGGATGTTGAGGGTGACGGCGCTGTCCGGCTTGGCCGGCACGGGGCCGGTGGCGTCGCCGCCGCTGTTCGGGCTCTCGGGGGCGCCGCAGGCGGTGGCCAGCAAGGCGATCGCTGCCGCCGCGGCGAGGGCGGTCTTCTTCATGTCGCAGCCCTTCTCATCGGGCGGGACCGGTGGAGCCCCGCACCATCAGTTGGGTGGGCAGTTCGCGCCGTTCCCTGTGCCGCTCGCGGAGCAGCAGGTCCACGCCGGCCTGGCCGGCCTGGTCCTTGGGGAGGGCGACGGTCGTGAGCGCGGGGTGGACCATCGCGGCGAGGGGGATGTCGTCGAAGCCGAGCACGCTGATGTCGTGCGGCACGGCCACGCCGCGCGCCGCGAACCGGTGGAGCAGGCCGAGCGCGACCAGGTCGTTGTACGCGATCACCGCGGTGACCTCCGCGGCGAGCACCTGGTCGGCCACCGAGACGCCGCCCTCGAACTGCGGGACGACGTTGCCCGTCTCGACCAGCTCGACCCTCGTCCGGGTGACGGCCCGCAGCGAGCGGACGCGTTCCCGGTTGGCCCACGAGGTGCGCGGGCCGGCGACGTACGCGATGCGGCGGTGGCCGAGCGCGACGAGGTGGCTGACCGCCTGCCGCATCCCGTCGAGGAACTCGGCGGTGACCGAGGCGACCCCGGGGACGCGGCGGTAGAGCAGCACGGTCGGCACCTCGGTCGCGAGCGCCCGGATCTCGGCCTCGGCCATCCGCGGCGAGCAGAGCAGCACGCCGTCGACCTGCTTGGCGAGCTTGCGCACCAGGCCCGCCTCGGCCGCCGGGTCCTCGTCGGTGTCGGCCAGGAAGACGGCGTGGTCGGCCTCGTGCGCGCGGGCCTGCACACCCTTGACGATGCTGGGGAAGAACGGGTTGCCGAGATCCGGGACGAGCAGCCCGAGGTTGCCCGTGCGGCCGGTGATCAGCCCACGGGCGGCGCGGTTGGGGTGGTAGCCGAGGCTCGCCGCGATCTCCTTGACCCGGTCGCGGGTGGCGGGGCGGACGACCTCGGGCTTGGACAGCGCGCGGGTGACGGTGGCGGCCGAGACGCCGGCCGCACGGGCGACGTCCTTGATGGTCACTGCCATGCCGGCCTCCGCGAGGTTTCCGGCAAGCCTGCAATCCGTTTCAGACAGATGTCAATGCATCGACCATGATCTCTTTCTGGGCGCGTGAAAACCTTTACAGATCATGGTCAGGACGCCGCCGGGCCGCGAGGCCGGCACCGCCGGCTACGGGTCGTGCCGGGCCGCCTTGTGGCAGGCCGCCGTGCGGTTAGAGGGCCTTGGCCATGTTGCGGCCGGTCTCGGCGAAGCCCAGCTGCTCGTAGAGGGCCCGGGCCCCGGTGTTGTGCGCGAAGACGTGCAGGCTCATGCGGGTCAGCCCGTTGTCGTGGCACCAGCGCTCGGCGGCCAGCATGATGGCGCGGCCGTAGCCCCGGCGGCGCAGGCCGGCCTCGACGGCGACATTGTGGACGAAGGCGGTGCTGTGGTCGACCTTGATCCAGAGGAACCCGACGCGGCGGTCGCCGTCGTAGGCGTACCAGAAATGGTTGCCGGGGGTGTCGAACTCGCCGGGAAGCAGCCGCGCGTAGGTGTCGGCGGCGGCGCGGGCCGCGTCCTGCTCCGACTGGCCCGACGCCACGGCGCTGCGCGCGTAATGCGCCTCGGCCTCCGCCCGCCACGGCTTGTACTCGTCCTCGGTCATCGGCTCCAGCCGCACCTCCGTCATGACCGACAACCTATCGAGCCGGCCCGGCGGACGGCCCGGAGCCCGGCCAGGGAGTCACACAGGCGGAGCCGCGGGCCGCGTTCGGTCCCCTGCGCCGGCCGGACGGCTCAGAGCTCGCCCCCGGACGGGCAGTCCCGCAGGGCGCTCCAGCCCAGCATTCCGGTGACCTTCTCGATCCGGTCGCCGACGGCGACGCCGGTGCCGCTGACGTGGTAGCCGTAGAGGGCGTAGTCGTGGCCGCTGTTGCGCATCTTGAGGATGTTCACGGCCCGGCCGATCTCCGCGCAGTGCTCGATGTAGCGGATCTGGATGACGTTGTGAAACAGGAACATGAGGCCGGCCAGCGGCTCGTCCATGGGGCCGATCGTCCGGGTCTCGCTGGTCACCCAGAGCGAGGCCCCGGCGCTGCGCACGAGGCCGAGCAGGCTGCGCAGGTAGGCGGGGAACCGCTCGGCCTCCCGGGCGGTGTGGGCCATCTCGGCGAGACTGTCGATCACGATCCGGGCGGTGCCGCCCTCGGCCAGATGGTGCCGGGCGACCGCGGCCACGCCGTCGAGGTCGAGGTTGCCCACCGGCACGTGCGAGATTTCCAGCCGGCCGTCGGCGCGGGCCGCGTTGAAGTCGCAGCCGAGCCGGCCGGCCATGGCGATCAGTTCCTCGGCGCTGTCCTGGAAGCTGATGTAGAGGCACCGCTCGCCGTGCGCGAGCCCTTCGCCGATGAACTGGATGCTCGCGATCGTCTTGCCGACGCCGGACGGCCCGAGCACGAGGGTGGCGTCGCTGTGCGGGATGCCCCCGCCCAGGAGCGCGTCGAGGCCCTCGATACCGGTCGGGATCCGGCCCCGCTCGGGCCGGTGCTCCTCGAGCAGCAGCGACTCGATCCGCGGATAGACCTGCACTCCGTCGCGGCTGATGTGGACGGTGTGCGTGCCCTGCACATGCGAGGTGCCACGCATCTTGACCACCCGGAGGCCGCGCCGGTCGATCGGTTCCCGGGAACGGTAGGACAGCTGCACGATCCCGTCGGCCAGGGTGAACTCCGCGCACGTCTGCGTCTCGTCGGCCGTGTACTCGCCCAGCAGCATCAGCACGGTTCCGCTGTGGGCGACCTTGCTGGTCAGGTCGTAGAGCGACATGCGCAGGTCGTGATCGCTGACGAAGTCGCGCAGCACCTTCATGCTGTCGATGACCACCACGGCCGGCTGATCGTCGAACGCCTTGCGGATCACCTCGTCGACCACCGGCGCCAGGTCGTTCGTGCCGCTGTCGCACAGCAGGTCGCCCAGGTGCACGTACTCGACCTCGGGGCCGAGGCGTTCGGGTGAGAAGAACGTGAAATCGCGCAGGTGCTCGACGAGCTTGGAGTGCGGCTCGGACAGGGTCGTGTAGTAGACGGCCTTGTGCTCGGGCCCGGCCATGGCGAAACACAGCTGCTGGGCCAGGATGGTCTTGCCCGCGCCGGGTGGCCCCGACACGACGACCACGGATCCCGGTTCCAGGCCGCCCCCGAGCACCAGGTCGAGGTCCGCCTGGCCGGTCGTCAGTCGCGTCACCGCCCGGCACTTCCCTTCCGCAGCAGGTCGTCGGCGGCCGCGACCAGGTCGGGACCGCGACACGGTTTGGCGAGTGCGACGTCGGCCTCGGTCACCAGCTGCCAGTCGCCGCTGACGGCCAGGACGGGGATCGCCGCGGTCGCCGGATCGGCCCGCAGCTCGCGGATGAACTCGATGCCGTCCATGACCGGCATCATCACGTCGGTGACCACGAGATCGGGCGGCGACGAGCGCACGGCCTCGAGCGCGGCCACGCCGTCGCCCGCCTCGATCACCTCGTGACCGGCCCGGCTGAGGATGCGACGGTGCAGGAACCGCAGATCGGGCTCGTCATCGACCACCAGGACCTTGGCCATCACTCCATCCGCTCGTCGAGGGCGGCAACGTGTCAATTCGACCCTATCGACCGAAACGCCCGCTCCGGTGGGCTATCGCGGAATCGCCGGCGGGCCGGATCCGAGGACAACGCCCCGGTTGACTTTGTTACCGCCCGATGACAGCGTTGTCAGTGATTGATCATCGTCGTGACATGCAGACGAGGTGTTCGCGTGCTCCATCGATTCGCTCTCCGGCGCTCCCATGCCGTGGTGACCGCCGTGCTGATCACGGCGGGCGCCGGGCCGGCCACCGCCACCCCGGCGCAGGCCGGCCACCGCACCACCACCGTGATCTCCGGGAAGGCCCGTTTCGAGGTCCTCTCCCCCACCCTCATCCGCACCGAGTACGGGACTCTCACCGACGCGGCCACGTTCAACGTGATCGGGCGGGACTCCTTCGCGCCGGTGCGCTTCACGAAACGTACGGAGAAGGGCTGGCTGGTCCTCGACACCGGCGCGCTGACCCTGCGCTACAAGGTCGGGTCCGGCGCCTTCACGGCGGACAACCTGGACATCAAGCTCCGCAGCGGTAAGCAGACCGTGCGGGCCCAGCCGTGGGCCGGCCACTACCCGCCCGCCTGCGAGCCGGGCGTGCTCTGCGAGGCCGAGTCCCTGGACGTGCGCGGGCCCGGCATCGCCAAGGACCACGCCGGCTACACCGGCTCCGGGTTCACCGCGGGCTTCACCGGCACCGGCGACGCGCTCGTGCTCACCACCGCCGCGTCGGGTTCCCTCCAGCTCGCCGTCCGCTACGCCAACAGCACCGGCGGCGACGGCCAGAACGTCACCCGCACGCTGACCGTGGCGGTCGACGGCGTGAACCAGACGCTCTCCCTGCCGCCCACCGCCAACTGGGACACGTGGGGCATCGCCACCGTGCCGCTCCAGCTCGGCACCGGCACGCACCAGATCAGCGTGCTGCGCGGCGCGAGCGACACCGGCAACGTCAACATCGACAGCCTCGCGATCGTGCACCCCGGCGACGCGTACCCCGCACCCACGCCGCCCGCCGCCGAGCCGTGCGCCTTCGGCTCGGTCTGCGAGGCGGACCACGGCACGCTCGCCGGCGGCGCCCGGACGGCGGCCGACCACAACGGATACTCCGGCGACGGTTTCCTGGCGGGCCTCGAGAGCACCAGCGCCTCGGCGTCGTTCCAGGTGACCGGCGTCCCGGCGACGGGCACTTACCGCGTCCAGCTGCGGTATGCCAACGGCAAGGCGGGCAGCCAGCCGATCCAGTCGCGCACGGTGACGGTCAACGGCACGACGGTCACGCTCCCGGCCACGTCGAGCTGGGACTACTGGCGCACCGTCGAAGCGCCGGTCACGCTGCGGGCCGGCACCAACACGGTGGCCCTGGCCTGCCCGACCGCCGCCAGCTGCAACGTCAACGTGGACACGATCGCGCTCGTCCGCGCCGGCACGCCGCTGCTCGCCCCGCACGCGCCGCTCGGCGGTTACCGCCGCGGGCTCGACGGGGTCAACGGCGCCGCGCTCACCGAGCCGGGCCTGCTCTACCAGGACGGCTGGTCGCTGCTCGACGACTCCGCCTCCGCGCTCTACGACACCCGCACCGGCAAGGTCACCCAGCGTGCGGGCTCGGCACAGGACGGCTACGTCTTCGCGTACGGCCAGGACTACAGCCGCGGCCTCACCGAGCTGTCGAAGCTGACCGGCCCCACGAAGCTGCTGCCGAAGTGGGCGTACGGCGTCTGGTACTCCGAGTACTACGACCGCACCGCGAGCGAGTTCGAGGACATCGTCAAGCGCTTCCGCAGCGAGAACGTGCCTCTCGACGTGCTGATCGTGGACACCGACTTCAAGGCGCCGGACAAGTGGAACGGCTGGAACTTCGACACCACCCGCTTCCCCGACTACGAGGCGTTCCAGGCCTGGCTGAAGAAGCAGGGGGTGCGCACCAGCCTGAACATCCACCCGAGCATCCTCGGCTCGGACCCCAACTTCGCCCAGGCCCAGGCCACCGCGAAGGGCAAGCTCAAGCGCACCGGCTGCAACGGCGGCGCCGACTGCTACACCTTCGACTTCGGCGACCCCGACCAGCTGAAGGCGTATTTCGACCTGCACTCCGGCCTGGCCGACCCGGACTTCTGGTGGCTGGACTGGTGCTGCGACGCGTCCACCTCGTCGCTGGCGGGCGTGACCGGCGACGCGTGGATCAACCAGCAGTACGCGGCCCGCGACGGCTTCGCGTTCTCCCGCGCGTACGGCTCGTTGCAGGCCGGCGGCTACAGCAGCCCCACCGCCGTGCCCACCGGCCCGTGGGCGGACAAGCGCACCACGCTGCACTTCACCGGCGACACGGTCTCCACCTGGGAGACGCTGCAGGCGCAGGTCGGCTACACGCCGGGTGAGTCGGCGGCCACCGGCCTCGCCGCGGTCAGCCACGACATCGGCGGCCATACCGGCGGCCTGTCCACTCTGCCCGGTGCGGAGCCGAACAGCACGAAATTGCCGGACGACCTGTACGCCCGGTGGGTGCAGCTCGGCACGTTCCAGCCGATCGACCGCCTGCACTCCAACCACAGCGACCGCCTGCCCTGGCAGTACGGCCCCGCCGCCAACGCCTCGGCGAAGAAGTTCCTCCAGCTGCGCGAGAAACTGCTGCCCTACACGTACGCCGCGGCGCAGCAGGCCACCCGCACGGGCACCCCGATCGTGCGCCCGATGTACCTGGCCTACCCCGGCCAGCAGGAGGCGTACGCCACCGCGGGCTCGCAGTACCTCTACGGCCCCGACTTCCTGGTCGCTCCCGTGACCACCCCCGGCGACACCGCCACCACCACGGTCTGGTTCCCGCCGGGCGACAACTGGAAGGACTACTTCACCGGCAAGGTCTACCGAGGAGGCACGACCCAGCAGGTCACGTCGACCCTCGACACGATGCCCGTCTTCGTCCGATCCTGACGAGGACGCCCGGGCGCGCCTTCGGCTTCCACCGAGGCCGAAGGCGCGCCCGACCCTTCGTGGCGCGCCCGCTGCGCCATGATGGGGCCATGCGCCTGGTCTCGCTGCTTCCCTCCGCGACCGAGATCGTCTATGCCCTCGGCCTCGGGGACGATCTCGTCGGGGTCACCTTCGAGTGCGACGAGCCGCCATCGGCGCGGGCCGAGAAGACCGTGGTGGTCGGCGGGCGCGACACCCGCGGCATGACGCCCGCGGAGATCGACGACTACGTCCAGACCCGGATGAACAACGGCGAGGACCTCTACACCCTGCACGCGGGCGCGCTGGCCGCCCTCGCGCCCGACCTGATCCTCACGCAGGACCTGTGCCGGGTCTGCGCCCTGCCGTCCGGGCACGTCAACGATGCTCTCGACCATCTGGGCTGCCGCGCCGACGTGCTGTCGCTCGACCCGTACACGCTCGACGAAGTGCTCGACACGATCCTGCGCGTGGGCGCCGCCGCCGGCGTACCGGAAAGGGCCGAAGCTCTCGTCGCGGGCCTGCGCGACCGTCTCGCGGCGGTGGCCCGGGCCGTAGCGGGTCGCCGCGCACCCAGGGTCGCGGTGGTGGAGTGGGTGGATCCGCCCTTCACCGCCGGTCACTGGGTTCCGGACCTGGTCACGGCCGCGGGCGGCGTCCCGGTCGCGGCTCGCGGCGGACGGCGTTCCGTGCAGACCACGTACGCGGAGCTGGCCGCGCCCGGCCCCGAGGTCGTCCTGGTCACGCCGTGCGGCTTCCACCTGGACGGCGCCGCGGACCAGGCCGCCGAGGTCGTGCCGCACTTTCCCGGCGCGCAGGTCTGGGCCCTCGACGGCGACAGCCTGATCGTGCGCCCCGGCCCGCGCCTGATCGACGGCGCCGAGACGATCGCCGCGATCCTGCACCCCGGCGCGTTTCCCGCGGGCCCTAGCTCGAGATCCGCTCGACGTCTTTCTTGAGGGCCGCGCCCTCCTGCTCGGTCACGTCCTTGAGCGCCTCGGCGATCTTGTCGAGGGGCACTCCGGCCCGCGTCAGCGCTTCCACCCACCGCTCATGAACGGACTTGTCGGCGACGTTCGACATGCTTCCAGCCTGTCAGCTCCCCGGCGCCGCATCAGCCCAACGCCGGAAAAGCTTCCCGCCGTCACGCTCCGGGCCGGTGCCTTCATGTTCGCTGCCGCGGTTGCCTCCCGCCGGGCCGTCAGTGGGCCAGGGCCGGGCGGCGGGCCGGGGTGGCGCGCTCCTCCGACCAGCGGCTGCGGGCCGCCTCGCGGACGCGCATGGCGCGGTGCAGCCAGCGGACGTCGAGGCCGAACGACCAGGTCAGGGACGCCAGCGCCAGCGCCAGGACGGCGACCGCGGCGACCGTGGGCAGCAAGCCCGCGATCACCAGGGCGAGGGCGATGCCCTGCACGGCGGCGACGACCTTGCGGGAGAAGCGCGGGGGCAGGGCCGCGTTCAGCCACGGCCACGCCCAGGAGGCCGCCACGAAGGCGTACCGGAAGGCGCCGAGCGCGACCGGCCACCAGCCGTACCGGTCACCGGCGTAGACGCTGAGCACCAGGATCAGGAACGCGTCGACCTCCATGTCGAAGCGCGCGCCGAGGGCCGTGGTCGTCTTCGTGCGCCGGGCCACCTGCCCGTCCACGCCGTCGAGGGCGAGCGCGACGCTCGCGATCGTGACGAGGGCCGGCACGCTGACCGGCTGAGTGAAGGACGTCACCACCATCGCGGTCACGCCGCCGACGAGGATCGCCCGGGACAGCGTCACGGCGTTGGCCGCGCCGAGCTCGTTCAGGCCGGCCCGGGCGAGGCCCGCGCCGAGCAGACCGCACAGCACCAGGCCGTACGCCGCCCCGGCCACCAGGCCGGCCGGCGTGAGCCCCAGGGTGCTGCCCAGCAGGGCGAGCAGCCCGAGCTGAGCGGCGAGGCCGAGCACCGGCCCGCGCGAGGGGCCCACCCCTGCATCTGCGGTACTGAGGGTCACCGTGGCCTCCCGTTCACAAGATCGGCCGCCGCGTATGGTTGCCGTCGTCAGCGCTTAACACGAGCGGAACCGGCGATCGGTTCAGCCGCTGAAGGGATCAACGCATGTCGGGTGACGCGGAAGCGTTCTGGCTCGCCGAGGCCGGCCGCGGCGAGATCCGCGCCGAGAAGGTCCGCGACCCCGGGCCGGACGAGGCCCTGATCCGCACCCTGCACACCGGCGTGAGCAGGGGAACCGAGACTCTGGTCTTCACCGGCCGGGTGCCCGAGAGCCAGTGGCCGTCGATGCGCGCGCCGTTCCAGGAGGGCGACTTCCCGGCCCCCGTGAAATACGGCTACCTGAACGTCGGCGTCGTCGAACAGGGGCCCGCCGAGCTGCTCGGCCGCACGGTCTTCAGCCTCTTCCCGCACCAGACCCGCTTCGTGGTGCCCGTGTCGGCCGTCACGGTGGTGCCGGACGGCGTTCCCGCGCACCGCGCCGTCCTGGCCGGCACCGTGGAGACCGCCGTGAACGCCCTCTGGGACGCGGCCCCGCTGATCGGCGACCGCATCGCGGTGGTCGGCGGCGGCATGGTCGGTGGTTCGGCCGCGGCGATTCTGGCGCGCTTTCCCGGGGTACGGATGCAGCTCGTGGACGTCGACCCGGCTCGTGCCGACCTCGCCGCGCGGCTCGGTGTCGCGTTCGCGCACCCGGACGACGCGCTGGGCGACTGCGACCTGGTGATCCACGCCAGCGCCACGTCCGCCGGGTTGAAACGTTCTCTGGAGCTGCTGGCGTACGAGGGCACGGTCGTGGAGCTGAGCTGGTACGGCGACAAGCGGGTCGACGTACCGCTGGGCGAGTTCTTCCATTCCCGGCGGCTGACCGTGCGCGGCAGCCAGGTGGGCGGCATCCGGCCGGACCACCGCCGCTCGTACGCCGAACGCCTCGCCCTGTCGCTCGACCTGCTGCGCGACGACCGGTTCGAGGCGCTGATCAGCGGAAGGTCCCCGTTCGGGGACCTGCCCGCCGTCATGCCACGGCTCGCCGACGGTAGCCTTCCGGCTCTCTGTCACGTGATCGACTACAACCCCTGAGGAGGAGCTGGCCTTGTTCAGCGTCACCGTCCGCGACCACATCATGATCGCGCACAGCTTCTCGGGCGAGGTCTTCGGACCGGCCCAGAAGCTGCACGGCGCGACCTTCGTGGTGGACGCCACCTTCCGCCGGCCCGAGCTGGACGACGACAACATCGTCGTCGACATCGGCCGCGCGAGCGAGGAGCTGCACGCGATCTGCGGCGGCCTCAGCTACCGCAACCTCGACGACGACCCGGCGTTCAAGGGCATCAACACGTCGACGGAGTTCCTCGCCAAGGTGATCGCCGACCGCCTGGCCGACAAGGTGGCCGCCGGCGACCTCGGCCCGGGCGCGTCCGGGCTGACCGGCATCTCGGTCACCCTGCACGAGTCGCACATCGCATGGGCCTCGTACGAGCGCGATCTGTGAGCTCACCACTCTGGGCGGTGCTGCCGGGCGGGATCGACGACCCGGCGGCACCGAGCGGGGGCAACCGCTACGACCGGGCGGTGCTCTGCCGCCTCCACCGCGACGTGCACGAGCTGGCGATCGGCGGCACCTGGCCGTCGCCCGGCCCCGCGTCCCGGCGCGCCCTCGAGTGGGCGCTCGCCGACATCCCCGACGGCTCGCTGGTGCTCGTCGACGGCCTGGTCGGCTGCGGCGTGCCGGAGCTGCTCGAGCCGCACGCCCGCCGGCTGCGCCTGGCCGTCCTGGTGCACCTGCCGCTCAGTGACGAGACCGGCCTCTCCCCCGCCCGCGCGCGGGAGTTGCGGGCGAAGGAACGCGCGGCCCTGCACCTCGCCACCACGGTGATCGCCACCAGCCGGGCCGCCGCCGCCCACGTGGCGGCGATGCACGACCTGCGCCGCGTCGAGGTCGCCGCCCCCGGCGTCGACCCCGCTCCGCTCGCGGAGCCGCACCCCGACGGCCACCGCCTGCTGTGCGCCGCCGCGGTGTCGCCCCGCAAGGGCCAGGACCTGCTGGTCGGCGCCCTGGAGAACGACCTCGCCGGCCTGCGCTGGAAGTGCACCTTCGCCGGCGCGCTGGTCAACCCCGTGCCCTACCTGAGCGGGAACATCCAGTTCGCCGGCCCGCTCGGCCCCGCCGAGCTGAATGTTGCCTACGCGAACACCGATCTCTTCGTCCTCCCGTCGCGCGCCGAGACATACGGCATGGTCGTGACCGAGGCCCTGGCCCGCGGCATCCCGGTCCTCGCCACCGCCGTGGGCGGCGTCCCCGAGGCCCTCGGCACCACACCCGCCGGCCTGCCCGGCATGCTCGTGCCCCCGGACGACCGCCCGGCCCTGGCCGCCGCCCTGCGCGACTGGCTGACCCGCCCCGAGCTGCGGGCGTCGTTGCGAGCCGCCGCCCTGCAACGCCGCGCGACCCTGCCGACCTGGGAAGAGACCGCCCGCCGCATCACCGAGATCCTGGACGCGACGGGCACCCGCGCGCCCGCCCCGGCGCAGCAGACCACCCCCGCGCCGCACACCACCTCCGCGCCTACCCCGGCGCCGCACCCCACCCCCGCGCCGCACACCACCCCCGCGCCGCACACCACCCCCGCGCCTACCCCGGCGCCGCACACCACCCCCGCGCCTACCCCGGCGCCGCACACCACCCCCGCGCCTACCCCGGCGCAGCGCACGTCCCCGGCGCCGGCCACCGCCTCGGCGCCGTCCCCCGAGATCGAAGGAGAGCCCACATGACCGGTGAGTTCAGCGAGTCCTGGCTGGGGCTGCGTGAGCCGGCCGATGCCGACGCCCGCGCCGCGGACCTGGTGGGGCTGCTCCCCGAGCCGATCCACGTGATCCGCGACCTCGGCTGCGGCACCGGCTCGCTCGGCCGCTGGCTGGCCCCGCGGCTGCCCACCCCGCAGCACTGGATCATGGCCGACCGCGATCCCAAGCTGCTGCACTACGCGACCTCGCACCTGCGGGTGCCCGGCGTCACCGTGGAGGGCGCGCTCGGCGATGTGACCGCGCTCACCGCCGAGGACCTGGCGGACACCGGCCTGGTGACCTGCTCGGCGCTGCTCGACCTGCTCACCGAGGCCGAGGTGGACGCGCTGGTCGCGGCGTGCGCGGCCGCGGGCGTACCGGCGCTGTTCACGCTGTCGGTGTCCGGCGAGGTCACGATGGACCCGCCGCTGCCGGAGGACCAGCGGGTCGCGGCCGCGTTCGACGAGCACCAGCGCCGCGTCGTGGACGGCCGCCGTCTGCTCGGGCCGGACGCTCCGGCGTACGCGGTCAAGGCGTTCGAGAAGGCGGGCGCAACCGTCGTGACCAGGCCCAGCCCTTGGAAGCTCGGTCCCGGCCGCCCCGAGCTGACCGCGGAGTGGCTGCGCGGCTGGGCCGGCGCGGCCCGTGAGCAGGACCCGAGCCTCGCGCTGGACGACTATCTCGCCACCCGCCTGGGTGACTTGCCGGCGGTCACGGTCGGACATGTCGATCTTTTAGCGATCTTCGGCTGAACCCTTTGTGCCCGCCCCGGCGTACTAGGGGAAAGACGGGCTATCGAAGGGGACGGCGAAGTGACGCGATCGATCTGGGTGTGGCTGCGGATCCTGGGAGGGGCCGGGATCCTCGGCTTCCTCCTGTGGCGGCTCGGCACCGGCGCCTTCCTGGACGGCCTGCGGGTGATCGACCTGCCGCTGCTCGCGCTGGCGTTCGGCATCGGCGTGGTGACGACGGTCTTCAGCGCCTGGCGCTGGTGCCTGGTGGCGCGCGGCCTGGGCCTGCGGCTCACGCTGCGCGGCGCGATCGCCGACTACTACAAGGCGCTCTTCCTCAACGCCGCCCTCCCCGGCGGCGTCCTGGGCGACGTCGACCGGGCGGTCACGCACGGCCGCGACGAGGGGGACGTCGCCCGCAGCGTGCGCGCCGTCGTCCTGGAGCGCACCGCCGGCCAGCTGGTCCTGATCGGCGTGGGCGTGACGGTCCTGCTGACGATGCCGTCACCCGTCCTGACGGCCCTGTCCCGGCACGGCGCCACCGTCGCGGTCGTCGCGGCGGCCGTCGCGGCGTCGGTGGTCATCCTCCTGCTGGCCGTCCGCAGGCTCCGCCAGGGCGGCTCCCGGGTAGCCTCGGCGGTCCGCACCGGCGCCGCCGAGATCCGCACCGGCCTGCTGGCCCGCCGCAACTGGCCCGGCATCACGCTCGCGTCGACGGCGGTGCTCGTCGGCCACCTCGCCACCTTTGTCGTGGCCGCCCGCGCCGCCGGCTCCACGGCCTCCCTGACGCGCCTCGCGCCCCTCATGCTCCTGGCCCTGCTGGCCATGTCGCTGCCCCTGAACGTCGGCGGCTGGGGCCCGCGCGAGGCCGTCACCGCGTGGGCCTTCGGCGCCGCCGGCCTGAGCGCCACCCAGGGCCTGACCACGGCGGTCGTGTACGGCGTCTTCGCCTTCGTGGCGGCCCTCCCCGGCGCGGCCGTGCTCCTGGTACGCGCCACCGCCGGCCTGCGCTCCGCCCTCGCCGTCCGGGCCGCCGTCCCGGTCTCCCCGGCGCCCGCCACCGTCATGCCCGTCTCGGCCGTGCCGATCTCCCCGGCACCGGTTGGCGCACCCGTCTCTGCCGTGCCGATGTCGTCGGCGCCGGTCGCTCTCGTGCCCGTCTCGGCGCTGGCCGCCCCGGCGCTCGCCGTGGCCGCCCCGATCGCGCCGGAGATGCTGTTCGGCCGCGAGCTCGCCCGCGCCGGCGCCTGAGGCGGCCCTCCTTGGCATGGGTCTTACGCCGCGGCCCGTGGCCCCGCCCGGGCCGCGGGCCGAACACACGCCCGCGCGCCCACACCGGCCAGGCGCCGCATCCCGGCCCAGATGCGGGCCCCGGCGAACGCCCCGGCCCGGCGCCGGGCCGCGGGTCAGGCCGGCTCGTAGCGGTCGGAGAGGGCGTAGCGCAGCAGCACTACGTCACCGATCTGGCGGACCTCCGCCAGCGTGGCGCGACGCCCCGGGCCCCAGGGGAAGTCTCCGTCGCGGACGAAGCGCGGCGCCCGCGAGTCGCCCACGAAGAACGGCGCCACCACGAGCTGGAGCTCGTCGGCGAGCCCAGTGGTGAGGAACTGGGTGTGCATGCGCCCGCCGCCCTCGACCATCAGGCGCCGCACGCCCCGCCCGGCCAGGTCGGCCGTGACCCGGTGCAAGTCGACGGGGTCACCGCCGTCGACGACGGTCGCGACGTCGCCGAGCTTGGATCGGGCCGACTCCACCGACGGCGAAGCACAATAGACGATTTTGTCCACTTCGCCCACGGTGAAGAACTGGGCACCGGGGTCGATCGCGCAGCTGCTCGTCACCGTCACCTTGATCGGGTGGGGCGACTCACCGCGGGCGACCCGGGCAGCGCGCCGCTCGCCGGAGCGCACCAGCAGCCGCGGATCGTCCTGCCGGATCGTCGCGGCGCCGACCAAGATGGCGTCGCAACCGGCACGAACGGCGTCGACTCGGTCGAAATCGGCCTCGTTGGACAGCAGCAGTCGCTCCTGCGACGTGTCGTCCAAGTAGCCGTCGATGGACATGCCGCAGCTCAGCAACGTGTAAGGACGCTCAACCACCGATGACGCCTCCTGTAGAGCGACCATCGTCACCCTGGCCGAACAGTTGCGTCCAAGATAATCCGGGACACGATTACTGGCACGTTCGCAATCTGTTGCGATGCGGTGACTCCGACTGCGGGTATAGCGGATCAACGGGGAACCAACGAGGAGGACCGATGTTGAAAGCCACGGTGCGGCAGCAGGTGACCGTTCCACTGCGGTTCGGGGACGGGTACGCCACGCCGGCCCGGGTGATGACCTTCGACGGCCTCGTCGACGGCAAGGAGCATCTGGCCCTCGGCCTCGGCGACTGGCAGCGAGCCCTGAAGAAGTCCACGGCCGGCGGCCGCGCGCCTCTGGTGCGGCCGCACAGCGAGTGCCTGACCGGGGACGTCTTCGGCAGCCAGCGCTGCGACTGCGGCCCTCAGCTGCGCGAGGCCGTCGAGCGGATCGCCGAGCAGGGCGGCATCCTGCTCTACCTGCGGCAGGAGGGCCGCGGCATCGGCCTGTACGCCAAGCTGGACGCCTATGCCCTCCAGGACGCCGGCCTGGACACGTACGAGGCGAACGTCGCCCTGGGCCGCGGCGAGGACGAGCGCGACTACACGGCCGCCGCGCAGATGCTGCTGGCGCTCGGCGCCGACCGGATCCGGCTGCTGAGCAACAATCCCGACAAAGCGATCCAGCTGGAGAAGAGCGGGATCGAGGTGACCCAGCGCATCCCGACCGGGGTGCACATGTCCCCCACGAACGTTCGCTACCTGGCGACCAAGGCGTCACACACCGCTCACACGATCGAGCTACCCCTTGCCGAGTAACTGATGCCCGGGGTCATCCGGCACCATGTGTGGATGGCGGACGACCCCGAGCTCATCCTCAACGCGGTCGACCAGGTGCCGTTCATCCTCGTCGTGTGCGAAGGCGCCGACCTGCGGGTCCTCCTGCTGAGCGGCGCCACCCGCGCCGTGCTCCCGGGCCGGGACTATCGCGGCCTGCCGATCCGCGAGGTGATCAGCGACCTGGTCGGCCAGCAGATCCTCGACGCCTACTACGAGGTCTACCGCACCGGCAAGCCGGTCGACGGCCAGGAGTGGCGGGTCCACCTCGACATGCCGGACGGCTCGGTGCACGAGATGTTCGCCAACTTCACGATCACGCCGTGGACCGTCGACGGCGAACGGCGCGGCGTGATCGGCCTCGGCTTCGACGTGACCGAGACGGTGCGCCGGCGACAGGCCGCGGCCGAGGACACCGAGCACCTGCGCCGCCGGTACGAGGAGAGCCGCGAGGTCATCACGGCGCTCCAGCGCGAGCTGCTCCCCGCCGGGCTCCCCGTGCTGCCCGGCGCCCAGATCGCCGCCAGCTACCTGCTGGCCGACGCCGGCTCGGCCGCCGGCGGCGACTGGTTCGACGCCCTCGTCCAGCCCGACGGCCGCCTGGCCCTGATCGTCGGCGACGTCGTCGGTCACGGCGTGGCAGCCTCCGGCGTGATGGGCCAGCTCCGCGCCGTCCTGCAGGACCGCCTCCACTCCGGGGCCTCGGTGGCCGAGGCGATCGGCGCCGTCGACCGTTTCGCCGCCCGCGTGCCCGGCGCCCACGCGGCGACTGTCGCCCTCGTCGTGCTCGACCTCGTCTCGGGCACCCTCGAATACTGCACGGCGGGCCACCCGGCCCCGCTGGTCGTCGAGGGCACCGGCGGCACTCGCTACCTGCCTCTCACCGGCGCCGCCCCGCTCGGCACCGGCCGGGCCGCCGGAGACCCGGCGCACCCCGTGCTCTCGTCCAGGCTCGAGATCGGCGATCTGCTCCTGCTCTACAGCGACGGGATCCTCGAACGGCCGGGCCGGGATCACTCGTCGAGCGCCGCCGAGCTGGCCCACTCCGCCGCGGACAGCGCCGCCGGCCGGGCGTTGCGCGACCCGGAGTCCACCCCGGCCGAACGGGTGTGCACGCAGACCGTCGAGCTGCTGGTGCGTGCCACCGGGCACGGCGACGACATCACGCTGCTCGCCGTGCAGCGCGTGGCCCCCGTACCGGAACTGGCCCTTGATCTGCCGGCGGAGCCGGTCGCCCTGCGGGGAGCGCGCCATGAGCTGGGAGCCTGGCTGACAAAGGCGGGAGCGACGGAGCAGGACGTCTTCGTGCTCCAGCACGCGCTGGGGGAACTGATGACGAACGCGGTGGAGCACGCGGCCGCCGACGAGGGCGCGATGGTGACGGTGACGGCGGCGCTGACGGCCTCGGGCGCGATCGAGGCGGCCGTGATCGACCGGGGACACTGGCGGGAACCGTCGCGGCAGGAGAATCGCGGACGAGGGCTGGCTCTGACCTCCCAGCTGGTCGAGAGCCTGACGGTGACGCATGACACGGAGGGGACGGTCGCGCGGATCCGCCAGCCGCTGACGCGACCGGCCCGGCTGTTGGATCCGCACACGGCGCCGACGCCGCCTTCGGCACCGGCGGCGGTGGAGTTTCGCGTCGTCGAGCAGGCGGGTGACGACGAGACACACGTACGGGTGGAAGGGCCGCTGGACGCCGCAACGGCCTCGCTCGCCCAGCGCGAGCTGTTGCGCCGCAGCAGGGGTGGGGCTGTGCCTCTCACTGTGGAGTTGTCAAAGGTGACGCATCTGTCCAGCGCTGGGGTCTCCGCGCTGCACAACGTCGCGGCTCAGCACGCGGCTCAGGGAGCGCCGCTGAGTCTGGTCGCACCGCCGGGGTCGCCGGCGCAGACGATTCTGGCACTCGTCGCGCTGCTTCCCTGAGTTATCCACAATCCGAGTTATCCACAGGGCATGGGCAGGATGTCGGTCCTCCTCTCTAATATCGCTTCGTGACTTCGCCACCGACTCCCGCCTACGACGTCCTCAACCGCGTCTTCGGCTACCCCGACTTCCGAGGGCAGCAGCGCGAGATCATCGAACACGTCGTCGAGGGCGGCGACGCCCTGGTGCTCATGCCCACCGGCGGCGGCAAGTCGCTGTGCTATCAGATTCCCGCGCTGGTCCGCCCCGGCACCGGTGTGGTGATCTCGCCGCTCATCGCGCTCATGCAGGATCAGGTCGACGCGCTGCGCACCCTCGGCGTGCGGGCGGGCTTCCTCAACTCCGCGCAGGACTACGACGAGCGCCGCCTGGTCGAGGCCGAGTTCGTCAACGGCGACCTCGACCTTCTCTATGTGGCGCCCGAGGGCCTGGGCGTCGCGGCCACCCAGCGCCTGCTCGACCGCGGCAAGATCTCACTGTTCGCGATCGACGAGGCACACTGCGTGTCGCAATGGGGCCACGACTTCCGGCCCGACTATCTCGGCCTGTCGATGTTGCACGAGCGCTGGCCCGACGTGCCGCGCATCGCGCTGACCGCGACGGCGACCAGCGCCACCCGCCAGGAGATCGCGACCCGCCTGCGCCTGGACGAGGCGCGGCACTTCACCGCGAGCTTCGACCGGCCCAACATCCAATACCGCATCGTGCCCAAGAACGAGCCGCGCCGTCAGCTGCTCGACCTGCTGCGCACCGAGCATCCCGGCGATTCGGGCATCGTCTACTGCCTGTCGCGGTCGTCGGTCGAAAAGGTCGCGGAGTTCCTCAACGACAACGGCATTGCCGCGCTGCCCTACCACGCGGGTCTCGACAACCGCGTGCGCGCGGCCAACCAGTCGCGCTTCCTGCGCGAGGACGGCTTGGTCATGGTCGCGACGATCGCCTTCGGCATGGGCATCGACAAGCCCGACGTGCGCTTCGTCGCCCACCTGGACCTGCCGAAGTCGGTCGAGGGCTACTACCAGGAGACGGGCCGCGCGGGCCGCGACGGGCTCCCGTCCACGGCCTGGCTGGCGTACGGGCTCCAGGACGTGGTCCAGCAGCGCAAGATGATCGAGAGCTCGGACGGGGACGCGGCCTTCCGGCGCAACGCCTCACAACACCTCGACGCGATGCTGGCGCTCTGCGAGACCGTCTCGTGCCGCCGTTCGCAGCTGCTCGCCTACTTCGGGCAAAGCGAGTCCGCCGCCAACTGCGGCAACTGCGACACCTGCCTGGCGCCGCCGGAGTCGTGGGACGGCACGGTGGCGGCCCAGAAGCTGCTCTCCACGGTGCTGCGCCTCCAGCGCGAGCGGGGCCAGAAGTTCGGCGCCGGCCAATCCATCGACATTCTCGTGGGCAAGCAGACCGACAAGATCCGCCAGTTCCGCCACGATCAGCTGTCGGTCTTCGGCATCGGATCCGACCTGCGCGACTCGGAGTGGCGCGGCGTCGTCCGCCAGCTGCTCGCCGCGGGCTACCTGGCGGTCGAGGGCGAATACGGCACGCTGGTGCTGACCGACAGGAGCGCCGACGTCCTCCGCGGCCAGGTAAAGGTCCCGATGCGCCGTGAGGTTGCTCAGGTCAAGGTCCGCGCCCCCAAGCAGCGCGCCGCCGCGGCCGCACCCGCCGCCGACCTCTCCCCCGAGGCGGCCCCGGTCTTCGAACGCCTCCGCTCGTGGCGAGCCGCCACGGCAAAGGAACAGGGCGTCCCCGCCTACGTCATCTTCCACGACGCCACGCTGCGCGCCATCGCCGCGCTCAACCCCACCACCCTGTCCGAATTGGGCACAGTGAGCGGCGTAGGCCAGAGCAAACTGACCAAGTTCGGCCAACAGGTCCTCGACACCCTCCACGGCAACGCCACACCCGAGACCACCACGTCACCGGGCACCCCCACCCCACCCGCAGCCGCAACGCCCGCAGCCACAACACCCGGAGCCGCAACGCCCGCAGCCACAACGCCCGGAGCCGCAACGCCCGCTGCCACCCCGGCCACTGCCACTCCGGCCGCGCGCATCGCCTCCCGCTTCGACGACACCCCCGCCACACCCACGGCCAATTCCGCGCCGCGTTCCAACGCCACCTCGCCCAGCGCCACGTCGTCCAGCGGCGCCCCGTCAGGCGGCGCCCCGTCAAGCGGCGCCCCGTCAGGCGGCGCCCCGTCAAGCGGCGCCCCGTCAGGCGGCGCCCCG
>NZ_BOMI01000031.1 GCF_016862115.1 Paractinoplanes deccanensis
GCGGCGCCCCGTCAGGCGGCGCCCCGTCAAGCGGCGCCCCGTCAGGCGGCGCCCCGTCAAGCGGCGCCCCGTCAGGCGGCGCCCCGTCAGGCGGGGGCTCGCCCCGCGCCTCGTCATCCGGCGCCAGCTCGCCCCGCGCCTCGTCATTCGGCGGTGCCTCGCCCAGTGGCGCGCCGTCAGCCGGCACGGGCGCTCGTCGAGCGGGCGGCGGCCGACCGACGGCACGCGGCAACTCACGGTTCGGCGACGTCACCTCGGCCCGGACCGCCGCAAAAGCCCCGTCGGCGAGCATCTCCGACGATCCCTACCCGTTCGACTTCACCGAGGAGCCACCGGACGACTTCGACTACGACTTCGACGCCCCGCCGCCGGACTACAACTGACCACAACACGAGCAAACCCGTTGCGCACCGGCAGCCCGAACCGGCGCGGAACCGGAGCAGGCCAGGCCGCATCGGGCCGGCAGGCCGAACTAGCGCGGGACCAAAGTGGGCCGGAG
>NZ_BOMI01000032.1 GCF_016862115.1 Paractinoplanes deccanensis
GGGACAGGGCAGCGAACCAGATCGGGCCGGGCGGGGCGAGCCGCGACCGGGGCGAGGCGGGATGCGCGCCGGCCCGGGCCGCGGGTGGGTGGGCTACTGGCCGGTGACGTTGACCATCCAGTGGATGCCGTAGCGGTCTTTGAGTTGGCCGAAGGTGTCGCCCCACATCTGCTTCTCGAAGGGGACCTCGATCTCCGCGTTGGGGGAAAGCTTGTCCCACACGTCTTCCAGGCCCTCGCCGGCGTCGCCTGAGAGGCTGCAGACGACGTTGTCGCCGAAGGTTGTGGTGGAACCGGGCGGGGCGTCGGCGGCCATGATGGTGTAGCCCTGCGGGGTGTCGAGGCGGCCGTGCATGATGCGGCCGGCGGCGGTGGGGTCGGGGGCGCCGAAGTCGCCGTAGGTGTTGATCGCTAGGTCGCCGCCGAAGACGGACTTGTAGAAATCGAGTGCCTCACGGGCATTGCCGTCGAAGGTCAGGTAAGGGTTGAGCTGGGAGGCCATCGCAGACTCCTTGGCTGGGCTGAATGACTGTCCCGGCTGACGCTAGACCCCACCTCTGACAGAAATCCCTCGAACGTGGGAGCCCGGCCGCATCGGCTCGCACGAATCGCACGAACCGCCGCGGGGGATAAATCCGACTTCGGAGAGCGCGGCGAAGAGGGGCGGCGCGGGAGAAGGCGGGCGGGCGCGAGAAGGCGGGGTGTCAAGAACGCGGGACGATCAGAGCGCGGCGGCAAGGAAGCGGAAGCGAAGAAGGCGGCGGGCGCCGAAGACCGGAAAGGGCCGCCAGCCCGCGGCGGGTGAGGACGGGATGGGAGGGCGGCGCGCGGTGGGTGCCGCCCTGGAGAAAGGGCGGCCGTCCGGCTGGAGAAAGGGCGGCCGGCCCGCTGGGTGGGTGCGG
>NZ_BOMI01000033.1 GCF_016862115.1 Paractinoplanes deccanensis
GCCGGTCGACGTGATGGCCGCCCGGCCTGCCTCCAAGCGGGCGATCGGGACGCGGAACGGGGAGCAGGAGACGTAGTCGAGGCCCACCTCGTGGAAGAAGTGGACCGACTCCGGGTCGCCGCCGTGTTCGCCGCAGACTCCCAGTTTGAGGGTGGGGCGGGTGGCCCGGCCCTCGGCCGACGCGATCTTCACCAGTCTGCCTACGCCGTCGCGGTCGAGGGACTCGAAGGGGCTGATGCCGAAGATGCCCAGCTCGAGGTAGCGCCAGAAGAAGGCGCCCTCGACGTCGTCGCGGGAGAAGCCCCAGGCCATCTGGGTCAGGTCGTTCGTGCCGAACGAGAAGAACTCCGCCGCCTCGGCTATCTGGCCGGCCGTCAGGGCGGCTCGCGGCACCTCGATCATCGTGCCGATGAGGACCTCGACGCCCGAGTCTCCCACCACCTCGGCGATGATCTTCTCGGCTTCCGCCCGGACCGTCTCTAGTTCCTGGACCGCGCCCACCAGCGGGACCATGATCTCCGGCTTGGGGTGGCCGCCCTCGCGGGCCAACTCGACCGCGGCCTCGGCGATCGCACGAACCTGCATGGCGAACAGGCCGGGGATCACCAGGCCCAGGCGTACGCCGCGCAGGCCCAGCATCGGGTTCTGCTCGTGCATGCGGCGCACCGCCGCGAGCAGCTGCTCGTCGTGCTCCGCCTTCTCACCCCGTTCCTTCGCCACCGCCACCTGCACCGCCAGGTCCTCCAGCGACGGCAGGAACTCGTGCAGCGGCGGGTCGATCAGCCGCACCGTCACCGGCAGGCCGTTCATCTCGCGGAAGATCTGCAGGAAGTCGGCTCGCTGCAACGGCTGGAGCGCGCCCAGCGCCTCGTTGCGGTCCGCGTCCGTGCGGGCCAGGATCAGCTTCTCCACCAGCTCGCGCCGGTCGCCGAGGAACATGTGCTCCGTGCGGCACAGCCCGATCCCCCGCGCCCCGAAGCGGCGGGCCCGGGCCGCGTCGGCTCCCGTGTCCGCGTTCGTGCGCACGGCCAGCGCCGCCTGCGAGTCCGCGTGGGTCATCAGCAGGTGCACCGCCGACACCAGTGGCTCGTTCGCCAGCGCCGGGTCGAGGTCGCCCTCGAAGTACTGCACCACCTCGGACGGCCGCACCGGCACCGCGCCCAGGTAGACCCGGCCGGTCGTGCCGTCGATCGACACCGTGTCGCCCTCGTGGACCACGTGCCCGTTCACCGTGAACTGGTCGCGGCCGACCTCCATCTCGTCGGCGCCGCAGACGCAGGTCTTGCCCATGCCGCGCGCCACCACCGCCGCGTGCGACGTCTTGCCACCGCGCGACGTCAGGATGCCCTCCGCCGCGATCATGCCGGGCAGGTCGTCCGGGTTGGTCTCGCGCCGCACCAGGATGACCTGCTTGCCCTCGGCCGCCGCCCGCACCGCCGCGGACGCGGTGAACACCACCTCGCCCGAGGCCGCGCCCGGCGACGCGCCCACGCCGCGGGTGATGGCCGACGGCGAGGCCGACAGGTCGAACCGGGGGAACATCAACTGGGCGAGCTGCGCGCCGGAGACCCGGGTGACCGCCTCGTCGAGGTCGATCATGCCTTCCTCGACGAGCTGCGCCGCGATGGTGAACGCCGCCGCCGCGGTGCGCTTGCCGACGCGGGTCTGCAGCATCCACAGCTTGCCCCGCTCGATGGTGAACTCGATGTCGCACAGGTCGTGGTAGTGGGCCTCGAGCCGGGCCATGATGTCGAGCAGCTCGTCGTACGACTTCTTGTCGATCTTTTCGAGGTCCTGCAACGGCACCGTGTTGCGGATGCCGGCGACCACGTCCTCGCCCTGTGCGTTCTGCAGGTAGTCGCCGTAGACGCCGCTCTCGCCCGTGGCCGGGTCGCGGGTGAACGCCACGCCCGTGCCCGAGTCGGCGCCGAGATTGCCGAAGACCATCGCGACCACATTGACCGCCGTGCCGAGATCCGCCGGAATGCGCTCCTGGCGGCGGTAGAGCACCGCGCGGTCCGCGTTCCACGAGCGGAACACCGCCGCGATCGCCAGGTCGAGCTGTTCCCGGGGGTCCTGCGGGAATTCGTGGCCGGTGTGCTTGGAGAAGACTTTCTTGTACGCCGCGACGAGCGCTTTGAGATCGTCGGCGTCGAGTTGCACGTCGTCCTTGACGCCCTTGCGCACCTTGGCGTCGTGCAGCGCGTCCTCGAACTCCTCACCCGGCACGTCGCACACGGTCTTGCCGAACATCTGGATGAGCCGCCGGTAGGAGTCCCAGGCGAACCGGTCGTTGCCGCCGGCCTGCCGCGACAGCCCCGCCACCGACTCGTCGTTGAGCCCCACGTTGAGGACGGTCTCCATCATGCCCGGCATCGAGAACTTGGCACCGGAGCGCACCGAGACCAGCAGCGGATCGGCCGGGTCGCCGAGCGACCGCCCCATCTTCCGCTCCAGCGCGGCGAGATGCTCGTCGATCTCCGAGTCGAGGCCCTCCACCTGGGCGCCCTCGGCGAGGTACCGCTGACACGCCGCCGTGGTGATCGTGAACCCGGCCGGGACGGGCAGGCCGAGGTTCGTCATCTCCGCGAGATTGGCGCCCTTGCCGCCGAGCAGATCCTTGAGATCCTTGTTGCCCTCGGCGAAGTCGTAGACGAACTTCTCCATCGCCCAGTCACCTCCGGTTTCGATTCCGCGGCCGAACTGGTTTCTGCCCCGAGATTCGTAAGGCTAAGCAAAGATCCGCCGAATAGTTAACAGTCCCGTGGGGTTTTCCACAGGTCACCATCACCTGGTGTTCGGTAAGCGCTTTCTCCGCGCAGTTCCGCGCACCGAGCCGGGCGGGTACCGTGGCCCCGGTGGAGAACCTGCGCCGGCGATGCGAGTCGCGGCTGCGCGGGATCCGGGTGCCCGACCCGTTCGATCTGGACGTCTTCTGCGCCGAGGTGGCCGAGCGGCGCGGCCGTCCGCTGATCCGGCGGCCGGTGCCCGGGCTCAGCGCGGACGCGCCCTGTGGCCTGTGGATCGGCACGCCCGAGGCCGACCACGTCTTCTACGACCCCGGCACGTCCCCGCTGCACGCGGAGCACATCGTGCTGCACGAGCTGGCCCACATCCTCAGCGGACACTCCGGCGCCGACGGCCCGCTCGCCCGGCTCTTCCCCGACCTCGACCCGGCGACCGTCGCCCGCGTGCTGGGCCGTGCCGCCTACTCCGACGACCAGGAGCGCGAGGCCGAGATGATGGCGTCGCTGATCCGCGGCCGCTCCCCCAGGGCTCCCCGCACCACGTGGGGCCGGGTCGCGAAGGCGCTGGGCCTGGAGTGATCCTCTCGGCGGTCCTGCTGACCCTGCTCTGGGGCATGGCGATCGCCCGCTTCCCGACCCTGTTCCGCGACGACCGCCAGCGCGCGCTGTGGGCGTCGGTCGCCGCGGTCGCCGTCGCCAAGACGTTCTCCTTCCCGCCGGTCCTCGCCGAGACGGGCGCGCCCGCCGTTCCGCATCTGTTCGGCGTGCTCGCGGCGTTCTTCCTGCTGCGCTTCGTCACGCTGGCCACCGGCCGGGGCGACAAGCGGCGGCAGGCCGCCCTGGTGGGCGCCGTTCTCGTGACGCTCGCGGTGCTGGCCGCCGGCGACACTCCTCCCGCGCCGCGCATCCCGACCCGCGACGTCGCCTACTGGGTGATCCTGGAGACGTATCTCGGCTACATCCTGATCAGCGCGACGGCGCTGTTCTGGTCCACGAGCCGGCAGGCCACCCCCGGGCTGCCCCGGCTGGCGCTGCGGCTCATGGCGGCCGGCACGGCGGTCATCACGGTCTTCGCCGTCTTCCGGATCGCCGCGCTGGTCGTGCACGACCTGCGGGCCGTCGAGCCGGCCGCCGAGCGCGTGCAGACCGTCGCCGTCCTGCTCACCGTCACCGGCGGCATGATCGCGGCGAGCCCGCGGGCGCGGAGCGCCGTCACCGCGTACCGCTCACTGATCGTTCTGCGTCCCCTGTGGAAGGCCATGCGCGACGCGTTCCCCGAGGTCATCCTCTTCACCCCGCGCCGGGCGATGGTCGAGCTCGCCGGCGTCGACGACGTGCACCTGCGCCTCTACCGGCGGGTCATCGAGATCCGCGACGGCATGCTGGCCCTGCGCCCCTATCTCGCGCCGGACGGCGACCCGGCGGCCGATCGGGCGACGGCGGAGGCCCATCAACTGGTACGGGCGCTGCAGCGCCGCAACGCGGGCGAGCTCGCCGAGGCGAGCGCCGCGGAGTGGGCGCCGGTCGGCCCGACGCTGGCCGAGGAGGTGGCGTGGCTGAGCCGGGTCAGCCGGGCCTATCGCCGGGCCGGGCGGAGCGCTCGGACTCCCACACCTTCCGGATCAGCTCGTTGATCGTGTCGCGGCCGCGCGGCGACACGTCCGCCGCCCGCAGGGCGATCTCGGTGACCCCTGCGTCGCGGATGGTGCGCAGCAGCTCGAGCTGACTGTCGACGCGGGCGGCCTGCTCGTCGTCGAGGAAGTAGGCCACCGGGACCCCGAAGTAGGTGGCCAGGGCGGTCAGGTGCTGGATCGTCGGGTTGCCGCGGCGGCCGGTGCGCAACTGCCAGATGTACGTGTGGGAGATCGGCACGCCCTGATCGGCGCGGATCGCCTCGGACACGGCCATGTAGCTCGGCTCGCCCTGCCCCGCCGGCCGGACCGAGCGGAACAGCCGATCGAGCTTCTCGGCGATGGAGAAGGCGCCCACCCACGCCTCCCTCCCCCGTGATGGGTGGCCCCCGTGAGACGGCCCCCGTGACAGATGAGGTGCCCACCATACAGCGAACGACGTCCATGAGCAGGGACCGCGCCGTGCGGTCCATGCACATCCCCCGATGCAGGACGCCATAAACTGTGGTTGATGGGCCCGACCGAGCCTAAGCCAGCCGGTGGGCGGCACTCAACCCCTTAACCCCTCTCGTTGTTGATACTCACCGGTAGGCTTCGAGACGCGTCGATGCAGCCCGAGAGGAGCCCGCCGTGACGACCGTCGTCGAGAGCCCCGAGGTCCTGACCCTGCTCACGGAGCTCACCACGCTGACCGGCCGGGAGGATCCCTATCCCCGGTACGCCCGCCTGCGCGAGATCTCGCCGATCGTGCGCGCCGGCGACAACGCCCTGGTCGTGACCCGGCACGCGGACTGCGCGGCGGTCACCCGCGACCCCAAGCTCGGGCACATGCCCGCGCACATGCTCGCGTTCGTCGGCTTTCCCGACTGGGCCGAGCACCCCGCGCTGCAACAGTTCTTCACCAGCCTGATCGCGCAGAACCCGCCCGACCACACGCGCCTGCGCCGGCTCGTCAGCTCACGTTTCACCGCCCGCCGCGTGCAGGAGCTGCGGCCCGCCATCGAGCACATGGTCGGCGAGCTCCTCGACGACCTGGCGGACAGCCGCGAGGCCGACTTCGTCGGGGCGTTCGCGTTCCCGTTGCCGGTCAACGTCATCGGGGAGCTGCTCGGCGTACCGAAAGAGGATCGTGCGCAGTTCCAGACGCTCGTGCGGGACTGGTCGCAGGTGCTCGACATCATCACGCCCGAGGTCCTCAAGAAGGCGGACCCGGCCGCCCAGATGATGCGCGACTACCTGACCGGCCTGGCCGCCGAGCGCCGCCGGCACCCGCAGGACGACCTGCTCAGCGCGCTGGTCAGCGCCGAGGAGGAGGGCGACCGCCTCACCGAGGACGAGCTGCTCACGATGGCCGCGCTGCTGTTCGCCGCCGGCTTCGAGACGACCACCAACCTGCTCGCGAACGGCCTGGTCGCGCTCCTCGCGAACCCGGGCCAGCTGCCCGCGCTCGCGGAGGATCCGGTGGCCGCCGTGGAGGAGCTGCTGCGCTTCGACTCGCCGGTGCAGATCGTCGGCCGGGTCGCCTGGGAGCCCACGACGATCGCGGGTGTCGCCATCGAGCCCGGCGACCGGCTGGTGGCCTACCTCGGGGCGGGCAACCGGGACCCGGAGCGCTTCGCCGAGCCGGACCGGCTCGACCTGCGCCGCGCCGACAACGCGCCGCTGTCGTTCGGCGGGGGCATCCACTATTGCCTCGGCGCGCCGCTCGCCCGGCTGGAGGCGCAGGTGGCGCTGCCCGAGCTGATGCGCCGGCTGCCGCGCCTGGCACTCGCCGGCGGCGCCGAGCGCCGCAACAGCCTCACCCTGCGGGGTTACACCAAGCTGCCGGTGACCACGAGGGAGGGAAAATAAGGGCGCCGCTGTGAATTCCACGGGGGAAGAACTCACAACGGCGCACTCGGAACATTAGACCAGACGGGGCGCTCTGTCCATCCCGTCCAGCGCATTCACAGCTCTATCCGACTCTTTGCACGACCGAGCCCACGAGCTTCGGCCAGTCGGTGGCGAAGTTCGGCGACGTGCTGGCGTTGTTCAGCTGATAGAGGGCGTACGCGTCGACCAGCACGACGTTGCGGCTCGACAGCACGGCGACCGCGGTGTCCGCGGTGCCGGGATGCTTCGGCTCGTACTTCTTGTGGCGGATCACCACGAAGCCGGACCAGCCGCTCTCGTCCAGCGTCTTGATCTCGACGGTCTCGGTGTAGGCCGGCTCGGACTTCTCGTCGTTGACCGTCGCCGGCACCGACACGTCGGCCTTGCAGCCGTCGGCGACGGCACGCAGCGCCGCCTGGGCCGCCTGGGCCGCGCTCGGGTCACCGTAGACCAGCGCGGTCTGGTCGAGGGTCTGCGCGCCCTTCTCGCCCTCGTCCACGAAGGACGCGGCCACCACCTCGCCGCCCGGCGGCACCGGCGGCGGCGTCGACGTGCCGCCGCAGATGCTGACCAGCTGGTTCGGGTCGGGTGACTGCGCCGGCGGCTGCCAGGTCGGCCCGATGTCGGCCGCCTGCAGCAGCGCCCCGCGCATGGTGGTGGCGGCGATCAGGCCGGTCGGCTCCGGCGCCGGATCGTCGTCGCCGGACGAGCACGCGCCGGCCACGAGCAGGGCGCAGAGCACGGCGGCGGCGGTGCGGGCGACTCTCCCGGTCACGAACATCGGGCCATCTTCGCAGAACACATACGGTGACGAATCCGAGCGCAACGGGTTAGGTTGTCGGGGTGACCGACCTCGATGCGCTCGCCCGGCGGCTGCGGGAGAGTCTCGGCTCCGGCCAGGTCATCACCGACCGGCAGGAGCTTCGCACGTACGAGTGCGACGGCCTCGCCCACTACCGTGTCGTCCCGGCGATCGTGGCCCTGCCGCACACCGCCGAGCAGGTCGCCACGGTGGTGCGGGCCTGCGCCGACGCCAAGGTGCCCTTCGTGGCGCGGGGCTCCGGCACCGGGCTCTCCGGCGGGGCGCTGCCGCACGCCGACGGGGTGCTGATCGTGACCGCGCAGATGCGCCGCATCCTCGACGTGGTCCCCGAGGACGAGCGTGCCGTCGTCGAGCCCGGCGTGATCAACCTCCAGGTCACCCGGGCCGCGTCGCCGCACGGCTACTACTACGCGCCCGACCCGTCGAGCCAGCAGATCTGCTCGATCGGCGGCAACGTGGCGGAGAACTCCGGCGGCGCCCACTGCCTCAAGTACGGCTTCACCACCAACCACGTCACCGGCCTCCAGTTCGTCGCCCCCGACGGCGAGCTGGTGCGCGTCGGCGGCCGCGCCGAGGACCCGCCCGGCTACGACCTGCTCGGCGCGTTCGTCGGCTCGGAGGGCACGCTCGGCATCGCCACCGAGGTGACCGTGCGCCTGACCCGCCTGCCCGAGTCGGTGCGCACGCTGCTCGCGGCCTTCCACGGCGTCGACGCGGCGGGCGCCGCCACCAGTGCGATCATCGCGGCCGGGGTGGTGCCGGCGGCGGTCGAGATGATGGACGCGCTCGCCATCGAGGCGGCCGAGGCCGCGGTGGCCTGCGGCTATCCGCCCGGCGCCGGGGCGGTCCTGATCGTCGAGCTGGACGGGCCGGCGGCCGAGGTCGAGGCGCAGTTCGAGGAGGTCACCGCGCTCTGCGAGGAGAGCGGCGCGTTCGAGATCCGCATCGCGGCCGACGACGCCGAGCGGGCGCTGTTCTGGAAGGGCCGCAAGTCGGCGTTCGCGGCGGTCGGCCGGATCAGCCCGGACTACATCGTGCAGGACGGCGTGATCCCGCGGACCGCCCTGCCGTCGGTGCTCCGCAAGATCGACGAGGTGGCCGCGGAGAACGGCGTGCGGGTGGCGAACGTCTTCCACGCCGGCGACGGCAACCTGCATCCACTGGTGCTCTTCGACGACGGCGTCCCCGGCGAGGCGGAACGCGCCGAGACCACCTCCGGCGCGATCATCGACCTCTGCATCGAGTACGGCGGATCGATCACCGGCGAGCACGGCGTCGGCGCCGACAAGGCCAAGTACATGCCGCGCATGTTCGGCGACGACGACCTCGACACCATGCAGCTGCTGCGCTGCGCCTTCGACCCGGACGGCCTGGCCAACCCCGGCAAGATCTTCCCGACCCCGCGGCTCTGCGGCGAACGGCCGGGCCGCCACCGGGCGGCGGAGGACGAGGACCGCTTCCCCGGCGTGGAGGTGTTCTGAGGTGGGCGCCCTCGACGAGCTGACCCGGCCGGCCGCCGACGGCGACCACGTCGGGGGCGTGCCGGCCCGGCTGGTCGCGTCGCCCGGGTCCACGGCGGAGGCCGCGGCGCTGATCGCCGCCGCCCGCGAGCTCACCGTCGTCATCCGCGGCGCCGGCACGAAGGTCCACTGGGGCCCGCCGCCGCGCGCGCTCGACCTGATCATCGACACGCGCCGGCTGGCCGGCATCGTCGAGCACGCCGCCGGCGACCTGATCACGGTGGTGCGCGCGGGCACGCCCCTGGCCGATCTGTCGCTCGGCGATCAGCAGCTGGTGCTCGACGGGCCGGCGGGCGCGACCGTCGGCGGCACGGTCGCGGCCAACACCAGCGGCCCGCTGCGGCTGCGCTACGGGACCGTGCGCGACCTGCTCATCGGCATCACGGTGGTGCGGCCGGACGGCAAGGTCGCCCGTTCCGGCGGCAAGGTGGTCAAGAACGTCGCGGGCTACGACCTGGGCAAGCTCTTCACCGGCTCGTACGGCACCCTCGGCCTGATCACCGAGTGCGCGTTCCGGCTGCATCCGGTCGCGGCCGCGCGGGTGTACGTGCGGGCGGCCGCGCCCGCGAGCGTCGTCGCGGCCGTGCTGAGCGCGCAGGTGGTGCCCAGTGCGATCGAGCTCGACTCGGCGACCGGCGAGGTGGCCGTGCTGCTGGAGGGCACGCCTGCCGGCGTACGGGACAGAGCCTCTGTGGTCGAGAAGCTGATCGGCGGGGAGCTCAGCGAGCAGGCGCCGGCCTGGTGGGGTGTGCCGCCCTGGCACCCGGACGGGATCGGCATGAAGCTGTCGGTGCCGAAGTCGCGGGTGCCGGCGCTCGCCGAATCGGGCTTTCCGGTGCGCGGCTCGGCGGGGACCGGCGTGCTCTACGCGGCGCCGCGCGACATCACCGAGGTGGAGCGGCTGCGCGCCCTGTGCGTGCGCAACGCCGGGCACGCGGTCGTGCTGACCGCCCCGCCGCCCGTCCGGGACATCCTGGACATGTGGGGGCCCGTGCCGGGGCTCGCGCTGATGCGGCGGATCAAGGACCAGTTCGACCCGGGCCGCCGGTTCGCGCCCGGCCGTTTCGTGGGAGGCATCTGAGATGGTCGACGCCACGTGGGGCACCGGCGAGCCGCCCCGGGACGTGCTCGGGCCGGCCGCCGACCCCGCCTTCGACGCCGACCACCCGCCGCGCAAGGAACTGGTGGCCGACTGCGTGCACTGCGGCTTCTGCCTGACCACCTGCCCCACGTACGTGCTGTGGGGCGCCGAGGCCGACTCGCCGCGCGGCCGCATCTACCTGATGAACGAGGGCCTCGGCGGCGAGCCGATGAGCGACTCGATGGTGGCGCACTTCGACCGCTGCCTCGGCTGCATGTCGTGCGTGACGGCCTGCCCCTCCGGCGTCCAGTACGACCGGCTCATCGAGGACACCCGCGCGCAGGTCGAGCGCCGCCACACCCGCTCCCCCCGGGACCGGGCCCTGCGCTCGGCGATCTTCGCGGTCTTCCCGTACCCCCGGCGCCTGCGGCTGTTGCGCGGTCCCCTGCGTGCCTATCAGGCGTCCGGGCTCGCCCGGTTCACCGGCCCGCTGCTCCAGCGCCTCTCCCCCACGCTGGCCACGCTCGAGTCGCTCGCCCCGCGCCTGCGCCGCGTGCCGCCCCCGCCGCGCCGCGTCGCCGCCCGCGGCAGCCGCCGCGCGACGGTGGGCATGCTCACCGGCTGCGTGCAGAGCGCGTTCTTCCCCGACGTCAACGCGGCGACCATCCGGGTGCTGGCCGCCGAGGGCTGCGAGGTGCTGATCCCGCCGTCGCAGGGCTGCTGCGGCGCGCTGAGCGTGCACAACGGCCGACGCACCGAGGCGCAGCGCTTCGCCCGCAAGCTCATCGACACCTTCGAGCGCACGGGCATGGACTACTTCGTCGTGAACGCGGCCGGCTGCGGCTCGTCCCTGAAGGAGTACGACGTCCTGCTCGCCGACGACCCGAGATACGCCTCCCGGGCCGCGGCCTTCACCGCCAAGGTGCGCGACCTGTCGGAGATCCTGGTCGAGCTCGGCCCGGTGGCGCCGCGCCACCGGCTGCCGCTCACGGTCGCCTACCACGACGCGTGTCATCTGGGACATGCCCAAGGGGTACGCAGCCAGCCGCGCGCTCTGCTCAACGGCATACCCGGGCTGACCGTGCGCGAGATCGCGGACCCGGAGATCTGCTGCGGCTCGGCGGGCATCTGGAACGTGCTCAACCCGGTGCCCGCCGCCGAGCTGGGCGACCGCAAGGCGTCAACGGTCCTGGCCACCGGCGCGGACCTGCTGGTGACGGCCAATCCGGGCTGCCTCATGCAGGTGGCCTCGGCCCTGCGCCGGCAGGGCGGCCGGATCGCGATGGCCCACACGGCCCAGGTCCTGGACGCCTCGATCCGGGGGCTGGGCGCCGAGCCGCTGCTGCGCCAGACCGCCTGAGTCCCGTTTCGAGGATCCGGACGCGGATCGTCCGCAATCACCCCTACCCTCGCCGGCATGGCAATAGCTCACCGCCTGGAAGAGGGTCTTTCGGGTGCACCCCGAAGACGGGTCAGCGGCGGCGGAGCAGGGATGTTCCGAGATCCGTCACCCGGTGGATCATCATGTTGCCGTGGCGGTGACTGGCGATCAGGCCCGCGTCACGCAGCACGGTGGCGTGCTCACTGGCCGTCGCCAAGGAAACGCCGGTGAGCCGAGCCAGCTCGGAGGTCGTGGCGCCGGCCCAGGTCAGTTGGAGCACCGCAGACCGAGTACGGCCGAGCAGCCTTATGAGCCCCCGAGACGGGCGGACGAGTTCGTCGGAGGCGCGCTGCACCGGGTGCACGAGCACCGGCGGCAACTCGGGGTCTGCGAGCGCGATCGGGTAACGCCAGCAGAAGTACGACGGCACCAAGGTGAGGCCGCGACCCCCGAGCTCAAGGTCACGGTCCACCGGATAGCCGGCGACGGTGAGAACCGGCGGATCCCACCGCACAGTCGGCCCGAGACCGTGCAGCAGGGTGCCGGGCCCCTCGGTGAGCACCTGATTGGCACGCCGGGCACGGTCCGCGGCCAGCGTTGCTGAGACAGTCGCGAGGTGCGGCTGGATGGCGAGTCGGTAGAAGTCGCGCAGCGCGGCGCCGAGCCGATTCAGCGCCGCCGGGCGTCCCGCGGCGACGTCGGCGACGGCATTGCGGGCGTACGCGGGCGGGTCGAGGCGGCCCAGTTCCCGCCGCAGGCGGCGGACGTCGGTGTGCTGAATCCGGTCGATCGTGGCGTCGAGGTCCGCGCTGGGAGCTGGAGTGAGCAAGTCAGGGAAGTAGGCAGACCGCGGCAGCAGCGGAACAAGGAATTCACGGATCGCCGGCAAGCCGCCGGCCTGATGCAGATTCGCGCGCAATTTCTGGCGCCAAGCCATGTAATCGTGGCGGCCGAGCGGGGTCTGAAGACGGTGTACAGCGCAGACGATCTCCCACATCGGGTCGTGCACGCCCAAGACCTGGGTTCGGCTGAGGTCGGCTACGCCGAAGTGGATGCGCAAGCTCCCCATGGCATCCACGATGAGGACTCACGCGCGAAGAACATACCGACTTGTCGATATGTCGACAGGCATCGATGCCTGCCGAGTCCACAGGCGAGGACTCAACGCCGGCGCCGGCCGCCACCGCGGCCGCCAGCGCCAGAAGCAGCGCGACTGATCAGGACCACCCACGCCGGCACGATCTCGCGCCATGGATGACGGCGGCGGACCGGCGCCGCCGCCATCCGGCTGACCTTCTCGCGGGCCTGGGTGTCCTCCCAGAACCGGCGCCAGCCGCGCAGGTCACGGTTGACGTCGTCACCCCGGCCGGCATGCTCCAGGCACGCGGTTACATAACCCCTGGTGGTCTCCCACGTCGGGAGCCGGCGGCCGGCCGCCGCGACCGACAGCGACGCGGTGCTGCAATGTGCGAGCTCGCTGAGCCTGCGGTACGGCGGATGCCCGCACTCGTGGCGCAGGGCACGCAGGCGGATGGCGAACGCGACACGATGGGCCGGTTGCGTGGTGTCGATCGCGTTCTCGCGGCGCCCCCGGCGGGCGTCGTTCAGCGTTCCGGTCATCGACCGTTGTCTCCCCCGTGAGCGAACGTGCTACCTCTGGTACCAGGTCCAGTCGTCGAAGCTGCTCTGGCACACGTGCATGACGATCCCGGAGCCGTTGTACTCGTCCGACGGCGTGATGCAGTAACCGTTCACGTACCGAGGCTGGAACTTGTAGTAGTCGTGGCCGTTCTCCCTGCCCGCGAAGACAACCGACCAGTGCGTCGCCCAGTTGCCGTCGCAGGCCAGGTTGTAGATCGGCGAGTCGCCGTGCACGCCGTTGCTGCCAATGCATCGGCCGGTCTTCGCGTTGCGCAGCCGGTAATACAGACCCTCGACCAGATCGAAGTAGTAGTACTGGTTGGTGGCCGACACGCATTGCCAGAGATATGCCTGGCCACCGGCGTTGTTGCCGTCCAGGCACATCGACGCGAAGTTGCGGTGCTCGATGCGCCAGCGGGCGGCCGCCTGGGCCGCCTGCGGGGGTTGGGCGAAGGTCGCGAGGAGCATCGCGACGAACGCGACGGCCAGGATTCGCCATGTTCTTGTGAGCGTCATGGTGCGAGGGTGCGCAACCGGTCGCGGGCCTACAAGAGACATTCGGGCGAGGTCGAAACACCGCGTTTTGTCAGCGTTCAATGATGCGGCGGGCCTGCCGCAGACCGGCGGCGCGCAGCTCGGCCGCCGTGTTCAGGTCCTCGCGCTGGCGGGCGGTGAGCCTACCGGCATGCAGGCGGCCCACCCGGTCGATCAGGCCGGGGAAACCGGCGGCGAGAGCGCACTCGCCATCGGCCACCGCCACCCGTATCTCGAAGCGGTGCGCCTCGGCGCCGGGCCGTTCGGCGCGGTAGGCCCCGGCGGCGGCCGCGCGGGCCTCGCTCGCCGACGCGTACGAGTGGCCCCGGCCGCGCATGCACCGCGACCAGCGTTGCACTGCCTCGCGTGTCTGCGGGTCACCGACGATGGACGGCAGCAGCGCGTTGTACGCCTCCTGCGGCACATAGGCGGCCCGGGCCGCGTCGGTCACGTCGCCGTAGAGGCGGGCTCGGCTCTCGGCGAGGCATCCGGTGGTGGCAAAGGTGAACCGGGGGCCGCTGGACAGGCTCAGGGTGGCGCGCCGGTTCTCGTCCCCGGTCAGGGCTCGCAGGTATCCCGGCGGCGTCTTCTTCGGGCCGTTGACCGGCGGGTCACCCTTGGCCAGCCCGTATCCGCGCAGGCGGCGACCCTCGAGGTCGGGACGCCACGGGTCGTCGAGCACGGTGCCGGTCCCGGTCTCCGTGTAGGAGTAGCCCTTCGCGGCCATGCACTCGCGGGTGAGCGTGCGTTCGGCGCGCGCGAGAAGCACCTGTTCCTGCTGGTAGGGCGCGGACCGGACGGCCAGGTCGAGCGCCGCCGGGGAAAGGGTGGCCGGCTGCGCCTCGGCGGCGCAGCCGGCCATGGCGGCGGCGGCCGCGACCGTCACGGCGATACCGGTCGATCGCAGTCTTGCCATCGCTACCCGCACCACCAGTTGTTCGAACTGATCTTGTCGTTCCAGTTGTCGCTGCCCGGCATGCCCCACTGGGTCAGGTCGGCGGCCTCGGTGTCCCGGTTGATGACCCAGGACGCGCCGGCGTAGTTGGGCAGGTCATAAACAACCGCCTCGCAGTTCCGGCCCTCGTTCCTGATCGACGAAGCGCAGTTGCTCCAATGCCGGCCGTCGGGTTCCTGGCATCCACCATCGAGATATCGCCAGTCCCCGTTGGAGAACTCGACGTGGCCGAAGACCCCCGAGAAATTCCTGTGCTGCCAGAAGCACAGCAGTCCGCTCTCGTCACGGCATTGATTGCGGTCTGCCTGCGCGGCGCTGGGAAAGGCCATCGCGGCGCCGACGCTGACCAGTGCGCCGACGAGGACGACACCGACGCGGCGAAGCGTCTTGGGTCCTTGCGTTGTTCTCATGTCCGCAAATCCCTTCAGTAACAGCCCGGAAGTGGGCCGCTGGCGATGAGCAGGAGAGAGCTGGCCTCGTTGGCCTGTCCCAGTCCGTCGCCTGGTTGACCAATGTCGGGCAGGTTCTCGACCTGGCTGCCCGGGTTCACGCAGAAGGCGACGTCCCCTTCCCAATTGGGTTCGTAGAGATAGAGGCTCACGTAGTTCGAGCTTGTGCGGTTCTTGGCCGACTTGATGTTGTTGTCGACGGATACCCCCGTGTTGAAGGTGTTGTCGCGGAAGTCCGCGTCGCTGTTGAAGAACGCCACCTTGCCGGTGCTGAACCCGATGTCCCACCCGCAGTGGAAGCCGCTGCCGCAGGACGAGTCGGCCAGGGCCGGCGTCGCCGGCACGAGAACTCCCGCGACGATGAGGACGAACGCGGCAGCGACAGCGGACAGTTTCTTACGCATGTGAGCCCCCAATGGATGCTGAATACGCCGTGATCAACAGGGGTCGATGGACTCGACCCGGTGCCACCCCATGCCGGAGGATTGCTCTGAGTACGCGCCGGGCACGTACCAATGAGTGCCGTCCATATAGTTGATCCTCGCGCGAGTGCCCCGGGTCTGGTTGTTGATCCAGGACCCATTTGTCGAGGTCCACCGGAACCTGGAGATCGCGTTGCAGTCCTCCGCGTAGACCACAGGGCCTTCGAAGTTGGCGTACATATAGGCACAGAAGTTGTAGTACGGGCACGGCGTAGCGGCCTGCGCGGCGCCGCCCCCGACCGGAATGGCGAACAACGCAAGGACAATCGCTGAACCCGACGATGCCGCCGCCCGGCGTCTGGCACGGAGCATGTGTGTCCCCCTTCCTCGGCCAACTGTGTGCGGACAGGATGTTCAGTCGCCGCCGCCCCGTGGAAGAGCCGCTGGGAAAGATTGAACAATGGCTTTGTTTACGCTGGTCAGCATTTTGTTGAAGCAGCAGTCGCGAACAAAGGCGTGCCCACTTCGGGCCGGCGCACCCTTCGCGTGGGCCTGCCCCGTTCGACGGACATCCGAGGTGCGTCACCGCCGGCAAGAGCACCGACGCCCTCGACGCGGCAGATCCAGGTGGTGGCCTCGGTGTTTATTCGAGGGGTTCCCTTCGTCGTCATCGGCTCATGTCTGATGCCGCGGTCAGCGTCCGCCGATACGAGCCACACGACCGGGAGGCTGTTGTCTTGCTCGCTCCCCGCTTGGAGTTCGGCGTCGCCCACTGGCGGGACGCCGAAGCTGTCCGCAGAGCCGTTGCGGGATGGATCGACGAATCGCTCGCCAACAGCCGGCCAGGGCAATCCCCAGGGGGTGCCGGGGCCGCGATCTGCACGTCACGGAGGCTGACTCCCGCGTCCAGCATCGTCATGACGAACGTGCGGCGCAGCGTGCCCTCGTCAAACGGCGACACCAGGGTGACCGGAAACTTAAGAAGTAGTCATAACTCACGGTGCGTCACCGCCAGCAAGAAACCATTGCCCTCGGACGCGGCACGAGCCGAGCGACGATGGCTACGATCCGCGCTATGCGACTCCCAGACGTCATCCCCATCAAGTACGAGCCCGACCACCGTACCGGCCGTATCGGACAGCATGCGGGCGGACAGTTCGTTCGACCCTTCCGGGTCGACTTCGACAACATCGTCTTCGGTCTCATCGATGAGACCACTGACCACCCAGACGAGGGCCATGGCGGGCCGTGGGCCGAGCTCTACCCACAGAGACTCGGCTTCCACCAGCCATGGAACGGCGAATACGACACGTAGGACGCTGGCATGGATGCGCGGGCACCATCGGCTTCACTCGTCGCGGCTACTTGTTTCGGTGGGTGACGAGCAGGAGAAACCCAGCCGAACCGGTCTGGCGGCCCGTCGCGCTCGCCTCCGGCCGCTGCGCAATCGCGACGTGCCCCCGGCCACGGCGCCGCGCAACGGGCTCGCCGACATCGAACGGCTCGCGCACGGCACCGCGGCGCCGCACGAACGCCGAGATCGCCGAGGAGCTGCACATCAGCACGAGCACGGTGAAGTAGCCCGCAACCGCGTCGAGCTTGCCATGTGGGCGTACGAGACCAGACGCGTACGCTGACTCAGCCGTCCCGTTCGGCGGCGCTGCGCTCGACGCAGAACTCGTTGCCCTCCGGGTCCTGCATGGTGACCCAGCCGAGCCCGTCGGCGGCGCGGTGGTCCTCGTACAGCTTGGCGCCCAGGGCGGTCAGCCGCTCGACCTCCTCGTCGCGGGTGCGCTCGTCGGGCATCCAGTCGATGTGCAGGCGGTTCTTGACGGTCTTGGCCTCGGGCACCCGGATGAACAGCAGGCTCGGCACCGGCTCGGGCGCGGCCAGCAGCACCTCGTCGTCGTCCGGCAGGTCCTCGTCCGAGAGGGGCCAGCCGGTGACCTCGCTCCAGAAACGGGCGAGCTCGTACGGCTCCGAGCTGTCGACGGTGATGTGGCGCAGGATCATGACCGTCAACCTACCGTCCGGCCGATCTCATTGGATGGCGAAGCTGGGGTGCGGCGGCTGGTTGTAGGCGGTGTTCTGCCACGCCAGGGCCTCGCGGTACTGGATGTCGTGCAGCAGGGTGACCACCCGCCGGTCGGTGACGTGCGGGGTCGAGTAGATCCGCAGCGCCGTGTTGTCGCTGGTGGGCCAGATGACCTCCTCGCGCCAGTCGCCGAGGATGTCGCCGGACAGCGACGGCGTGGACTTGGTGCCGTTGTTCGAGTGCACGCCCGAGGCGGTCAGCAGGCGGGTGTCGGCCGACGTGCCGTACTTGTCGATGCGGGTGCCGTCGAGGAGCTCGCGGACGGGGTCGCCGTCCCACCAGATGACGAAGTTGGTGGAGCTGGGCTTGCGGCTCGCGACCACCGAGCCGTTCGGGTTGCGCACGCCGTCGGCCAGCGAGGACCACGACTCGGCGCCGGCGCTGCCCGCCCAGATGTCCGCGGAGACGCCGCGGCCGTTGTCGCCGCCCGCCGCCGTGCTCCACAGGATCTGGCCGGTGCGGGCGTCGGCGAACCACGAGGACGGCTTGCTCGCGTCCTCGGAGACCTTGAAGACCTCCAGGCCGGACCGGGACGGGTTGAGGTCGCCGACGTGCAGGGTGTCGCCGTGGCCGAGACCCGTGTTCCACAGCCGGGCGCCGTTGTCGTCGATGCAGAGCGAGCCGTAGACGATCTCGTCCCGCCCGTCGGCGTCGACGTCGGCGACGGAGAGCTGGTGGTTGCCCTGTCCCGCCGTGCCGGGGTTCGTCGAGCTGTTGCTGTCGAACGTCCAGCGGCGGGTCAGCGTGCCGTTGCGGAAGTCCCACGCCACGACGACCGTACGGGTGTAGTAGCCGCGCGCCATGATCAAGCTGGGGCGGGTGCCGTCGAGGTAGGCGGTGCCGGCGAGGAAGCGGTCGACCCGGTTGCCGTACGAGTCGCCCCAGGAGCTCACGGTGCCGCGCGGCGGCACGTAGTCGACGGTCGAGAGGGCGGCGCCGTTGCGGCCGTCGAACATCGTCAGGTACTCGGGGCCGGCGAGGACGTAGCCGCTGGAGTTGCGGTGGTCGGCGCTCCCGTTGCCGATCACCTGGCCGGTGCCGGAGACGGTGGCGTCGGCGGTCTTCATGGCGACCTCCGCGTCACCGTCGCCGTCGTAGTCGTACACCTGGAACTGGGTGTAGTGCGCGCCGGCCCGGATGTTGCGGCCCAGGTTGATCCGCCACAGGCGGGTGCCGTCGAGGCGGTAGCCGTCGACGTAGACCGGGTCGGTGACGCCGGACTGCGAGTTGTCCTTGGCGTTCAGCGGCTCCCACTTGAGCACGACGTCGAGGCGGCCGTCGCCGTCCAGGTCGCCGACACTGGCGTCATTTGCCGCATAAAGGGCGCTGTTCGGGTTTTGGATCGGCACATCGAGGTATCCGCTCGCCAGGGTCAGGCTCGGCCCCTCCGCCGCCTGCTCACTGCCGTTCACGACCGGGCGGACGGTGTACGAGGCGGAACTGGCCGCACCCGCGTCGAGGTAGTTCGTGGAGGCGGTGATCGGCGAGGAGTTGAGCTTCGTCGCGCCGCGGTAGACGTTGAACCCGACGCCGGCCGGGTCGGTGGCGAGCCAGCGCCAGCTCACCAGGTTGCCGGTGCCGGAGCGGACGCTGATCAGGCCGCGGTCGAGCCGTTCGCGCTGCCGGCCGTCGGCGGCGTCGGCCCGGGTGGCGACCAGGACGGCCGCGCCCGCGGCGAGGACGGCGAGACCTGCCGCGATCTTTGTCCTGCTGGACACCGGACTCTCCTCTCGTTAACTTCGGGAGCGCTCCCAGATTGACTCCCATCAATGCCTGCGTCAAGCGGAGGATCCATGAGACTGCTCCGAACGGCGGTGTGCGTGCTGATCACGGCCACCGCTGTCACCCTCGCTCAGGAGCCCGCGTCGGCCGCCGCCGGGTGCAAGGTCGACTACAAGACCACCGCGCAGTGGCCGGGCGGCTTCGGTGCCTCGGTCGCGATCACCAACCTCGGCGACCCGGTCAGCTCGTGGACGCTGACGTTCGCGTTCCCGTCCGGGCAGACCGTCACCCAGCTGTGGAACGGCTCGGTGACGCAGGCAGGGGCCGACGTGACGGTCCGCAACGCCGGCTGGAACGGGTCGCTCGGCACCAACGTCACGACGTCGTTCGGCTTCAACGGCTCCGGCTCGCCGGCCACACCGACGTCCTTCGCCCTCAACGGCACGTCCTGCACCGGGGTCGTGCCGCCCCCCACTCCGCCGCCGGACAGCTCCCCGGTCAAGATCATGGCGCTCGGTGACTCGATCACCGGGTCTCCCGGCTGCTGGCGGGCGCTGCTCTGGCAGAAGCTGCCGGCCGCGCGGGTGGACTTCGTCGGCACGCTGCCCGGGCAGGGGTGCGGCTTCCCCTACGACGGCGAGAACGAGGGGCACGGCGGCTACCTCGCCACCAACGTGGCCGACCAGAACCTGTTGGTGGGATGGCTCGCGGCCACCGACCCGGACGTGGTGCTCATGCACTTCGGCACGAACGACGTGTGGAACAACCGCTCACCGCAGACCATCCTGGCAGCGTTCACGAAGCTCGTGACGCAGATGCGCGCGCAGAACCCCGCCATGCGCATCCTGGTCGCCCAGATCATCCCGATGAACGCGAGCAACTGCGCCGACTGCGGCCAGCGCGTCATCAACCTGAACGCCGCGATCCCGGCGTGGACGTCGGGCCTGTCGACCAGCGCCTCCCCGATCACGGTGGTCGACCAGTGGACGGGCTTCAACACGGCCACCGACACGTACGACGGCGTCCACCCCAACGACGCCGGCAACGCGAAGATCGCCGACCGCTGGTACCCGGAGGTGGCCCGCGCCATCGGATGATCGAGGAGCGCCCGGCCCGCGCGCGTCACCTGGCGGAGGGGATTAGCCGCAGGCCACCGGTCGGGTCGGGTGACGTCCGATTGTTGCCGGTCATTGCTCCTGGTTAGCGTCGATTCGTCGCATCGATGCCAGGGGTGGTGCCATGCTCGTGCAGGACCTGCGGCGGCTCACGCGGGGGCATCGCCGGTGGATCGCGGTGGCGGCCGGGCTCAGCCTGCTCGGCTCGGCGCTGGGGCTGGCGCAGCCGCTGCTCGCCGGGGCGGCGATCGACGCGGCCGCGGGCGGGCGGCTGCCGTGGGCGGTGTTCGGGGCGCTCGCCGGGTTGTTCGGCGCGCAGGCGGTCGCCCACGCCACGGCCCGCTACGTGCAGGCGTACACGGGCGAGACCATGACCCGCGACCTGCGCCGGGCCGTCATCGACCGGCTGCTCCGCGTACGGATGCCGCTGTTGGACCATGTCCGCACGGGTGACGTGATCGCCCGGGCGTGCGGCGACACCACCGTGGTCAAGACCCTGGTGGCGCAGAGCCTCGGCACCGGCCTCGCCGGCGTGATCGCCCTGGTGGCGGTCGTGACGCTGCTGGCCTGGCTCGACCTGTCACTGATGCTGCTCGTGGTGGCTCTCTTCGCCGTCTCGGTGGGCAGCCTGCTCGCGGTGGTGAGCCGGCTGCGCGCTGCTTCCCGCACGGCGCAGACGGCCGAGGGTGCCCTCTCCGCCGACCTCGAACGGGCCCTCGGCGGCATGCGCACCGTGCGGGCCTGCCGCGCCGAGCCCGTCGAGTCGTCCCGGCTCGGCGGGTCGGCGACACGCGCGTACCGGGCGAACCTGCGCATGGCCGAGCTCGTCGCGCTCAGCGGCCCCGCCAACGACCTCGCGGTCAGCGGGGCCTTCCTGACCGTCCTGCTGGTCGGCGCGACCCGGGTGGCGTCCGGCGAGACGTCGCTGGGCCGCCTCGTCGCCTTCACGCTGGCCATGACCTACCTGTCCGCGCCCATCTACGAGATCTTCCAGGCGGTCGGCGCGGTGCAGCAGGGCTCCGGCGCGCTGCACCGCATCAACGAGGTGCTGGCCATGCCGGTCGAACGCGACCACGCCCGCGCGGTGGTGCCCCTGCAGCGGCGCCCGCCCGTCCTCGAGTTCCGCGACGTGTGGTTCGGCTACCGTCCCGGCCGGCCCGTGCTGCGCGGCCTCAGCTTCTCGGTGCCGGAACGCGGCCACCTCGCGCTGGTCGGCGCCTCCGGGGCGGGGAAGTCGACCATCTTCGCGCTGGCCGAGCGCTTCTACGAGCCCGACCGGGGCACCATCCTGCTGCGGGGCCGGGACAGCCGCTTCATCCCGTACGCCCGGCATCGCGCCACCGTCGGCCTGGTCGAGCAGGACTGCCCGCTGCTGGCCGGCACCCTGCGGGAGAACCTGCTGTACGGCTGCAAGGACCCCGCGCCGGACCTCGCCGAGGTGCTCGCCATGACGGGGCTCACCGCCGTGGTCGAGGCCCTCCCGGCGGGCCTGGACACCCCCGTCGGCGAACGCGGCAGCCACCTCTCCGGCGGCCAGCGCCAGCGGGTGGCGATCGCCCGGTGCCTGCTCTCCCGCCCCGACGTCCTCCTGCTCGACGAGCCGACGGCCCACCTGGACCCGGACGGCGAACGAGCCCTGGCCGCGACGATGCGCTCGGTGGCGGCGGTGTGCGCGCTGGTGGTGATCGCCCACAGGTTCTCGACGGTCCGGGCGGCGGACCGCATCCTCGTCATCGACGGCGGCGTGGTGACCGACTCGGGCAGTCATGCGGAGCTGCTCCGCACGAACGCGTATTACCGGCGGCTGGCGGGCTCGGGGCGCGCCGCCTGACCCCTTCCCTGACGACCGCTACCGATAGAGGCGATTCACCGGACACGTTCGGCGAGCCTCAGCTCGGTCAGGTAGCGCTTGACGACTTGGCCCCCGTAGTTGAACGTCTATGAGCCGCGCGATGGCCTCCAGCAAGGCGCTTCGCTGCGCGTCCGGCAAGGCACGGTGGCCGGAGTAGGTCAACGGCAGAGGCGCAAGGCGTCGGCAGCCTTCGGCACCCGCACGGCCGGATCGATCCAGTGGAACGCCGTCGCGGAGAAGACCACGTCGGGTGCCACAGCCGATCTCCAACACCCTTGCACCGGGCGCCACTCCGGCCGCAGCGAGATCATCGAACATCTGTGCCGGGTACCGGGGCCGCGCACGGTCATACCGTTCCGCGTCCTCGTTGAAGGTCTCTCGCAGCCGCACGTAGTCATTGCTATCGCTCACCCAGAGAGAGTACGGATGCGTCCCTCGCGGGTTGACAGGGCGCGCGCGACCCGGTCCGATGGCTGCGTGAAGGCCGTCACCTACACCCGCTACGGAGGGCCGGACGTCCTGCAGGTGGCGGACGTGCCCACGCCGGCGCCGGGTGATCGGGACGTCCTGGTCAGGGTGCGGGCGGCCGAGGCGACCAAGTCCGACTGCGAGTTCCGGAGCTTCCGGTCCTCCGTGAAGTGGACGTGGCTTCCGCTGCGCATCGCTGTCGGTGTCGTCCGGCCGCGGCGCCGGGTCCTGGGCATGTACTTCGCCGGTGAGGTGGTGTCGGTGGGCGGGCGGGTCACCCGCTTCGCCCCGGGCGACCAGGTCTACGGCTGCACCGGTCTCCGCCTGGGCGCCTACGGTGAGTACGTCGTCCTGCCGGAGGGTGCCGCCGTCGGGCCCAAGCCCCGCACCATGACGTTCGCCGAGGCGGCCGCTGTCCCGCTGGGCGGGCTCAACGCCCTGCACTTCCTGCGGCGTGCCGGGATCGAACCCGGCGAGCAGGTGCTGATCAACGGGGCCGGGGGCAGTATCGGCGCGCACGCCGTTCAGATCGCCCGTTCGATGGGCGCGCGGGTCACCGCCGTCGACCACGGGAGCAAGGAGGAGCTCGTCCGGCGCCTCGGCGCGACCGACTTCGTGGACTACACCGCCGGCGCGGTGACGGCGACCGGCCGGAGGTTCGACGTCATCTTCGACATGGTGGCCGGGAGTTCGTATCGCGGTCTCGTCGGCATGCTCCGGCCGGGCGGGCGCTATCTCCACGGCAACCCGCGCCTGTCGGTGTTGCTCCGCTCGGTGCTGACCACCCGGTTCACCGACAAGACCGTCACCGTGGCCTTCGCCCCGGAGACGAGCGACGCCCTGGCGACGCTCACGGAGATGGCCGAGGCGGGCGAGATCCGGTCCATCGTGGACCGGGTCTACCCGATGACGGAGGCGGCCGAAGCCCACCGCCGGGTCGAGACCGAGCAGCGCCTGGGCGCGGTCGTGATCACCACGTAGCCAAGCGATCGTGATCACCACGTAGCCAGGGGATCACAGCATCTCGACGTGGCCGCTTTCGAGCCGGTAGATCGCGCCGGCGACGTCGAGGCGGCGGGCCGCGAGCGCCTCCTGGAGATGCCCGGCCTGCCGGAGGGTGGCCACGGTCCGGACGGTGTGGCTGCGGGTGGCCCTGTCGAGGCTGCCGCCGGCCGGCACCGCGGGAACGATCTGGTCGATCAGGTACTGGCGAGCGCCGGCAGGCCGGCGTCCGGTGCGCACCGCCTCGCGCGCGGCCGCCACCGCACGGCAGTCGTCGTGGCCGAGCACGACCACCAGCGACACCTGGAGGTCGGTCACCGCGAACTCGACCGAACCCAGCACGGCGCGGTCGAGGACGTGGCCGGCCGAGCGGACGACACAGATCGCCCCGGCGCGCTGCCCGAACACCGTCTCCACCGGCACCCGGGCATCGATGCAGCCCACGACGACGGCGAAGGGCCCACGATGGGCGCCGCCCCGCGGAACCGCACCGGGATGGCCGGCGCCCGAGGCGAATCGAGCGTTGCCGGCGCGCAGGCGGGCCAGCGCCTCGACAGGGGTCGGCCGATCGAGGTGCCGCGCCATGGGCCGGAGCGGGCCCGGCGCGGCCGTCGGATCGGAGAACAAGCGTCCCGGTTCCACAGAAGGAGGATGCCACGCCCTCCCCCGCGTGAAGTTCAGTGTGAAGCTTGTGAATCTTGTTACATAGATCAACTCCTGTCGCTGCCGTAGGTTGCCCGCCAAAGCACCGATCGGTGCTGTCGACAAAGGAGAACCATGCGCTTGGTCCGCATCACGTCGGTGCTGGCCCTCGCGGGTGTCGCGGCCTGGTCCGCGCTGCCCGGCGAGGGCCTCGCCGCCGCGCAGACCCCCGGGCCGGCCGCCGTCACCGCGGTGGCCGGCCCCGCCTTCGCCGCCACATCCACGGCGGTCACCCTCATCACCGGCGACACCGTCCGGGTCCGCTCCGTCGCCGGGCAGACCACTGTGGACGTCGACCCGGCGCCCGGCCGCGAGAAGGTCCCGTTCGTCACCGCCGCCGCGGGCGGCAGCGTCCGCGTGATCCCCGCCGACGCGGCGGGGCTGCTCGCGAGCGGGCGGCTCGACGAGCGGCTCTTCGACGTGGCCACGCTGCTGCGGTTCGGCTACGACGACACCCGGCGCGGCCTGCCCCTGCTCATCGAGGGCGCCGCCCGGCCGGCCGGGGCCCGCGTCACCAAGGCGCTGCCCGAGGTCGGCCTCACCGCGTACGAGCAGAACCGCGACGCCCCCGCCGAGCTGTGGCGGAGCCTGACCGACGGCGGCACGCTGCGCTCCGGCGTCACCAAGGTGTGGCTGGACGGCCTGCGCCGGCCCACGCTGGACGTCAGCGTCCCGCTGATCGGCGCGCCCGCCGCCTGGGACGCCGGGCTCACCGGCGCCGGGGTCAAGGTGGCCGTCATCGACAGCGGCGTCGACCTCGCGCATCCGGACCTCGCCGGGCAGGTCGCCGAGGCCGTCGACTTCACCGGCACCGGCCTCGGCGACCCGGTCGGCCACGGCACCCACGTCGCCTCCACCATCGTGGGCACCGGCGCCGCCTCGGGCGGCCGGTTCACGGGGGTGGCGCCGGGGGCGAAGCTGCTCAGCGCCAAGGTCTGCGTCGCCGAGGGCTGCCCCGAGTCGGCGATCCTGGCCGGCATGGCGTGGGCCGCCGAGCAGGGCGCCGCTGTCGCGAACATGAGCCTGGGCGGCACGGACACCCCGGAGATCGACCCGCTCGAGGCGGCCGTGCACGAGCTGACCGCGGCGTACGGCACCCTGTTCGTGATCGCGGCCGGCAACAGCGGCGAGGGCGGCGAGCTCACGATCGACTCGCCGGGCAGCGCCGAGGACGCGCTCACCGTCGGCGCGGTGACCAAGGCGAAGACGCACGCCGAGTTCTCCGGGCGGGGCCCGCGCACGGCCGACGCCATGGTCAAGCCGGACATCACCGCGCCGGGCGTGGGCATCGTGGCCGCGCGGTCGTCCGCCAGCGACCTGTTTCCGGTGGACGGCTTCGAGTCGTACGCCTCGCTGAACGGCACCTCGATGGCGACGCCGCACGTGGCCGGTGCCGCCGCCCTGCTCGCGCAGCAGCACCCGCAGTGGCGCGCGGCGCGGCTCAAGGCAACGCTCACCGCGGCCGCCTCGCCGTCGGCCGAGCTGAAGCCGTACGAGCAGGGCTCGGGCCTGGTCGACGTGGCACGTGCCATCGGCCAGCGGGTCACGGCCGACCCGGTCGGTGTCGGCTTCGAGCGCACCACGGCGGCCCAGTCGCGCGTCGTCACGTACGCGAACGACGGCGCCACGCCGGTGACGCTGAACCTCACCGTGGCGCCGCTGTTCACCTTGAGCGCGCCGGCTGTGACCGTGCCGGCGAACGGCACCGCCACGGTCACGGTGACCGCCCCGCCGAGCGCGGACCTGCCCGGCGAACAGCTCGGTGGCATGCTGACGGCGACTTCCGCGGGGGTACGGGTGGAGACGCCGATCGCCGTGGACATCGCCCGGCACACCCTGACCATCCGTACGCCCGGCGCGACCGGCGACGACCAGCGGTGGATCACCACGCTCACCGACCTCGACCGCTCGACGGCGACCGCGACCGCGCACACCGGCGACAGCGCCCGGGTACGGCTGCGCGACGGGCACTACGTCGTGCAGTCCTACCTGCTCACCGGCTCCGAGGAGGACCCGGAGATCACCTCGCTGGCCGATCCGGCGCTGGTGCTCACCGGCGACCGCACGATCACCATGGACGCCCGCGCCGCGAAGCCGGTCGCCGTCACCGTGGCCGACAAGAAGGCCGTGCCCACCTACAACGAGGCCGGCTGGACGATCCGCACGGCCGCGCCGGAGATCTGGGGCAGCAACGACCCGTTCGGCGTGCTGATGAACCTCAACTTCGCCCGCCTGCGGACCGGACCCGCACAGGGGTCGGCGGCCAAGAGCGGCTTCCTGTCGTACGTGACCGGCTCGTGGACCAGGCTCACCGACGGCTCCCCGGTCAACAGCCCGGCCGTCTACCGCGTCTACCTCTACGAGCGCGGCCGCATGATGGCCGGCAAGACCAGCGCCCTGCGCGCGGGCGACTTCGCCACCGTCCGGTCCCAGGTCGGCATCGACGTCGCGGGGGTACGCGTGACGCGCCTCGCCGTGGCCCGGGCGCCCGGCAACTCGGCCGTGTTCAAGAGCCCGGACGGCCGTCAGTCGCCGTTGAGCTTCAGCTACGACGGGCCGCGCACCGTCGTCGAGTACTTCAACCGCGACCAGCAGGCCGAGTGGCTGACGTCGAGCGCCCAGCTGGGATACACCAACTACGAGTCCGCGTGGACGTCGTGGCAGCCCGGCCGCTCGTACGACGTGAAGTGGGCGAACGGCGTCGTCGGCCCGGTCTTCCCGGAGCCCGACTTCGCCCAGCAGTTCGCGGCCCGCTACTGGGGTGACACCCTCGGCGGCCCCGGCCCGCTGCACGGCGACGGCAGCGGCCACGAGGGCTTCCGGTTCCCGCGCAACGGCAGCGTCGACGTGCGCATCTACCGCGACGGCACGCAGATCGCCCAGTCGGCGTGGACCCCGCAGGCCACCCAGGTGCCCGCCGCGGCCGGCTCCTACCGGGTGCACGCGGTCTTCCGCAGCGATCCGGAGTTCACCCGGTCCACGCTGGTGGACGCCGAGTGGACGTTCCGCTCCGGGCACGTCCCCGACGGTCAGGTGGCGCACCTGCCGATGACCGCGATCCGCTACTCCCCCGGCCTCGACCTGCACAACGCCGCCCGGGCCGGGCGGCCGATGGCCCTGCCCGTCTCGCTCGACCGCCAGGTCGGCGCGGCGCCGGCGGCGACCCGCTCGCTGAGCGTCGAGGCGTCCTTCGACGACGGCAGGACCTGGCGGCGCGTGCCCACCGTCCGCACGGGCGAGAAGGCGGTCGCCCTGATCCAGAACCCGCGCGGTGCCGGCTTCGTCTCGCTGCGTGCCTCGGCGGCCGACACCGCCGGCAACACCACCAAGCAGACGATCATCCGGGCGTACCGCTATCAGTAAGTGACGCGCAGATACCGGCGATGCAGCCGGGCCAGGTCGTGCAGCGCCGCCGTGACCCGGCGGCGCTGCTCGGCCGGCATCTCCGCGGCGGCGGCTCACCCCGTTCGGGACAGCCCCTCGGCCACCCAGCCCGCCCAGTAGTACGGGTCGGGGTGGGTTTCGCGGATGGCGAGCTGCGCCCGGCGCAGCGCCGCCGCCGCGTTGCGCCCCTCGGCGAGCCAGCCGTAGAAGGCCGTCATCAGGTCGGCGGTCGCGGCGTCCGGCACCTTCCACAGGCTGCTGACGCAGCAGGCGGCGCCGGCCGCGAGCGCGGCGGTGCGCAGGCCGAGCAGGCTCCCGTCGGCGTGATCGACCGCACCGACTCCGGTCTCGCAGGCGGACAGCACGACAAGCTCCGTGCCGGCGAGATCCAGCAGCGCGAACTCGGTCGCCGAGACCATCCCCGAGCCCATCTCGGCGGGGGTCTCGCCGCCGCTCTGCCACACGTTGTAGCCGGCCAGGCAGAGCACCGACCGCGACGACGGCCCGGTCGGCCCGATCTTCAACAGCCATTCGCTCCGCCGTTGATACAGCGCCCTGCGGTCGTCCGGCATGCGGGGATCGCCGAGCACCGGTTCGCTGATCACGACGCCACCGACGGACCGCATGACGGACAGCCGCGGCTCGGCCCGTTCCTGGTGACTGCCGATCGCGGTCAGGAACATGCCGTGCGTCGCCAGGTGCAGGATGCGCGGCGATCGCGCGGAGAGCAGGCGGTGCCGGGTCGCGTCCGGACCCGTCACCGGATCCGCGCCGATCATCGCAGCGACCGCGGCCGCCTCCCGGCCGGTGTTCGGCAGCGGCTCGGAGTAGGTGGGGAACAGGAAGTCGGGCAGGCTGTCCTCGCCGAGGTCGAAATCGGGATCGCCCAGCACCAGCGGCGGCCCGCTCGCGGGCCGGACGGCACCGTGACGCCGGGCGACGAAGCGGCCGCTGGGCACGAGCCCGACGATGTGCCGCTCGATGAGTGGCTCGCCGTCGGGGCCGGGCAGCAGCCCGAACGGCACCGAGCCCCACCGCCCGGTCGGCGCGATCATCAGACAAGGGCTCAGCTCGTCGTCCTCGTCGAAGATCCGCAACGCCACCGCGACGTCCCGCAGGCGCGCCGAGCGGTCCTCGTCCCCCTTCGGTGGCGTTCCGCTCAGCCGGACGAGCTCGACGATGCGCTCGTTCACCTCCGTCACCGGGCCGAGGTCGCGGTATCGGATCTCGCCCTCGGCGGGTAGCAGGATCATCGCGTAGTGCGCCGGCCGGCCCGGACGGCGCAGCGTGGTCAGCTCGACCAAGGTGCTCTGGTCGCCGAGCGCCGCCCGGACGGCGTCCACGGTGACGTGCGGGACCCACGGGTGGCCGAGGGCGAAGTGCAGTCGCACCTCCGCCTCGCCGGCACGCCGGGCGATCTCCGCCCGCGCCAGGCGCGCCTGCTCGATCGATGCCCGATCGGCGCCGTCGAGGTCGGCGCGAGCCAGATCCGCCCGCAGGCGGCGCACCTGCGCGGCTGTCTCCCCCGCTTGCTGAGCGGCGAGCCAGGCGGCGCCCTGCCGTTCGGCCAGGACACCCTTGCGGTTGAGCAGCAGGTTCATCAGCTCGACGGGAAGGATGCCGCACGTCGTGGTCACGGCGTGGCAGCCGAGGATCCACTCGAGCCGCTGCGCGAAGCCCAGGAACAGGTGTCGCGCCTCCTCTTCGCTGGCACGCGCCAGACGTCGCGGCAGGACCGCCGAGTCGAAGCGCTCGATGCGGCGGATCAGCGTCGCCACAAGATCAGCGTCGCCCACACTCGCGGCCGCGCGCAGCAGGACTGTCAGGAAGATGGGTACCTGCTCGACCTCCTCCGCCACGTCCAGGAGAGGCCGCATGAGGGCGATGGCGGCGTCCGGCCTGTCCCGGTACTCCAGCAGGAAGCGGCCGCGTTGCGTCGCGGCGGCCAGCCGGCCCAGCGGACTCACCCCCCGGCGCCGGGCGACCCGATGGGCGCGGCGGGTGAGCTGGTCGAAGAGCTCGGCGTCGCCGCGCAGCTCGGCGCACTCAGCGCGGTTCACGAGCCAGGTGAGGCGGTCGTCCCGGGCGAACGGCAGAAGCCTGAACCGCTTGCCCGCCTCGGTGAAGTGCTGCTCCGCGTCGCGGAGGTGTGCCGAGGCCACCGTGTTCACATAGCCGCCACCCAGGTCGTAAGGCCCGGCTCGGCGCGCCAGATCCAGTTCGGCGAAGCCCAGGTTGTCGTAGGTGATCGCGAGCGCTCGGCGGCCCGGCCGGCGACGGGACCGCTCCGCCTCCAGCGACCGCAGCAGCCACTGCTTCGCCAGCGCCGGGTCTCCCCGGTCCATCGCCACCAGCGAGAGGTTGTTGAGGACCGCGGACCGCTCGCGGTGCCAGACGCCCGATGCCCCGTCGAGGATCGCGAGCGCATCCCGCAGGTGCCGCTCGGCGTCGTGCGGGCGGCCGGCAGCCCACAGTCGCATGCCGTTCTCGTTCGCCTCGAACGCGGACCGCATGGCACCGGGTCGGGTCACCGGCGGCTACCGTCCCGCCTCGTCGAGGCTGATCCGCACCCGCACGCCGTCGGCGCCGGCCACCCCGTTCAGCGCGCTCTCGCACTCGGCCGCGCTCATCGGGGCGCGCAGCACCACCTCGGTCCCCGCCGGCACGGCGACCGTGACGGTGGCGCGCTTCTCCTCGGCGAACACGCGCTCGGCCAGCTTGGCGGCGAACGGCACCGCCAGGGAGAACACGCCGCTGACGACCGCCACGGCGAGCCCCGGATCGATCCCGCGGTGCGCCGGGCCGCCCGCGTTCTCCACCGTCAGCTCCCCGAAGGCGGCGGCCTCACGCCGGAGCAGCCGGCCCAGCTCCCCCGGCGGAAGCCAGTCCGACTCCACGGTCAGCGCCCCATCAGTCATGTCCTCGCCCTCTCACCGTGCCGCGTCGGCATGTCGGCGAGATCGTAGAGCGGACATTCCGGGCGCAGGGCGCGAACGGGAAGGCGACGCGCCGGGCGTCACCCGCCCGGAGCGGGGCTCAGGCCAGCAGCTCCTTGACCCGGGGGATGACCTGGGTGCCGTAGAGCTCGATGCACCGCATCATCTGCTCGTGCGGCAGGGTGCCGGCCGAGTATTTGAGGTCGAAGCGCTGGATGCCCAGCTCCTTGACCGTGCGGGCGATCTTCTGGGCGACGGTCTCGGGGCTGCCGGCGTGCCAGGCGCCGTCCTTGACGTCGTGCTCGAAGCGGTCGCGGGCCATGGGCGGCCAGCCGCGCTCGCGGCCGATGCGGTTGAGCATGGTGCGGGCGTGCGGCCAGAGGATCTCGACGGCCTCCTCGTCGGTCTTGGCGACGAAGCCGGGGCAGTGCACGGCGACCGGCTGGTCCGGCCGGCCGAACTCCTTGAGCGCGTGGTGGTAGAGCTCGACGTACGGGGCGAAGCGGATCGGCTCGCCGCCGATGATGGCCAGGGTGAGGGGGAAGCCGAGGCGGGCCGCGCGGACCACCGACTCGGGGCTGCCGCCGACGCCGATCCACGTGGGGATGCGGCCCGACGCGGTCTTGGGATAGACCTGCTGGTCGGTCAGCGGCGGGCGGACCGTGCCGGACCAGGTGACCGGGCCCTCCTTGAGGAGCTCGGCCATCAGATCGGCCTTCTCCTCGAAGAGCTTCTCGTAGTCGTGCAGGTCGAAGCCGAACAGCGGGAACGACTCGGTGAACGAGCCGCGGCCCAGGATGATCTCGGCGCGGCCGTGCGAGACGGCGTCCAGGGTGGCGAAGCGCTCGAAGACGCGTACCGGGTCGTCCGAGCTCAGGACCGTGACGGCCGTGCCCAGCTTGATCGTCGAGGTGCGCGCGGCGATGGCCGCGAGGACGATCTCGGGGGCGGAGACGGCGAAGTCGTCGCGGTGGTGCTCGCCCAGGCCGAAGGCGTCGACGCCGACCTTCTCGGCGAGCACGGCCTGCTCGACGACGTTGCGGATCACCTCCGCGTACGGGAGGCGCTTGCCGTGGCTGTCGGCGGTGACGTCGCCGAAGGTGTCCAGTCCGAATTCCACCATGATCATCCTACCGGCGGGTGTTGCCCTTCAGGCGGCGGCCCATCTCGCGGGCGATCTCCTTCTCGGCGTCGCGCTTGGCGAGGACCTGCCGCTTGTCGTACGACTTGAGGCCGCGCGCCATCGCGAGCTCGACCTTGGCCCAGCCCTCGCTGAAGTACATCGAGAGCGGCACCAGGGTGAGCCCGTTGCCGTCGCGCAGCTGGGACAGGATCTTGGCGATCTCGCCCTTGTGCAGCAGGAGCTTGCGGGTGCGGCGCGGGGCGTGATTGGTCCAGCTGCCGTAGCCGTACTCCGCGATGTGCAGCCCGTACAGCATGATCTCGCCCTCGTGCTCGCCCGCGAACGCGTCGACCAGCGAGGCGCGGCCCTCGCGCAGCGACTTGACCTCGGTGCCGGCCAGCACGATGCCCGCCTCGTAGGTCTTGAGGATCGCGTAGTCGTGCCGGGCCTTCTTGTTGGAGGCGATCAGCTTGTGCCCGGTGTCCTTGCCCACCCCCGGAATCTACGGCACGGGGCGGCGCATCGAGTACGTGACGCTGCTCAACCTGTGCGGCTCGTTGTGCACGTGCATCGCGGCCCGGTCGTACGCCTGCCACCCCGCCGCCCCGGCCCGGTTGAGGTGCCGCAGGTCGTCGTAGCGCTCGTCGGTGCCCCAGCGCAGCACGCCGCCCGGGTGGTGGAAGGTCGCTGTCCAGTCCATGAAGCGGTCGGCGCCGAGCGTGCCCGCGGCGCGGTATTCGAGGCGCGCGTATTCCCAGTTCGTCACCCGACGGATTATTCACCATCAACGTCTGCTGTGGATCTCCCCTGAGATAACCCTGAGGTAGCCGTTCGGGGGCTTCAGACCTTGACGGCGGTGGGCTTACGCTGCCCGCCGGGGGGAATTCATCATGGGGAGATTTATCTGCGGCCGCCGTTCCAAGTGGATCGTCCTCGGCCTGTGGATCGTGATTCTGGTCCTGACCGCGCCGCTCGCGGGCCAGCTGAGCAGCGTGGAAAAGAACGACAACTCGGCGTGGCTGCCCGGCGGGGCCGAGTCGACTCAGGTCATCGAGCTGAGCCGCACGTTCCAGCCGGACGACATCGCGCCGGCCATCGTCATCTACGAGCGTCCCGGCGGGGTGACCCCGGCCGACCTGGCCAAGGCGCAGGCCGACGCCGCCGAGATGAAGAGCGTCCCGGGCGTGACCGGCGAGATCGTCGGCCCGATCCCGTCCGAGGACAAGCAGGCCATCGAGCTCATCGTCCCCGTCAAGATCGATGAGGACGGCTGGGAGGCGCTGCCCGACATCGCCGAGCAGATCAGGCAGGTCGCCGAGGGCGGCGCGACGGTCTACCTCGCCGGCCCGGTGGCCAACGCCGCCGACTCGGCCGACGCCTTCGCGGGCATCGACGGCACGCTGCTCTACACCACGCTGATCGTGGTGGCGATCATCCTGCTGGTCACCTACCGCAGCCCGGTGCTCTGGCTGCTGCCGATCGTCAGCGCCGGCGTGGCCCTGATGGTCTCGCAGGCCGTCATCTACCTGCTCGCCAAGTACGCCGACCTGGTGGTCAACGCGCAGAGCTCCGGCATCCTCACCGTCCTGGTCTTCGGCGCGAGCACCGACTACGCGCTGCTGCTCGTCGCCCGATATCGCGAGGAGCTGAGACGGCACGAGGACCGGCACGAGGCGATGCAGTTCGCCCTGCACCGCGCCGGTCCCGCGATCATCGCGAGCGGGGCCACGGTCGCGATCGGCATGTCGATCCTGACGCTCGCCGAGCTCAACTCGACCAGCGGTCTCGGCCCGGTGGCCGCGATCGGCATCGTCGTGGGTCTCGCCGCGATGCTCAGCCTGCTCCCGGCGCTGCTGGTGATCTGCGGCCGCTGGCTGTTCTGGCCGGTCAAACCCCGCTTCGGTACGGCGGAGCCGACCGCCACCGGCTTCTGGGCGCGGCTCGGCACGCGCATCTCCCGCCGCCCGCGCACGGTGTGGATCGCCACGGCGCTGGCGCTGGGCGCGATGGCGCTCGGCCTGCTCCAGCTCAACGCGACCGGGCTCACCTCGGCCGAGCAGTTCACCTCCGAGAAACCCTCGGTGGTGGCCGAGCAGGTGCTGGCGCGGCACTTCCCGGCCGGCGGCGGCCAGCCGGTGACGGTGATCGCCGACGCCGACGCGGCGGCCCAGGTGCGCAGCGCCTTCGCCGCGGTGCCGGGCATCAGCGAGGTCGCCGAGCCGGTGATCAAGGACGGCCTGGCGCTCATCGACGGCACCCAGACCGACGCGCCGGACACCAAGGCGGCCCAGCAGACGGTCGAGCGGGTGCGCGACGCCGTGCACGCCGTGCCGGGCGCGAACGCCAAGGTCGGCGGCACGTCCGCGGCGCTGCTCGACATCAACAACGCCAACGACCACGACAACCGGCTGATCATCCCGCTCGTGCTGGCCGTCGTGCTGGTGATCCTGGCGCTGCTGCTGCGGGCCATCGTGGCGCCGTTGATCCTGATCGCCACGGTGGTGCTGTCGTTCGCGGCCGCGCTCGGGGTGAGCGCGCTGGTGTTCCGCCACATCTTCGACTACCCGGCCGAGGACACGTCGTTCCCGCTGTTCGTCTTCGTGTTCCTGGTCGCGCTCGGCATCGACTACAACATCTTCCTGATGACCCGGGTGCGCGAGGAGGCGCAGACGCACGGCACCCGCAAGGGCGCGCTGATCGGCCTGGCCGCCACCGGCGGCGTGATCACCTCGGCGGGCATCGTGCTCGCCGGCACGTTCGCGGCGCTGGCCAGCCTGCCGCTGGTGGCGTTCGTCGAGATCGGCTTCGCGGTGGCGTTCGGCGTCCTGCTCGACACCATGATCGTCCGGTCGATCCTGGTCACGGCGCTCAACCTGGACGTCGGGCGGCACATGTGGTGGCCGTCGAAGCTCGATCGCCGCAAACCGGACGAAACCCCGTTGTCAGCATCTGAACCGGAGCTTACGCACTGACCGCTCCGCGTCGCAGAGTCCCCCTCACAAGCTGAGGAGGCGACGCCGGATGAAGGCTGTACGGGTACACGCGTACGGGAAGAGGCCGTCGGTCGACGACGTGCCGGAGCCGAAGGTGACCGGGCCGTTCGACGTGCTGGTGCAGGTGGGCGCGGCGGGACTCTGCCGCACCGACCTGCACATCGTCGAGGGGCAGTGGGCGGAGAAGTCCGGCGTCCAGCTGCCGTACGTGATCGGGCACGAGAACGCGGGCTGGGTGCGCGAGGTCGGCGCCGCCGTGACCAACGTGGCGCCCGGCGACGCGGTCATCCTGCACCCGCTGGTGACGTGCGGGCTGTGCCGGGCGTGCCGGCGCGGCGACGACGTGCACTGCGAGAGCTCGAAGTTCCCCGGCATCGACACCGACGGCGGGATGGCCGAATACCTGCTGACCAGCGCCCGGTCCGTGGTGAAGCTCGCCGACGGGCTGGAGCCGGCAGCGGTGGCCGCGCTCGCCGACGCGGGCCTGACCGCCTACCACGCCGTCCGCAAGGCCGTGCCGCTGCTGCACCCCGGCTCGACGTGCGTGGTGATCGGGGCGGGCGGCCTCGGCCACATCGGCATCCAGTGCCTGGTGGCGATGACTGCGGCCCGGGTGATCGTCGTCGACCCGAACCCGCGCGCCCGCGACCTGGCGTCCGAGCTGGGTGCGCACGAGGTCGTCGAGAACGGCGACGGCCTGGACGACAGCGCCCACGTCGTGCTCGACTTCGTCGGCGAACAGGGCGCCGAGCGGGTGGGCCTGGCGATGACCCGCCGCGCCGGCAGCTACTTCGTGATCGGGTACGGCGGCAAGGTCGACATCCCGACCATCGACCTGATCTCCACCGAGCGCAACATCATCGGCAACCTGGTCGGCTCGTACACCGATCTGGACGAACTGATGACGCTCGCCGCGCAGGGCCGCGTCACGCTGCACACGAAGCAGTATCCGCTGGCTTCGGTCAACGAGGCCATGGACGATCTCGAGGCCGGCCGGCTCCAGGGCCGCGGCATCCTGGTGCCGTGATGAACCGCACGGACGGGCAGAGCTCCTTCGTCGTCGACGGGCGCGCGTGAACGGGCGCCGAGACGGCCTGCCGAAGGCCACGAGCGGTGCCTACCGGTGACACCGATCAGTGAAGGCGCCCGTTTCGGGTCGCGCTTGCCAGCGACACCGCTCGCGTGGCGCGCACCGCGCCCAGCCGCACCGCCCGCTCCACCGACCACCGGTCCGAGCGCAGCCTGCCCGTCGGCATCGAGATCGCCACCGCACCCACGAACCGCCCCGCCGCGTCCGTCACCGGCGCGGCCATGCAGCTCAGCCCGGCCTGGAACTCGTCCACCTCGACCGCCAGGCCGGTGCCCGCCACCTGGCGCAACTGCCGGCGCAGCAGGGTCAGATCCGTGACCGTGCCCGCCGTCACCGACGGGAGGCCGTGCACCAGGATCGCCTCCAGCTCGTCCGGCGGCAGCATGGCGAGCATCAGCTTGCCGAAGGCCGTCGCGTGCGGCACCTGATGAAAGCCGACCCCGAGAGGATTGATGCGCGGATGCCGGGGACACTCCGCCACGTGCGCCACGATCATCTCGTGGTCGCGCAGCGCCGCGTAGTAGGCCGCCGCCCGCGCCTCCCGATGGACCACCGACGCGACCCGGCGCACCTCCGGCGGCACCGCGATCTGCCGGTGCAGGCCGCGCGCGAGATCGTCGACCCGGTGCCCCAGCGCGTACGCCCGCTCCTCACCCAGGTGGACCAGATAGCCGCCGTTCACCAGGGTCGTCAGCAGGTGATACGTCGTCGGCAAGGTGAGACCCAGCGCTGTCGCCAGCTCCTTCGCCGTCACCGGCCCGCCCGCGGCGGCAAAATGATCAAGTACTCGCATCGCCCGCTCGACGGACTGCAGGACGCCGGTGCCCTTGCCGCTCATGTCCCCAGCCTGCGTGCCGGGCCACGATGGGGAAAGCCCGCTTCCTGATCGCGCGAAAGGTGGACACCGCCATGATCTTCATTACCGCCAAGTTCCGCATCAAGCCCGAGCACGCCGACGCCTGGCCGCGGATCTCCGCCCCGTTCACCCAGGCCACCCGCTCCGAGCCCGGCTGCCTCTGGTTCGACTGGTCCCGCAGCCTCGACGACCCCACCGAGTACGTCCTGGTCGAGGCCTTCCGCGACGGCGACGCCGGCGCCGCCCACGTGGGCTCGGCCCACTTCAAGCAGGCCCAGCAGGACCTCCCGCAATACCTCGTCGCCACCCCGAAGATCATCAGCCAGACCGTCGGCCAGGACGACTGGGCCGAGCTGGGCGAGCTGGCCGTTCGCCCCTGAGCGGTGCGGCGGAAGCGCTCAGGCGGGCGCTTCCGCCAGCTCCCGGCGGCCGGCGGCGCGCCGACGCGTACCTATCAGGAAAGCGACCCCACCCACCCCCGCCGCCACCGCGCAGAGCAGCAGGGTCGCCCGGTAGCCGAAGTGCGAGATCGCGACGCCGGACACGATGCCCGAGACCAGCAGGCCGGCCGTCGACGCGTTCGCGAAAAGGGTGGTGGCCCGCCCGGTCGCCGGGGCCAGCAGGTCCTGGAAGTAGCGGATACCGGCCGCCCCCACGATGGCGATGCCCACGCCGCGCAGGGCCTGGCCCAGCACGAGCAGCGGCATCCCCGTGGACACCACCGTGAGGGCGTAGTAGCCGACGAACGACCCGAAGCCGCCGGCGATCAGGGCGCGCTGGCTCAGCCTGGCCGGGAGCACCGCCAGCCCCAGCGTGGCCACCACCTCGACGGCGGCGCACACGCTGAGCAGCACACCGACCGACGCCGCCGGCTGGTGCAGCGCGCGCGTGACGTACAGCGGCAGCGCCAGCCCGCCCGCGAACATCGCCGTGAAGAACAGCGTGACGCTCACGGTCAGCAGCACGGGCGTGCGGCCCGGCGCCGAGCCGGCCGCCTGGACCACGCCGGGCTTCGGCACCGCGAACACGGCGAGACCGGCGACCAGGAACACCGCCGCGGCCGTCCACATCAGCCACGAGTAGCCGGCCCGGGACAGCACCAGCGCACCGAGCAGCGGCCCGACCGCCCACGCGAGCGACCACGCCGACCGCAGCAGCGGCACCGAGCGCTGCCCGGCCGCCCCCTCGCCGAGCACGGCCCGCGCCAGCGAGAACAGCTGCGGGAACGCCGCACCCATCGCCCCGAGGATCGTCCCCGCCATCAGCAGCAGCACCAGAAAGCTGGACACCCGGGGCAGCAGCGCATAGCCCGCCGCACCCACCAGGATCACCGCGATGCCGTACGCCCGCGCCGGCCGCCGGTCGAACAGCCGCCCCAGCCACCAGCCGATCGTGATCCCGCCGACCGCGAACACCGACGACCACACACCGATCTGCAGCGGCGTCAGCCCCACCACATCCGCCGCGAACAGCACGATGTACGAGTGGGCCATCGAGTCCGCGACCCCGAGCAGGAGAACAGCACCGAACAACGCGAGAAAGGGCACCCGACCTTCGTACCGGCCCACCTCGCGAAACGATATCGATTTATCCCACCGGCAGCGCGAACCGCCCGGCACGCCCCTCGACCGCCGCGGAAGCGAAGAAGGCCACCTCCGCCCGCGTCACTACGGCGGTCCCTGATGCGGCCCTCGTACCACCTGACCAGCGTGGCCGTGTCCGTGGTGACCTGGCCGTCCTCGGTGAATCCGGGCGCCTCGGCGCAGACCTCGTTGCCGGTCGTGGCAACGACGAGCCAGTAACGGTTCGGCGGGCGCCGGTCGGTGATGTCGAACCGCACCACGACGCGTCCGCTCGACTCGATGATGTGGAGGCCCACGTGTTCACCGCTCGAGCTCCTCGAAGAGGGTGACGTGCAGGTCGCCCGGGGCGTCGAGACGGGCGTTCAGTGAGCGCCACGGCGTCTCGGTCGGGGGCGCGACGACCCGGGCGCCGGCCGCGGTGGCCTCGGCTGTGCGGGCGGGCGCGTCGTCCACCTCGAACGCTATGCGGAAGCGGGGCGCGACCGGCCGGCCCACCTCGACGTCGTCGACGTAGCGGTGGTGGGCCGGGTTCGCCAGCTCCAGGGTGGCCCGCCCGGCCTCCAGGATCATCACCCGTTCGTCGCCGTCGCCGCTGAAGGCCGCCTCCTCGGGCAGCCCGAGCGCGTCCCGGAAGAACGCCACCGCGGCGTCGAAGTCCTCGACCTCGACGATCAGCCGCATCTGCCGCACCCGGCCGGTCATCGCCGCGCCTCGCCTGCGAGCACCCATTCCTCGATCATGTCGACACCCTTCCGGCCGGGCCGTTCGGTGGCAAGCCCTTGAGGCGTCACAGGCACTTGGCGTCCATCAGCCGTTCCGCCTCGGCGCGGACCTTGGGCAGGGCGTCGAGCACCTCGTCGATGCGCGCGACGAAATCGCGGACGACGTCGCCGGGCAGCAGCACCGAGCGGGACTCCTCGAGGTCACCGTCCGCCGTCCCTCGGTCGGGCGGGAGCAGTTGGACGGTCTTCGGGGCCGACGTCAGGATCGCGCGCATCTTCGACAGGTCCGACGCCCTCTCGTCGAGGAACGTGGCGACGGCGGTGCGTGGCTCCCAGAAATCCTCGGTCATCCCGTGGACGTCATGCGGGTGGTGCTTCGCGGTGCAGGCCGGCCAGTCGAATTCGCGCCCGTACCGCATCTCCACGAGGCTCCGGTTCACCACCACGCGCTGGGCGAACTTGCCGATCAGGGATACGAGGCCCGCCGGGTCCTCGATGTCCGGCAACGCGCGGAACACCACCACGAACGGGTCGCCGACGTCCACCGCCGCGCCGTTGTTGTACGACAAGGACATGGCGATCCGGTAGAAGGTCGTGCTCCTCCAGGACCAGCTCGGCGGGTCGATCAGCTGGACCTCGAACCTGTCCGCCCCGGCCGGCTCGACCGCGAGCGCGACGGCGCGGCTGACCCGCTGCTCGCCGTCGCGCGGCGGCGGAAGGGTGACAGGGTAGGTGGCCGACGACCTCAGCACCGCCCCGGCGGTGTACGACAGGACGAACTCGTGCGGGGTGTACCGGAAGGACTCGGCAATGGTGAGGTCGATGCCGTTCAGCACGGCCGTGACCGTGCCGCTGTTGACGACGCGGACGTCGACGGTCACCACCCGCACGCCGGGAGAGGGCCGCAACGGCAGCAGCTCGTCCTCCTCCGGCTCGGCCGGGGGCATCGTCGACGCGGCGAACCGCACGCCGGCGATCTCGAGCCGTGCCCCGCCGGGCCGGGCGCCGGCTTCGTAGCGCCGCTGGGCCCACCACACGAGGACCCCGGAACCGGCCACCGCGACGATCGACCCGGTCAGCCACCACAGAGACTGCTCCTTCATGGACGGCAGCCACGCCGGCCACCAGCTCACCTCGCTGCCGGTCGCCGCGTTCGCCGCCACCGAGGCCAGGCCCGCCGCCGCGGCGGCGATCACCGCCGCCACCAACACCAGGAAGAGCCCCCGACCCCGCACGAGCCCATCCAAGCGCACCCTTCGCCGTCGTCACCACCCCGCTTTCCGGCGGCCGCCCTGGTGGCGTCGTGAAAGCGAGCGAACAAGGCCGACACTCGCGCGGCGGACGCTGTGCTGCCCGGACCCGCGTCAGTACGGTGTGGACGTGCGTGGCGGCTTATCAATGAGGTTTCGGCGGCGCCTGTGGTGGTCGGGAGTGCCGGCCGCCGTCGCCGGCGTGGGCGCATGGGCCGCCCTGGCTGACAACAAGGCCGGATGGACGGCCGTGTCCGCCTCCGCCGCTGCCGTGGCCGGCGCCTTCGGGCCCACGATCGCCGATCGGCGCGCCGCCCGCCAGGACCGCCGGGAGCGGCAAGCTCGCCGCATGCGGGACATCGAGTCGGCGGAGTTTCCGCAGTCGGTGGCGCTGCTCCTGCATCCACGCCGGCACGTGGTCGAGTTCTTCGGCCGCGGCTGGGTTCTTCGAGAGCTGGAGAACTGGGTCGCAGACCCGTCGGCCTCGGCCGTTCGGCTGCTGATCGGAGCGGGCGGAGTGGGAAAGACCCGTCTCGCGTGGCACTTCTGCCGCCGCGTGCCCGGCCGGACGTTCGTGCCCGTCCGGCTGCAGCGCCGCGCAGCGATCCGACGGCACGAAGGTGCTGCTGCTCGCCCGCAACGCCAACCTGTGGTGGCGGACGCTCTCGGCGGCATACCCCGAGCAGGGCCACCTTGTCGACGCGCTCACCGTCCCGGGCAACGTGATCGAGTTGAGCGCGCGCATCGAGGAACGGGCACCCGGCCAGATCGTGGCCGGCGCCGTGGCCGCCTTCGCCGAGCATCTGCGCCTTCCCGTTCCGCCCCTGCCGCAGTGCCATGGCGATCCGGACACGCCGATTCTTCGTCTGCACGCAGAGGCTCTGGTGGCCGTCCTGAGCGGCGGCCACCGCTCCGGCTCGGCCGATGTGCTGGCCGAGGTGTTGGCTCACGAAGCCCGGTATTGGCGAAGCGTTGCCCGGCGCGCGGGCCTTCCCGCCGGCGAGGAACCCGATTCGGACATCGCGCTGCGGCAGCTCGCCGGCCAGGCGGCGCTGCTGGGCGCTTCCGGCGACGACCAAGTGGCCGACCTCGTCAGCAGGGCGCCGTCGTTGGCCGGTATCGATCGGCGTCTCACACGGCGCTACGCCGGCTGGCTGACCAGTCTGTACCCGGCCGAGGCGGCGGGCGGCGACCTGGGCGCCGTCCATCCTGACCTCCTCGCCGAGTCCCTCGCCGTGCAGGTACTACACGAGCAGCCGCCCGACAGGCGCACCGCCCTCTTTCAGGGTTTGTCGGCCGCTCAGGCGGCCCAGGCGCTGACGACGCTGGGGCGAGCAAGCGCTCACCAACCGGACGCCGATGCGATGATCACCATCGCACTCGACGCGGACGTCCCCCGCATGACTGAGGCAGTCATTACGATCGCCGTCCAGTTCCCTCGCCAGTTCACGCCACGGATGACTGCCGCGGTCGCTGCCAAGCCCCTCGGGCGGCAGGTGGCCGGCGCTCTCGTGGAGCGGGCGACAATCCGGACGCCTATCTGCCCGACCTGGCCATGTCGCTGCTCAACCCAGCGTTTCAAGCCGTCGTGGACGGGCAGCCGGCGGAGGCGCTGGGTGCCACCGAGGAAGCAATCTTCCTGTACCGGCAGCTTGCCGCTCGCAATCCCGAAGCCTATGTGCCGGGCCTCGCGGACTCACTGAACAGCCATGCGCTCGAGCTGGTTCGGGCCGGCCGATCGCATGAGGCGCTCGAGGCCTGCGCGGAAGCGGTCAGTCTCCTGCGCGCGGCAGTCGGCGCGGAGGGGGATGCGCACCTTCCGAACCTCGCGGTCTACCTGGTGGATCTCGCCCGTATCACGCTCTGGAGCGAAGGCGACGTCGCTCGCTCCGTCGAGATCACCGAGGAGGCCTACCGTTACCTCGACGAGCTCGCCGCGCGGGATCCTCGCTGCTTCCGCGGCCTCCGCGAGGCCGTCAGGAGAGATCAGTTCCGATTTGCGTACCGGCACTGACGGCGGCTCATGCCCTAGGGTCGGGCCATGGGTGAACGTCTGGACTGGGCCGATCCGACGCTGCGGGAGTGGGACTGCACGGTGGTGTGGTCCGATCCCGCCGACCCGGAGCGGGGGATCGTGCTCGACCGGTCGGCCTTCTACCCCGGTGGGGGCGGGCAGCCGCCGGACCACGGGGTGCTGCTCTGGGAGGGTGTGCAGACCCGGATCGTCGACACCAGGAAGGGTGACGACTTCCATCTGATCCCGGCCGCCGGTGATCCGGTGCCGGTCGCGGGGACCAAGGTTCGCGGGGCGATCGACGATGCCCGGCGCAGCACGCTGATGCGGACGCACTCGGGGCTGCACATCTTGTGCGGCACGGTCTTCCGCGACTTCGGGGCGCTGGTCACCGGCGGCAACATGCAGCCGGGCGAGGCGCGGATGGACTTCAATCTGCCGGAGGTGCCGGCGGGGTTCAAGCAGGCGCTGGAGGACGCGGTCAACGCGGAGATCGCGGCGGATCGGAAGATCGTGGCGCGGGTGCTGCCGCGGGAGGAGGCGCTGCGGATTCCGACGCTCGTGCGGACGCAGGATGCCCTGCCGCCGCTCGGCGAGCCGCAGATCCGGGTGATCGACATCGTGGGGCTGGACGTGCAGGCCGACGGCGGGACGCACGTGGCCTCGACCCGGCAGGTGGGCCGGGTCGAGGTGGTCAAGGTGGAGAGCAAGGGCCGGCAGAACCGCCGGGTGCGGATCCGCCTGGCCCCTGCCTGAGCGCGGGTTACTCCGCGTCGGCGTCGGTGTCGGCGCTGGCCGGCACGCCGATCTTGTTGGCGGTGCAGAGCTTGGCGTAGGCGCCGGCGCAGAGCTTGTTCTTGTCGATGAAGCCCGCGTTGATCACGTTGTTGATCTTGTCCTTGGTGATGGACTGGGCGAGGATCGACTTGAACGGGATGTAGGCGCCCGACTCGGGGTCCTTGATCTTGTCGGTGACCTGCGGCTTCTGGCCCTTGAACAGCGCGATGGCCACGTTGGCCGCGGCGGCGGCCTCCTGCTCGAGCGGCTTGAAGATGGTGACGCACTGGTCGCCGGTGAGGACCGCCTGCACGCCCTCGAGGGTGGCGTCCTGGCCGGTGACCGGCACCCGCTTGTTGAGGCCCTTCGCCTTGAGCACCTTGATGACCGCGCCGGCGATGCCGTCGTTCGCGGCGAGCACGCCCCCGATGTTCGGCGCCTGCCCGATCATCTGCTTGAAGATCTTCTCGGCCTCCTCGGGCTCCCAGCCGGGCACCCACTGGTCCGGGCCCTTCTTGGCCTGCGCGTTGTCGTACATCGGCTGAAGGATCTCGTCGTAGCCGTTCTTGAAAAGCGTGGCGTTGTTGTCGGACTTCGAGCCGTTCAGCTCGGCGATGACCGGGTTGGCGACGTTGCGCTGCTCCAGGCACTTGCTCAGTGCCCGCGCCTGCTGCCGGCCGACGTCCTCGTTGTCGAAGCTCACGTAGTAGTCGGCGCCGCCGTTGAGGGTGAGCCGGTCGTAGTCGATGGTCGGGATCTTGTTCTGCCGGGCCTTGTCGAGGACGGCCTTGCCGCTGGCCGCGTCGAGGCTCGCGATGATCAGCACCTTGACGCCGCTGTTGATCATCGATTCGCCGATCTTGATGAAGTTCGCCTCGTCGCCCTGGGCGTTCTGGATCTCGACGGGGACGCCGGCCTTGTCGAACGCCGCCTGCAGGTACTTGGGGTCGTCGTTGCCCCAGCGCTGCGAGCTCTTGGTGTCGGGGAGGATCACGCCCACGCGCGCCTTGCCGCCGTTGCTCGTGTTGGTGCCACCACTGGCTTCGCTCGAGTCACTGGAGTCGTCACACGCAGTCATGGTGGCTGTCGCCATCACACCCGCCATGGCGAGAGCCAACAGTTTCTTGCGCATGGGTGAGTTGTCCTCTCCGGTGGAACCCGACCTGGATGACGCCCGAACAGCGGACCTAGTATCGGATAGCCGTCAATGCACTCGACAAGGGGTACGGTGCCGGAGAGAAAAATAGTTCATTTCCGCGGAGTTATCACCTTCTCACTACACACCGTATCGATGCCTGTGATCATGCCCTGGTCAGCCCTTGTCCGCGCCGGCCGTGAGCCCCTCGGTCAGCAGCCGCTCGGCCGCGAAGAAGATGATCACGATGGGGACGGTCAGCACCACGGAGCCCGCCATGAGCACCGTCTTGCTCACCTCGATGCCCCCGGAAAGCTGGGCAAGCCCCAACGAAACGGTCCAATCGGCCCGGTCCTCCACCAGGAACAAAAGAGCGAAGAGAAATTCGTTCCAGGCGATCATGAACACGTAGAGCGCGTTCGCCATCACGGCGGGTGCCGCCAGCGGCAGTACGATCTTGCGTAGCGTCTGGAGCCGGGAGTAGCCGTCGACCGCCGCGGCCTCCTCCAGGCTCTCCGGGATCGTCGTCAGGTAGTTGCGCAGCATGTAGATCGAGACCGGCACGGTCTGCGCGATGTACACGATCGTCAGCCCGCCGAGCGAGCCGCGCAGCCCCAGCCGCGTGAAGAGCACGAAGAGCGGGATCGCGAGCAGGATCGACGGGAACAGGTAGACGGCGAGGAACAGGAAGTGCACCTGCTTGCGGCCGACGAAGCGCAACCGGCTCACCGCATACGCCCCGGGGATCGACACCAGCAGCGTGACCGCCGTCGCGGCCAGCGAGACCAGCGCCGAGTTGGCCAAGAACTTGACGAAGCCCTGTCCCCCGTCCTCGGCGGAGGTCAGCACCTCGCGGTACGTGGTGATCGTCCAGTCCGCCGGGCCCGCCCAGACGCGCCCCGGGTTCTGCAGCACCTCCTCGATCGGCCGGATCGACAGCAGCAGCATGTAATAGAACGGGAAGAGGGTCACCAGGACCAGCCCGGCGATCACCACCCAGCGCAGCACCCGCAGCACGCGGGTCTCGACCATCGCCCGGTCGGCCATCAGCTCTCGCCCTCCACCCGCGGCGCCAGGAACTTGAGATAGACCGCCAGCAGGACGATCAGGCCGAGGGCGAGCACCAGCGCCTGCGCCGAGGCGGCGCCGATGTCGAAGCGCGCGGTCAGGAAGTTGTAGACCCGCACGCTGACCACCTCGGTGCCGGCGCCGCCGCCGGTGAGCAGGTAGACGTCGTCGAACTTGTTGAAGGTCATGATGAACCGCAGGACCGTGAGCAGGGCGATCACCGCGCCGAGCTGCGGCAGCAGGACGTGCCGGAAGATCTGCGTGGGTGCGGCGCCGTCGACCCGCGCGGCCTCCTCCAGATCCTGCGGTACGGCCTGCAGGCGCGCGAGCAGGAACAGGAACGCGAACGGGAAGTACCGCCACGCCTCGAAGACGATCACCGTGAGCAGCGCCAGCGGGACGTCGAAGTGCCAGCCGAACAGCGACACCTCGTACTCCCGCTGGCTGAGGAAGGCGATCGGCCGGTCCCAGCCCAGGAACCGCGTGCCCCAGTTGTTGGCGAGGCCGAACTGAGGGCTGAGCAGGCTCTCCCAGACGAACGTTACGGCCACCACCGGAGCCACGTACGGCAGCAGGACCGACGCCCGCACGAACGTGCGCCCGCGGAACCGGCCGCGCAGCGCCAGCGCCGCGATCAGCCCGAGCAGGATCGAGCCGAACGTCGCGCCGATCGTGTAGACGAGCGTGGTCCACAGCGACGACCAGAAGCCGGGCGAGGTGAGCACGAGCTCGAGGTTGGCCAGGGTGTAGTCGCCGAAGACGCCCGCGCGGCGCAGGTTGATCAGCCGGATGCGCTGGAAGCCCAGCATGACCGTCCAGAGCACCGGCAGCACCACGACCACGAGCACGACGATCAGGGTCGGGGAGAGATAGGCCAGGCCGGCGCGGTTCTCCCGCTGCCGCCGGGTGAGCACCCGGCGGCTGGCGGCAGCCGGCGTGGGGGCCGGCGGGTCCTTCCGTGAGGTCGCGACCATCACTCGAGGGTCTTCTGGATGGACTTGACGTCGTCGGCCGCCCGCTTGGCGGCGCCGGCGGCGTCGGTCTCGCCGCCCGCGAGTGCGTTGATCGCCTTGGGTACCGGCAGTTCGCCGAGCGTGGCGCCGACCAGCGCGCCCTGCTTCTGCGGGAAGCCCCAGCGCTGGAACGTGTCCGGGCTCTTGGCGAGCGCCGTGATCACCTCGGCCGGGTAGACCTCGCCCAGCGGCTTCTTGCTGTCCACGCCGGCGGGCAGCGAGTTCCACGCGGTGGTGAACTTGTCCGGCGAGCCGGAGTCGCCCTTGCGGACGGGGAACTTGCCCTCCGGGGCGATCCCGAGCCAGTCGGAGTAGCCCTCGTTCATCATGTACGACACGAACTTCTTGGCGTTGCCGGTGTTCGCGCCGTCCTTGGTGATGGTCCAGCTGGTGATCTCGCCGAACTGGGCGGGCTTGCCGCTCGGGCCGGAGACGGCGGTGACCACGCCGGTGTTCTTGGCGAGGAACTCCTTGTCGGACTTGCACTGCGAGCAGGTCGGCAGGGCGTCGTTGCGCAGCCCGGCGAGCTCGTCGAGCAGGAACGACGACCAGACCACCATGGCGGCCTTGCCGGCGAAGTAGGTGGCGCGCGTACTGTCGACATCCTGGGCGCCCGGCACCGAGTACTTCTGGACCAGGTCCCCGTACAGCTGGAAGGTCTCGACGCACGGCGGCGCGTCGAGCGTGACCGTCTTGTCGGCCGTGACCAGCTCACAGCCGTTGCCCAGCGCGAAGTTCTCGAAGCTCTGCGCCGTGAAGGCGTCGTTCGGCACGGTCGCCATGGTGACGCCCGCGACGCCGCCGGTGTTCAGCTTCTGCGCCGCCGCCCGGATCTTGTCGAAGGTGTCCGGCGCGCCGAGGCCCGCCGCCTTGAAGAGATCGCTGCGGTAGAAGAGCAACTGGGCCCACCCGTCGGAGGGGACCGCGAGCTGCTTGCCGTCCTGCCCGGTCAGCTCCAGCGCCCGCGGCGAGAAGGTCGCGCCACCCAGCCCGTCGACGACCGCCTTGGCCGCGTCGGTGTCGAGCAGGTCGTTGGTGGCCATCTGCGCCACCGCCGCCAGCGGCAGCGCGCCGACCACGTCGGGCAGCGTGCCGGCCGCCGCGGCCGAGGTGATCAGGCTGGAGAACTGGTTCTCGTCGGTCGCCACGATCTTGACCGGGACGCCGGTGGCCTGGGTGAACTTGTCCGCGATGGCCTGGGTGGCCTGCACGCGGTCGGTCTGGTTCTCGAGGCTCCAGACGGTGAGGGCGCCCCCGCCCTCACCGCCGCCGTCGTCGTCGCCGCAGCCCGTGAGCGCGGCGGCGGCCAGGGTGGCCGCCGCCGCCGCGGCGAGGGTCCGTGAGATCTTCATCCGTTTCCTCCCCGTTACATATCGATGACGGAGAAGATCTCACGCTAAGCCACTCTGCGCTGGATCCACCAGAGGGAGAACACCGACAGCAGTACCGCGATCACGGCGAGCAGCCCGAACTCGCGCCACTGGAGGGCCCAGAACTTGTCCGGCGGGATGTAGGTGACCTCCTGCCGCAGGTTCTGGCCGGCGAGCCACTGCTCGCACTCCTGCGGACCGCCCGCCCGGCCGCATTTCACGGGATCGGACGGGCCGTGGTACTCCTTGCCGTCCGGGCCGGCCATCGTGTTGGAGAGCACCCAGGCGCCGCGGACCGGTGGCCCCTGGGTGACGTCGATGCGATTGTCCGGATGGATGCCCAGTTGCTCGATCTTGCTGGGGTCGAAGGCCGCGGTGGCGCTGACCGGGGTGACCAGGTGCTCGCGGACGACGAACGGCACCACGGCCTGGACGAGGGCCACGGCCAGCAGCGTGACCGCCATGGCCGGGATCGCCCGCCGGACCACCATGCCGATCACGACGCCGGCGACGAACCCCACCGCCGCGTAACCGATGGGGACGACACCGCGGGCCGAGAACACCGCCGGGTACATGCGCCCCGGACCGGCCTCGTCGAGCGGCACGGTCCACCACGTCACCACGGCGCTGATCGTCACGGCGACGACGACGGTGGCGAGGCCGACGGTGACCAGCTTGACGACGAGCCAGCGCCGCCGGCTGACCGTCTGGTTCCAGACCAGCCGGTGGGTGCCGGTCTCGACCTCGCGGGCCACCATCGGGGCGCCCCAGAAGATGCCGACCAGCCCGGGCAGCAGGAGCAGCGCTCCGGTGCCCACCACGTACAGCGTGGTGTTGAGCGCGTCGGTGGCCTGGGCCGTGAAGTTGCGGGCGATCTCGCCGCAGTCGGCGGTGCAGTCGGCGAAGCCGCTGCTGCGGTAGAGGTCGTAGAGGGCGGGCCCGGTCGCCGCGAGCGCGGCCGCGACGACGGCGGCGAAGACCACCGCCACCCAGGCCTGGATGCGGAACTGCCGCCAGGTCAGCCAGATCATCGCTTCTCCAGCACGCGGTCGCGGCCGTGGGCACCGGCCTCGGTCATGTAGGCGAGGACGAGGTCCTCCAGGTCGAGCCGGTCGGACGCCCAGGTGGGGTCGTCGACCGGGGCGGTGCTGCGCACCACCAGGGTGGACTGCACGTCGGTGTGGCTGGCCTGCACCACGTGCCGCCCCGGGCCGAGCGTGGACGGGTCGCGGCGCGGGCCGGTCAGCCGGTGGTGCGTGCCGAGCAGCTCCTCGACGTCGCCGTCCACCCGCACCCGCGAGTTCACGAGCACGATCAGGTGGTCACAGACCCGCTCCAGGTCCGCCACGAGGTGCGAGGACATCACGACGCTGGTGCCGTGCTCCGCCGCGTACGCCATCAGCCCTTGCAGGAACTCACGGCGCGCCAGCGGATCGAGGGCGGCGACCGGCTCGTCGAGGAGCAGCAGCTCGGGCCGCTTCGCGATGGCGAGGGTGAGCGCGAGCTGGGCCCGCTGGCCGCCGGAGAGCTTGCCGGCGCGCTGCGCCGGGTCGAGGCCGAGCTCGGCGATGCGCCCCTCGGCGAGCGCCTGGTCCCAGCCGGGGTTGAGGTGGGCGCCGAACCGCAGGTGCTCGGCGATGGTCAGGTTGCCGTAGACCGGGGTGTCCTGCGCGACGAACCCGATGCGCGGGGAACCGGTGTGCGGGGTCTCGCCGAGCACCTCGATCGTGCCCGCGGTCGGCGTGAGCAGGCCGCAGGTGAGCTGCAGGAGCGTCGACTTGCCGGCGCCGTTCGGGCCGACCAGGCCGACCACGTGGCCGGCCGGGACGTGCAGGGTGCAGTCGCTGAGCGCGGTACGCCGCCCGTACCGCTTGGTGAGGCCGGTCGTCGTGATGACGCTACTCATCCCCGTCTCCCTGCTCGTTCTTCCGAAAACTCACGAAAGGTGCTGATCAGGAGCGCCTCGACGTCCTCGTCGTCGAGACCCGCGGCCCGGGCGCGGCCGAGCCAGCCGGTGAGCTCGCGGCGCAGCGGCTCGTGCGCCGCGATCGCCTCGTCGCCGCCGGCGAGCGTGCGCGTGACGAAGGTGCCAAGGCCGGGGCGGGGCTGGACGAGCCCCTCGTACTCCAGCTCGCGGTAGGCCTTGAGCACCGTGTTCGGGTTGATCGCCACGCGGGCCACCACGTCCTTGACGGTGGGCAGCCGGTCGCCCTCCTTGAGCAACCCGAGCCGCAGCGCGTGACGCACCTGCTGAATCAACTGCAGGTAGGGCGCGACACCCGATCGCGCGTCCAGGTGAAACTCGATCATCCTTAACCTCTATTTCACTAGGTGACTAGCACAATAGCAGTGCACCCAGCCGGGAGGAAGATGACGGGCATGACCCTCACGAGCCGGCTCGCTTCCCTCGCCGACCTGGAAGCGCTGAAACCGCTGATCGCCGCCGCCATCGCGGAGAACCAGAAGGGCTTCCTGACGCCGTCGCAGATCGCGAGCAGCGACGCGATCATGGGGCTGGACACGCAGCTCATCGAGGACAAGACGTACTTCGTCGTGCTCGACGACGGGCAGATCGCGGGCTGCGGCGGGTGGAGCCGGCGGGCGACGCTCTACGGCGGCGACCACTCCGCGGGACGCGACGCGGCGCTGCTCGATCCGGCGAAGGACCCGGCCAAGGTACGGGCGATGTACACGCACCCGGCGCACACGCGGCGCGGCGTCGGCCGGCTGATCCTGTCGCTCTGCGAGCAGGCCGCGGCGGCCGAGGGCTTCACGACGCTGGAACTGATGGGAACGCTCTCCGGTCAGCCCCTCTACGAGGCGTACGGCTTCGTCGTGGTCGAACGGGTCGAGGACGCCCGCGGTGGCGCCCCCGTCCCGCTCGTCCGGATGAGAAAGGCCGTTACCAGCTGACCGCGATGTACTTGGACTCGAGGTATTCGAGCAGGCCCTCGTGGCCGCCCTCGCGCCCGATGCCGCTCTGCTTCACGCCGCCGAACGGCGCGGCCGGGTCGCTCACCAGCCCCCGGTTGAGGCCCACCATGCCGGCCTCGATCGCCTCGCTGACCCGCAGGCCGCGCGCCAGGTCGCCGGTGTAGACGTACGCCACCAGGCCGTACTCGGTGTCGTTGGCCAGCCGCACGGCCTCGGCCTCGTCGGTGAAGGTGACGATCGGCGCGACCGGCCCGAAGATCTCCTCCCGCAGGATCGGCGCGTCCGGCGCGACCCCGGTGAGCACGGTCGGCGGGTAGTAGAAGCCCGGGCCCTCGGGGCGCGAGCCGCCGGTCGCCGCCGTGGCGCCGCCCCGCAGGGCGTCCTTGACCAGGCTGTCGACCTTGCCGACGGTGTCCTCGTTGACCAGCGGGCCGACCTGGGTGCTCTCGTCGGTGCCGGGGCCGACGCGCAGCGCGGACATGCGCTCGGCGAGCCGCCGCGAGAACGCCTCGGCGACGGGCGCCTCGACGTAGAAGCGGTTCGCCGCCGTGCACGCCTCGCCGCCGTTGCGCATCTTGGCGATCATCGCGCCCTCGATGGCCGCGTCGAGGTCGGCGTCGGCGAAGACCAGGAACGGCGCGTTGCCGCCCAGCTCCATCGACGTGTTGATCACGTGGTCGGCGGCCTGGGCGAGCAGGATGCGCCCGACCTCGGTGGAGCCGGTGAACGACAGCTTGCGCACCCGCGGGTCCTTGAGCATCCGGCCGACGACCTTGCCGGAGCTGCGTGACGGCAGCACGTTCACCACGCCGGAGGGCACGCCCGCCTCGGCGAGGATCGCGGCCATGGCGAGCGCGGTCAGCGGGGTGTCGCTGGCCGGCTTGAGCACCACCGTGCAGCCCGCGGCGAGCGCCGGCCCGATCTTGCGGGTGGCCATGGCGGCCGGGAAGTTCCACGGCGTCACGAGCACGCAGACACCGACCGGCTGGCGCGTCACCAGGATCCGGTTGGCGCCCGACGGGGCGGTGGCCAGGTCGCCGGCGCCGCGCACGGCCTCCTCGGCGAACCAGCGGAAGAACTCGGCCGCGTACGTCACCTCGCCCTTGGCGTCGGCGAGAGCCTTGCCGTTCTCGAGACTGATGAGCTTGGCGAGCTCGCCGGCCCGCTCGGTCATCAGCTCCCAGGCCCTGCGCAGGGCCTCACCTCGTACGCGGGGAGGAGTCGCCGCCCAGGCCGGGCCCGCCTCCGCCGCCGCGTCCACCGCGGAGATCGCGTCCGCCTCGGACCCGTCCGCGACCGAGGCGATCACGTCACCGGTCGCCGGGTCTCGCACGTCGAAACGGTCCCCGGTCGAGGAGGGGACCCACTTGCCGCCGATGAAGAGTTCAGTTTCCACGCCTTCAGTGTCGTCCCGATGGGTACTGGGGGCCAATGGTTCACGTGACGGCCGAGCGCACCTTCTTCGGGGTCGAGCTGAGCCCGGCGATCCGCCGGCTGATGGGCGGGGTGCGGTGACGGTCACGTACCAGATCTATCCCCGCTCGTTCGCCGACTCGGACGGCGACGGCGTCGGCGACCTGGACGGCATCACGGCCCGGCTGCCGTACGTCGCCGGGCTGGGCGTGGACGCGATCTGGCTGACGCCGTTCCAGCGTTCCCCGCAGGCGGACCACGGGTACGACGTGAGCGACTACTGCGACGTCGACCCGCTCTTCGGCGACCTGGCCGCCTTCGACCGCCTGCTGGCCGCCGCGCACGCCCTCGGCCTGCGGGTCCTCGCCGACATCGTGCCGAACCACAGCTCGCGCGAGCATCCGCTGTTCGAGGCGGCGCTGCGCGACGAGCCCGGCGCCCGGGCGCGCTACCACTTCGCCGACAAGCCCAACAACTGGCCGAGCGTCTTCGGCGGCCCGGCGTGGACGCGGGCGCCCGGCGGACAGTGGTACCTGCACCTGTACGCGCCGGAGCAGCCCGACTGGAACTGGCGTCACCCGGACACGGCGCCGTTCTTCGACGACGTGGTGCGCTTCTGGTTCGACCGGGGCGTCGACGGCCTGCGCATCGACGTCGCGCACGGCCTCTTCAAGAAGCCGGGCCTGCCGGACCTCCCCGGCTCGGTGCGGCCGGTGCCGGGCCGCCTGCGCGAGATCGTGTACGCCTGCGACCAGCCACAGGTTTGTAATGCACGGTGTTTGCCGTAGCGTGCTTCCATGCGCTCCGACCTGTACGCAAGGAAGAGCACTACTGACCTGGGCCGATCGGTGGCACGCCAGGAACGGGCTTGGCGGGCCGACTGCGCCACGAATGACATCGAGGCAGGGCGAGTCTTCGTCGACCCTGACCTGTCCGCCAGCCGTTACGCCCGCAAGGACCGGCCCGACTACGCCGCCCTGCTGGTTCACATCGAGGCCGGCAACGCTCGCATGATTTCGCTACTCGAGGTGACCCGTGGCTCTCGGCGCATGCGTGAATGGGTCGACTTTCTCGATCTGTGTCGTGACCTGAAGGTGCTGATCCGCATCTTCGGCAACGGCGACGAGGAGGAAGCCCAGACCTACCAGCCGTGGCGCCAGAAGGACCGCGACTTCCTCATGCGGGAAGGCATGGCTGCCGAGGGTGAGGTGGAGAAGCTACGCGCACGCACGATGGCGGGTACGGCTGACGCCGCCCACGAGGGCCGCCCAGGCGGCCCTCTGATCGACGGATACAAGCGGGTCTACGGGTCTTTCACCGATGACAGCGTCTCGCTGTCCGGATCTCGCCGCCGGGTGATTCAGCAGGTCGTCGACGAGCCGCGGGCAGCGATCTACCGCGCCGCAGCCGAGGGGGTCATCAACGGGGTTCCGCTGGAGATGATGGCGCGGATTCTCAACGCCTGGCAGGTACCTACCGCGTCGGGAACAGGTAGGTGGAGAGGCGCAGTGCTTCGCCGGGCGCTGCTGAGTCCCGCCTTGCAGGGGCACCGGGTGCTCCGCGGCGAGATCACCAGACGGAACGCCTGGCCAGCAGTGGTGGAGCCGAACCTTGCGGCGCGGGTTCAGGCAGTGCTCGAGACGCGCGGCAGGAGGCACCGTTCAGACGGCCGGCTGAAGTATCTACTGTCGGGGGCGCTGCGCTGCCCTGTCTGCGGTGTCGGCCTCAACGGTCAGGTATGGAAGAACCGGCCGCCGGCGTACGTGTGTGTCACTCCGGGCTGCCATCAGGTGGGCTGTGCGATTCGGTTGGCCGACGCCGAGGTTTCCCAGCTGATCGTTGCTCGGCTTATTCAGCAGGACGCCATGAGTGCTCCTGCGTTTCATGCAGCCGTTGACGATGTTGCGGTGCGAGCGGTCGATGAGGAACTGCGAGCGCTCAATCAGCGGGTGAAGGAACTCCATCGAGAGGCGGCCTTGCCTGACGGACCCAGCTTCGCCCTGGTGGCATCGACGGAACGTGCACTTAATGAGCAAATCGGCGCCGCCCAGGAACGGCGCCGGCGGCTTGTCATGCCACCGGCACTGGACGGTTTCGACCCGCAGGATCTGGCCAGGAAGTGGTACGGCGACGACTACACCGTCGGGGAGAAGCGGGCGGTGGTGATGGGTCTAGCCGATCTGGTGTTGTCGCGCGTGGGCAAGGCGGGCCGGTGGTCGAAGTGGCGGCTGGCTGAGTCGCGGTGGCGCGGCGATGAGCTGACCTGGGGCGAACATTGGGAAGCGCAGGGTGAGCAGCGCCCATCCCGATTCACCCGGTCTGCCGATCTGACGTGGAAGCCTGCTGAAGATACTTCAGATAGTTGATCCACTCGCGGCGGCTCTCTGCGGAGATGCTGCCGCTTTGCAGGATGTCGAGGACTTCTTCCACTTCCTGGGGCAACTGGTCCTGCCCTGCTCTAAGGTCGTCTTCTGTCAGGTAGCCGAGGCTTACCGCTGCCCGACGTGGGTCGACGCCGAGGGCGGCGCATACGGCCCGGACGTGTTCGGGTTCGGGCCTGTCGGCGAGCCCTCGTTCCCATCGGCTGATGGTGCTGCGGCTGACGCCGGATTCCCGTTCGAGGTCGTCTTGCGACCATCCTTTGGCGCGCCGGCCGTCGGCGATGAGGTCGGCGAAACTTTGCACTGCGTCAGCCATGACGCAAGCGTAGGTGACGGGACCGGACAGACTTTGCGCCAGGTGTGACGCGTGCATGGGTGACATGTGCGCAGCTCCAACCTGGTTTGTTGCCCTGTAGGCAGTGTCGTGTACATAGCGTACTGTGCTCGATCGATCAGCATAGATACCTGACACGAAGGTGACGCGGGCTGCGTCACTATTGACGCGTGCGCCATATGTGCGTCAGGATTACGTCATGAGTGACGCAGCAACCGTTGTGCGGCGCGTCATCCCCGACGAGCCACCCAAACTCCGCAAGGACGTCTACTTCGCTGCCTGCCGTGCCAAGGGCGCCACCACGGAGAAGGACCGCGTCCGGCTGTTCGGCATGCCCCGCCGGTCCGTCTTCCGGTACGAAAACGACGAAGTCGTGCCTCTACTGAGCACCGCCCAGTGGATCGCCTCGCAGCTCGACTGCACCGTCGACGAGCTCTGGCCGGCCGCATGAACATCGACGACCTGCCCGACTACGCCATCAAGCTCGCCGACGTCGCGCCGCGGCTGACACCCGACCAGCTCGAACTCATCTCGTCGACGCTTTACCAGCCCGGCCGTGCACCCCGCAGACTCGCCAACGAGCCGAGCGCCGAAGTCCACGAGCTTCCTGCCCGCCCACGCCGTCGCAAGCAGGCCGCATGACCACCGCGACGATCCGCCCACTGCTCTCCGGCGGCGCCTTGTTCGAGCTCGCGGAGATGACCCACTGGTTCCCGTCGAAGCGTGACGCGGAGGCCGAAGCGGTGTCTCGCCGGATGCCGTACCGCGTGGTCGAAGCCGAGCAGCCGGCGCCTGCGGTGCTGGCCGTCTCCCCCGCGCTGAACCCCTGACGCACTGAAGCCCCGGGCGTCTGCACCGCCCAGGGCTTCGGCTTTCCCTACTCAACGATCACTCGGCAAGGAAGTGACGCTGATGTATCTGGATTCTACGGACACGACCACCGTGCCACGCAACCGACAGCGCCTGGATGGCACACCTCTCACCCCGACGTGCGAGATCCCGCTCAAGATGTGCTGCGGTGCGGTCCTGCTCGGCGAGCAGTGCGGGTGTGACCAGAACGGGCTGTTCAGCGAACTGCCGGACGTCTTCTGGGACCTTCGCGGGGTGATCGCGTGAGCGTCCGCACCTCCTCCCGGAAGAAGCAGCAGGCCGAGAACCGCACCGCTACGCATAGGCCGGCGACCCGCAAGCGCCGTTTCCGCCACGACGACCTTGTTGCTGTCGACCTATTCTCCGGCTTCGGCGGACTCACGCAGGGCATCGAGATGGCCGGGTTTACGACGATCATGGCGGCGAACCACAAGGAGTACAAGGTCCAGGTACACGAGGCGAACCACCCGCACGCCGAGCATTGGATCGCCGACCTCGTCGACCCGGACTCCTCCGACTATCACTCGGCCCGCGACCTCCCGGCCGCCGACATCCTCGTTGCGGGCATCAGCTGTGTCCAGCATTCGCAGGCGAACACACAGAAGGCGTACGAGCAGGGCCTGACGCTGTTCGACATCGCCGGTGACGAGGAGTACGAGGAGCGGGTGACCCGTTCGGAACGGGACCGGGCCACCGCCTTGTGTGTCCTGCAATACGCCGAGCGGCACCACCCTCGCATGATTCTCGTGGAGTGCACTACCGAGCTCACCTCGTGGGGCCCGGCCCTGCCGAACCGCCCCAAGGTGGGTGATGGCACAACGTATCGGTGGTGGCTCAAGCAGATCTCCAACCTGGGCTACCGCCACAAGGTGCTGTACCTGAACTCGCAGTTCTTCGGCGTGCCGCAGTCGCGGGACCGGTACTACTGCGTGTTCTGGGACAAGGGCCTGCCCGCCCCGGACCTGGAGCACCGGCCGGCATCGTGGTGCGGCCGGTGCAGCGAGATCGTGCCGGCGGTGTGGTCGTGGAAGACGGGCATCCCGCCGACCGGGTCGGTGCGCTACGGCAAGCAGTACAACTACCGCTGCCCTCGGTGCCGCAACGAGGTCATCCCGCCGATGAGCCCGTCGATCGACGCGCTCGACTTGACCAGCCTCGGCACCCGGATCGGTGACAAGCCGGTCAAGAAGCATAAGGACGGGTCAATCGGCCCGCTAGCGGCAGCCACTCTGGCCCGCGCCGACCGGTGCCGTCAACGCTTCCCCGAGTTTCCCGCCGTGCTCATGCCCGCGAAGGCTGTGCACGGGTCAGAGCGCCACCCGTGGCAGCCGATGGCGACGCAGACGAGCCAGCAGGAGGCGGCGCTGCTGTCCACGGGCGCTGTGATGGTCGCTGCGGGGAACACGTACGAGAGGGCTGGTTCGGAGTGCCGTTCCCGTGACCTGAGCCAGCCGTTGTGGACACAGCACGCCACCAACGGCGTCGGCCTGGTCACCCCGCCGGTCGCGCTCACCGGTCACGTCATCGCGGCGCACCGGCACAACGGCGACGGCCAGCATTTCAGCCGCCCCATGGACACGGTCACCTCCACGCACGAGAAGGCTGTGGTGCTCGCCGCGGTCAACAACTTCCAGGGCGCTCCGCGCGGCCTGAATGAGGCGCTGCCGACTCAAGCCGGTTCGGAAACGCTCAGTCTCGTCTCGGCCGGCGTGGTCCCGTTTCGGAAGAACACCATGCCGACGACCCACGCCGAGGCGATGCCGACGGTCACTTCCGAGCAGATCCCGGGACTGCTTACTGCGGCGGGCACCATCAAGAACAACGGGTCGATCGACGAGGCGCAGTATCGGGCGCATCCGGTGACTGACCCGCTTGGCACCCTTGTGGCGTCGTCCGCCAACCAGGGGCTGCTGTTCTCCGGCTGGTACAAGCGGAACGGCACCGATGCGGCAGCCACTGCGCCGCATGCGGTGACCGACCCTCTGGGTGCCCTCACGGCCCGCGACACCACGGCACTGCTGACCGCTCAGTGGCATGCCGCACTGGCTGATCTGGCGCTTGAGGACTGCTACTTCCGGATGCTGGGCGCGCACGAGGTGGGCCGCGGCTGCGGGTTCGACGTGGACTTCCCCGGCTACCAAGGCAGCTTCCTGGTCTGGGGTTCGGCCCGGGATCAGACCGACGGTTTCGGGAACGCTGTCTCGCCTGCGGTGGGCGCGTGGATCGGCAAGCGTCTGCGGGCCGTGCTGCACAGCGAAGCCGGAGTGGCCGCATGAACGCCTTCCTGTGGTTCCTCCTCGGCGCCCTGACGCTCGGCTCGCCCATGGCGTTCGCCCTCTACTTCCTGCTGGCCGAGTCGGTGCGCCGCCGCGCGTATCGGGTCGGCCGCCGGGATGCCGAACTCGAGCACGGCTGGCGTACGGACCCGGCCCTTTACCGCGTGGTGCGCCGCCGGTCGTGGCCTCTGGACCGTAAGTCGTCCGATGAGGCGGTGCTGCTGTTCCCGCGGGTGTCCCCGCCCCGCTGACCGGCCCCCGGTCCCCTCCCCCGATTCCTGTTTCTGTCTCGCAAATCTTGAGGTGTGCCATGTCTTTGACCGGTCGTATCGAGGAGCAGGAGACGCGCCGACTGGCGCCGAAGTCGTCCTGGGTGAAGCCGTCCACCGCGGCGTCGAACCAGGCCGCCGGCCGCTACACCCGGCCGCGGGCGGGCCGCCACCGGGCGCCGGAGTTCGTCACGCCAGAGGCGTCGCCGGTCGCGGACACGGCGGTGTTCGACCGGCCTGCCGCGCTGACGCCGCGTACCCCGCAGCTGCCGCCGACGGACGGTGCCGCCTACCCGTCGTGGATGCGTGACCAGCCTGTGGGTGAGCAGACCGAGGTGATCCGCCCCGGGGAATACCCGGCGGTCATCGCGGGCGGTCTGCCGTTCCGGGCTCCGGGTGCGGCGATGGCCGCCGCGTCCATGCCGTGCTCGCGTCCACTGTCGGGGTCGCGGCTGCTGGTGCGCACCTTGGTCGAGTCGCTGCTGCGGGTCCGCGCCGGCGCGGTGTCGCTGCTGCGCCCGAAGCGGGGTGGGCAGTGAGCGGCGTGGCCGAGGTCGCGTACTGGGTGTTGGTCACAGTCGCCGCCGCGGTGCTCGTGGCCGTCCTCGGCGAGATCTACGGGTGGTGGTCCCGTATCGCCGCCGTCACGGCGTGGGTGCGGTTGTGGCGCCGCCACTGGCGGCTGCTGTGGGCCGCTCGTACAGCCGACTGGGATTCGTGGCTGATGCGGCTGTGCTACCTGGACGGCTGCCGACACGGCGACGACGTGGCGTGGCTCGACGAGGGCCGCTCCGACGAGCCAGGCGGTGTGCGTTGAACGACCCGCAGCACTTCACGCCGATGAACGGGCGTGGGCATCGCCGCCGGAAGGTGGTGAACATGCCGGCGGGCGACCGGTACGGCATGGACCCGTACGAGGTGCGGGCGCTGGAGCTCGTCGGGGAGATCGACCGCTGGTTGCGGGCGGATCAGGACCGCGAGGCACGCCGGGTGAGGGCGCAGTTCGATGCGCTGACGGAGGGCTGGGATGGCGGGGATCCCGGTGAGTAGCACGGACACGCGCGAGCTTGCGAACGCTGCCGCCCACCGTCTGTGGGGTGAGTTCCGCGCCTACCGGGATCAGGTGCGGTTCCGCTACCAGGAGCTGGAGCCGGCCGATCCGCACCGTCAGGAGCTGCTGGCGTTGTGGACGTACCTGGCCGAGCTGGGCGACGCGCTGCACGGGCTGCTGTCGGTGCCGGTGGACGCGGTCGTAGAGATGCGGCCGAGCCGGGTGGGTGAGGACACGCAAGAGTTCCTGGCCGCGCGCAAGCCGATGCGCCGCAACGGGCGTTGGAGCACGCTGTGACGTGGGTGGAGGACGCGGGCGCGGTGATGGCCGGCGGCCCGCTGCTTCTCCTCTGCGGCCTGGTGGTGCTGTTGCTGACCGCCATGGCCGTCGTGGGTGTGGTGGAGCGCGTCCGTGAGCGGCGCCGTCAGCGCAGGCGGGTTCACCAGGCGTGGGAGCGCACGGCTGAGCCTGAGGTTGCGCGGCGTCTGCCGCGGCAGCGTGCGGGTGAGCAGGAGCTGCGGCGGTGAGTCAGAGATCGGTTGGCTCGCCCATCTTCTCGGCAGCCTGGCGGTACCAATCCATCGGCACGAGCACAGCTGTCGGCTTGCCGTGCCTCGTGAAGACGACGTGCTCGGCTGGCTTCTCGGCGGTGCCGGTAACCCGGGTGATGACGTCCTTGAGGTGGAGCCGTAGCTCCTGGATTCCCAGCATGACCCGCTTCGCCATGTCGAGATCGTACGGGTTTCTGTGCGGACTTCTGTCACTTGGTGCCGTGGTCGTGATCGTCATGGGGTCACCCTCTCGAATGCTGACACTTTCCCTGCTACTAATTCTGTAACTTTTACTGTAGTCTCAAAGTTGCAGGACGGGCAATGCCTCATCCGCGCATCGGCACAACCACGTCAAAGGAGAGGGCACTTGAGCAGCATCGCCAGAGTCTTCGGGTTCGGTGGCGCCGAGCTTCGGACCACCCTCGTAGACGAAGAGCCGTGGTTTGTCGCGGCCGACATCTGCCGTGTCCTCGGGCTGAAGAACACCACCATGGCGCTGCGCGCACTCGACGAGGACGAGAAGGGTCTAAGTCGGATTGACACCCCCGGCGGCCAGCAGAATCTCGCGGTCGTCAACGAATCCGGCCTGTACGCACTGATCGTCCGCTCCGACAAGCCCAACGCGAAGCCGTTCCGCAGGTGGGTCACCGGCGAGGTGCTGCCCGCCATCCGCAAGACCGGCCGGTACGACATCACTGAGCAGAACACCAACCACCCGGCGATCCCTCAGTCCTTCGCCGATGCTCTTCAGCTCGCCGCAGACCAAGCGCGTGAGATCGAGCGACAGAACAATGCGATCGCTGAGCTGGAGCCCCGCGCCGCGCAGGCTGACCACCACCGCTCCGCCGACGCAAAGATCCCGATCGGGGACTTCGCCAACAACCTCAAAGCCTGGGCGAAGCAGAACCACGGCGTGCAGATCCGCCACAAGGACGTCTGGGACTTCCTCGGCGACATCGGCCTGCTGATTCGCGGCAACACCGCCCGCAACAACCAGCCAACCGCGTTCGCCACCGATCGGGACTTCGTGCGCGTCAAGACCTCCGAGTACGAGACCGAGACGCGCGGCTTGCAGTCCTCCACCTCACCTCGACTTACCCCTGCCGGCGAGGGCTGGGCGTGGGATCGCGCGGTCAAGCGCATCGCCACCCACGGGTCGCTAGCCGCGCCCACCAAAGCCATTGAAGGAGCCAAGTGATGACCACGATGGTGAAGGTGCCATTCGACAGCGGCACCGCCAGGTTCGACCAGGACAAGCTCGCCACGGCCCTGCTGGTGTGGCTGGACGCCGCGGGCCTCGAAGGACAGCGGCGGCTTGCCGCCGTGCGCAACCGGCTCCGTGACGAGCATGGCATCGACGCCGGGGAGGCAATCTCGCTCACTGTCGCCGCCCGGATCTGCGACGAGCGCGGTATCGACCCGTATGCGAGCGCCGCATGACCCTCGACGTCCAGCTCTTCGAGCGCGGTTTCTTCAAGAACATCCAGGCGGTCCGGCTTACCCGCGAGAACCTGTGGGACGTCTTCGAGTGGGCGGACAGCAAGCCGTTCTACGGCCCGAAGGGTGAGGGCGACACCGAGCAGCCGATCACCGGCCTGACCGTGTTCGAGCCGACCGGGCGGAACAAGGCCGACTTCGGCGACTGGGTGTACCGCACCCCGAACGGTGACTTCCGCACCTACCCGGACGCCGAGTTCCGGGAGCTGTTCACGCCGGTTGAAGGCGGGCCGTCATGAGCAGCCACTTCCGCACCCTCACCGTGGTTGCGGAGATCCCCGACGAGTCGGATCTGCGCTACTGCGGCTACGCGGCCGAGGTCGCCCGCAAGGCGCTAGAGCAGGCCGGGTTCGTCGTCTCGCGTGTCCGGAACGAACACAACGAGGACGGCGAGATGCCGCCGTGGCGAGCGGAGATCCCGTGGTGACCACGGCCGTGCTCCCCCGCCACCTGCTCGCCCCGGCCGATGTGCCGTTGAAGTGCGCGTCTGAGAACGCCGCCCGCTCTCCCGCCGTGAAGTGCGACGAGCCGGGCTCGCTCCTTCGATGCCCGCTGTGCCCCGCGAGCTCGACGTACTGGCGCAATGCCTACCCCACGACTCCCGAAGGAGGCAACCAATGACCTACGCCGTGATCATGCAGTACCCCGGTGACGGGGAACTGGAAGCGAACCGTGCCGAGTTCTTCGGCACCCTCGACGAGGCGGTTGCCTGGCGCGACCGGCAGGGCGAGGACTGGCTGAAGGTCTTCCGTGTCGAGCCAGTCACCGAGTCAGCCATGTGGGACTGGTCCATTCGGAAGGCTGGCACGGACGAGCAGCCGAACTTCGCGTACACCTCCGAGCAGGCCGCCCGAAGTTCCTGCTCCGGGGGGATGGAACTGGTCAGGCGCCGCCGGGGCTCGTCGGTGTGGGTGGCCGCATGAGTACCGTCGCCAAGCGCAAGACCGTCGAGCGCTTCAACCGCGACGACCCGGTCGGCACTCCGGTCCGATTCTGGCCTGGCGTCCGTTCGGGCGAGGGCATCGAGTCGGCAACCCGCAGCAGCGCGCAGATCCTGTCCGGTCACACGCCGGTCGTCTGGGTCGAGGGCCACGCCGGGTGCATCGCCCTGACGCACGTGGAGCCGATCCGATGACCGCCGTCGAGCCCTACGAGGCTCTGCGCCTGCCCGAACTGCCCGTCACCGATCAGCTGCGCGACGCCTACTCGGATCTGCTGACTGCCGTGTGCGGCATGCCGTACCCGGGCGGTAACGCCGACGCCATCGCGTACGCGCTGCGGTGGATGCGCGCCAACCCGGAGCGGGCCGACGTACTGCTCGGGCGCACGGAAGGGGCGACACAGTGAGTGCCACCTTGGACGCGCTTGCCCGCATCGACGACGGCATCACCGACCGCGAGCCCGCCGACGTGTTCCGCCGGCACAGCGTGGACCCGTGGGCAGCGATGGAGACCCGCCTCGACGAGCAGGCCGCCGACCGGTGCGTGATCTGCGGTGAGTACGGCGACGGCCCGGAGTGCTGGACGTGCACCGCCGACTGGGACCGCGGCATCGCCAGGAGCTGTGATCTCTGATGCCGATCGCTGCCGGCGCCGAAGCCGTCCTGACCCGCGAGTTCCCGTTCCACTCCGTGGAGGAGTCCGACGACGGCCGCTGGTACATCATCGACGGCCAGCGGCTGATGTCCGTCACCACCGCTTTCAAGGCGGCGGCGAAGCGTGGCCTGGTGGAGAAGTCCGCCAGCCTGTCCGCCGAGCTCGCCTTCGACCAGATCCCGCTGATCGTGTCGGCGTCACGCCGTAAGCCGTGCGGGAACACCTGGTCGCGTTGCAAGCACGAGGACGGCGAGTCCTGCGAGCGGTGCCCGTGCCGGGTGTGCCGGGCATGTGTGCAGCGGTGGATCGCCGAGCAGCACAACCGGGAGTGGGGCCGGCGCGCCGACGAAGGTGTGCGGGTCCACGATGTTGCCGAGTGGTGGTCGTACCACGGGGAGATCAAAGACCACGACGCGGACATCGCCGGGTATGTGACGTCGTTCCAGTCGTACGTCGCCGACTACGGCATCACCCCCGACGATGTGCTGCTGGCCGAGGCGCTGCTAGTGCATCGAAAGATCGGTGCGGCCGGGCAGACCGACGGGATCGTGCGCATCCACGCGGAACGCACCGAGAAGGCCGCCAAGCTGGTCTCCCGGCTGACGCAGACGAACTGGCGCAAGGCGCAGAAGCAGAAGCTCACCCTCGACGTGCTGTTCGACATCAAAACCCGCGAGGCCGAGGAGCCGAAGTTCTACCCGGAGAACGCCCTCCAGTTGGCCGGGTACCGGCACTTCCCGGTGATCCGGGTGAAGAACTCCGACACCGAAGTGCCGATGCTACCTGTCGACGCCGGCGTGATCGTGCAGCTGCTCCCCCACGACTACGCGGTCCGGCCTGTCGTCTGCGACCGGGCCACCTACGAGAACGGGTTCCTGCCGCACCTGAACGCCTACCGCTGGACCACCGAGGACGGCGCCGCCGCGGTGTCCTCGAGAACGTTCGTCCTGCCGGAGACGGTAGCCGCCCGCGCCCGCAAGGCCGCGAAGGAGCAGGCCGTCGCCGAAGGGGCTGCGGCATGACTTCGACGCTGATTCACCTCAATGGCTTCGACATCGATCCTGTCGCCGGCCTGGTGTACGGGCCTAAAGGCAAGCCGGTCGGCAGCAAGGACACCCGCGGCTACGTGCAGATCGACGGGCGGACCCGAGGGTACGGACTTCAATCGGCGCACCGCTTGATCTGGCAGGCGGCCAACGGGCCGATCCCAGACGGGCTTGAGGTCAATCACAAGAACGGGATCAAGGCGGACAACAGGATTTCGAACCTGGAACTCCTCACGCGTCAAGGCAACATCCAGCACGCCTACCAAACCGGCCTCAAGTCGAATCGTGTCGACAAGCATCCCAACCGCAAGCTCAGCTCGGTCGATGTACGCGCGATCCGCCGCCTGATTGCCGCAGGCATTTCGTGCAGCGAGTTGTCCAACCGGTTCAGCGTGACCGTTCAGACGATCTACCACATCCGTAGCCGCAAGACCTGGTCCCACCTAGGAGACTGACTATGGCAATCAAGACCCTTCAGTCCCGCCTTACCCAGGTGGGCGTCATTCGCCTCGGCGAGCAACGCGTCAGCCAGCGTGGAAAGAAGTTCCCCGCCAAGCTCGACACGCTCCGCTTCACCTCCCCGTCCAAGCAGCTCATCGAAGCTGTCGCGGCGGCGTACGGCGGCCAAGTGAAGCCGTGGGAGAACAACGGTGGGCCGCAGTGGGAGGTCGTCACCGGAGTCAAAGAGGTGCCGGTCATGGTGCCCCCACAGCGAATCGACCCCAATCTTGAGCACTGGGGTAACGGCTTCCGTGATCGCATGTGCGACGGCGAGGTTGAGCAGATGAGGCAGCAACCATGTCTCTGCGCAGCTGCACAGCTGGCCGGCAGGCCATTCGGTCAGCGAGACGTCTGCAAGCCGACCACACGCATGTCGCTGATGCTCGCGGAGATTCCGTCGCTGGGTACCTGGAAGCTCGAATCGCGGGGCTGGAACGCCGCGGCGGAGCTCCCGATGCTGGCGGCGTCGATTGAGTCGGCACCCCAGCCGATCCCGGCCCGCCTGGCGGTGGAGGTGCGGGAGAAGAAGCTGTTTGACCCGTCGAAGTCGGATGACGAGGCGATCGAGTCGCGGGTGTTCATGGTGCCGGTGCTGCACTTCGAGTGGGTGACTCCGGCACAGGCGTTCGGTGGTGAGCTCGGCTCGGCGGCGCGGGCCGCCCTGGGTGCTGCGGCAAACGAGCGCCATGCCCTCGAAGCCACGAAGGTTGAGTCTGGTCGGCGCAAGTTCACGGCCGAGCAGTACATCACCATGGCCGACGACGCGAAAAACGTCGAGCAGGTGCGTGCGTTGTGGAACGACGCCAAAGACGACGGCGTACTTACCGACGAAGTCAAGGCGGTCTTGAACTCCAAGGCCGCAGAGTTCGCGCCGAAGCAGCCGGAGAAGACTCCGCCGCCGGCCGAGAAGGAGCAGGCACTCGCCTCGCCGTCTGTCCCACCCACCGATGACGTCGTGGACGCCGAGGTTGAGCCGGACGCGGACGCCCTGTGGGAGCAGATCGTCGCGCTGGCCGGTGACCGCGGCTGGGATCTGAAATCGGTCGAGCGGCAGGTGTGCGAGTTCCTGAAGAAGCCGTCGGACGAGGCGAACGGGTTCGAGCTGACCCGGTTCCTCGAGATGGCCAGTGACAGCAAGTACTCCCCCACCGCCAAGCCTGAGGAGGGCTGACCTTGTACACGTTCGAGGCACAGGAACGCCTGGAAACGGCAGCACTGCGTTCGATCACCGCCCACCACTACAGCAACCCTACCCACGCGCACTTCTCCGACGAAGCCCAGTACGCCGACGAGCAGCTGGCCCTGGCCGCCCGGGATCTGGTCCGTGCGGTGGAGGCGCTGCCGGCCGAGCGCCGACCGGTCGGCTGGGACGCCGAGGAGGCGGCGGCCCGATGACCGAATCCAACTACGTGCAGGAGCTCCGCTCGGAGATCGCCGCCCGGTTGCCGAACTGCGACGACCACCTGATCGACCTGTACACGCTGCTAGGCCTTCAGTACGGCACGCACGTCGACGAAGTGCATGTGCACAACGCGTGGGCTGTGCACACGAACCGCACCCGGCCGGACCACCGTTCGCTGATCCCGTTCCCGTTCCTGGCGCCCGAAGTGCAGGCGCTCGACACCAAATACGTCGAGGCGATCCGGCAAGCCGACCGGGCCGTCTACAGCAAGCATTTGGCGGCGCACCAGGCGAAGGAGGCGGCCCGGTGAGCGCCTACCCCGCTTTCGAGGCGGCTGAACGCCTTGCTCCGGAGCCGGAGCAGCACGCAACCGCCGACGACTGGATCCGCCACTACGCCGCCCTGGCTTTGGCCGCGTGGCGCGAGTTCCGCACAGCGTCGGGCGTCGACCTGGGCCTGCTGTCGCTCGTCGGCACCACCGCCACGTCGGCTGCGGTCGCGCTCACCTTCAACCGGCAGATGGCGCCGGGTGTCATCTGGTCACTCACCCCGGAGGCCGGCGCCCTGCACGGTGAGTGGGAGGAGTGGCTGACCGAAACCCTGGACCGGCTGGGTGTGAACCCGGCGGACATCCACCCCGGCTATGAGGCGTCGGACTTCCGCAGCCCGTCGCGGGCGGAGGTGGCCGGGTGACGGACGTCTACGAAGCCGAAGAACGCTACTTCCTGCCCCTGACCGACGACGAGCGCCGTCGGGAGGAGCACCTGGATTCCTGCTGGCAGGGCTGCGACGACCTGCACCCGGACGAACAGGAGGACCCGTGGGGTGATGAAGACTACGACCGGGATGCACCGTGGTGACCGTCATGGCCGCAACCGAGACGCGCACCTGGACGTTGACCATCCCGGCGCCGGCGAAGATGCTGTCGGCGAACGCGAAGCTGCACCACCAGACCGCGGGCCGAATCCGCAAGGCGTGGCGTGAGGCCAGCTTCACCTACGCCCAGCAGGCAAAGCTTCCGACCGGCTTGGACCGGGTGCGAATCGACATCGTCTTGCACCACACCGTCAACCGGGACCGTGACGACGCGAATTGGCACCCGCATGTCGGCAAGCCGGTCGTTGACGGGCTGGGCGTTCAGCGGGTCGTGAACGGCAAGAATGGCCCGCGGGTGGAGGTGGGCTACGGCCTGATTCCGGATGACACCCCGGCCCACCTGGACGGCCCGTTCATCAGCCTCGGCGAGAAGGTGTCCCGCAGGGACTACCCGCTGGGTCTGGCGGTGGTAACGATCGTCGACCTGACTGGGCAGCCGACGGGCGGGTTCGAGACGGAGCGGCGGGTTACGTCGGCGTCGACGGTGTGGACGTTCCGCTGCCCGGCCCGGCACCAGGTGTCGGTGACATTGCGGCACGGCGAAGACGCCGACCCAGAGCCGTACAGGGAGCTGTTCGTGGCCCGGCACGGGCACTGCGAGGCGCCGGCATGACGACCGAACTGTGCCGTGGCCGCCCTTCCGAGTGGTGGTGGACGGGCGACGACGGCAACCGGCTCGCCACGATGATCTGCCGCCGCTGCACGAGCTGCCCGGACGATGATCCGTCACCGCACGGTGTGATCCGCCGCGGGGTGGCCTACAGCAACGCAGGCCGCCCGCTACCGCCGTGCCCGTCGTGCGATGCCCCGAACACCAGCTACAGGGGCGGTGCGGTTCGCCCCTGCGACCGGTGCGCGGTGCCGAACGTGCCCATCCCCGATCTGGCCGGCAGCCGCGAGGCGCAGATCGCCGGTTCCGTTGCGCGCGGCCTCACGGACCGGCAGATCGGTGCGCAGCTCGGGCTCGAGGCGGAGACGGTCCGCAAACTACGCCGCACCTACGGGATCCGTCGCCGACCGGCGCAGGTGGCGATGCCGTCATGACCACCTTGACCACGGGCGGTCGTCGCAACGTCGACCTCGGCCGGCTCGACCCAAACTGTCCGGCCCCGTACCACGGAACGCATGCCGCATACCAAAGCGCGAAATGCCGCTGCCCGCACGCCAAGGAGGCGAAGCGGCTGTACAAAAAACGCGCCAAGCACGGGCTGCTCACTCCTGTGTTGGTAGACGCGACTGGCACCAGGCGCCGTGTGCAAGGTATGTGGGCTCTCGGTCATACGACCTCAGACATCATCGAGGAGACCGGTGGCAGGTTCAGCGAACCGGTAGTGATCAAGTTTTGCCGACAGGATCACGTCACACCGGTCAGTCGTGACCTGATCGCGGCGGCCTACCAGGTGCTGATCAACCGGCCGGGCCGATCGTCGCGCACGCGGGACCGGGCTCGAGCCGCCGGCTACGCCTTGCCGATCCAGTGGGGCGCCGACATCGACGACCCGGCAGCCGTCCCGGAACCGCTTGAGCCGGAACCGCTTGAGCCGGACGACGTCTGCACGGACCTCGTGGACGAGGCCGTCGTCGAACGTGCTCTTGAGGGCGAGCGGGTGGAGCTCACCGACGCGGAGCTGATCGCAGCCCTTCAGGCGGGGACTGCCCGCGGGGAGAAGCTGTCGACTGTCGCTGCCCGGCTGGGTGTCAACCATGTCGGCGCGAAACGCATGGTGACCGGCGAGCTGACCCCGCAGCGGGCGAAGCGTGCCCGCATCGCCGAGGCCCTGCGCCGGGACTTCTCTCGCACCGATTCCGCGCTGGCCGCCGAGCTCGGCGTGCACCACACCACCGTCGCCAACGTGCGACGCCACCTGTTCCCGGACCGGCACCAAGTCGCGTCCTGACCGAAGGAGACCACTATGCGCTGCAAGCCCCACGGCAACTGGAACTGCGTGTACGACCGCTGCGCGGCGGAGCGCCGGCGGCGTCAGTCGTCGAGCTCAACGGATGTCACCACCGAGTCGTACTCGTCGACGCCGGACTACGGCGGCGCCGGCTACCACTCGCACACCGAGTCGTACGGCAGCACCTCGTACGAGTCGGGTTCGTCGAGCTCCGACAGCGGCTCGTCGTCGTCGGATTCCGGCAGCTGCTGACCGTCGAGTCGCGGCTACTTTGGTGGCCGCGCCTCTCCTCGAGGAGGTGCTGTGAGCATCGAGACTCTGCCGTCGCCGTCGGACACTTCGGTCGGTGACGACGTGGACCACTACTACTGCTGCGATCCGAACGTCGCTTTCTGTGGCCTGGACTTGACCGATGTGCTTGAGGGTCCGGGGTTTCACCTCATCTGCCCGCTGTGTGCCCTGGCGGAGGAGTCGGGTTATCGGTGCCCGGGATGCGGCCGGACGGAGTGGCTGTGACCGCCTATCCGACCGAGCAATCGGATCGCCGCTACCGGCACGGTTGGCAGGTGGTGCGCCAGTACGCGAACGAGGCGCTGATTGTGTGCTGCTCGCACCGCTGGCAGCGAACAGCGCAGGTGTGCGCGGGCTGGCGGGAGTTCACCACCGGTCGCGCCGGCGACGTCATCTCGGTGCGCTCGACCCCTCGGGAGGTGTCGTGACCGCCGCCGTGGTTCCGCTGCTCACGCCAACCCAGTCGCGGATCCTCGCCGCGATCCGCGAGTACGCCAGCATCAACGGCTACCCGCCGACCGTGCGTGAGCTGTCCGCGAAGGTCCGCCTCTCGGTGACGGGCGTCCAGTATCAGCTGGAGCAGTTGCAGGCGAAGGGCTGGATCCGGCGCGTGCCGGGCCGGCCGCGGGCGCTGGTGGTGCTGGACCCCGCGACGGGGCAGCCGTGATCGAGTTCGCGGACGACGACGAGCGGTTCGAGACCGGCTGGACCTATGCCCGACAGGGCGGCGGGTGGTGCATTCGGGAGACGGGTGCGCCGCAGACCCTGTGCGGCCTGTTGGTCAACGCTCGAAGCTCCAGAAGGACGGGCTGGTTCGCGCATCCGCCGATGGGTCCGTCGAACGAGGCCAACGCTCACGCCGAGTGTGTGCGGCTGTACCTGGCGATGAAAGACGCACCTGAGACGCCGACGGTGGACTCCCCGGAGGAGGCGTGATGGGCAACCCGGGTCCGACCGCGATGGATGTGGTCTGCCGTGAGCCGTCGGACGTGCCTGAGGTGGAGGTGCTGCGGGCGGCTCTGGTTGAGATGACACGGGAGCGCAACGGGCTCGCGGCGGAGCTGGCCACGGTGCGGGCGGCACGAGATGTGCTGGCTCGGGACCTTCAGGTGGCGCAGCGGGAGCTGCGGAAGGCGCGGGGTGAGCAGTGAGGTTACTCGGCTTCCGCCGGTCGCGGCTTGCGCGTCTGGCCCTTACGCGGCCCCTTGCGGGTGGGCGTGACGGCCGGGACGGGCTCGCTGTCGATGAGGGCAGGCCGGTGCTCTCGGATCCACGCTTCGACGTCTTCGATGCGCCAGACCTTGCCCATGGCGATCTCGTCGTATGGCGCGGGGAAGTCGGGTCTGGCGATGATCTGCTGCACGCGCTGACGGCTGACGCCGCCGAGGCGGTCGCCGATCTCACCTGCCCCCATCAGGTACTTCCCCATGGTCGCCAACATAGAACTGAGACTACTTGCACCAATACAACCCCTGCAAGGCGTGGCGTCTCGAGCATTGCCCTTGTAATGTGACTATGGCACTTGTATTGCGACAAGACCTGGGAGGACTGATGACCGTCACCGACAAGCCCGATCCCGCTCGCATAACCACGCCGGAAGAGCGTGCCCCGCTGTACGCCGCCTACAAGGCGAGCCGCGACCGGGGCGATGAGATCGGCTACCGCTGCCCCGACGACTCGATCGTCCAGTACGCGGTGCGCGCCTACGACCGGGCCAAGTACGGCACCGAGGCCCTGGCCCTGCCGGACTGGCTGGTCGACCTCATCCACGCCGCCGCCTCCCATGCCGAAGGTATGGCGTGCTCCCCCGATCACATTCACGGTCAGGTCTGCAACCGTTGCACCTGGGAGTCGCTGTACGAGGCGGTGCCGGCGCACACGAAGGTTCTGGCCGTGCAGGCGCTGGCGCTGCGGGCGGCGGCCTGATGACCACCCGCGAGGTCCGCGTCCACCGCGCCGACGGTGTCACCAGAGACGACGCCGTCCAGTCGGTCGTGATCCGCATCGACCAGGAGCAGCAGACGCCCGAGTACAGCAGCCCCGAGTACGTCACCGCCACAGCCGCCATGTTCAAGGCGGACGGCAAGGCGCTGGCCGACGCACTGTTCGACGCCTGCCCTGGCGGCACCATCAGTGAGCTGATCGCTGAACTGCTGGAGCGCCGGGCCTGCCACTTCCGCGTCCGCTTCCCGCAGGAGGCGAACCGATGAGCGCCCGCACCCTGCCGCCCCGCCGCCCGCAGTCGGAGCGCCGCCACTGGGTCTTCCTGTACCGCTGCGGTTGCCCGTTCGGCCTCGTCGAACTCTCGAAGTTCTACAAGACCGAAGACGACGCCTGGGACGGCATGTTCGACACCCGTTCCGAGGAGCGCCGCGCCCGGGCGGCCGGGGTCCGTGTCGAGTACGTCGACCACGCCACCTACAGCCGCGACTTCTACCCGCGCATGACGCAGGACTGCACGCACGGAGGGATGCAGCAATGACCATGACGGTGACCTACCCGCATCCGCCCGAAGGTCTCGACGCCCGCTTCCTGGCGGTGGTCTGCTCCGTCCACTGCTCCCACTGCGGCGACGCCTACGAGGGCGAGTTCGGACCGGTGCGCTTCAACGCCGACCAGTTGGCCAAGCTTTCCGACTTCGAGATCTCCGAGAGCGGCTGGATCGTCAACCTTGACGGCCTGCACAGTGACGAGGTGGGCGACCACAAGCTGGTCTGCCCCCGCTGCGCCGAGATCGGCTGGTGCGACGTCTGCGACGAGCCCATCCGTGCCTGGCAGGACGTCCGCAACACCACCGATGTTGGCGTGGTTCACGCGGGCTGCACTGAGGCGGAGGCGAGTCGATGACCGACCAACCCGTCGTCGACCTGAACGAGACGTGCGAGCACCACTGGAAGTCGTACGCGGGTGACGACCAGATCGCCGCGCACCGGCAGTGCTCATGGTGCTGCGACGTCGAGTGGGACGAGCTAACCCGATGACCAGCCCGATCACCGGCCACATGGTGGTCATGCAGTACTACGACCGCAGCGGTCTCCTCGGCGCCTTCGGCCCGTACCCGACCTGGGACGCTGCGAAAGATGCCATCGGGTGGATCCGTGAGCTACCGATGCAGGACGCCCTGTTCGAGGTAGTACCGCTGTTCGGTGCTCCCGGCCTTGACGAGGCGACCCAATGACCAGCTTCGGCAAGAACCTGCACCCGGCCCATGTCGCGTCCCGCCGGCGCCGTGCCGTGTGGATGACCAGCCACGGTCACACCGCCGCGGAGGCTGCCCGCGAGGTGGGCGTCTCGAAGCGCACCGTCGAACGGTACAAGGCCGCCGACCGGGCGGGTGCGCGGTGATCCCCCACGTTGTCGTGCAGGTGTACTCCGACGGCACACCCGTGCGCGGCGGCTCCCTGCAGCTCTGCGCCGACCGCGCTGAGGCCGTTTCTCTCACCACGGCATTGAACGAGCGCGCCGTGCGGGACCACCGCAGCAGCCGGTTCCGCGCCTACCGCCTCGAACCCGTGGAGGAGCCGTGACCGGCATCTACCTGACTGTCGACGACCGCCGGTTCCTGCGTGCTGTCCGCCTCGGCCACATCGAACGGGCCGCGGACGGCAGGGTCGTGCAGCGCGGCGACCACCGTGCCGGGCGCCGCGACAAGGCGCTCAAACGGGCTCGGGAGGCTGGCTGGGTGCACCCCGAGCCGGACGAGGCGGGCGTGTACCGGCTCACCGAGCAGGGAGAGCGGGATCTGGCCGCGCGGGAGCCTGACGTGCGAGTGAGCGCGGTGACGTCGTGACCGGCTGGGGCCAGCTTGAACGCGGCGACCTGGCCGTCGGAGTTACCCGTCACCCTCTACGCAAAAGCATCTGCGTGACGGTACGGAGCGGCTCGGTGGTGTACGTCGCCGCGTACTGCCGCAACGAGGAGGAGGCCGACCGGCTGTGGGCAGCGCTCGTCGAGATGACGGGCGCCGAGCAGGAGGTGTCATGAGCGACGACGAGTTCTTCACCATCAACGGCGTCGAGGTCACACCCCGGATGCTCGCCGAGGCTCGGCAGGAGCTGGCCCGGCGCAGCCCGTTCAACGCGGGCTTCTACCCGGCGTTCGACGAGCTCACCGAGCAGGAGCAGAAGGTGAGCGAGTTGGAGGCCCGGAACTACCTGCGAGCGCTCACAGCCCTGCTGCCGGCTAAGCCGGGGACGGTCCGGGTGTACGCCGTCGCCAACCTGCGCAAGGGCCGCATTCACGGGCTCACCTGCAACGTCAATCAGTCCGTCGCGTGGGTGCAGGAACTCATCGAGCAGTACGGCGATCCGCTGGCCGCCACGCAGACAGTGGATGTTGTCGATCCTGCCGAACAGTCGATCCCGTGGCGACGGTCCGATGACTGACCGCCTCGCCGGCCTGTGCCGCTCCGGCAAGTCGGGCTCGTACCCCGACGAGCAGACCGCGGTGGAAGCGCTCGCCGCGATCCGGGCCGAAGCCGAACGGGACTGGAACCCGGGCCGGAAGGTGCCGTGCCGGGTGTACGAGTGCGGCTGCGGTGAGTGGCATCTGACCAGCCAAGCGAAGCCGAAGAAAGGGCTCTGACGTGCTCAGTCACGACCTGGCGCGGGAACTCCTGGCCCGGCGCAACAACGACATCCGTATCGAAGTACTCGTCGACGACGATCCAGAAGGCGAACGCGCCATCTGGGCAAAGCGCACCGAGCTGCGCGACAACGACAACGGCGGCTCTCCGTACCAGATCCCGTCCGAGCAGGTCGTCTCCTACGACTCGGACGACGACGTGATCGTCATCAAGGCCAACTTCGTCGTGACAGGCCAGTCCGTTGACTGACTTCCCGTACGTCTGGACGTGGCGTCAGTGCCGCTGGGATTTCCCCGGCGCCGCCGTCCGCGTGCCGTGGTTCGGCGACGGCGTGGACCGGGTTGGCCGGCGGTGCCGGGTCCTGGTGCGCGGGTCGATGAACAGCGCGCTGATCGAGTTCGCCGACGGCTCCCGGGTGGTGACCAGCCGCGGCGGGCTGAGGAAAGCGCCCGAATAGGGCTTAAAGCCGCAGCCTGTAGTCAACTTTTGCACATTTCAACAAGGAGCATCCCGTGATCATTACTGTGCCCCGTACCGGCCTCGTGATTGCGGGCTGCGATTTGTCCACCGTCAACACCCGACGGAGTGGGATCCGTTGCACAGCAACAGGATTCGCGTCCAGAATCGAGCTCGGAAAGTTCGAAAATCCGTTCGAGCGGACTAAGATGAATAAGGCGCGCAGCCGGGGTGCGGGAACACCCCAGCCGCACTTGCCTAACCAATCACTTCCGACGAACCCGGAAGGAGGCCAGGCCATGCAAAAGCCTAGGCCCCGATCCTATCGCCTTCATGGCAGACCCGCAGCTACGTCGGAATGTCACGCTGTCGTGATCATGACCGTAACCTTGGCGGTGGTGAACTGATGCCGCGTCGCTGGGACATCGAGAAGGCCGTTCTCGCCTCGAAGATGCCCTCCCCCGCGCGGCTTATCGTTCTGGTCCTGGCCATCAAGAGCGACAACGAGACGGCCGTAGTGCCGCCCGAGCACACTCCCGCCTTGTCGACTCTCGCCGCCATGACCGGCATCGCCCGCGGCTCCCTAGCCGAGTGGCTTCACGCCCTTGACGTTGCAGGCTGGGTTCAGCGCGACCGGCACGCCGGCAAGGGCTCGAAGACGCGCCGCACGGGTTACGCGTTGGCGGTCGGCTCAGGTGACGTTGTTCTGCGTGACCGCTCGTTGCGAATTCCCCGCCCTAAGAAGTCGGAGACGACGTCCGATTTGCAGTCGGAAGGCGACGTCAAAGTCCGCGAGGCGGACGCTTCAAATGAGCCTGAAAGTCCGCGAGGCGGACAGCTAAAAGTCCGCGAGGCGGACGCAAGCGACGGCGGGAAAAGTCCGCGAGGCGGACACTCAACAGTCCGCGAGGCGGACTCTAATAGTCCGCGAGGCGGACACACTCTAACCACCCCTCCCCCTACGGGGGAGGGGCAAATCAAAAACCACCAACCCGCGCGAGGCGCGGAGGGTGACCAAACCCCCGAGGCTGCTGCCCACTCGCCGTCGGTGCGAAGTTGGGAGGCCGACAACCGGCAACCCCGCACCGAAGGACCGCGCGTTCCCCGGCAGCCGAGCCTGTTCGACGTCCGCCGGTCTGAGATCGAGAAACTGCCCGAGGCGACCCGGATCATCGGCACGTGGCTTCAGGCCAACGGCTACCCCCACGTCAGCGCCGACGACTGCCGCGCCGTGCACCAGGCCATCCGCAATCGGCACGCCGACGTCAAGGACATGCTCGGCTACCTTCGCCGCATCGCCTCGGCCGGCGGCTTCCAGCAGTACTACCAGCCGATCATCGAAGCCCGCGCCGACGAGATCTCGAAGCAGATCCGGCAGCTCACCGACGGTCAACCCGACTGCGGCCACGGCTTCCTCGGCGGAAACCTGCCGCATCCGACAACGAGGCTGGCCCTCTGCCCGCTCTGCCGCGAAGGAGCACCACCGACGGTCAAACGGGGCGCCGAAACCACCCACCCCGACGTGCGCGATGCCCTCACGGCCTACCGGACGGCCTACCGCAAGACGTTCGGTGCCGCCCCCCTTCTGTCGCTGCTCATGGCGATCACCGGCGAAGCAGAGACCTTGCGCCGGCACGGCGTCATCGGCGCCACACTCACCGACGTCGCCACCCGTGCCGGCCACGACGGCGCGCAACTTCTCGAAACCGCAACCCGACTGAAGGGCGTCCCCGCATGAGCAGCGACACCGGCACCGGACTCGACCGCGCCCCGATGTTCGACCTGGCCTACGAACGCATCGTCATCGGCGCCATGATGGACAATCCCGCCGTCATCGACATGGTCGCCACTAAAGTCACCGCGGAGGACTTCTACAGCCACCGGCACGCCAGCGTCTTCACCGAAATCTGCAACGCCCACGCCGACGGGCAGATCACCGAACCGCACGCCATGACCGCACGGCTACTCGACGCCGGCACCCTTGGGCAGCTCGGCGGGATCGACTTCCTGCACCAGTGCTACGCCGAAGTGCCAGTCGCCGTGCAAGCCGGACACTACGCCGACCGCATCGCCGAGCTTGCCGAACGCCGCGCTTGGGAAGCCAAAGGCGTCCAGATCGTTCAGGCCGCCAACCAACCGGCCGGTCGTGACCTCGGCGCTCTCGCCGAGAAGTTGCTCACCGAGGTCAAGCCGCGCGGTCAGTCCAATGACATGGTTCAGCTCGGCGCGCTGATCCAGCCCGCGGTAGCCGACATCAAACTGCGCCGGCACGTTCCTGCTGGGCTGCCGACCGGGTTCGCCGACCTGGACGCGCTTCTCGGTGGTTTGCGGAAGAAGAACCTGATCACGGTTGCTGCCCCCACCGGCGCCGGTAAGAGCATCTTCTTGACTGACCTCGCCCGCAACCTCGCCCTGCGGAACAGCCTCGTCGTGGCCTACTTCAGCCTCGAAATGAGCAACGAGGAAGTGTTCGAGCGGATCCTGTCCGCCGAAGCGGAGATCCCCGCTCACCTCGTCCGGGACGGTCTCGTCAGCGAGGAGAAGTGGGCTGAGGCGTCTACGGTGATCGGGCCGATGGCGTCGGCACCGTTGTTTATGTGCGACGAGACCGACATCACCGTCCAGCAGATCAAGGTGCGCTGCCAGATCCTTCAGCGCCGAGTCGGGCTAGATGCCGTCATCGTCGACTACACCCAACTGGTCACCCCGTCGCGCAAGTTCAGCAGCGAGCAGGAGGGGATCAGTGACGTCTCCAAGAGCCTGAAGAAGATGGCCGGCTCATTGGACGTTCCGGTGATCGCTGCAGCACAGATGAACAAGGGGCCGGACCTGCGTGCGGACAAGTATCCGCAGCTCACCGATCTGCGGGGCTCGGGGTCGATCGCCAACGACTCCAACATCGTCATCTTCGTGCACCGCCCCGACTACTACGACCCTGAGTCACCCCGCTCCGGGGAAGCCGACCTGGTCGTCCGCAAGGCCCGCAACGCAGCGAAGGACGCCGTCACCGTGGCCGCCCAACTTCACTACTCGCGGTTCGCCGACATGCGAGCCATCTGATCAGGAGGGATAGATATGGCTTCGGAGCGTCAGCGCTACCTCGACCACTGCGAGAAGTGCGTGGGTAAGCGCGTAATCGTCCCGCCGGTGCACATACGCCCGCACGATTCGGGTTCCGGCGAAGTGGCTGACTACCTCTGCCCGGCAGGGCACACCTGGTACACGAGCTGGGACTACGGCGACAGTAACTGCCGCGCCGCCTGACGCAGGCGGGGGAGCGGAACGCCGGTAACGCTCCGCTCCCCTGCCTTCATCCTGCACCACTGACCGAAGGAGATCGACATGACCGCCGAGGACCGCTGCATCTGGTGCCACCGTCTCGGCCACACCGCAGAGGCGCACCCGCTGCCAAAGGATCACCCGCAGTACGACGCGTTCTACGACGCCACGGACGACGAACTCGCAGCCATGGTGTCGGAGGCTGTGGCGCCTGGACGGCGGCCGTCGTGAGCGACCGCGACTACGCCGTCTGGGTCCTCGACTCGGCACCCGGCCATGGCCTGAAGATCACGCCGTGCGCGAACCGGCAGCAGGCCGAACACCAGGTCGACTACTACGAACGGCTGAACGCCACCCGCGGCACGTACGGCATCGCCGCGAAGGTCGTCTTCAAGTACTCGTTCATGCCGGAGATGCCCTGGGAGGACGCATGAGCAACCTCGAACGTGACCTGACCGAACTGGAAGCGTCCGACCCGAACGTTCGGCAGCCTGCCGAACGACTCGACGAGGTGACCCGTTCGATCCTGCGCACCTCAGCCGTGGTGGTAGAGGACCCGAGCCTCGTGGACATGCCCACCCCGGATGACGGCACCTGCACCTGCGGTCACGACGGCCTGGACTCGATGTTCCATCTCGGCGAATGCCCGCACGCCGAGCAGTGGCGCAACCGCGGGAAGGCGAAGCCGTGGCCCGATGGCCTGCCGTGATGGTCACCGGCCACCGCATCCAGCACCTCACCCCGGACATGCGCCCGTGGGTTCGCGCCGAGCTCGCCCGTCTGGCGGTGAAGCTGCGCGACGAGCACGGTATGACCGCCGGCATCTGCGGGATGGCGATCGGTGCCGATCTGTGGTGGGCGGACGCGGTGGTTCGTGCCGGTCTGCGACTGGAAGCGCATGTGCCGTTCCCCCAGCAGCCGAACAAGTGGCGGGACGAGGACCGGGCCGAGTGGTCACGGCTTCTCGGTTTGGCCGCCCAGACGGTCACCTACGGCGACGGCTATGACGTGCGGCTGCTGCACCGCCGCAACGAGGGGATGATCCGCGCCTGTTCGGCGGCGGTGGCCGTTTTCGACACACGTAAGAGCGCGGGCGGGACGGCGTCAGCGGTACGCAAGCTGATCAGGGCCGGCGTGCCCGTGGTGCACGTCGACCCGGTGGGTCAGCGGACGACGCTGCGTCGGACGCAGTCGCCCAGTCAGGTCGCTTGAGGCATGAACCGGGCACCGCTCGGCGAACTACAACGCTGTTCTTCGCTCGATCATCTTGCCGTTGAGCTGCACGGACGGGGATCGTTGATCGTGCCGGGGATGCTCGGCCGGCGGAAGCCATGCGGCTTAACTGAATCGTCACCCGCACCCACCGCCGGGCACCCCGGGCACTACCGTCCCGGCTCCAACGGAACCGCCTGGTTGACGGCGTCGTTCCACCACCACGCCGACCCGTTCACGAAGATTGTCGGCGCCTGGACGCTCAAATCCTTGAGCTCGGCGATCGGCCGGCCCGGCATCAGCACCCGCACCGTCGTGCCGCCCTCCAGGGGCAGATCCCAGCCGTACCGGCCGCCCCTGTCCGCCTCCGCCACCCGCAGGGGTTCGTCGGCCAGGCGCAGGCCGAGTTCGGTGGCGGCGTCAACAAACGCGGCCAGGTTTTCCTCAGCCACCGACGGTGACGTGTCTTCGAGGTCACGACTCCCAGGGTTGATCATCAGGGCAGCGTACGGTCCCGGCGGATACTCGACCGGTGATCCGCGCCTCGTCACCCCGCATCCGCTGCGCCCGCTGCTTGCGGCTGACCCGCCGCGACAACGCCGTGCACGGCTTCGGGCGAGACTGCGCCGCCCGGCTCGGGTTGATTGCCCCGGTCCCGCGAGTCCGCGCCGCACCGCAGGACGGCCCGGACCTGTTCGACGCCGCAGCCGAAGCCCCGCCCGGCCCGCTCAGCGCCACGGAGGCGGCCTGAAAACCCCTTCCGGGTGTGCACGGGTGCGCACGGCCGCCCCAAGCTGTTAGAAAGGGTGTCGTGGACTCTGAGCTGACCTGGACCCGTTCCGGCCGCTGCGCCGCCAGCAACTGCGTCGAAATCGCCGACACCGGAACCACGGTGCTGCTGCGCGACAGCAAGAACCCGGGACAGGCGCCCAGCGCGTTCAGCTACGACGAGTGGCGCGAGTTCGCCGCCGCGGTCAAGCGCGGAGAGTTCGACCAATGGTGAACGTCCTCGACACCATCGACCGGGCCACCGACGGCCTCTGCCCGTGCGGGGCCGAGCCGCGCGAAGGGTCCGCGTACTGCTCCTACGATTGCGAACCGACCCACCTGCGGTGCGACACCGACACATCCACCCACGGCCCGTACGCGGGTGCTTACCGCTGCTCCCCCGACGGGCTCGACGACCCGTGGGCTGACGTGACCGACACGTGGCTGCTCGCCGCACGCGACGCTCAAGTCCAGCGTTCGACGTAAAGGTGTGAACGGCGCCAGATCCCCCCGGCCTGGCGCCGCCGTCCACCAACCACTATCACCGCAGGCCAGTGCGGGTGCGACCACCGTACCCGAGCGCCGGAAGGTGATCCACCGTGAGCGTCACATGCCGCTGCCACACCAGCACCTACGCCGCCTGCGACTACCCGGGCGGCTGCGGCAGCCCCGGCGGATGCTGCTCCACCCGCGGCGCCTGCGTTACCTGCCCGATCGTCCGGCCCGACACGACTCCCCGCGCCCCGTACCACCCGCCCGTCTGCGACGGCGACCGGCGCCTGCTCGACCGGTGGCTCGGCGACATTGCCCGGCTGCACGACGAGCTCGCCACCCCTGAACCGGCCATCATCGACGAACGCCGGCACGAACGGTTCGGCGTCGTCTACTTCGAAGGTGGCATTCGGCACGTATTCAGCCGCGGCCTGCGCCCCTCCGACCCGCTCGCCGCCCTCGGCGGGAGCGCACCCATCAACGCCCGCAACGGGCAGCCAGCCGTCTCCGGCAGCCGCGAACGCGCCATCCCCGTCAACGTCAACCGGCTCGACCTGACCGCACCAGCTCGGCAGCCCAACCTCACCCGCGGCGCCAACGGGGCACCCCACCAGCAGCATCTCGTCCCGCAGCTGAAGATGTCCCCGAACACCCACCCCGTCACGGCCACCTTCGACGGCCGGAAGATTACCCAGAACGTCCGCGACCGCGAGTACGTCCGCGACAGCCACGGGCAGCTCGTTCTGACCCCGACCCTCGATGACGATGGTCACCTGTCCGCTGCCACCGTCCTCGACCTTTGGGTTCGCGACATCCGCGCGCAGCAGTTCACCCGTCACCGGCTACCAGACGCCACCGTCCCCGAACTCGTCCGCTGGCTTCGCGCACGCCATGAGGACATCTGCGATCGTTACCCTGACATCGCCGTTTTCGCCGACGGGCTACGAGTCCTGCGTGGTGCTCTGCGCTCCGCCGCCGGCGAAACCGAGCCGCGGCCCGAACCGTGCGACGGGGTCACCTGTGACCGCTGCGACCAGCGCGCCCTGTTCCGCAACCCTGACGACACCTACCGGGCCGAATGCGGCAACTGCGGCAGCCTCTACACCGACGACGAGTACACCGACCTGGTCTCCATCCAGGCGGGCAAGCAGCGCAACAACCGTCCCGCCGAAGAGGTCGCCGCCCTGCTGCGCCGCAACTGACCGACACGCCCGGCTGGCGATGTTGCAGACCCGCAGGTCCGCATGTACTTTTGTGCCAGCGCGAGCTATGCCCGCAGCCAGACGTCCAGCGCCTCGAGCCCACCGGCCCGGGGCGCTTTTCGCATGTCCGGGGGTGCGCCGTGCAGAACCCTGACGTGCGCGTGCCCGCCTGGTTCGCCGTGAAACGGCTTGGCGTCACCAAACAGACGTTCAACAACTGGCGTGCCACCGGGAAGCTCGTCCCCGACGACAACGGCGAATACCGCTGGGGTGACGTCCTCGCAGTCGAGACCCGCACCCGCAACGACCCGAACTCGCGGCGCGGCACCACCCGCCGGCCGGCGGCCGGATCGGACTCGTGGCAGACGCTCGACGTCAACTCGGCCGGGATGCCCGCCGCGTGAACTGGCGCCGCGCCCGCACCATCACCGCGTGGATCCTGCTGTTCGCGTCACTCATCGGCTGGCCGATCTCCATGGTCACCTTCGCCAAGGACGAACCCGCCGCAGTGCTCTCCCTGTCCTGGCTGGCGATCATCATCGAAGCCGGCTCGCTGCTCACCGCCTCCCAAGTGCACGAAGAACAGGCAGGCGACGGTGACTGACGACGACACGATGACGTTCACCCTCGACTGGCTCGCCGAAGCCGCCGGCCGCAAGCCGCAACTCACCGCCTGCCCCGACGGGCACCTGGTCGTGCGCAGCAACACCCACTGGACGCCGGTCGCCTTCTCCAACGACTTGCGTTCGCTGATCTGCCGACCGGTGACACACGACTAAAGTTCCGGCGCGTCCTGGCTGCGTTGCCGACGCTCCCGCTCCGCTTCGAGGTCGTTGTACAGGTTCCGGTACTTCACCTCCTCCTTCCCGCCGGATTCCTCCTTCTTGCTCAACTGACGCAGCTCTAGGTCGCCTTGCCGCTGGAAGGCCTTCACGTTCTCTTGGAACCGCTCGGCGTCGGTCAGTGGAACCTGCGCTTCGCGAAACGGGGGCACTGTGTTGGGCTCGTCAGGGGCGACTTCCCGCTCGTCTGCATTCATGACTTCAGCGTGCACGGTGACGACGTACCATGCCAGCGTCCAGAGATGCCATGGTCGCTGACCCACAGCGCCACCCCAGGCAGGCGACGTGCTGACCAACCGGTCCAACGGCGACCAATACCGGCTCCGCGTCACCGGTGGCGCCCTCGGCGTCGAAGCCATCTGAGCGGAAGGCCAAGCATGCTCGCCAACCTACGCCGCCGCCTCGCCGACCGATTCAGCGATCACCTTCACGCCATCTTCGGCACCGACCGTCTCCCCCGAATGGAGCAGCACATGGCCACCGTCATCGAAGCCCTCACCGCCCTCGCCGAGCAGGTCAACCGGGTCTCCGCCGCCCAGGCCACCAGCTTCACCAACCTGCAGAACGCGATCGCCGAACTCAAGCGGGGTGAGCTCACCGACGAGCAGGCCCGCCTCGTCGCGCAAATCGAGGACTCGCTGACCACCCTCGCCGACGACGCCCAGCGCGGCGACGACGGCTACGAGCCGCAGCAGTCCGGCGACGGACAGCCGGACGTTGTACTGCCCGAAACGGACCCGCAGGAGCCGGGCGCTGAGGAGCCGACGGTCACCGAGCCCAAGGTGCCGGCCGAGCCCGCCGACGAGACCACACTGCGCCGCTGAAGACGTGGGCCGTACGAGGTGGCCGGCTGGCGCGGCCCGCCCAGCAACACAAAGTCACCTAATCTCACCCAGTGAGACGAATCGCGGGGTCGACACTCAGCGACCCACTACAGATCGTCACCCAAGGACGTGATCGGCGGTGACCCACCCATGGAATCCGCCAAGCCGAAATGCTCCGGCAAGCGCAGCAACGGAGAGCCCTGCACCAAATGGCCGATGAAAGGCCAACGGGTCTGCAACACCCACGGAGGCAGCTCACCTCAGGCGAAAGCCGCCGCCGAGCGCCGACTCCGGACCGCGAATGCCGAACAGGCCGTCGTCACCTTCGGCCTCCCTCGCGAGGTCGACCCCCGCGACGCCCTCCTCGAAGAGGTGTACCGGGCCGCCGGCGTCGTCGACTTCCTCCGCGACCAAGTCCAAAAGCTCACCGCCGACGAGGTGGTATGGGGCAAAGCCGAAGAAGTCGAAAAGCAGGCAGGCGAGTTCCCCGGGATCGACGTCACCCACAAGGCGTCGGTGAACGTGTGGGTTGAGCTCTACGCCCGCGAACGCAAACACCTCGTCGACGTGTGCAAAGCCGCCATCCAGGCCGGCATCGAGGAACGCAAGGTGCGTGTCGCCGAGCAGCAAGGCGCCCTCCTCGCCGGAGTCATCAAGGCGATCCTCGGCGACCTGGACCTCACCCCCGAGCAGGCCGCGAGAGTGCCTGAGGTGGTGCCGCGCCACCTGAGGGCTGTCGCCTGACGGAGGTGGCATGACCGCCAGCGTGTTCACCTCGTCGGCCAACGCGTTCGAGATGGCCGCCCGCGAGTTCGAGCCGCCGCCGACCTCGCCGTACATTAACGACCCGGTCGGCTGGGTGCAGAACGAACTGGGCGACCACCTGTGGTCCAAGCAACGTGAAATCGCCGAGTCGGTGAGGAACCATCGGCGTACCGCGGTGAAGTCCTGCCACAACGCGGGCAAGTCGTTCTTGGCGTCACGGATGGCCGCGTGGTGGATCGCCGCGCATCCTCCCGGCGAAGCGTTCGTTGCATCCACCGCCCCCAGCTACCCGCAGGTCCACGCGATCCTCTGGGAGGAGATCCGTAAGGCCGCACGGCGGGCGCAAAAGAACGGCAGCGCCATCCCGGGCCGCGTCCTGCAATCCGACGAGTGGAAGCTCGACGACACCAGCATCGTCGGCTGGGGCCGCAAGCCGGCCGACACCGACGAGCACGGTTTCCAGGGCATCCACCGCCGCTACGTTCTGGTCATTCTGGATGAGGCCTGCGGTATCCCGCAGCAGTTGTGGACCGCCGTCGAAGCCATCACCACAAACGCGGATTGCCGCATCTTGGCGATCGGGAACCCGGACGACCCGTCGACCGAGTTCGCGTCGGTGTGCAAACCCGGATCCGGATGGAACGTCATCCGGATCAACGGCCTCGAAACACCGAACTTCACACCGGAGCAGATCGGAGCCCATCCCGAGCTGATAGCCCTCTACGACAAGTTGGGCATTGAGCCGACGACAGAGCCAGTACCGGACGGCCTGCGCCCGCTCATGCTCGACCCGGAGTGGGTGGCCGACAAGATCCGCCGCTGGGGTATCGAATCACCGCGGTTCACTTCCAAGGTGCTCGGCGACTTCCCCGACATCGGCGAGGACGTCCTGTTCCCGCCGTCGCTGATCCAAGCCGCCCAGGAACGCTCCTGCGAGCCCGGCCCGTGGTCGATCCTCGGCGTGGATGTCGCCCGTTACGGCTCCGACCGCACCATCTTCTGCCTGCGCCGCGGCCCGGTGATGCGGGTGGCCGGCGACTTTACCAAGCAGGCCACCACCGAAACCACCGGCCGCGTTGTGAACGCCATCGGCGAGCACGACGTCGACGAGATCCGAGTGGACGGCGTCGGAGTCGGCGGCGGTGTCGTCGATCAGCTCGTCGAGCTCGGTCACGACGTGGTGGACATGCAAGCCGGCGGCGGCGCGCTGGACACGGAGATGTTCGCCAACGCGCGAGCCGAATGGTTCTGGGGCTTGAAGCTCAGGTTCGAGGACGGCGACGCTGACATCGACCCGGACGATGATGAGCTCGCCGCGCAGCTGGGTTCGATGAAGTACAAGTTCAATTCGCGTGGCCAGATCGTCATCGAGTCGAAGGACGACATGCGCAAGCGCGGCATGCCGTCGCCGGACAAGGCCGACGCGCTGATGCTGACGTCCGCGGTGCTGCCGCCCCCGGACCGGGTTGTTGAAGACCCTGAGGTGGACGATTACGAGATCAGCCCCTACTGACCTGTTGTGGGGGTGCGCATGACTCGCTCCCGCACCCGGCGCCGCGGCAACGTCGCCCTGGCCGAACAGCAGGCGCCGGCCGACGACCGGCAGGTGCTGCGGGAGCAGCTGCGTCAGGCCCTCGACAACGAGCAGCTGCTTCAGGAAAGCTTCGCGGAGCTCGCCGCCCAGTTGCAGGACCCGGGCTGGATCCGGCTGTCGGCGCAGTTCGAGCAGGAGTTCACCGCCGAGAACCTGAAGCAGATCCGGGCGATCTGCCGCCTGTTCGCCGTCAAGAACCCGCTGATTCGACGCTCACTCAGCCTGCGAAGCGCATACGTGTGGGGCAAGGGTGTCGAGATCACCGCCCGCGCGAACGGCAAGAAGAAGCGCGAGCAGGACGTGCAGGCCGTCATCGACGCCTTCCTCGCCGACGTCGGCAACCAGCGGGCGTTCACCTCTGGCGCAGCCCGGGAACGCCTCGAACGGTGCCTGGGCACGGACGGCGAGTTCTTCACGGCCCTGTTCACCTTGCCCACCACGGGTGAGGTGCAGGTGCGGGTGGTCGGCGCCGACGAAATCACTGAGATCATCTGCAACCCGCAGGACCGCTCCGAACCGTGGTTCTACCGGCGGGTTTGGATTCAGCGGACCCTCCGCGACGACGGGCACACCGTCGACGAGCAGCGCGAGCAGTTCCACCCGGCCGTCGACTACCGGCCCCGCGACCGGCGTAAGACGTTCGGCCGGATCCCCGTCGCCTGGGACGCGCCGATGCTGCACGTGAAGGTCAACGACCTGGAAGGTCAGCAGCGCGGTATACCCGACGCCTACGCGGCGATCGACTGGGCGATGGCGTACAAGGTCTTCCTCGAGGACTGGGCGAGGTTGGTCAAGAGCCTGTCGCGGTTCGCGTGGCGGATGACGGCGAAAGGCTCTACGAGGGCGCAGGCCCGCACCAAGCTCGCCGAACGCCCACCGCGGGACGCGTCCGGCCGGCCCAACGATGTGGGCGCGGTCGCGATGACCCCACCCGACCAGACCTTCGAAGCCATCCCGAAGAGCGGCGCCACCGTCGACAGCGAGTCCGGCAAGCCCCTTGCGGCGATGGTCGCGTCGGCGCTGGACGTGCCGGTGACGATGCTGCTCGCCGACCCCGGCCAAACCGGCGCCCGCGCGGTGGCGGAAACCCTGGACACGCCGATGGAACTGGCCATGGGCCAGCGGCGGGACCTGTGGGCGGGCGTGTACCGGCGCATCTTGCAGTACGCGGTGGCCGAGTCGGTGCGGGCCCCGGACGGCAAACTCAAGGGCACCGTGACGGTGGACGCGTACGGCCGGCAGACGGTGAAGCTGGGCAGCGCCACCGACCCGACGATCGATATCGACTGGCCGGACCTGCAAGCCAGCATGACCGCGGTCGTGCAGGCCGTCGTACAGGCAGCGTCGACCGGGACGATCCCGCCGGAGCAGATCGCCCGGCTGCTGCTGACCGCGATCGGTGTCCGCCACGTCGACACGATCATCGAGGCGATGGTGGACGACGACGGCAACTTCGTGTGGCCGGAAGGCCCGCCCGCCGCCACGCCGAACAACCCGCGCGACCTGCGCAACCCTACGTCGATGCAACCGGACGACGACCCCGACGGCGGGGCCGGCGAAGACGAGGCTGCCGGCGAAGCGCTTATCGCCGTGTGACCTGGGCGGAGGTGGCGCATGGACAGCCTCTGGGACGTGCTGCGCGACCGGTTAGGCCTCGACCACATCCACGAGCACCAGCAACGACAGGAGAAGACCATGGCCAAGCTGTCCGACGAGCTCGCCGACATCTCGCGCCGCCAGGAGGCGATCCGCGACGCGATCACCACCTCCGGTGAGAACCTGCGCGGCGAGATCGACAAGCTGAACACGCAGATCGAGGAGCTGCGCAACGGCGACCTCGACGCCGACGCGCAGGCGAAGGTCGACGAGATCAAGGCGACCGCCGACAACCTGCGTACCGCTGCGGAGGGCCTGGACGACGGCTTCGAGCCGCCCGTCGTGGAGCCCACCCCGTTCCCGCCCGGCGACGACGGCTCCGTGGGCAGCGGCGAGCGCGGCGCGATCTGACACGCCCCAGGGCGGAGGGTGCGCCGTGGCTGTTCCGCAGCGCACCCTCACCTTGCTGCGCCGGCTGGCCCGCTCGAACGGCGCCACCGTCGACGCGACAGTGCAGGCGTTGACCCGGTCGTGGCTGGCCGCCTGGGAGGATCTGTCGCCCGCCTGGCAGCAGGCGATCGACGCCCTGCTCGAGCAGTACGAGCGGACCGGGGTGTGGCCGAGCCCGTGGCAGGTCGCCCGGATCGAAGCGATCGCCGCCGTACAGCAGCGCACCGATCGTGCCCTGACCGGGCTGGTCGGCAAGGCGGACACGGCAACCCGCCGGGCGGTCGCCGAGGTTTCCGCCGCCACCGTCCAAGCCGAGCCGGACATCATCGCCAGCCAAAAGCCCGGTCTCAAGGTGCGCGCCGCCGACCGGCAAGCGGTCGTTTCCGAGCTTTCAGCACGCCGGTGGCGCATCACGAACCTGCACCGGGCTGTTCTAGACGCGGCGTCGAGCGCCATCCGCCGGCCGCTGCTGCGCCCGCCGCTGGCAACGCAACCGACCGCAGCCGCCCTCACCGGCCAGGTGCGCGCCGGCTTCGACAGCGCTTTGGTGCGGGCGACGACGATCGCGCAGACCGAGACGGTCGACACCTACCGGGCCGCGTCGGCGCTCGTGCATGACGCCAACCGGGGCGTCCTCGACGCCTGGGCCTGGCATTGCGCCTGTGACCGCCGTTCCTGTACCGCCTGCTGGGCGATGCACGGCCGGCAGTTCCCGCTCGAGGTGATCGGGCCCGACGGGCACCCGGCGTGCCGGTGCACCCGGCTTCCGCTGGCCGCCGGCGTCAACCTGCCGTCCGCCGAGGCCCGTTTCCGGCGGCTGCCGCGCCGTGACCAGCTGGCCATCCTCGGCCCTGCCCGGCTCGAACTGTTCCGGTCGGGCCGGATCGGCTGGGCTGACCTCGCCGTGCAACGCAACAACCCGGGTTGGCGGACCTCGTGGACGCCAGCGTCTGTCGCGGACCTGAGACGGGCCGCTGACCTCGCGCGGTAACCGACCTCTCCCGATCGGCGGTGAAGAGATGCGCGACGAACGCTGGCAGCAGCTCGAACCGGCAGGCGTCGTTGCGATACCCACGCCGACCGCCAGCACCCCGCCGGCCCCGCCGCCACCGCCCGGTGGCTGGAAGCTCCCAGCGTTCCCGGGCTCGCTCGACCTGGCGCGGACGGCTGACGGGGTTCTGGTCATCTCCCAGGCAGACCGCCGCATTGCCATGTCCCGGCTGCTACTGGACCAGCTCGCCGAATCCTCGTTCCTACGGCACAGCGACGACCAGCTCACGTTTGTCGGCCAGGACGCGGCCGGCCAGCCCTGCACCGTCACGTACGAGCGGGTCGGGTTCGACCCCACCGACCATCCCGCCGCCAACGAGGGCGGCTTCCACCTGCTCCAGCGCGTTGAACAGGAGACCCCGTGAAGAAGCCTGTTCTGTACGCAGGGACGTCGCCGCTGGGGTTCGACCGGCGTCTGCGCGGCGAGGTGGCCGCCGCCGTCCGCCGCTTCCACCAGGTCGCCGAGTCCGCGGCCGCCGCGGCACCCGAACGCACCGCGATCCGCGAGGCGTCCGTCGGCAGCGCCTCGACGGCCGGTCCGGGCCGCATGCTGCTGCGCCTGATCACCGCGGGCTGGTCGCTCAACGGAAACCACTACGGCGCCGAGGTGCTAAAAAAGGCCGCCGCTGACCAGGCCTGGCCGGCTGGCACCCGCTGCTACGTCGACCATGCCTCCGACGAGGAAGAACGCCAGCACCCATCCGGGTCGGTAAAGAACCTCGCCGCCGTGCTCACCGAGGACGCCCGCTGGGACGAGCAAACCCAGTCGCTGGTCGCCGAAGCCCGACTGTTCGAGCCGTGGCGAGGGCCCCTGTCGGAGATGGCCGAGGCGAAAGCGATCGGCATGTCCATCCGCGCCTGGGTCACCGGCCAGCACGGCGAACGTGACGGCCGCGAAGGGTTCCTCGTCGACTGGGTGGAAGGCCGCTCCGTCGACTTCGTCACCGTGCCCGCCGCCGGCGGTGAGGTCGTGTCCGTGCTCGAGGCCGTCGGTGAAAAACCCACCGTGGAAGCCGCGAACCTGGGCGCGTGGCTCGAATCGCGGCTGCACCTGGCGCTGACTACCTACGCCGACGAAATGTACGGCGACGGCCGGCTCACCCGCGAGGAACGGATCGTGCTGTCCACCGCTATCGGTGACGGCCTGACCGCGTACGCCGCCCGCATCGAGCAGGACGCGCCGCACCTGTACAAGCGCTCGAGATGGGCCGAGGCACCGGATCCGGAGCCCGCCGCAGCCGATGGCGCCGGCGCCGAAGCGGCAGAGTCCGCGCCCGACGAGCCGGGCACTGCCCCTGATGACGTGACGGACGGCGCCCCGCCTTCCGCACCCGAAACACCTTCCATCGAACCTGAGGAGGAGCCCGTGTCGGGTTCTCAGACCGGCGCGCCGCCGCCGGAGCAGGCGGGGACGGCAACGGTCCCCGACACCGTGGCCACCCCCACGACCGAGACGGCGGGCACGGTCACCGTGGACGTGCAGCCGTCGACCGAGGCTTTCGCCACGCTGGTCGCTAACGCGATCGCCGAGGCGACCAAGCCGCTCACCGATCAGATCGCCGCTCTGTCCGCGCGCGAGTCGCAGCGGGACGCCGAGCGGCGCGTCGACAGCAACCGGCAGCAGGCGAGCGAGGCGGTCACCGCCGCGCTGCGCGCCGACGAGCACCGCGACGTTGCAGCGTCGATCACCGCCCGGGTGAACGCCCGCGTCACCGCCGCCGTGCCGACCACCGCCGAGGGCGCCGTGGACTTCACCGCGCTGGGTGAGCTCATCACCACCGTCATCGCCGACGAGGCCACCCACGTGCGCCGGGAACGGGCCAACGCGCTCGCCGAGGCCGGTGTGGGCCTGCCCTACGGCATGGGCGGCACGCCGGCCCAGGACGAGCCGGACGACGGTCTCGACGACGCGCTCGGCGACCTGTTCGGCTCGCTCGGGCTGAGCGAGAGCGCCACCGCCATCGCGCAGAAGGGTCGCTGACATGGCCAAGAACTTCGTCATCATGTGGACCAAGAGCCGGGCGCTGGTCTGTTCGCAGCCGGCGACCCCACAGTCCGGCGACCCGGTCGTCTGCGGTCAGATTCCTGGCGTGGCGCTGACCGCCGAGGACGCCAACGGTGTCACCACGGTGGCGCTCGACGGCACGGCGGATCTGCTCGTCAAGGGTGAGACCACCACCGATGCGGCGATCGCGGTGGGCGACATTCTCTACTACGACGCCGCCGCAACCCCGCACAAGATCAACAAAGACAACACCAACGGGGTTCGCTTCGGCTACGCCATGGCCGCTGTCGCGTCCGGCGCCACCAGCACCATCCCCGTCGAAATCGGCTACTGAGGAGCGACTGTGACTAGCGCACTGATGGACGCTGGCCTGACCGCCCTCGGTCAGCTCGGCACCTACCAGGCCGGCGCGGAGACCGCGTCGACCGAACGAATCCTCGGCACCGAGGGTGTGTCCCTGTCGCGGCGCACCCGCCGGGCCGCGACCCGGGAGTACCGGGCCAAGCTCAGCCACGTCGCCCGCCTGTACAAGCAGACGATGGAGGGTGACCGCCGGGCGGCGCTCGCCTTCCAGGAGGCGATGTCGCGCGCCGACTTCTCCTACCTGTTCGGCGACATCATCGACCGGCAGCTGCTCGCCGCCTACCAGACCCGGGCCGTGCAGTGGCCCGCCTACGCCAAGCGGGGCCGCGTCCGCGACTTCCGGTCGGTGCGGCGGTACACCCTCGACGGCGGCGAGGCGACCCTCAACCCGGTCAAGGAACTCGCCCCGTACAAGGTCCGCAAGGTCACCGATGGGTTCTACGAGTACGCCGTCGGTAAGTACGGTGACCAGATCGCGGTGTCGTGGGAGACCATCGTCAACGACGACCTGGACGCCCTCGCCGACCTGCCGACCCGGCTCGGCAACGCGGCCCGCCGCACCGAGGAGAAGTTCGCCGCGGAGCTGTTCTCCGGCACGGCCGGCCCGAACTCGACGTTCTTCTCCACCGGCAACCGCAACATCATCAACACGACGGTGATCGGCTCGACGGTCACGGCGAACCCGCCCCTGACCATCGGCGCCATGCAGCAGGCCATGCAGGTCATGGGCCAGCAGAAGGACACCGACGGCGGCCCCATCTACGTCGAAGGTGTCACCCTGCTGGTGCCGCCCGCGCTCGAGGTCGTCGCGAACAACATCGTCAACGCCACCGAGATCCTGGCTGCGGCGGGTGGTGGCCCCGGCACCGGCAACGACCAGCTTCGGGTGACGAACTGGATGCGTAACCGGGTCAACGTGGTCGTCAACCCGTGGCTGCCGATCGTGAACACCACCAACGGCAACACCGCCTGGTATCTGTTCGCGAACCCGGGTGTGGGCCGCCCGGCGATGGAGATCGGTTTCCTGACCGGGCACGAGTCGCCGGAGCTGTGGGTGAAGTCGCCGAACGCTCAGCGCGTCGGCGGCGGCGCGGTCAACCCGGAGGAGGGCGACTTCGAACACGACGCCGTCCAATACCGGGTCCGCCACGTCATCGGCGGCACCCTGATGGATCCGAAGGCCGCGGTGGCCAGCAACGGATCGGGCAGCTGACGTTGGCCCGGCAACGCCCATCGCTGGGCACCCCGTTCGGCACGGACGGGCCGTGGCTTCAGGCGATCGTGGACGCGCTCGGCGACATCCACGATCTGCTCGACGCGCGGCTGCCGCAACGGGTTGGGGTTGAGGCGCCGGTGGAGGCAACCGAGCCGGCGCCCGACTCTCCGCCCGTTACGGCTGTGCCGGTGTCGGAGCCCGCGCCCGACAGGGCGCCCGCCAAGCCGGAACCCGTGAAGGAACCGGACCCGGACGACGAGCCGGTACCCGGCCTAGTTCTTCCGCCGCCTCCCCCACGCTCGGGCCGCGGCTCTGGCCTGCCGGCGTGGCAGGCGTGGGCGGACCTGGCGAGGGTGGAGTACGACGAGGACGCCTCCCGCGACGATGTGATCGCCGCCTGCGAGCTCGCCGGGGTGATCTCGGACGGGCGGCCCTGACCGTCATCTGAAAGGGGATGTGATGGCTGCCGGTCCACTGCACGCCACCCTTGTGGCGAACACGGTCACGACGCTCACTCTCGATCTGCCTGATCCGGTGGGCAACGTCGCCAGCTTTGAGACACCGCCGAAGGCACGTGTCGGGGTGATCAATCTCAGCGGCGCCGCCGAGGTGTACTTCACCACCGACGGGTCCACGCCGACGGTCGGCGGGGACGGCTGCCACGTGCTGCCGGCGGTGGTGAGCGCGCTGGAGGTGTACGACGGGACACCCGGTCCGACGTCGGTCGTCAAGCTGATCTCGGCGGGAACACCGCGGGTGAGTGTGAGGGCCACGTGAGGGGGCGTTGTGCCTGACTACCCGGCCGGCTACAGCCTGTTCGGCGGCGCGTCGTCGCAGACCGGCACGAACCTGCTGACCGTCGGTGAGGAGACGATCGCCCGGGACATGGCCATCTCCGGCGGGATGATCACCAACACGCAGGTGCTGCGGCTGACTCACTTCACGGCCCGCAAGTCGGAGTCCACCACGCAGGTGCGGATGATCAGTGGGGGCACTGCTGCGGCGGCCACCCCCACTCTCGTGCGCATGGGCCTGTACCTGGTCGACGGCAACGGCGACGGCACCCTCGTCGCGTCCACCGCCAACGACACCAGCCTGTTCGCGGCGACGAACACCGCCTACACCCGGTCGTGGACGGCGCCGTACGCGAAAGTGGCCGGGCAGCGGTACGCGCTGGGCGTTTTGGTGGTGACCGCCGCGACCGCCCCGCAGCTGGTCGGCAACTCGATCGCCGGGGTGGGGGCGGCGGCGGAGCCGTCGGTGGCGCCGCGCCTGTCCGGGTCGCTGGCCGGGCAGGCGGATCTGCCCGCCTCGTTCACCGCCGCGTCGCTGGCGGCGACGGGGCAGCGTTTCTACGGCGTTCTGCTGCCCTGACGGAGGAGAGGCGGCGTCTGGTGGCACGCACCCCGCTCGGGATCACCGGCAGCAGCAAGGCGGGGGAACCCGTCCTGCCGCCGGTCGCGGCGAACATAACCGACGGGAACAGCGTCAACAACAACGGCGAAACCGTCCTGACCGTCACGAACGCGGGGGCGGTGACCCGCACCCTGTCGATCCCCCTGGCTGTGACTGTGGACGGGCAGCCGGTCGGGCCGCGCGTGTACAGCATCCCCGCCGGGCAGACCATCCTGGCCGGCCCGTATCCGCCCGGCTGGTACGGCACCACCCTGCTGCTCGACGCGAGCTCCGGCGACCTGATGCTGTCGGCGTTCCGCCTCGGCACCGGCCTGCCCGCCCCGGCCGGCGCCGCCGCGGCGTTCACCGCTGCCGGGCCGGCGGTGCTCGCCGACCTCGACTTCGCTGGGCTTCTCGCCGACAACAACATTCTGGTCGTCGACACCGCACTGACCGGTTCCACCCTCGACGGGAACGTCCTCGTCGTCACCGTCTGAGGAGACACATGGCCACCAAACGGCTGCCCACCCTGGACGGCGGCGACCGGATCCTGTCGCAGTTCCTGCCCGAATCAGTCGCCACCGTGGCGGTGCCGCCGCCGGTCGGGAATGTCGCCGCGGACACGGCGACCGTCCAGGATGCTTTGGACGCGGCGGCGACCGGCGGCGCCGGCCGGGTGGTGCTGTCCGCCGGCTGGGACTACGAGATCGCTGGGGTCACCATCGACACCGGGGTGGTGCTGGACCTCAACGGCGGCGGGCTGACACTGGCCGACAACACGGACGCGTATCTGCTGTCGACGGTCAACTACGACACCCTCGCGGCGGGCGACACGACCGGCGGGGCCCGCGACTGGGCGGTCATCAACGGGTATTTGGACGGCAACAAGGCCGCCCAGTCGGGCACCAAACCGGTGTTCGCTATCTACGGCCGCCGGTACATCCTGAACCGGCTGCTGATCCGCAACGGCAAGGGGCACGGGCTGGCCACGAAGTGGTCGACCACAAGCCCGTTCCTGTCGCCGAACGGGTTCGAGTCGTTCATCACCGACGTGTACATCCACTCGTGCGACGGGGACGGCCTGCGGTTTGAGGGCCCGCACGACACGTATGTGCAGAACCTGTTCGTGGTGAAGTGCTCGGCGACCGCGAGCGCGGTGCCGGTGAACTTGCCGGATGCGACGGGCCGGGCGAACGGGTCGAACTTCGACAAGTTCCACGTGTACGGCGGGAACGGCTACAACTATGGCCTGGTCGTCAACACGTCCGGGACGAAGTTCACGAACTTCGTGGTGGAGGGCTCCCAGGTTGCCCAGTGCCTGATCCAGGCATCCCAGGTGCAGTTCGACGCGGCGCACCTGTATCCGGGTGGGATCGCCACCGCCACCGTGAAGGGCATTCAGGTCGGGGACTCTACCCACACCGCCCTCAACGGGCTGTGGATCAACGCCAAGGTGGAGAACTGTGGTGGTGGCGGGTTCGACTTCACCTACATGGGCGACCACAACTGGGTGCGCGCCCACATCTACTACTACACCGGCACCACCCCCACCCTCGCCACGGCCGGGTTCGTCGGCACCCCCACGAATCTGAACAGCATCCAGCTGTACGTCGCCGACAACACGTTCGTGCCCACCACCCAATGCCTCAACGCCATCGTCGGCCCGTCGAAGATCCTGCGCACGGCCGCCGCGGACACCCGCGACCTGGTCGACGTGCGCGACCAGGCAGGCACCGCCATGTACACCGTCGACTACAAGGGCCGCCCCCGCTCCAAGGCCGGGGCCACCCCGACGGTGGCGAACGGGGCGCAGATCGGCACCGGCGGCAGCCCCGGCACGGCCATCTCCGGCACCGACCACGCCGGGATGGTCACCGTCACCACCGGCAGCAGCGGGGCTGCCGCAGGCCAGCTCGCCGCGGTCACCTTCTCCACCGCGTTCGGGGCCACCCCACGCGCGGTGGTCATCACCCCGAAGGACGCGGGCGGCGCCGCTTTGCAGCCGTTCGTCACCACTGCCGCGTCCGGGTTCTCGATCCGCTGCGCCGGGGTGCCGGTCGCGAGCACCACGTACACGTTCGACTACATCGTCATCGGCAGCTAGGGGGCACTCGTGGCGATCCGGATCAGCACCGCCGCCCGCAACGCCATGGCCACGGCAGCCGCCGCCCTCGTCGACGGCGGCAGCAGCACAGGCCGGCTGCGCCTGTACACCGGCAGCCAGCCCGCCGGGCCGGGAACCGCCCCCACCGGCACCCTGCTCGCCGAGATCACCCTCAACGACCCGGCGTTCGGTGGCCCCGCCAACGGGACGGTCACCGCCAACCAGTCCCCCGCTCTGACCGGCACCGGTGTCGCGGCGGGCACGGCCGGCTGGTTCCGCATCGTCGACTCGACGGAGGCGGCCGGCACCGGGCTCGGCATCCTCGACGGGTCCGTGTCCGCGACCGGCGATGACGGGGAATGCCAGCTCGCCACCACCACCATCAGCGTCGGGCTCACCGTGACGATCACATCGCTGACTTTCACGCAGCCGAGCTCGTAGCGGACAGCAGCCGCCATGGCGAACCTGTTCACCAGCCAAACCCCGCTCAGCGGCGACAACGCCGATGGGGCGCCCGGCATCACCACCGCCACCACACTCAGGTTCGCCACCGACGGCGTGATCAACGCGGTCCGGTTCTACGCCACCGCCACGGTCGGCGGCACCTACACCGGCGCGATCTGGCAGATCGACACCACCGACAACCCAGGGCCCGGTACGGGAACCCTGCTCGCGTCGAAGGTCCGCCCTACCCTCCCGGCCGGCGGCACCTGGAATCTGATCGTCCTGGACACGCCTGTCGCCGTCACCGCTGGCACCCTGTACCGGGTCGGTGTGCACAACTCCGACGGCCGGTACGTTGCCTCCGGCGCGTTCTTCGGTGTCGCCTTGACCAACGGGGACATCACAGCGATCGCGAACGGCGACAACCCCACCGGATCCGGCACCGTCAATCAGGGCACGTTCGCCATCGACCCGGCCCTGACATACCCGGTCAGCACGTTCAACAGCGCCTCCTACTTCGTCGACGTCGACTACACGCCCGCGAGCGCCGGCGTGTCCGGCACCGTCACCGCGACCCTGCCCGCCCTGAGCGGTGCCGCCACCGGCACAGCCCAGGCAACCGGCGCAGCAGCAGCGGTACTTCCCGTAGCCGCTGCAGCCGCTACCGGCTCTGCCGTCGTCACGGGCACAACAGCCGCCACCCTCCCCGCAACCGTCGCGGCAGCTTCCGGCGCCGTTCAGGTCTCCGGTATCGCCGCCGTCACCCTTCCCGCCGCGGTGACACAGGCAACCGCGTCGGTGAGCTCAGCAGGGCAAGCAGCAGGGACCCTTCCTGCCCTCCAAGCGTCGGCCACCGCAGCCACCACCGCGCAGGGAACCGCCGCGATCGTGCTGCCCGCCCTGACCGCGGCAGCCACCGACCAGAACACGCCCGCCCGCCGCCCCGGCACCTACACCACCGGCACCCTCCGCGCGCGGCACACCGCAGGCGCTCTCGCCCGGCCCACCTACACGACAGGTGGTGGCTGATGTCGGATGTGGCCGTCGGCGACATCGAACGGGCCTTCCTCGAGGTGACACCCGCCGACCTCACCACCGCGGTCACCCTCACCGCCCGCCCGCCGGCCGGCCTCCCGTTCGCCGTGACCGTCACTGCCGGGCCGCTCGAGACGGTTCCGGGCGGCAGCGACCAGCGGCGCCGGTGGACCAGCGACCCGATCACCTACAGCGCCCCCGGCCGGTGGGTTCTCCACTGGGAGATCACCGGCATCGGCGAGGGTGCGGAGGATGCCGAAACGTACGTCGTTCCGTCGCCTGTAGCAGGCGGGCCGACGTGGCTGCCGGGCCGTAGCCGGGTGGCGAACTACGTCACCCACCGAACCTTGGCCAGAAACCCGGCGGCGATCGTCAACAGTCAGGCGCAGTACGTGCTGACGTTCGACTCGACCACCACCCCCACCGGTATCCAGGCCGACGCGATCATCGCCGACATGGGTTCCTGGGTGGCGATGCGGGTCGCGCCGCTCCCGGCGGCCATGCACGACGTTGCCCGCACCGTGACCGCCCTGGCCGCCGCGGCGGCTATCGAACGGCAGTTCAAAGCCGACGAAGACTCCTTGCAGCGGGCCAACGACATGGAGCGGCGCATGGAAGCGCTCCTCGCCGACTTGGTCGACGCGGCGAACACCAGCAACGGCACCGACGACTACGGCGTGGATGTGGCGCACCTGCCCGTCTACAGCTTCCCGCCCGCCGACTGCCGCTGGGATTCACCGTCCTACTGGTGAAGGAGGCGCTGTGGCCATCCGGGCGAAGGCAACGTTCCGCGCCAACGGCCGTGGAATGCGGGCCGCCGGCAGGTCGGAGGGCGTGTACCGGGACCTCGAGCGGCGCGCCGACCGGGTCATCGACCTGGCGTTGGAGATTTACGCCCCGCACCGCAAGACGGGCGACTACGGCCGCGGCCTGAAGAAGGTCCGCACCCGCGTACGGGGCAAAGCGGCGGTGCAGGTGGTCGCCACCGACTGGAAGTCGGATCTGCTCGAGCGTGGCAGCCCGCCGCACGTGATCGAGCCGCGGGCCAAGAAGGCGCTGGCGTGGCCCGGCGGGCAACATCCCGTCCGGCGAGTCCAGCACCCGGGCACGCCGGCCCTGCACATTCTGCGGCGGGCACTGCGCGCGGCGGGCCGGTAGTGGCGGGCTACGCCGACGGGGAGCTCCTGGTCGCCGAGTGGCTTCAAGCGCAGCTCGGGGCGCAGGTGCACGCCGACCCGGACATCGCCAAGCACATGCCGTTCCACACGCCCGCCGGGCATGTCCAGCGTGCCGCCGGTGAAGGGGACACGGCACTCACCGTCGACTCGATGATCCTCGACGTGGATTGGTACGCCGAGGACGCGGACCCTGCCCGCGAGTACGCGCACCGGACGTGGAACTTGATGCGGCTGAACCTGCCGTTGCACACGTTCGGCAACGGGGTCCTCTGCAAGGCGGTCTTCACCATCAGCGCCCCCAGCTGGGCGCCGGCGACAGGTGTGTTCCGCCGGTCGGCCGCCTACCGCGTCATCCTGCACGGCCTCATCTGATCCCCCGCTGTTCTTTCACCCGGCGTGCCCCGCCGGGCCTTCACCATGCCCGGAGGTAGTTCATGCCGCGCACCGCACTGACCAACATCATCGAGCCGACCCGGGCGGGTGTCGCCTTCCCGCAAGGCACCCTCGCCGATGCGGCCAACGGCAACAGCATCGTCAACAACGGCCGCGTGATGGTGATCGCGATCAACAGTTCGGCCAGCACCGTCCGCAACGTGACCGTCACCCCCACGGCCACCGTCGACGGACTCGCCGCCGCCGCCCGTACGAGCCCGATCCCGACGAGTTCGAGCATCCTGCTCGGCCCGTGGGACGTCGGCAACTACGGCGCGGCGCTGCAAATCTCGGCGGACTCGTCGACCGACGTGCGGTTCCAGATCATCCGCTTCCCCGGCTGACCACCCGCCCCTTCCTCTGCCTTATCCCCACCCGGCCGGCCGCCGGGTCCTCGCCATGCCCCGAAGGAGATGACCGATGGCGGTCGACACCAGCAAGATCCGCGCCTACACGAACGGGCTCGTCGCCGTGTCCGGCTATGGGGTGTCGAATCCCGTTCTGCCGACTGATCCGACGACCAGCCTCAACCCGGCCGTGTTCTCCGACGTCGGAGCGATCACCAGTGACGGCATCACCGAGGCGACGTCGCAGGAGTACAACAACATTTTCATGTGGCAGGGCAACGCGCTCGCTGCGGCCCTGCCGGGCGAGTACACGAAAACGTTCCAGGTGGCGGCGATGGAGACGTCGCTGGTGACGCTGGGGGTGCAGCTGCCCGGTTCGACGATCACGCAGACCGCCTACGGTGTGTCGATCGCGGAGAAGCCGCCGACGGTGGACAAGCGGGCGTGGGTGCTGCACGGCATCTCGGACGCCGGTAAGGCGCAGCGTGTGGTGGTGCCGCTGGGTCAGGTGACGGAGCGCGGCGAGGTCGTGTGGTCCTCGACGGACGTGACCGTGTACGCGTGGACGATCACCGCGTTCCTGGACGCCAGCGGAAACATCGCATACCGGTACATCCTGGACAGCGCTCTGGCTGCCTGACCCCCATTCGACGCGACCGGTCCCACGCGGGTGGCCGGTCGCGTCTTTCTACCCGCGTAACCCGCGAAGGAGAACCGATGCACCTTGTCCACGTCCAGCTCGAACGGGTGGAGACGCCCGCCGACCTGGCCACCCTCGCCGACCGCGCCGACGCCGTGCAGCGCCTCGACAACCTCGGCCACATCGACGCCACCGCGGGCGAACTCAACACCACCTCGGCCGGCGGCTGGCAGGCCCGGGTCAACGACGGCGAGCCGTTCCCGGTGCATGACTTCGCCCTGTCGCCCAGCGGCGACGGCGGCCAAGCCGTGCTGAACCTGGTGCTGCCCGTCGGCGCCCTGTCGGTTGGTGCACCGTCGGCCACCCAACAGCCTGCGCAGGCGTTGGCCCCGCCGAACATGCCCCGAGTGTGGGGAGCCGAGGGCACGCCTGACCCGCGCACGAACATTCCCGGCTTCGAAAGGGAGAGGCTGGGCGGGCAGGTCGCTGAGAACGCGCGCCATACGCACCGCGAGGAACCGCTGCGCTTTCAGCCGGCGAGCGGCCCGACGGGGGCGAAAGCATGAGCGTCGTGCGAGGCGTCGCAGAGGCGCGGGCGGTGGACATCGAGATCGTCGAACGGCGCAGGCAGGCAGGCGACGACTCGCTGGGGGCGAGCATCACCGTCCCAAACGAGGTCCGCATCAACGGCAGGTCAGTGCTGGTTGCCGACGAGCCGATCGTCATCGACGACCTGTCCTCGCGGAGCACCGTGCGCGTGACGCTGACCCTGATCGCCCGGCGTGTGCTGATCGACCAGGAGCACGCGGTGGGTGAGGGGGTGCCGTCGTGACCGGCAAGCGGCTCACCCTGGAAGAGCGCTACCTGCGCGACGTCGCGAAGCCGCCGTTCGAGTTCCCGTGGGCGGGGCGCGTGTGGCGGCTGCCGCACATCCAGTCGCTGGACTACCGCGTGCAGGGCCAGATCACCCGGTTCGACACGCTGAGCGTCGCCGAACTCGAAGCGCTCGTGGAGCGGATGCTCGGCCCGGACCAGCGCGACGAGTGGGCGCAGGTGGACGTACCCGCCGACTTCCTGATGATGGTGATCGCCGAATGGCTCGAATACTCGGGTGAAGACCAGGGGGAAGAGCAGGCCTCGAGCACATCCTCGAAGAGCACTGGGACGAGCTCGAGGCGGACTTCCGGCGCCACTACAGGCTCCGGCTCCTCGACGCGGTCTTCGGCAAAGAAGGCGACGCCGAAGAAGCGGGCACCGCGCAAGACAGCGAAGCCGACGGGGGCGCTGACCGCCGACGACCAGGAGTGGCTGGACAAGCATCAGGCGCTGGCCGGCTCCCAACCGGCGAACTCCGCAACCTGATCAACGGTCTCGCCGCGTACGAGGACAGCCTGCTGCACCGCCGACTGCGCGGGCCGATGGCGGCGTGGGACATGCAGTCACTGCTGCTGCGGCGCATCGACCTGCACCTGGCCGGCGCGAACTGGCAGCGCTCCGGTGGTAAGGGGCAGCGGCCGAAACCGGTGGAGCTGCCCGACAAGGCCCGCACGGGCAAGCCGGCGCCGTCGAAGGCATCCGGGGATGAGATCGCTCAACGGTTGCGGAACCTCGGGCTGATACCGGCAGGCGCATAGGGCAGGCCCCACGCTCGTGCAAAGCGTAGGGCCTGTCGTCTTCAGCGGGTCTTACCCACTGGAGGCGTCGTCGGACGGGTGTTGTCGACAGACGTGCTGGTGCTCATTGCTGCGCTCGCCTTCGGGGGTGGCCCGGGTCGAGCGATGCCCGACGGCTTCCCGCCGGGCGTCATTTGAGGAAGCTGCGAGGCACGGTCGGCGCAACTGCGACGCCGCCAAGCGGGTCAGGTAGCAGGACGTCAGGGGGTTCATATGACCTCCCCCGCGTCCGTTGGTGAAGTCAGCGTCGAGATCGTCGGCGACATGCGGGATCTCGCCAAGGAGATCCGGAAGCGGACCGAGGAGGCGCTGAAGGACTCCAAGCTCGGCGACAAGATCCGCGATTCGGTCGGCAAGGACCCGATCAAGGTTCCGGTCACGCCCGATCTGGACCCGGACGGCATCCCGGAGCAGACGAAGAAGTCGAAGATCCCGCCGGTCAAGGTGCCGGTGGATCCGCTCATGCAGGCGTTCGTCGCCGAGGTGAAGCGGCAGACGAACGCCCTCGCGAAGCAGGTCAACGCGCAGCTGCCGATCGGTGCGGACACCAGCGAACTGCGCAACGAGCTCGGCGACGAGCTGAAGGCGATCGCCGCGACTGTGCGGGCGGAGATCCCGGTCGAGCCGGAGAGCAAGGAGCAGTTCCAGCGGGACCTGCAGGCCCAGCTGGATGAGGTGTCGGCGCGGCTGAAGGCGTCGGTGCGCGTCGATGCGGACACGTCGCAGGTCCCGGCCGAGGTGGCGGCAACGCCGATCCCGGACGTCGAGGTGGACGTCGAGCCGGACACGGGCGCGTTCGAGCCGAAGCTGCGCGCCGCGGTCGCGTCGGCGGCGGCCCGGATCCGGCAGACGGTACGCGTCGACGTGGACGTGGACCGTGGCGGGTCGGGCGGGAACCGCATCGGCGCCACGTTGCAGAGCGCCCTGGGTGCCGCGGGCGCGCTGGGTGGGGCACTGTCGGCGGCGGTGTCGTCGGCCGGCGGCCTGGCGGCGTCGCTGGGCCCGGTGGTGGGGATCCTCGCCGCGATCAGTGCCGCCGCAACCCTGCTGGCCCCGGCTTTGGCTGCGGCTGCAGGTGCGGCGGCGGCGATCCCGGCTGCGCTGTCTGGTGTCGGCGCGGCCGTGGGCACCCTCGCACTCGGGTTCTCCGGGATCGCGGACGCGTTCAAGCCGTCCACCGGCGGTGGCGGGGGTGGTGCTGCCGGGCAGGCGGCGAACCAGGCCCGCCAGATCGCCGCCGCGTCCCGGCAGGTAGAAGCCGCACGGCGCGGGATTGTCGCCGCGAACCGCCAGGTGCAGGCCTCCGAGCGCGCCCTAGCGGCGGCTTTGCGCGGGCAGGTGGCGGCGCAGCGCACCTACCGCAACTCCCTCGACGAGGTGGCGCAGGCGCAGGAGCGTGCCCGGCGCAGCCAGGACGCGGTGTCACGGGCCCGCCGGCAGGCCCGCGAGGACATCGAGGACCTGAACCGGTCCCTGCGCGGGGCTGTCCTGTCCGAGGCGGAGGCGGCGAACGCCCTCGACGAGGCCGCCCTCGCCCTGGATCAGGCCCGCACCACCGGTGACCTGCGAAAGATCCGCGAGGCGGAGCTCGCGTACGAGCGGGCGAAGCTTCAGGTGGAGGAAACCGCCGACGCCACCCAGGATCTGCGGGCCGAAACCGCTGAGGCGAACGCCAAGGGGGTCGAGGGCAGCGACCTCGTTCAGGACGCGCTGCGCGACCAGGCGGAGGCGTACCAGGCAGTCGCCGACGCCCAGGAGGGTGTCCTCGCCGCGCAGGACGGGCTGAAGGACGCCGCCGACGCGGTCAAAAGCGCGCAGGACGGGGTGGCGTCCGCCCTCGACGGGGCCAAGGCCGCCGCTGACGCCCTGGCCAGCGCGAACGAGTCCCTGGCCGCCGCGCAGACCAAGGTGGCCTCCGGTGGCGGCGGGGTCGCCAAGCAGGTCACCAAGCTCGCGCCCGCGGCGCAGGCGTTCGTCGACGCGATCAAGCGGTTGAAGCCGGCGTTCGAGGCGCTGCGGCTGGATGTGCAGCAGCGGCTGTTCGCCGGGCTGGACAAGACCGTCACCCACATGTGGAACTCGTGGGAGAAGCAGCTGCACGTCACGCTGGGCTCGTTCGCGGACACGTTCAACCAGTTCGCGAAGAACCTCGGCTCGGCCGTGTCCACACCCACGTTCATCTCCGGGATTGCCGCCGGGGCGGAAGGGTTCCGGCAGGCCCTCGAAAAGATCGGCACGGCGCTCACGTCGAAGCTGGTGCCCGTCTTCGGTGAGCTGTCGCGGGCGGCGGGCCCGTTCCTGTCGCAGCTGGGCGACGAACTGGCGGAGATCGTCACCCGTTTCTCCGACTGGGTGTTGCAGGGCGAGAAGACCGGCGGGCTCACCCGGTTCTTCGACCGGGCCGCCGCGGCGATGCGGGACATCTTCGACATCGGCGGCGAGGTCGCCGAGATCATCGGCTCGCTGTTCGAGGTGATCACCGGCAAGAACACCAGCACGAACAAGACGCCCCTGGAGTCGTTCAAGGCCTCGCTGGCGACCGTCTCGGACTGGCTGAAGGACCCCCAGAATCAGCAGCGCCTGCGGGAGATCATCGAACGGTTCAAGGAGTTCATCCCGCAAGCCCTCGAATGGGGGCGCAAGCTCAAAGACCTGGCCGGCGACATCGCCGACGCGATCGGCAAAGCCCGGGGTGTCATCGCCGAGCTCAAGCAGATCAAGAGCGACATCACGGCGATCATCAGGTCGCCGGTCGACGCGACCTTCGACATCCTCGACTGGCTCGGCCTCGGCGGGGAAGTCAGCCTCGACCAGAGCCTGGCGTCCGTCGGTGAAGACCTCGTCAACGGCCTGTTCGCCGGCATCGGCCAGGCCCTGGTGCGGGAAGCGAACCGGATCGCCGGCTGGTTCTGGTCCGGCCCGGATTCGCTGATCGGCCGGATCAAGTCCGGTTTGGGGATCGCGTCCCCGTCGACGGTGATGATGGCCGTCGGCGTCGATCTGATCCAGGGGCTGATCGAGGGTGTGACGCAGCGGCTGGGGGCGTTGGCGGCGAAGGCGCGGGAGATCCCCGGCATTGTCCGCAACAACGTGGTCGGCGCGGGGTCGTGGCTGGTGCAGAAGGGCCGCGACGCGGTGACCGGCGCGGCGACCGGGCTGCGGGAACGGTTCTCACAGCTGCGCACGACGGCGGGGCAGATCCGCACCAACGTGATCAACGCACTGCCGAACGCGGGAACGTGGCTCGTCAACGTCGGCCGCAACGCTGTCACCGGTGTGGGCACGGGAATCGCCCGGATGGCGGGTCCCCTACGTTCGTGGGCGGGGCAGATCCGCACGTGGGTGCAGGGTGCCCTGTCGAACGCGCACACCTGGCTCACGTCGGCAGGTGTCAATGCCGTGATCGGCCTATGGAACGGAATTGTGTCCAAGGGCGGCTGGCTGTGGGACCGGGTCGTCAACTTCGCGCGCACCTATGTGAAGCAGGCTCTCGAAAACGCGCTGATCATCTTCAGCCCGTCGAAGCTGACGTTCGGCATGGGCCAGTACGTGGCGCAGGGCCTCGCCCTCGGGATCGAGGACGAAGGCGCCCGGGTGAAGGCGGCGGCGGACGAGCTCGCCGCCTTCGCCGTGCCGGATGTGAGCAGCACGTTCGGGTTGGGCTCTGACTTCGACGCCTCGGTGAGCCGCAGCCTGTCGGTGGCGGAGAACCGGCAGCTGGTGGCGAAGTGGGCGCCGGGTGCCCGCGGTGACAGGCTCCTCGACGCGCTGCGGGACCTGATCGCGTTTGAGTACCGCAACGACCCGATCGCCGCGCTCACGCCGGCGCGGTGACGAAACAGGGCGGGACCGGCCGTAGCGAGTCCCGCCCTGGAAGCCGCCACGGCTGGCGGCTCACCTACGCATTCAGCGTAAGAGAGTTGAGTGCCGGGGCGAGGAGTCGAACCCCGCGGCCCTTGTGGGGTCAGCGCACGTCATCGCTTCGCGCGAACTCGCGAGAGTGGTGCGCAGCCTATGCACGCCCGTAGGTGCCTGCCGCGTCAGCGGCCTACCGAGCCCGGCGCGTGTTGCTTCTGTCGGTGACGATACAACGCATCCTTCGCCGCCTTCCGGGTGCCGCGCTGACCGGTGCACCTGACGACATCACCACAGTCGGGGCAGACGGCATACCACTCACGGATCGGATGGACCTTCCCGCCGCCATACGACCAGCCCCAGTCCTTGTCGAGGTGTCCTCGCCGGATCGGATTGGTTGTCGGCATGCGGTCCCCCCACCTCGGCCGGAACGCCACTGTCGCCCTGATCGGCGATTTCCCGGCTGGCGGTCCATCATCCGCTGACGCTTTCTTAGCGGTACAAGCGGACCGTGCGCTCTTATTCTGCCGGTGGTGGGTACTCGATCCGTAGGCCGGGCACCTCCAACGCCACCCGCGCCACCACCGCCCGATGCCAGGAAGCAGGGAACGGGATGTCCGGGTTGGCGGCGTGGTACTCGTCGTCGTTGCGGTACACGTAGACGCCGGGGTCGGGGATCGCCATCAGCTTCTCGATGACGCCGCCGATGAACGCGCCGGTCCGCTGCTCGAGGTCTTCCATCTCGAGCCGCACCCCGTCGGGGATCGGGTACTTGCCCTGCTCCCAGTTGCGGACGCTGCGGGGGCTGACGTTCAGGTGAGCGGCAAGCCAATCACCGGTCAGGCCGAGGAATTCGCGGATCGTCCGGAACTCGGCGTCGGTCATCCGCTCGTCCTCGGGCATGCCGGGCGGGTCGGTGTACTCCATGGTCTCTCCAGGTACGCATCAGCCCCGGTGGTGAACCGGGGCCGAGGTTGGGCAGCCAGTCAGATGATCTCGTGCTTGGCGGCGATCTCCCAGAACTCCTCTTCGGAGACGGTCTGCTCGAAACCGCCGGTGTTGAGCAGTTCCTGCCCCTTGCCGTTGACGTCGATCTTCCAGTCGAACGTCTCACGGCAGATGGCTTCGAGGTCGTAGTTGCCTTCGGCGAGCGCGGGCGCGATGGCCTGGTCGATGGCGTCCTGGCGGGTGGTGTAGCGCGGGCGGGCCTGCTCGTCGTCGCCGGCGTAGTAGTCGTTCATGACCGGTTCCTTCCGGTGGGGTCTGGGACTGATTCCCTGACCGACAACCCGAGCCTAGCTTCCTAATTTAGGAAGCGCAATGGTGTCACCGTCGGGGGGGGTCTTGTGCCCTACCCCGACGAGGACCTGGAGATCACGGCCGCCGCAGCCTTCGGCGCCGACCTCACCGCCGACCCCGACACCTGGGAGTGGACGGACCTGTCCGATCGGGTCCTCGCCGACAGCCAGCTCAACATCTCCTGCGGTCTGGTCGTCGGCCAGGGCAACCGCCGCACCGCCTCCTGTACCGGCCTTCGGCTGCTCAACGACGACGGCTGGCTCACCCACGACCATCCGGTGTCGCCGTGGTGGCCGTACGTCGACCAGGGCACCCCGCTCCGCGTCTCGATCCGCACCGACAGCAGCACGTGGATCGGGGACACGTTCACCCGCAACGTCGCCTCCGGCTGGGGTGTCGCCGACACCGGCAACTCGTGGATCGGCAGCACCGGTTTCAGCGTCAACGGCACCACCGGCCTCGCCACGCACTCGGCCGTCAACACGATCCGCGGGATCCGCGTCAACCGGCCGCACCGCGACATCGACGTCACCGTCACCTTCTCCGTTCCCGCCGTCGCCGCCGGCGCGTCGGTGATGGTGGGGCCGATGCTGCGCGGCGGGCCGAGCTCCACCGACTACGTGTGGCCGCTGCTCGACCTGTCCACGGCCGGGCAGGTGCGGCTGGCGCTGTGGACGAACGTGGCGTCGAGCGTCACCCAGGCTGTCGCGCCGATCGCGACCGGGCTCACCTATGCCGGGGGCACGCTGCTGCGGATGCGGGTGGAGTACATCGGCAGGCGGCTGCGGGCGAAGGTGTGGCTCGCCGCAGGTTCGGAGCCGGGCGCGTGGGCGCTCGACACGACAGTCACGCACCAGGCCGGCGGGGACACCTATTTCGGGATCTTCTCGTGGCTGCGTTTCGGGAACACCAACACGCTGCCGTACGTCATCTCCGTCGACAACCTCACCGTGCAGCAGCCGCGCTATCCGCGCGTCGAGGGCTACATCGCCGACGTGCGCAACCGGTTCGTGCCGGCCGCCGACGGCGCCACCCATTCGGTCGCCGAGATCGACATTAGCGGGGTGGGCGGGCGGCTGGAACGCAAGACCGCGGACCCGCTGTCCCCGCAGCGCAGGTCGATGGAGAAGTTCCTTGACCCTGCACCGGTCGACTACTGGCCGCTGGAGGACAAGAAGGCGTCGCTGAGTGCGGCGCACGCCTACCCGGGTGGCACCCCGATGACCGTCTCCGGTGTGGTGCAGTTCGAAGTCGATCTGGGTGTCACCGACGATGTGCTGCTGTCCCGCTACGGCAGCAAGGCGTTGTGCAGCGTGGCGACGGGCGGGAAGCTCACCGCGCCCACGTCGCTGGCCGGGGCGGTCGGCCCGTGGTGTGTCTCGATCACGACGGACGTGTTCGCAAGGTTGGTGCCGTCCACCACGGAGATCCGCATCGCCGAGTGGACCACCCCCGGGTCGGCGATCGGCCGCTGGGCGCTCGTCTGCACCGCCACCGGGCATGCGGTGCGGGCGTACGCCACCGACGGCACGGTCACCGAGGTGGCGGTCGCCGCCGAGAACTTCGCCGTCACGATCTCTTACGACGTCACCGCCCAGCAGAACGGCGGGAACATCGACGTCACGCTGCGATACAACGGCGGGGTCTTCGCCACCGGCTCCATCGCCGGGGTGTGCGCGCAACCGACCCGGGTGACGATCAACCCGGACATGCGCAACACGACCCTCGCGACGACGGTGGCGGGCCTGCGGTTCACCGTGGGGCACCTCGCGGTCCGGGACGTCGCCTCGCCGGCACTGCCCGCCTACACCGCGACGGCCGCCGCGGTCGCCTCGTATCAGGGGTGGGCGCGGGAAGCCGTGCACGAGCGGGTGGGCCGGCTGGCCGGCGTCGAGGAGAACCTGCCGTTCCGCCTGCTGGCCACCCCGGACGCGTCGTCGCTGGTGCTGCTCAACACCCAGCAAGAGGGCGGCACCGTCGACCTGGTGGAGGCGGCGGCCGAAGCCGACTCCGGGTCGCTGCTGCTCGAAGAAGAGTTCGGCTACGTCTTCCTGCCCCGCTCGGCGCGGCTCAACGCCCCGGTGGATTTGACCGTGGACATGACCACCTACGCCCGGTCGCAGAGCACCGAGCCCGGCGACGTGTTGCAGCCCAGGCTCGGCGCCAGAGGACCCAACTACTGGACGGTGGAACGCCGCGACGGATCGCAGGCGGTCGCCGCCGCCGACCAGGCGCTGCGGGACCGCAGAGGCACCGTCCCCGACAAGGTCACCCTTGATCTGCTGCGGGACTCCGACTGTGGCCCGCACGCACAATGGCGCACCCATATCACCGCCGGCGGCACAGGGCCGAACTACCCCGGGATGAGCATCGAGTTGCACGCCAACCCCGGCTTGATCGACGACTACCTGCTGTGCCGGATCGGGTCGCGGGTGCAGCGGCTCAACCAGCCCACCATCGCCGGGCTGGACACGATCGACCAGGTGGTCGACGGCATGTCCGAGCAGATCGTGTCCCGGCAGGCGGGCGGCCCGGCGTGGACAGCCACGTTCGACACAAGCCCCGCGTCGGTGTGGCAGCCGGGCGTGTGGGACGGGCCGGGGCTGCTGTGGACGTCGGACCGCACCGAACTCGCGGCGGGCGTCACCACCACGGCCACATCCTGGTCGATCGACTCCAACGGGGATCCGTGGACCACCGGCGCGGTCAGCCTGCGGGCGCAGGTGGGCCGCGAAGAAGTCCTCATCACCAACATCACCGGCGCGGGCTCGTCGTGGACGTTCACCGTCGTCAGGTCTGTGAACACCGTCGTCACCGCACATTCCGCCGGCGAAGCGCTCACCCTGCTCGACACCGGCTTCTGGGCTCTGTGAAGGGGGTGGCATGGCGTTCAATGCGGGCACCCCACCCACCGTCGCCGACCTGCTCGCGTTGCAGGCGGCCACCACACAGCGGCCCCTCGTGCGGTTGCAGCAGATGGCCGCGCAGTCGCTGGCGAGCAACACGGCGACAGCGATCACCTTCGGCGCGTCCAGCGAGGAGATCGACACGCACGGCTTCCACGACACCGCCTCGAACACGTCGCGGATCACGCCGACGCTGGCGGGCTACTACCGGTTCACCGGCACCGTCTGGTACGCCGCCGACACCGACGTCATCTCCTACTTCGCGATGCTCGCCAAGAACGGGTCGATCTTTGCGCCGCGCAACGAGATTGTGCTGCCGTCCACCGCGACGAGCTCGCTGCCGCGCTCGGCGAACGTGACCGCCATTCAGGCCGCGAACGGCACCTCGGACTATTTCGAACTGCTCGGCCAGCAGCTGCAGGCCGCGGCAGGCAGCCTCAACACGAACATCGGCGGGTCCTTGTCGAGCCTGTTCGAGTGCGAATACCTGCGGCCCCTGTAGGAGGTGTCATGTCCGCTTGGGAGACGGCCGGGGACGGCCGGTGGGTGCGCGACAACGACGACCGGCATCTGCTGCTGCACGCCGGCGGCCGGCTGGTCGAGCTGCACGGCGTGTTCGTGCACGTGTACACCGCCGCGGCCGACATGGATCCGGCGAACCCGCTCGGCGGGGCGGCGCACCAAGCCACCCACGACCGGCCCGACCTGGAAACCGCCGGTCAAGAGCAGCTGTGGCAGGCGATGACCGAATACGGGGAGGCGCCGTGAGCTGCCCGACCTGCTCGGGCCCGTCGCGGGAGACCGTCGGCATGGTGTGCCAGACCTGCGGCACCGACTACGCCGCCGACGAGTCCGGGTTCGCCCGCCTCCAGCCGGGCGCCGACCTGCACGTGTGCCTCACCTGCTGCGCCGTCGTCGTGCGCAACGGCATCGAATTCCACGAACGCTGGCATGACGCCATCTCGTCGGTGGCGATCGAAACCACCCGGCGGGTCGCCCGCCTCGAGCGCAAGTGAGGAGGCGCCATGGCTGACTGGATCCTGGTGCCGTGCCTGGTGAAGCTGCGCTCCGAGTTCAACACGGCCGCCCCGAACCGGGACAAGGCCAGTGACGGCACGATCGGCGACACCGCACACGCCGCGGGCGGCAACAGCGACCACCTGCCCGACGAGCACTATGCGGCGTTGCGCAACAAGGACACCGACGCGACACCTGAAGTCCACGCGATCGACGTCGACTCGGATCTGCGGCAGCCCGGTCTGACGATGGAGATCGTCGTCCAGCGGATCCTGAAGCGTTGTCGGTCCGGCGCGGAGAAGCGGCTGCGCTACATCATCTGGAACCGACGGATCTGGGAGGCCAGCAACGGCTGGCAGCAGCGTCCGTACCAGGGCTCGAACCCGCACGACCATCATGCGCATTTCTCCGCCTCGTACACCACCGCGCTCGAAGCCTCTACGGCTTCCTGGCAGATTGGAGCCCCCGCTGTGGCGACCCTCGACGCCGACGACAAGACGTGGCTGTCCGCTGAGATCAAGAAGCAGGTCAAGGCGTGCATCGCCGACTTCTGGGTGTACGACATCGGCAAGGCCACCGGCAACGTGTCTCAGTCCGCCCGGGGTGCCCTGTTCACAGCGAACGTGCGCGCCGGGAACGTCACCAACAGCCAGATGCCGAAGCTGACCACGGCGGTGGCGCAGCTCGCGGCGAAGCAGATCGACCCGGCGGCGCTGATCGGGGCGCTGGTGCCGGCGCTCACGGACGCGGTGGTCGCGAGCCTGCCCGCCGACCGGGACGACGTGACCGCCGACGAGCTCAAGGAGGCGATCGTCGCGGCCGCCCGCGACCTGATCGCCTAGCACCAGCCACCACCGCACAGCGCCAGCTCGGGGGCCGCCATGCACCACAACCATGGGGTCCTCGAGGCCCTGTTCTCCGCCGCCAACATCGTCATCGTCGCCGGATACTTGGCCGTCCCGTTCCTTGTCCTGCCCTACCTGCCACTCACCCGGCCGGTGCTGCTGTGCGGCGCCGGTTTCTTCGCGGGCTGCGCCGGAACGCACGCGTGGATGGCGTTCGGCACCACCCACACCACGGGCGGCTGGTACACGTTCTGGACCGTGTGGCATGTGGTGCAGGCGCTGTGCACGTGGGGGTTCATTCTCGGCTTCCGGCACATGCTGAAGGAGGCCCAAGGCCGCCGCCGTGACCGGCGGGGGCCGCGATGACCGGCCGTAACGCCATCGACCGGCTGGTGGAAACCCTCGACGCTCTCGACGAGCACCTGCAAACCTCCGACGCCACCGTCAAACGTTCCGAACGCAACCGGATCGGGCTGCTGCACCTGCACGCCGCGTTCGCCGTGTACATCGGGCCGATGTTCGCCCTGCTCGGCAGGGACGGTATGGCCGGGCCCGCGTGGCTGCTGATCCGGCGCATCCCCGGCGCACCCGTGTCCCTCGCCTGTCTGCTGTTCGCCGGTGGGGTGATCCTCGGGATTGCCACGTGGCATCGGGCCGTGCGGTGGGAAATCGTCGGCCTATGCATGCTGCTCGGCTGGTATGTGACGATCGCGGTGTCGTTCGGCGGGGCGCTGCTGTGGTGGCTGACCGGCGGTTTCCCTGCCGGCACGCCGAAACCGGCGCCGTACACGCACGGCGTGTACCTGCACCTGGGCGCGTTGATGATCGTGCACCTGGTCACGTTGATCCGGATCCGGGTTGCCCGGCGGAAGGCGGCCCGCTGATGTGGTGGGGTGCTGAACCACCCGCGGCCCCGCCGGCGTGGCAGACGTGGCTGCCCGCAGTCCTCGGCACTGTCATCGCGGCGGCCATCGGTGCTGCGGCGACGGTCGTGGTGGCCCGGATGAAGCGCCGGCTTGACGAGGCGACCACGGCGAAGACGGTGGCCGAGTCTCGGAAAGCGGAAGCGGAGACGGTGTCGGTGGAGGTTGCCACAGCTCGCTCCCTGATCGCCGAGATCAAAGCGATGATGGCCGACCAGCGGGCCGACTACGAGTCCCGGCTGACCGAGGTACGGGTCCGCCACGAAGGCGACGTCAAAGCCCTCACCGAACGGGTGTCCGGGGTCGAGGACCGGGAACGGCAGCTGCGGGCGGCGATCGGGGCCCACTCGATGTGGGACTCCACCGCCGTCGCAGCGTTGCGGGCCACCAACCCGGACTTTCCCGAACCGCCGCCGATCAACCTGGACTGATCAGGCTTCGTCGTCGGCGAAGTGTTCCGCCTGTTTCAGCTCGAGCAGCTGTGCCTGGATGCGGACGAGCCGCCACACCCCCATCGCTGCGGTGATGCCGATGCCACACAGCAGCCCGGTGGTGAAGTTCCCTTCGAGGCTGCCGGCGATGAACGCGGCAACAACCCAGATGGCGTCGAGCGGGCCGAGAGTGTTGCGGATGGTGGTGGCGCTGGACATGCGCGCCAACCTAGCGCTGCTTCCGGTACGCCGTGCACCAGCCGATCGGATCATGCCTGCCGTCCACTTCGCCCTTCCTTGACGCGGTTACGCATAACTATGCGGTTCCGCGACCCCTTCCCCGCAACCCGCATACCTTTTGGAGACCGCCGTGGATTCGATCATCTTCCCGGAGTTGCCGACGTACGTCGGTGAACCCACCCTGGCCGGGCTGCTGTCCCTCGCCGTGACCGTGCTGCTGCCGATCGTGGCGGCGCTGTTCATGAAGTCGTCGTGGTCGGCGTTCCGCAAGGGTCTCGTCCTGCTCGTCCTCGCCGCCCTCAAGGCCTACGCGGAAGCGTGGCTGGGCGCGGTCAACAACGACGAAGCGTTCAACTTCACGGCCGCCGCCTATTCGACGGTGGTGCAGTTCGTCCTCGCCGTGGTCGCCTACGTCGGACTGCTGCGCAACACGGCCCCGCAGCGGGCCGCCCTGGTCGGCGGTCCCGTCAAGGACCGGCACGGCGACTACGTGCGCTGACCCAGTCCCCCGAGCTCGCCGGGCGGCCTGTTGCCCCCAACGTGCCCGCCGGCGAAAGCCCCACCTCGTGCAGCCCTGCCAGGCTGCCGGGGTGGGGCTCTTTTGTTGTGTCAGGACTCGTGCCCGGCCGCTTTCAGCAGCGCAGTCAGCGCATCCCGCAGGACGGCCGCATCCCGGAGCGGCACCGACGCGGTGGCGCTGGACATGTGCGCCGCGCAGACTGACACCCACACCGGGCCGTCCATGCCCTGCTTGAGGTAGACGGTCACCTCGCCCTCACCGACGAACGCGCGCCGTGACCCGACGGTTGTTGCCGCGGACTTGTGCAGGCCGGGGTATTCGTCGTGGGAGCGTTTCGTGCACCAGGACGGTTCGTGGTTGCGCCGGTCGTTGCGGCGCTGCGGCGACGTCACCGCCGGACCCGCTTCGGTTTCGTCTTCTCCCGCCACTTCCGCCGCCACTGCGCCTTCGTGACCGGGGCGCCCAGCCACGTCCACAGCCGCAGGCACGACAGTAGGGCGAGCAGCGCGACGCCGGCGACCGCGGCGGGATGCCACCACGCACCGAAGTCCCGCCACCGCTCGAGACCCACCCACCCCGCGATCATCAGCACGAGCCAGGCGATCGACCAGCCGAGCAACTGCTTCTGCCAAGGCTTCCACGGCCGGCGGACCGCCACCGCAGGGACGCCGGGCGCAGCCTCGTCCCACTCGAGCAAACTGTCGCGGTTCCTGTTTTCGGGCGGCTGCCACGGTGGGTCACCGCGCCGGGCATCCCGTTCATGACGCTGCGAGACCTGGGTTTCGTAGCTGATCCGGCCCGCGTTCCAGCGGTTGTCTTTGTCATTCATCCGCGGCTTCTTCTCACGGATGAACCTGCGCTCGATGTCGTCCAGCTCCTCCTCGGTGCAGATTCCTTCCCACAGCACATGCGATGAGCCGACGATCAGGTCCGACCACGGCTTGTCATCACGGTGCTGCATCTCACGCCGCCGGCCCCGTTGCCGGGTCTTGCCCACATAGTCGTCGTGGGCTACCGCGTAGCCGCCTGACATCCATGATTCATGGATGATCAGATCGAAGCCGTAGACGACACCGCGGTAGGAACGGTCGGTGCGGGCCTGTGAGGTGGCGGTCATCAGAACACCTGCTCGCAGCAGCGGCACGCGTCCGGGTCCATGTCCCGCTCGAACTGGTCCGGCGTCGAACAGTCGCAATCGCAGTGGGGACACGCGTAGGCGCCGCCCGGGTGCTGGCATTCGCACAGCCGGCCACCCGGGCACAGGTATACGGCGAGCCGTTCCAGATCGTTCACGACTGGACCGCCAGCGACGAATCGGTCACCATGGGCGCATGAACGTCAAGGTCTATGACGTCGACCAGCCCGACCGTGAGATCGACGGCAAATACACGATCGACACCACCTTCGGGCTGCCCGCGGTCGGTGACGAGCTGTACCTGCGGGAGCGGGACTACAACACCAACCGGTTCTACCTCGAAGCCACCGTCCGGCGCCGCCGGTTCGTGTTCAGCGACAACAAACCCGAAGGCGCCGAAGTGCACGTGTGGGTGCAGCGCGCCCGCCGCTGACCGGATCATCCCCGCACCTCCCCTGTCGGCTGCACAGCACGGCGCACTCCCGGCACCCCGTACACGCCGTTCTCGAGCCGGGTCAGCTTCCCGGCGGCCACCAGGTCAGTGAGGTACGTGGTGACCGTCGTCGCCGCCACCTGATCTTTCAGCCGGGCGACGACCGCCTTCTTCTCGGCAACACCCGCCTCCGCGGCGAGCTCCCGGCATGCGGCTAGCACCTTGTCCAACGCGGTACCGGCCGGCTTCGGCCGGGCTGCCGCGTCCTGCGTCTGCGCCGGCGCAGCGGCCGGGCTCACCGACGCCATCTCGATCAGCTCAATCGCCCGGCCACCCGGCAGAATGTCGGCGTCGCTGCGCCCCTGCTGAAGCAGGCGAATGGCCCGCTCCTTGCGGTCACCCCACAAAACTCCCGACTCCTGCTGCGCCTCTGGGCCGAACACTCCCGGGCACACCGACGGGTCACCGTTCGGGTCGACCAGCCACTTCTCCATCTTCTCCCCGGTGTAGTCGGCGCGGCCGTACACGTCCCGGCCGTTCAGCCCCTGCAGGAACATCAGCCCTGCGGTGCCCTCACCGGCCGCGCAAGTGTTTTTGCCCCACACCAGCGGCAGCATCGTCGGGTCGACTGGCACGTCCCCGTCGACAGCAGACCGGCCGGCGATGTCGGTCATCGCCCGGAAGATCACCGTCTGGCCGGCCTTCAGCTGCTCCTTGATGTAGGTGGACCCGCCCAGGTTGTAGGCGGCCGGCACCTGCGTGATCAGCCGCATTTTGATGCCGCACTTACGGGCCTGCCCGACCAGCATTTCGACCAGGGCGAGGATGTCCGGGTCGTCGATGTACGACTGGACCTCGTCGAGGGTGATGACCAGTAGCGGCATCGCCAGCGTCGCCACCCATGTCTTGATGTTGTTGCGGGACAGTTCGTCGTTGCGGCGCTGCATCTCCTTCACCGCTGCCAGCAACATCAGCTTGATTTCGGCCTTGTCCCGGGCGAACCAGTCCACCTGGTCCTTGAGCGCCCCGTACGACTGGCCGCCCTGCGGGTCACCCACCCAGTCGAGGACCAGCCCGTTGGAGTGCAGCGACGCCAGGATCAGCTGCACCACGAACTCCGACTTTCCGGAGCCGGTACAGCCGGAGATCAGGTCGTGTGCGGCGCCGGTCTTCGTCCACCACTGGTAGACGATCTGCTGGCCGTCGTCGAAGCGGCCCACCATCGAGGTGCCGCGCTTCCAGTCCGACGCGGCCGGTCCGGTCCACAGCCGGGTTTCGGCGAGCGGGTTGTCCGGCTGCACCCGCAGCCAGCCGATAGACAGGTCCGATTCGTCGGCGGAGAACGACACGTCCGCGTAGGTGCACCGGTAGGCGGCGGCGATCCGGCCGAGCAGGTTGGGCCGCTGCTCCCGCATGTTGATGGACCCTTCGACCTTGGCGACCACTTTCGCGGACCAGTTCGGCAGCAGCGTCCGCTCGGACGCCTTCACCTGGCATGCGGGAAGCCGTTCGAAGTCCACCAGTTCGGTCCCGGCGAGCGGCCCACCGGCGCAGCCGATCAGGGTCGCCCAGGTGGTGATCGCGCGCAGCTTCACCGGGTCGGGCGCGGCGGCCGGCGCCACATCGGCCGCTCGCTCAGGTACGTGCACCTGGAGGTCGCCACGGTTGCGGCGCTGCTCGGCGTTCTGCCACCAGGTGCGCGACGCGAACGCCCAGCGGGCCATGCCGAGCCCCGCCACGATGACCCCGGGCAGGTGGGTGATGTCGGTGCCGGCGAGCATGGCAGCCCACAGCCCGGCCTCACCGGCGTACCAGGCGTACCGGCGGGACTGTCCGCGCAGGGCGGCCACACGGCGGCCGGCCTTCTGCCCTCGTTCGATGCGGCCGCGTTTGATCGCGCGGGCGGTGAGGGTGCGTCTGGTGGCCAGGTAGGTGACACCTGCCAGGGCCGGTGCGGTAAGTCCCGCCTCAACACCGATGTCGGCGGTGTGGGCGAGCAGGTCGAACAGTCCGGCGCCTGCGGGCAGCAGCCACGGGGCGGCGGAGCGGCCGTGCAGCCGGATCGCCTCCCGCACGGTTTGCTCCAGCTTCGACGGGCCGGCCTGTTCCGGCTCGAGCTGCTTGCCGTGCTGCGGGCAGTAGGGCCGTTCGCCGTCGGGCAGCAGCCACTCCTTCGTCGAGCAGCGTTCCTTCCCGCCGCCGTTGACGATGCGCAGGTGCGGGCACTGGAAGATCTGGTGCGGGGTGCGGCGGTCGTTCTCGTCGACCGGCACCGGCGTCACAGACTTCTGCGGGATGCCTTTGTCGTCGAGGTACATGCGGGCCATCTTCGCCGCGCCCGCCGGGGGTTTCGGGGTGGAGGGCGGCGCCGCCGGGCGGGCCGCCGTGGTCGGCGCTGCCATCGCTGGGTTCCTTTCCCTTGTCAGTCGCGGACGTTGGCGAAACCGGTGCCGTGCACCGGGATGGTCATCAGCTGTTCCGCCGGTCGAACTCGGCCCGCGTCTGGGCGAGCAGCGGCCCGACCTCGCTGGCGCACCGGCCGGCGGCGGCCTCAGCCGCGGCGGCGGCCTCGGCGGCTTGGGCCATCTTGGTGACGACACTGGACGCGCCGGCGAACTGGACGATCGACAGGGTCTGCTCGCCGAGGGAGTTGATGCGAGCCCGGGCGGAGCGGATCTGCGCCAGGTACTGGGCGGTGGCCGCCTCGAGGGCGCGGCGGATCGATTCGGCTTCCTGGGCGCCGGAAACAACGCCGGTGACGGCGATACCTCGGGTGGCGACGGCCTGGGTCATGTCGGGGTTCCCTTCGGTTGGGGCGGGCAGTGCGGGTGGTGTGCTGCGGGTGGGCTCGCCGACGGTGGCGGCAACCCGGACGGGTTGCTGCGCCATCTCTGCGCGCCATCGGGCGTTGCGTTCGTCGGATTCTCGGGACGCGTCGCGGATCCGTTTCTCGGCCGCGCAGTGTGGGCAGCGCGCCGGGTCTTTGCTGCAGTTGCCGGACAGTTCGTGCTTGATGGCTTCGGCCTCGGTGTCGGGAATCTGGTTGGCGAGCACGTCGGGGTCTTCAGCTTCGGTGTTCTTTGGCGGCGGCAGCTGCTCGGGCGGTTCGAGGACAGCGGTGGCTTGGCGTCCCCTGCCGGCGGCGGGTTCGCCGAGCGTCGAGGTGACGTGTACAGGTCCCGCGTCCGGTGCGGCAGGACCTGCGCCCGGGTTCGTGTTGGGCTCGTACTCGTCGCTGTCGTGCACGGTCGACGAGGCGAACCGGGGCTTGCTGGTGCCGGGCTCGTAGCAGCCGCGGCCAGGTCTGCCGCCGGGCGAGGTCGGTTGGGGTCCGGGTTCTTCGCCGCCGGGCTCAGTGCTGGACGGAGCGTCCGGGCCGGGGCCGCCGTCGGCTCCCGCCGGAGCTCTGCGTGCCCGCCACGCGCCGGCGCGGCGGCCCACTTCGGCGTCCCAAGCGTCGGCGATCCGCTGGAACAGGCCCGGCTCGGCCGGGTTGTCGCCGCGGGCGGCGCGGCGCTTGGCGCGGGCGGCGTCCTGGTCGCGCCAGAAGTCGCGCCACACGTTGCCCGCGTACTGGCGGAACGCGCCCCCGGTCGCCGGGTCGATCCCGGCGTCTTGCAGTCGCTGGCGGCGGGCTGCGGCGGCCGGGGGCTCCTCGCCGCGCAGCCCCGCCGCGAACGACTGGGCCGCCTCCCCTGCGATCTCCGGCAGGTGCTTGACCAGCCAGTAGGAGAAGACGCAGACGACGAGGACGTCCATGCCACCGAGCACGGCTACTTACCCATCTGCGACAGCTGGTTGGAGACCTCGGTGCCGCCGTCCTGGATGAGCCGGCCGGCCTGGTCGAGGTTGGACGCGCCGAGCACGACGGCGAAGCCGAGCGCGAACGCCGCCCAGAAGGCCGGCTTGTCGGGCTTCTTGTCGACGGCCCAGTCCACGACGATGATCGCCGCGCAGACGATGAGGGCGGCGACGCCGGCCCCGCCGAGCCAGGCGGCGGACTGCATCCAGTCCCCGACGAAGGTGGCGAGGAACGCGAGGCCGGCGAGGAACGCCATGACGACGGCGACGTTCTTCGCGGACTTCTTGGAGGCCTTGTGGGTGCGGTGCGCGGCGAACAGCAGCGCCCCGGCGATGAGCAGGAGGCCGAAGCGGGCCCCGATACCGAACATGGTCAGTACTTCCTTCCGTACAGATATGCCCCGGTGAGGGCGGCGAGGGTGAGGTAGAGGCTGTAGCGGCGGGTGGGCCGCACCGCGCACCAGCGCAGCGGCCCAGTCAGGAAGGTGGGGGTGATGGCGAGCAGGGCGAACACGGCGAGCCGGTCGGTCCAGTTCGACACGTGCCACAGGCCGCGCAGCAGGCCGTTGTTGAGGGGGATGCGCTTGGCGTCGACGGCGGAGGCGGTCCACAGGGCGCGCAGGGTCATCGGTTCGGCGGTGAGCAGCCACCAGGAGGACAGGCCGACCCGGATGCGATCACCCAGCTTGATCTCACTGTGGGTGACCTGTATCTTCGCGCGCGCGCCCGCGCGCACGGCCGGGCTGTCGGCCTCGGGAACCCGCTCAGGATGATCTGATCTCACTTCACTGTTGGTGACCGTCATGGTGGTTCGCCTCCTTCCGGATCCGGTTGATTGCTTCGAGGACGAGTTGTTCGGCGTAGGCCACCCTTCCGGCCTGCCAAGCTTCGGAGATCAGCCACTGGCAGGCCGCGGACAGCCGTTGTTTGGAGGTGGCCGCCTGGGCCATCCGTTCCTGGTGGTAGTCGCTGCGGCGTCGCAGCTCACGTCTGACCCGTTTGGTGTTTGTCCAGGTCACGCCGCTCCCAGCAGAAAGGCGATGATCCCGAGTAGGGGGATCACCACGAACAAGAAGATCAGCGGGGCGGCGCTCTTCATCGCTGCCTGCCTTGCCACAGCCAGGACGCGAAGACGTTGAGCATGAACAGCCCGATCGCGGCGCTCTGCGCACCGACGACCAGGGGAATCATGTCCGGGCTGGTCTGCACACCGTTGGCCCCGCCGATCGCGGCGGCGATCACGGTGGCGGCGGTGATCCGCACCCCAGCGGTGTGCGGGTTCGGCTTGGCGGGCGGCGCGGGTCGCGGCGAGGGCCGGCGGGCGGTCGGCTTGGAGACGTCGGTCATCGCAGGCCCCTCCGCGACTCGTTGCCGGCCTTGAACAGCCAGCGGCTTGCCTCGCTGTCGAGTCCGCTGAGGAGTCCGGTGGCAATGTCGTACAGGTCGCCCTCGGTGGACGCGTCGGCGCTGAACGTTTTCGTCTCGCCGCCGATGTTCACGGCGATGGTGACCCACACGGGGGTCTTCTGGTCGGTCATGGTCAGTTCTCCTCGGGGGTCAGGTGGTGGCCGTTCACGCCCGCGGTGACGGGCGGTTCGGGCAGCGGAAAAGGCGCCGGGATCGCGGCCTGCTGGCGGGCGTTGAGCGCTTCCGCGTCGGCCCGGTAACGGCTGATCGTGCGGTCGCCAACGCGCATGCGTTTCGCCAGCTCAGCGTTTGTTTCGCCCGGATATTTGGCGAGGTACTTGGCGAGCTTGACGGCGGTCGGGTGGGCGCCGGTGGCGGCGGGCTTGCTGGCGCGCGTTCTGGCGGGCTTGGGGCGTTCGCTTTTGGCGGCATCAGTGGCGGTCTCGGAGGCGCCACCATTGGCCGACCTAGCGGCGTGGTCGATGGCGGCAGTGGTGTCGTCGGCGGTGGCGACGTCCTCATCCGCCGCGGTGGCGGGCACGGTGGCGACGTATCCGGCGGGAGTTGTGTCGCCGTCACGGTCGCCAGTTGGCGGTGCCGGTGCCGGGGTGAACGGCGTGGCGGCGAGCTCGCGGCGCGGGGTCGGGCGCAACGGCGTCAGGTCTGCGACCGCCAGCCGGGAGGTGCCGTCCTCCACCCCGTACAGCAGGGCGAGCTGGGCGCGGACCTCGGCGAGCAGCGCCGGGTCGGTGGCAAGCTTCAGGTGCTCGTTGGCCGCCTCGGTCTGCCGGCGCAGCCGCCACCGGGTCCACTTCAGCCGCCAGCCGGTCTTGCCGTCCTCGACGAGCCGGTTGAGCCGGTAGGCGGTACGCGCGAACTGGGCGATGCGCCGCTTGCGGGCCACATCGCCGATGGCCCTGTCGGTGGGCTCGGCAATCCCGAGCCATACCAGGGCCCGTTCCGGGGTGATCCGCAGGTTGAGCCGCTTCTGCCCGCGGGTGAACTGCATGAGCTCACCCGCGAGGCCGCGTTCCCACATCCAGGCGGCGAGCAGCGGCGCCACGACCCGGACGGCCTTACCGGCGGTGGTGTGCTCGTCGGCGGCGGCGAACAGGCCGGACAGGGCGGCGAGCACCCACACGGCGATGCCGTCGACGTCGACGCGCTGTTCCACATAGTCGGGGTTGGTGTCGCGTTTGGCGGCCCGGTCGAGCCGGAAGCGGCGGGACCGGAACGCCGACGCGAGCATGGCGATCTCGAAGAACGCAAACAGGGCGACGCGGGCGTACGGGTTGGCGATGTGCAGGACGTCGCCGAAGAACTTCCACATGCCGGTGGCGACCACTCCCGTGGCGACGCCGGCGGCGAGGAAGGTGAGGAACTTGTCGCTCTTGACCCGGCGGGTGGTGTCGCGGCTGCCGAGGGCGAGGCGAATGGAGCTGATCAGCCCGGCGGCGATGACGGCGGCGGCGAGGGTGTACCAGGCGGCGGCGGGGATGGTTTCGAGGGATGCGGTGAGGTGCGCCCAGACGGTCTGTGCCCACGCGTCGTCGCCCTCGTACCCGGCCGGGGTGGTGGCGGGTTCGGGGGTGTCGGGCAGGGCGTAGATCCTCGTGGGCATGGGGGGAAGTCTGCCATACGGCCACGACAATTGCTAGATAATTGTCGTGCCACAAGATACGATGCTCGCCATGACCGCACCCCGACACCGCGTCTTGCAGGACATTCCGCTGCGCGACCAACTTCGCATAGCCCGCAACTTGCCCCCGCCGGAAGAGTGCCGTCGCATCCGCGAAGCCGCCGGCGTCTCCGTCGAGCAGCTGGCTTCCAGCGTCCCCGTACAGGCCGCGACACTTCGCCGCTGGGAACGCCGTGAACGGCAGCCCCAGTTTCGCCATCGAGTCGCGTGGAGTCAGCGAATCGCTGAACTCCGCGAGTTCCTTACCGCCAGCAACAACCTCGCAAGGCAGCCCACCACCGGGCTCCTGGTCCGGAAATGACGAGGGCCGCGGCGCCTGCCACGCCACGGCCTGTCGTCAAGCCCACGTACCGAACTACGTAGGAGACCCCTTGAAGGTAAACGAGTGGTGGTCTCGCGTCCATGAATCGGCGGTGACCGGTGACGAGCGCGACTGACGGGCATGTTGCCGACACCGACGGCCTCGATGACCCCGACGTCGTTCTGAGCTGGGAACGGACAACCATCGGCAAGCTGCTCATCGCCGGCAACAGCGAGCAGCTGATCGGCCAGCTGAGCCCAGCAGACTTCATGACCATCCCCCACCAGCACATCTATGCCGCCATGCAGAACCACGCTCACGCCGGCCAGTTGGACGCGATGTCTGTACTGGCCGATCTGCTGCCGATTCGGCAGGTGACGGCAGTGGTCGACCCGGCGAGTTATCTCAGCGCCTGCCGCACGAGGGCATCGATGGAAATCGGCGACTTCGCCTGGCACGCCGCACGCGTGCGCGCCGCCGCCGAGTGGCGCGGCGCGAAAGCCATCGTGGACCGAGCGCAGCAGGCTCTGAAGTCCCGCAACATGGAGACGGTCCGACGCGTCTTCGAGGAAGCGACCGCCGGCATCGCCGACTCCCCAAACCAGGGTGGCGTGCAGCTACGAGCGGCGAGCTCGTTCAAGATGCGCGGCACCCGGTGGCTAATGGCCGGGCGCATCCCCGCCGGGATGATGACCATCCTCGCCGGACGCGAGGGCATCGGGAAGTCGACGGTCTCCCTGGACATCGCCGCCCGACTCACCAAGGGCACTCTCGAGGGCCGCTACCTTGGCCGCCCGCAGAACGTCATCCTGTGCGCCACTGAGGACAGTTGGGAACACACCATTGTTCCCCGGCTGCGGGCGGTCGGCGCCGACCTGGACCGGGTGTTTCACATTGCCGTACAGGACGAGAACGGCGGATGGCGCGCCATCACGGCGCCGGGCGATATCCGGGCCATCGAGCGGGCGATCAAGTTGTACCGGCCTGCCCTTCTCCTGATCGACCCCCTGATGTCGATCATCGATGGGCGCATCGACACCAACAACCAGAAGCAGGTGCAGCAGGGCCTCGAGCCACTGATCGCGATGTGCGGCCGGGTGTCCATGGCGGTCCTCGGCCTGATCCACGTGAACAAGTCGAACTCGACGGACGCGCTCAACAGCGTGATGGCCTCCAAGGCGTTCACGTCGCTGCCGCGGTCGGTGCTGTTCTGCATAGCCGACCCGACTGAGGACGGGACGTTCCTGTTCACCCACGAGAAGTGCAACGTCGGACCCGCGCAGCAGTCGGTCGTCTACCGGTTGGCGTCAGTGCGATTCGACCTGGACCCCGCCGATGTGGAGGAGGGTGATGAGCCGTTCATTTTCACGTCTCGTGTGGCCTGGGGTGAACCTGACGACCGCAAAGCCGGCGACATCCTGGCTGAGCAAGCGGCCGGGAGGGGCTTCGGTGATCTCCGTAAGTCGCTACGCGAGTACATCGACTCGAGGACGGGTGTGGTGGCGGCCTCCGAGTTGGTCGCGGAGTTCGAGGACGTGGATGTGACGCGTTCCAACATCGACCAGACCTTGAAGCGCATGGTCAAGAAGGGCGAGATCGACAAGCCGTCACGGGGCTTCTATCAGTCAATGAAGATCGCTGGCCGTGGCATCTGAACTGACACCCCTACCTCCCTGTCAGAAAGTCAGAAGAGTCAGAAAACCCTACCGTCTGTAACCGCCCGTCACTCTCAGACGTTTTTTCTGACTCTTCTGACTTAAAGACACTCTCCAGAGAGTGTCAGAAGAGGTGTCAGAAGTTCTGACACCTGCTCGGGCCGGGTTGACGACCAATCTGACGGTCCTGCCAGGACCACCCAGGACCGCTTCAGGACCAGGACCACCCGGCAAACCCGAAAGCCGTACAGCCGATTCGAACGAACGTTCACCTGCCGTTACGCTGCGAGAATGGAGACCAACCATGGCTGACCGAAGCGCCATCGAATGGACCGAGGCCACCTGGAATCCTGTAACCGGCTGCGACGAGGTGTCGCCCGGCTGCGACAACTGCTACGCCAAGACGTTCGCCGAGCGGTGGCGCGGCACTCCCGGCCACTACTTCGAGCAGGGCTTCGACATCCAGCTCCGCCCAGACAAGCTCAACCTGCCGCTCACGTGGCGCCGGCCGCGGAAGGTGTTCGTCAACTCGATGAGCGACCTGTTCCACGACCAAGTGCCGGACGCGTTCATCGCCGAGGTGTTCTCAGTGATGGCCCGCACCCCTCAGCACACCTACCAGCTGCTCACCAAGAGGCACGGACGGATGCGGTCGCTGCTCAGCCGGCCGTCGTTCCGCGACAAACTTGCGCACAGGGGCAGCGGCTGGCCACTGCCGAACGTCTGGCTGGGGGTGAGCGTCGAGGATCAGAAGCGCGCCGAGCTGCGCGTTCCGGCTCTTTTAAACACGCCAGCTGCGGTGCGGTGGTTGTCGTGCGAGCCGCTTCTCAGCCCAGTGCACCTGATGCCGTGGCTGAACGGCGGAGTCGGCACGGTCGCGCCCGCCGACCTGGACTGGGTGGTGGTCGGCGGCGAGTCCGGCATCAAGGCGCGCCCGATGCACCGCGACTGGGCGCGATCGCTGCGCGACGAATGTTCTGCTGCCGGCGTGGCGTTCTTTTTCAAGCAGTGGGGCGGGCGCAACCCGAAGTCCGGCGGTCGAGAGCTCGACGGGCGCACCTGGGATGAGATGCCCGACGCCTGCACCTCGGAGCTACTCGCGGGCTGAGTCAGCGGGCGCCATAAGGCGGCCGTGCCGGTTCCGGCTGATAGATGCGGCTGTTGGCGATTCGGCTCCCGGTAACCATGCGGGGGCCGACGTCGAACAGGGTGGCGATGCCTTTGTCACGAGCTCGTTCGTCACGGCGTAAGGCAAGGGCGTGCCGGCGCATGTCCTCGTGCTCGCCCGCCGCCTTGCCGTACAGGTGCGACATGATCTTGTTTCCGGCTCGATGGTCGGTGGCGAACACCATGTCGTAGATCTCCTGCCCGCCGGTGTTCTTCATCGTGAACCCGTACGTGTGCTGGTAGCCGAGGTCGTTTTCGAGGCGCCAGCGGAACAGGTTGACCCACTCGTCGCGGGCTTCCGCCGGCGACAGATCGCCGGTGCGAGTGTCCTGCGCGATCGGGATCCATTCTTCGCTGCCGAGCATTTCGGTGATCGTGTCGCCGTAGCGGGCGTTCATGCCTTCACCGTGAAGGTTGAGTCCGCGCGGGTACATGCCGGTGGCGAACAGGATCCACATTTCGGCCTTGGTGTACTTTGCCGGCCGGAACGAGGCGATCTGCTGCAGGGTCGACCACTTGATCTCGGAGTCGAACTGGTCAACGAACGCAAAGGTTGGGGCCCAGGAGATCGGTTGCAGCTGGTGCAGGGCGGCCGGGACGGTGGTGTTGCAGTCGCCGGGGAAGACCTTGACGCCGGAGCGGTTGGGATATGCCTGTCGTATCGCCTGCTCGAGGCGTCGGGCTTTGGGCTCGAGCTCGAACAGGCCAATGCGGGTGAACGGTGGCTCGACTTCGATGGCTCGACGAGCGGAGCCCAGGATCAGTTCGTTGGTTTCGCGGGATTGGTTCTCCGGCCAGCCGGCGAACAGGTCAAGGTAGATGCGCTCATCTGCCCGCTTGGATGCCTTGACAAACTCTGTCAGGTAGTCCTGGAGGATCTGCAGCTTGTGCCGGGTCCACCAGCCCCACTTTTTGGCCGCCATCAGGCCACCCCTCGTATGCACGCAGCTACTCCGAGCGATATGACGTTACGGCGAGACATCGACGCTCGTAAAGGTTCATTCATGCAGAAAGCCTGCCTGCCGCAAGCCTGCGGATGAAGACACTGGCAGTACGACTTTCAGCGGTAGCCTGCCGCAATGAGGGAGCCTGCGAACCTCGGCCCGGACGACTGGTTCTTCAGCGAGCAGTGTCAGCAGTGGCTGCGGCATTCCGGGGTGGCCCGCTGGCGGCAGGTGCTGGCCGAGCGCCGGGCCTACCGGGAAGCGCATCCGGACAGGTACGACGACCTCCGCCGCCGGCTCGGCCTGCCGCCCCGTACCACTTGAAGCCGATGCTGCGGGTCGACGCCATGCGACGCTACCCTGGGGGTATGACGCGGCGTCCCGACATCGAACTGCCCGATGAGGCTGCCAGCTACGTCGAGCAGCACCCGGACGTGATCGCCCGGCTCGCCGAGGACGCCCGCCTGGACGCCAAAGCCGCCCAGTACGGGATCACCGACGCGCAGCGTGAGAAGTTCCGCGGCTACATCCGCGAGAAGCGTGCTGCCGCGCACTCGCCGCAGGCGAAAGCGGAAGGCCGGGCGTTCCTGGCCCGCTACGGCCTGGCGTGACCGACCCGGGCATCGTTGTCGACGCGTCCGCCCTGGTCGCCTACGCCCACAACGACATGCGCTCGTTCGCCATCGACGAGCTGCTGCGGGAACTGCGCGAGGACACCGGCGGGCCGGTGCACATCCCGTTCTTCGCGGTGGAGGAAGCGCAGCAGATCCTCGCCGACGACACTGACGCGCTGACCCGGCTGGAATCGTTCGTCACCGCCCACGGAATGCGCCTGGCCGACGCGGACATGCGCAGCGCCGTGGATGCAATCGTGGCGGCAAGCCCGCTGAGCCGCGGCCTGGCCCAGGCGATGCTGATCTCGATCGCTGACAACCTGTCGCTGGCCACCTACGCGGCGGGCACGCTCGAGCAGGCCGGCGCCGGCATGACCCGAGTGTTGGATCTGGGTGAGGTGTTCGGCGCCGACTGACCGGCTTCGTACCCGATCATCCGGCCTGCCTCACCCGATCGACCCATATCGGTGTGCACCCGATCACGGTTGGTTGTGTTGCGGCCGGGCTGTACGGACTGGGGCCCGGCCGCACACCAGTCCACCGCCGGTCCGCTCGGAGCCCTTCGTGACCTACCAGCCGCCGCAGCCTCCGCAGTACGGCCAGCAGCCACCCCAGCCGTACCAGCCCACGTCCGGGCAGCCGTACAGCGCCCCACCGCAGTACGGGCAGCCCACCTCGGGCCAGCCCTACGGCGCTCCCCCGCCCGGCTGGACGCCGCCGCAGCAGCAGCAGGCGCCGCGGAAGAAGCGGAAGTGGCCGTGGATCGTCGGCGGCATCGTGCTGGCCGGCATCCTCGGCTGCGTCGGCCTGTTCACCCTGGTCCTCGGCGGAACCGGTGCGGCGCTCAACGAGCTCGACGAGAACACCAAGGGCAAGAACGCCGTCGCTGGGGAGATGGGCAAGCCGATCAAGGACGGGAAGTTCGAGTTCACGGTGACCGGCATGAAGTGCGGTGTCCCGTCGGTCGGGCCGGCCGATTTCGGGGAGAAGGCGCAGGGCCAGTTCTGCCTGGTGGACGTGTCGGTGAAGAATGTGGGCTCGTCGGTGGAGGTGTTCAGCGACATGTCGCAGTACGCGTACGACGCGGCCGGCACCGAGTACGCATCGGATTCGGGTGCGGGTACGTGGGCGAACGAGGACTATTCGACGTTCCTGGAGTCGATCAACCCGGGCAACACGGTCAAAGGGAAGATCGTTTTCGATGTGCCGAAGGGCACGAAGTTGACGTCGCTGGTGCTGCACGAGTCGACGTTCACGCCGGGGGTGCGCATCCCCCTGAAGTAGCCGAGAAGACATAGCAGCCCGCGTCTCGAGACGAGAAACGCGGGCTGCTGCGTCTTGTTAGTCAATGGGCGAGCCGGGACCCTCTCCTCGGCCGGCAGCGTCAGTTCTCGGCCCGGAAAGTCTGAAGGTACGCCGGCCGTCCGGTCTTGAGGGCATCGAGCGCTGCGGCAACCCGGGTCCAGACGTACGGCCGTAACCTCTGCCGAGCCTGCGCCTCGGTGCAGAACTCCGCGGCGTTCAGTTCCCCATCCGCCATCCGGATCGCCGCGGCCCGCTGGTCGTCGAGTTCGCCGCCGTCGAAAATGAAGGCCAGCAGGTCGTCCCATGGCCCGTGCGGCGCGACCCAGTCGATGCACAGCAGGTCGCCGGCGCGAACGTCGAGGCCCAACTCCTCGGCGACCTCACGGTGCGCTGCGACGTGCGGCGGCTCGTTGGCCTCAGCCATTCCGCCGGGCAGGTCCCAGTCCGGTTTGTAGCTGGGATCAACGAGCAGGATCCGGCCGGCCCGATCGCGGATCAGCAGGTCGGCAGAGACGCGCTTGCGCGGCTGCCGAGCGTTACCCTCCGCGAGGTGCGCCTCCCACGCTGCGGGGTCGCGCTCATACAGGGGCACGTCCTCAGTCACGACCTCACGCCGTCTTTCTCCTTGCTCAACCAGTGGTAAAGCCACATACGCTCCTTAAGTTCAGCATCCAAGCACTCCAGGAAATCCGCGACCACTCGGCTGCCGCGGTGAGGTTCCAACATCTGCCGAAGGTCGCGCAGTTGCGTGATGACGAATCCGGAACTCAGGGGCTTCGTATCTGCCAGCACTTGGTGCACCGCTGCGCAGGCTTCGTCTGGCTTGCGCTGGGACACCAGGACCCCAGCCAACAGAATCTGCCCGAGCGCGCGGCTTCGCGTGCGTTCGGCCGGGCGCAGGTCAATGATGCGGCGGGCCTGCCGTTCGGCCTCACTCAGGTCCCCGACAACGCGCAGGCAGCGAGCGGCTTCGTTGGCCAGGGCGCCCTCGTCGAACCCGCTGACCCATTGGGACGGCGCTTCCTCCGCTTCCTTGCCGAGCGTCGCTTCGGCAAGCCGGAGCGTTTTTGTGCTGTCCTCGGTGTGGCCGAGGCCGGCGAGTCCTCGAGCCTGCATTGCGAGCAGGCGCGCCTCAAGTTCGGGATGTCGCGGGCCACCGTCTAGGGCGGCGCGCCCCTCGCGTGCATGCTTGATCGCTTGGCCCGGCTGGCCAAGGTGATGTGCCAGGTGGCTCATGCTGGCATGGACGTGGGCGGTGAGCTGGACATCTCCGCCGGTCTTCGCCAGGTCTAGGGCGCGGCTGAAGTGCTGCTGCGCGACTTTGTCCCGGCCTGCGTCGTGGGCCATCCAGCCTGCCATCTCGGTGAGCCCGGCAGCCGCGGTGTACAGGGCTGATCCGTCGCCGTCGCTTCCGCCGAACAGGCGTGGTGCCACCTCGTCGTGCAGGTAGCTGACGACGGTGGCGTAGAGGTGTCCGCCGCCGACCTTCTGGTCCGCAGCGCGGAAGGCTTGCATGGCGGCGACGTCAGAGGACGGCGGCGAGACGTGGCCTGCTACCGCGACGAGAGAAGCGGCCGGGTAGCCGTTCGACGGCGGGGTTGCGGCGAGGTAGTCGGCGACGAGCTGAGTGAATTGGCTGCGTGCCGGCGGTGGCAGTTGCTCGTACGCGGCGTTCAGGATGTCCTGGTTGGCAGGGCTGACGGTCGCCTGTGGCCGGCTGCGCCAGTAGCTGACGGTGCGGGGGGCGACTCCGAGCCAGGCCGCGAAGCGCTCGTTGGTCATTCCCGCAGCCTTCTGAAGAAGGCAGGCGATGCGGCCGTTCCAGCGGTCAACTACAGCCACGTTTGCTCCCTGTGGCGCATGGTTGCAGTGCGTTGCAGCCCGCTTGCATGGATCGAGGTTCGTCACGGCGATTGACTGGGTCTATGCCTTCCAGCTGGCTCCAGCCTCTAGCCAGGCGCATCCCCACGGCCATCACATTGGGCCGCGCGCTCTCTCCCCTGGTCGCACCTATGGACATCGCCGATGTCCTCTCATGTCCATCGCTGTCGTCTACAGAATCGCACGCCCAAGCGGTCTGATCGAAGGTGCAGCGACGTCGAGGCCGAACCACTCAACCATCGAGGACGTTCCATGGCGACTTCCAGCCTAGTGCGCAACGAGACGACACCCGGCGCAACTCGAGGGGCGGCGACTGCGATGACCGAGCACCGTACTCAGCACCCCAGCGCCCCTTGCCCAGCGTGGTGCCGGGACCACCTCGGAGACGCCGGCGAGGTGCTGCACTGCCACGACTATCCGGAGACGTGGGGCGCCGACCGGTCCGAACTCGGCGAACGGCTTCGGCTCAGCTTGCAGCGTCAGGACGATGCGGACGGACAGGGTGACGTCCGGGTCTGTGTCCAGTACTTGCCGACGGGACACGTGGCGCTGGGCACGGTTGAACTGTCGATCCCGGAAAGCACCGACCTTGCGCTAGCCATCATCCGGTTGGCTGCGGAATCAGCGGGGCTCACACCATCGGACGCGCTGGCCAGCCTCCTCCGCGGCGAGAAGTTCGGCCAGCACCACTGAGGGCGCAGTCGATGCCGACGTCAATCCGGGATGGCGCTCATCGTGGCCGTGAGCAGCTTCTGGGCTGCTCTGCCCTGCACCGCGTACTTCATCAGCGTGTCCATGACGCCGGCGTAGCGGGCTGGCTCCTGCTGCCGGAACAGCACGGCGCCGCCGAAGATGTCGGCGACGACGAACTGGTCGTCGTGGATGGTGAAGCCGTGGCGAGGCGCTACGGGGATGCGGACGCCCATCGGCAGGATGCCGAGGGTGACATCCTTCTTGCCGGCGAGCGTGTGAAGCTGACCCAGTTGGCCGCGCATTGTGTCCGGGTCGACAGGCAGCCACCGCAGTGCCGCCTCGGCCAGAACGACCCTGAACTCTCGGGCACCGATGTACCCGCCGCGTTCCAGACGAGCCTTGATCGCCTCTTCGCGTTCGTCGTCCGGCGCCTCGGGCGCTGCGGCGGCGATGGTTTGGCGAGCGTATTCCTCGGTTTGGAGGTATCCGGGGATCTCCGAGGCTGCGAAGGTTCGGATGAGCTTGGTGGCCTTGAAGGTTGCGGTGTATTCGATCTCGTCGCCTGCGATGCCGTACCGGATCCGCCGGTCGAGCTCCGAGCGCCACGTGACGTAGTCAGCGAGCAGCCCGAGCAGTTCGTCGAGCCTGGCCTCTGCGCCGCATGCCTGAAGCCATCTGGTGATCTCGTCCGGCCGCGGCCGCGCTTGGCCGGCTTGGACCCTGGAGATTCGCGCCTGGGTCAGGCCTGTGGCGGCCGCGAGTTCTTTACCGCTCAGCCCGGCTGCTTCCCGCAGCTCGTCGAGCGCCCGACCGACGGTGTTGGCGAGCCGGTTGTCGCGGACGAATTCGTTGCTCACTTGGCCGCCTTCCGCGCTAGGCGTACCGCCAGGTCACGCCTTGAGCGCGTGTCGCTCACCGGCTCCCCCTCTGTCAAGCGTCGTCTTCCGTGTCAAGCAGTGCCTTCCACGATGGTCGCGCACCTGGCCAGGTCAGCGCGAGTCTCGTGAGGCGGCAATTGCCAGCTAATTGCTTGATCCATCTAAGCAGACGGCTCCGCGTCACCCGATGGTGTGCGGAGCCGTCTGCTGCGTGACCTGGCAACCCCAGCATATGGCACGACAATTGCTTGACAATTGTCGTGCACGGCGTGAGGGTGGTTGTAGGCATCCGCCATCGACTCCCGGCCGGTGCTGGCGCGGCTGAGGTCCCCCTGCGCCGGCCGGAATTCCCTTCGGAGGAACCGTGGCCATCCACGCCCCCACCAACACCGAACTCGCCGACCACGCGCGGACCGCCCTCGTAACCGCGGGCCTCACCCCAGACGACGCCGCGCAGATCGTGTCCGTCCTCTACCCGGCCGGGCTGCACGAGGTGATCTGCACCCTCACCGCCGACCCGGACGCCCTGCACTGGATGGGCGCCATCGGGTCGCACACGTTCGCCGACCGGTTCCGCTGCTACGTCTACGAGGCCGCCCACATCCAGCGGATCATCCGCGACATGCTGGCGGCGGCCCGATGACCGCCGCCACGCTCACCCCGGCCGCCTGCGTCTTCGACTGGTGCGTGTTCGGCGCCGGTGACCTGCACCCCGACCACGAATCCGCCATCGTCACCGTTCCCACCGTGAACGGCCAGACGGTGAAGGTGATGCTCGACGTCGCAGCCGGCAGCCAGCGCCCGCTGCTCTACCTGAGCGCCCCCGAAGACGGCCTGGACGCTGCCGCGATCGATGCGCTGATCGATGTCCTCGCTCACCACGCCGCCATGATGCGCGCCTCGGCCCGGCAGGTGCAGCCGTGAACCACTGCTACGGCACCACCGGCATCGTCCAGGCCGACTGCGGCAGCGCCGATCCGCACGGCGAGCACGACTTCTCGCCCACCGCCCAGATTTGCCCTGGCGCGCCCGCCGGGTTCGAGGCGGACTGCGGTACGGAAGGCCCGCACGGCGAGCACCCGTACGAGGAGACCAGCCGATGAGCGACCGGGAACGCCTCAGGAACGCCTTCGCCGCCCTGAACGCGCACGGCATCGCCGTGAGCTTCAACCTGGCCGGCACCACCGGTGTCCGCGACGACAACATGACCGACTACCGGCAGGCCGCCGCCGACGCGGGCACCGACCGGTGGGTGGGGGCGCACGTCGGCGCCCACGCGCACGGTGGTGCCTTCTTCGACGCGTTCGGCCAGCTGCGCCACCACTACCACCAGAAGCCGGTCGACGTCCTGTACTGGTCGTTCCCGCACCAGCAGCCCGACATCGCCGTGACGGCGGTGAAGCTGTTCCGCGATCAGGGCCTGACCGCCGACTGGTCCGGGGAGATCTCGGACTGTGTCGTCGTCCGCCTGGACGGTGCGTCGTGACCGTCACGACCCCCACCCTGACCGGCGAGCACCTGGAGTGCCTGGACGCGGCAGCAGCCAGTGAACTGTCCCGCTCGGTCGGCACGTTCCGCCGCCTCGGTGTCGTGGTGGACGCGTACACGGCCGGGCTGCTCACCGACCTGACCCGCGACGGCCTGCTGCTGGTTCCCGAGCACGGCCGGGTCGAGATCTCCGTCTACGGCGAGCGGGTGATCCGGTGAAGCACCACACCATCGCCCTGACCCGCGTCCAGCTCGACGCGATCGGCAACGGCCGCCTGGTCCGGATCGCCACCGACCACGGGCTGCTCACCATCAGTAACGCCCCATGGTCCGGGGCGGTCCGGCTGTGGCAGACCGCCCACCACCAGCTCCGCACCGGGCATGCGGTCGAGTTCGACGACCGGGAGCTCGATGCCCGCTTCACGTTCCTGCCTGTCACCGAGTCCCTGATGGGAGCCTCCCGATGAGCCTCGCCACCCTGTCCCCCGCCGGTTTCGACGACCGCGACGACCTGGCCCGCTTCCTGGAGCAGGTGCCGGCCGCCGCCGACTACGACCGTGACGAGCTCGGCCCGGTCCGCAGCCACCGCCCGCACCGTGGCGCCGACAAGCGCGCCGCGATCGAGCAGTCGCAACGGGAGGGCTGAGCAATGGCTGTCTGCTACCTCGAGGTGACCGACCCGACCGGCGCCGTCCGCCTTTCCAAGGCCGACAGCATGTGCTCGGTCCCGGAGGGCACTGACCCGGAAGCGTTCGCCCGCGAATGGCTCGACGCCCCCGACAACGCGGGCTGGACGTGCCGGGTGTGGATTCAGGATGCTGTCCTGCCGTTCCCTGCCAGCCGCGAGCCGGACGCGGTGGTGACGGCATGAACCTGTCCGTGCGTGTCCACTACGCCGACCAGCCGCCCCGCGAGCACGACACCACCGACCCGGCGCATCTGCGGGACGTGGCCGACGCCCTCCGCGACCTGGCGAACGGTGAACGGCCGGGCGGACCTTTCCAGGGCATCACCCGCATCGAGCTGACGTGGGAGGCGTGATGACCGTCTACACGTTCGCCTACCGCTTCCTCGACCGGGAGTGGCATCGTGGCCGGCTCGTCAGCAACCTGCCGACCGCTGAGGTGTTCGCCGAGAAGCTGGCGGAGCTGCCGCAGAACGAGCCCACCGACGAGATCCGCGTGTGGACGGGCGACGACACCGAACGCGCCCCTGACGCGACCGTGCGGCGGGAGGTGCGGTCGTGACCCGCCTCGACCGCCGTAAGCGGAACCGGAAACCCGGCCAGGTGTTCACCCGCGTTGTCGTGGCCGAAGAGGTCCGCGCGCCGATGGAGGGCGTGCAGCTGCTGTTCATGACTGGCCGCGGGCGAAGGCTCGCCTGATGAGCCTCAACGACCACTACCGCGACCTTGGCCGCGGCTGGGATCTGCTGGCAGCCGCCGACGACCACACCCGCCCGAAGCTGCTGATCGACCAGGCGGAACGGTTCGAAGACCTCGCCGCTTCCCCGCACGGCACTACCAGCGACACCGACACCGCGATCCTGCTGCGCCTGCTCGCCGACGTCGAGTTCGTCGCCACCGGGGAACTGTCGCGCCGGCACGCCACCAGCAGCCGTTTCGAGCCGGCGCTGGGCCCGGTCCTGGACCGGCTGGCAGTGACTGCGGATCTGACAGCGCGGGCGGCGATGCTCGCCGAGATCGCCTTGCAGCTGGATGACGACACGGTGGTGGAGACCCTGGCCCGCTTGCCGTACGACGGCAACCGCTGCGGTTGGAGTGGCGAGGAGGTGATGCCGTCGGAGCGGTCGCTGGGCGGTTTCGTGCGGGCAATGGGTGTGGCGTGGCGTTCGCGGAGGGCTGCCCGATGAAGCGCACGATCGACCTCGAACTCATCCCTGTCGGCGGCTTCGTCCCGGACGAGCACGCTGTCTGCCCGTTCACCGACTGCACGGGCGCGGTCATGTCGTACGACTTGGAGCGCGGCGAACTGGTGTGTCCCGACTGCCGCACCGGGGCGCTGGCCATGGCGGAGATCGCCCACGCTGAGCGGGTGGCGTTGTGACCGGCCTCAGTGACATGGCCTGCCCGTCGTGCGGTGGCCGGAACTTCGCCGTGTCCCCGAGCGGGGTGCGCTGCCTCGACTGCGGCTGGACGTACACGGTCGGCTCGGCCGCCCGCTGCCCCGTCGAGGTTGCCCGCGCTGAAGCACTGTTCGTGTCCGGCCTCGACGCGGCGGAGCAGCCTTCTGCCGCCCAGATCAGGGATGCTGTCGGCACCGAACTGATCGTCGGCTGCTGCGCCGAGCGCATGGCGTTCCTGTACGGCGAGAACCCCGAACGGTCGGCGGTCCGGATGCGCTGGTGTATCGCCGCTGTCGCTGACGCTTTCACGACGGTGCCGGCGTGAAAGCGCAGACGTACACGCACGCCAAGCGCCGGCCGACGGTCCGCTGGCGCTGCCGCGACTGTTCTTGGCGTGGGCGCCGCTCACCGGACATGCGCTGCTGCCCGAAGTGCGCCAGCCGCGCGGTTGAGAGGGCCTGACCGGCTCCCCGAGTCCCAGCCCGTCCCCCTGAGGGGTTCTTCCCCTGGGCTGGGGCTCCGGCGGCCGGTCAGACCTCCTGATCGCCGAGAAAGGCAATTATGACCACCGACATGACCGAGACTTTGGCCCGCTCCCGCGTCTCCCTCGACCCGATCGTCCGCAACATCCTCGAGCAGGGCCGCACCGTCCGCTCCCGCAACCGCGACGGCGAGTACGCGATCGTCCTCACCGGCGATCGCACCGTCGTCGACGTCAAGCTCGGCGAATGTCTCGCCGGGGCCGCCGACGACCGCGCCGACTGGACAATCACCGTCACCGACTTCACTTTCCGCAACGTCGCCGAGGCGGACCCGGACCTCCGCTTCTACGCGCCGGTCTTCGACCGGAGCGGCGTCCGGGTCGGCACGATCGCGGTCAGCGGCTCCCCGTACGGCAAGACCATCACCGATCAGGGTCCGGTAGAGACGATGACCGTCTTCTTCTCGGCGCTTCGGTCCGGTGACCTGTTCCGGGAGTCCGTCACCGACAGCGAGGGCCGCGCGGTCCTGTTCCGTGCCACTGCGGACGCCGAGCCCAACGGCCGGGTTGTCGCCGAGACGGTCACCTTCGGCGAGGAGCGCGTGTTCGATCTTGGCCCGGACTACCTCGCGTTCAAGGTGACCGCCTGACCGCCCGACTATGGCGCCCGACTGGTTCGGGCGTCGTGGCGGCCGTTCAGACCGTCTGACCGAGCCGAGAAGGAGAACACTATGCCCGGCATTCTGCCCCCCACACCGAACATGACCGACGCTCTGATCGAGGACACCATCCGTGCCCACCCGGACTGGTCCGACGAGCAGATCGCCGCCGATTTCGGCGACCCCGGCCTCGTGACCGCTGACCGGGTCGCGCAGGTCCGCGAGCGGATGTGACATTCGTGCGCGAAATCCACCTGCGCCCCGCCGACCTCATGTCCGCCCGCAACGGCGAAACCGTCGTCGTGCGCGCCGCCGACTGGAGCTCCGGCGCTGCCCAGCGCACCATCAACATCCCGGACGGTTCCACCGCCGAAACCCCGGACCAGCGCACCCGTGACCTGGTGCGGGAGGTGCTGGAGAACAATCCGCACATCGACCGCAGCCTGATCGACGCGACCACGGTCGCGCAGATCGTCGGGATCCTCGACTGGCAGGGCACACCCGTGCCGGCCGGTCAGATCCTCGGCACCCTGATGGGGCGGTGACCGTGATCCGCATCCAGCGCATGTCGATCAGCGTGGACCAGGTGGTCCGGGTGGAGGACTTGTCGTGAGCATCCTCGACGACCCCTGCGTGCAGCCGTTCGGCGGCGGCTTCGAGGTGACCACCGACGCCGGGCCGGTCAGGGTTCTGCCGAACGAGGCGCTGGGCTGGGGCCTGTACGTCGGCGACCGGCTGAACCTGGTGATGACGAGCTCCGGCCCGGCGATCGGCTTCCAGTCCGCCGAGGCCGCGATCGAGGCGGTGCTGTCGTGACCGTCGAGTTCCTGATGTGCCAGGCGCCACCGCGCTGCACCGACGACGCCACCCAGACGATCACCGTGCAGGGCACCAACCACAGCAAGACGGTGTGCGGCCAAGACGTGTGCGTCGAGTGGGCGAAGACCGAACTGTGCCAGGACCATCCGGGCGCGCAGCTGGTCGTGACGCCGTTCAACCCGTACCGAGTGGAGGCGTCGTGAGTATCGACCTGACCAACCCGCGGGTGGGCCGGCGCGGCACCGACCACGAAGTCCTCGTCGACGGCAGGTGGTACCTCGCCGAAGAGGACGACCGTGACCAGCCGCCGACGTGGAAGGCGTACACCGACCCGGAGCGTCCGGAGGAGGGCGGCCGGCGCATCGAAGACACCGCTGACCCTCTCGCGGGGAATGCGGAGGTGTGCAAGCCGCACTTGTCCGCCGAGTCGCTGATCGGCGCGCTGCTGTCGGCGGGTGCCCGGTGAGCGACCGCATCGCACGGGCGATCGTCTCATCGATCGCCGCCAGGTATCCGGACGAGTCCGATCAGCAGCTCTTCGACCGGATCGTGCGGGCGTCACGCAGCGCCGGCAACCCGGAGGCGGAGATCCCGCTGACGGTGGAGGCCGTGTCGCGGCTGCGGGGGGAGGCGGCGTCGTGATCCTCGATGACGACATGACGCCCGGCCCGTGGGTCGATATGGAGGCGGACTTCAGCAGGCGGATCGAGGCCGCGGAGATGCCGCCTACGGCTGACCGCAGGCGGCTGATGCAGCTGGTCGAGCGTAAAGGAAGGGTGTTCATGGCTCGTCCGGCAAGGCTGTCGCAGCTCCTCGCCGAGGCGGGTGTGCAGATGACCACTGATCAGGTCAGGAAGGTACTGGCGGCGGAACATCCGGTGATCAAGTGAGCGCCTACGACAACGACCTCCGCGTGGATCGGATCAACGAGCACCATTTTGTCGTGACGGCCCCGGACGACAACTACGACGTCTCGGCCTGGATGAGCGAGCAGCACTGGCTCATTGACCCTGCCCGCAACAGTCACGCCCGACGCGAAGCGAACATCCGGAACCGCGAAGAGGCGGAGGCTTTCACCGCGCGAACCGTTCGCGGCCCGTTCCGCTCCGCCGACGAGGCGATCCACTCGCTGATCGGGGATCCGCAGTGAACGCTTACACCAACGACCCGCGGGTCCACGTCAACGCGTGGGGCAGCACCGAACGCGAGGTGACCTACACGGTGCCCGCGCAGTACGTGCCCGCCCAGCCTCCCGACAGCGACCTCGACTGGTCGGCCTACACCCCCGGCGACACGATCGAAGTCAAATACGTCCAGGACGGCTTCACCATCAACGGATGGATGGTGTTCGCCGGCAACGATTCGCACACCAGGCTGCTGACTACCTGGGGCTGCTACCACTGCGCCGATACGGCGCTGGCGCACGTGCTCGGGGATCCGCAGTGAGCGCCGCCATCACCCTCACCTTCGCCGACCTGGTGCGGCTGCGGGCCGGTGACGTCCGCCGGGTGGCCGCCGATGATGGCAGCCCGGTCCTGGTGCTGGCCGACACGTCGCCGGCGCGGCCCAAGCTGACCTGGCCGGACCGGATCGTCCTGACCCTCGCCGAGCTGGACCTGATCGAGCGGCATCCCGGCGAGCCGTTGATCGCCAACGTGGAGGGCTCCACGAGCCGCGGGTTCGCGCTGATCGGGGAGGCGCCGTGAGTTCCCCCTGGCAGGTTCGCGTATACCGCGAGCAGTTCACCGAGCCGGTGTCGGCCATGGCCTGGTCGAACGACGAGGTGTCGCAGTTCCTGGCCGAGATCGCCGAGGAGCACGGGCCGGGCACGCTGGTGGAGCTGGTCGACCCGGAGGGCACGGTCGTCGCGTCCGAGGCGGTGGTGAAATGAGCCTCAAGGAGTACGTGACTAAGCGTTTCCACGGCGTCGTCTGCAACCCGAACAAGGTGCCGCAAGCTGATTGGGGCTGCTGCGGGTGCGGCGCCCCGGAAATGAACGTGTACATCACGCTTGGCTGCGACTACTGCAAGGCGTCCGGTGACGGCTACTGCTGGGCGTGTGTGGAGTCGCCGAACTGGCCGCCCGAGATCGCGGCGGCGGACTACACGGTAATTCCCGGTCGCGAACGATGACCGGGAGGAAGACGGGCCGCGCGCGTGCCCTGGGAAGCCTGCGCGGCCCGGTGACCGAACCCGAAGGAGGTTCCAGCCATGACGAACGTAGCAGTGGCCAACCGCCGGCACACCCCGGACTGGCCGTACAGCGACCGGGAGATGCGGTTGATCGCCGCGGCGGTCCGGCAGGAGGCGAACCCGCCCGCCCAGCGCACCGGCCTCGGCCCGGTGGCGAAGGTCGGCGGCTGATGCAGGCGCAGGCAGACCTGACCGGCGAGCAGGAGCGGCAGTTCCGGGAGATCCGGCAGCGGGCGGTCGCCGAGGGCCGCGACGTGTCGGATCTGATCCTCGCCCTGGTCGAGTCGCCGAAAGACCAGGCGGCAATCGCCGAGGCGTTCGCACCGGGCGCCGGCGAGGGGTACCTGAGCTGATGGCCCGCACCTTGGTGGTCTCCGAGGACGGCGCGACCGTGGTGGAGGTCAGCACCGACGACGAGACGGGCTGGACGACGGGCCGGTGCCGGGCGTGCCGCGCGGTGATCTCCGATCGTGGGCATTTCGAGGACACGGTCGAGGCGTCCGGGCTGCACGCCGACCAGCACTGATGAATGCCCTGCCTACTCGGGTGGGGCCTTCACTTCATGGGCTTGCCGAGGTGTCGGTAGACCGTCTTCCGCGTGCGTCCCGCTGCAACGGCGATGTGCTCGATCGGGACGTCGAGTTCCTTCGCCCTCGCGATCAGTTTGTCGGCCTGTTCGTCGATGATTCGGCGCTGCTCGGCCAGGTTGGCGAGCGCGCGCAGCACCTTCGCCTGCTGGTCGTCTGGCTCGTGAGACGGACGACCCCATGCCAATCCGTCGCCGCGTGGCCGGAAGGTCGGTCGGCCATCCGCATCTGCTGTCACGACGTTGTAGCGGGGATTCTCATCACGGATGACCCGAAGCTCAGCCACCTCTGCGGAAACACGATCGGGGTACCAATCGATGCTCACCTTCGACTGATCCACCTCCGGCCACCACTCCTTCCGCTCGGAATGGCGCTGGAATCGAGCGGGAGGATCGAAGGTCACGCCGACGTAAAGCAAAGCGCCATCAACGCCGAACAGGCGATAGAGGGCGGTTGCCCTCTCGGTGGTCGTGATGGTCATTTTCCACTTCGCTTCGCCAGCCCGAGCACTACACGCAGGTACTCGCGCGACCAGACGTGTTTGGCGGCGCGCAGGATGGCCGACTGCTGCTCACCGTCGGCGTAGGCGGCACGCATGGCTTCGGCGAGGTTGTAGCTGGCCTGCTTCGCCGCTTCCTGAGCCTGCTCGTACTGCTCGGCCGCCTCGGCGAGAGCCCGCTCGTGCTTCTCCTGCATGACCTGCATGATCGCACAACTCTGTTGGCGTACCGATGGTGCACACTCAGTTGACATCATGCACACATGGTAGGCACTATGGGTGTGCAAACCAAGTGTGCATCCAGTGAGGAGAGCCAGTGGCCATGACCGTCACCACCAAAACCGTTCGGATCCCGTCGTGCGAGCAGCACGAGGGCTTCCACAGCGTGGAGGTCACGGTGCTCTGGGAATGCCCGACCTGCGGCGGCCCGCGCGGCGAGGTATTCGACACCCTGTCGTACGACGGCTCGCGCCGCCTTTCCGTCCACGGCTGGCGGAACCCGTGCGGACACATCGACGGGTACGCCACTGTTCGACGCGAGGCGGGGATCGGCCAGTGATCACTGAGCATGCCGTCTGCGCCCTCCCGCCCGACCATCGGAGCTGGCGGCACCTGGTCATTCGTGTTGAACGCATCGACGCTACCGAGGAATGGCGAGTGCGTTGGGGCGCCGAATATCTGACCTCGGGCGCGGACTGGTCGCCGGACGCCCGCGATGCCGAACAGTTCACCGAGCAGGACGCCCTGGACGTCGCCGAGGTGATGAGCCGCCACGTGGACGTGGACGGCCTGACCGCCGCCGACCTTCTCAACCGCTGAAGGAGACTTGTGGATTCCCGCGACATCATCGCCACGTGGCCGCTCGACCCGGTCGAGCGGCTGCGCGACACCCTCGCCCTGTACAAGCACCGCCCCGACGACGACCTGGTCATCCAGGCCGCGTCCGCCGACGGACAGCAGGTGGGTGTCACCTTCGGCGACTTGCGCGCCCTCATCCAGCAGATCGGAGCCTGACCAATGACCATCACCGCCTACGTGCACGGCAGCACCGACCCCAACCACCTCGGCAACCTGAAGGACGGCGGCACCCTCACCGTCGAAGGCGTCACCTACGAGATCCCCGACCGGGCGCAGCGTGGCGGCCGGTTCGCCCCGCGCCGGATCATCGAAGCGCTGGAGGCGGCCGGCTACAAGCCCGCCACGAACTACTACGGCGACCTGAGCAAGCCCAACGCCGACGGCGTGTACGAGATCCAGGTGGTGAAGGCGTGACCGCCCCGACCACCGGCGAGCAGGCGACGGCCGAGCGGATGCTGGCCGAGCTCCACGAACACGGCTACGTCGACCGTCCCGAGTTCAAGGGCCTCAAGCCCGGCGACCGGGTGAAGCACCGCGGCGAGCAGTACCCGGAGGCGTACGACCAGGGCACTGCCACTGTGTGGGCGGTCGTGGAGAAGCCCGACTCGGCGTGGTCGCGGAAGTACCACGCCTCGGACGTGGAGCTGATCGTCGTCCGGGACCGGCCGTTCGCCGAAGGCATGTCGCGGGTGACGTCGTGGGCGAACTACCACACCGAGGCGGTCGTCCGGTGACCTCGCAGCTCGGCCCTGAGGAGCGCACCGCCGGGGATGCCATGCTGTCGGCCGTCTTCAGCCACTGGGGCGTCGACTACGGCCCGGCGACCGGCACCTTCCACCGCATGCCCGACGAGCACGGCATCGTGCCGTGCTGCGGGCGGCACGTCGACCAGATCGGCCGAGACTGGATGACCGCCTGCACCGACGACGTCACCTGCACCGGGCCGACGTTGTGAGCGCCCGTGACATCGAAGGTGACCGGATCGTCGAACTCGTCGCTGCCGGGCACAACAACTTCCACCGGCTGGCCGAGTACCTGCACATCCTGCCGCACTCCCCCGCCCTGCGGTCCGCCTTGGACCGGCTCATCGCCGAAGGGCGGCTACGCGAAGACGAACACGGCCGGCTCCACACGGTCGGCCACGACCTGCTCGAGAACCTGCCCGCCGAGGGCACCAACGACTTGGAGGACCGATGACGGCCCCCTACGAAACGAACGAACCGACTGTTACCGACCTAGCAATTCACGACCTGGTGAACCTGATCCGCGACGTCGACGGTGACAACAGCCTCAGCTCGTACGAACTGGGCCTAGAGCTTTACTACCGCCTCGGCGTGACCGGCGTGGTCGGCTTCGTCGAGCGCACCAACCCGGACAAGCGGCTGGGTGCCGGCCAGCTCGCCGAGCTCATCGTCGCCGAATTCAACCTGGACAAGGAGAGCTGACCATGACCGTGACCATCCCCCGCGCCGAACTCGATGCCGTGATGAACGACTACGGCCAGCCCTGGCCAGCCGACGGCGACTCGGATTCCACCACGGTCCGCGCCGCCGCCGTCATCCGCAGTGAAGCCGAGGACGCCTTCGGCGCGAGGTTCGAGGAGGTGTCGCGCCGAGTCTTGATGTCGAAGCTGGCCGACGACCTGGACGCCCTCGCCGACCGATACGAGGCCACCCGATGACCGTCACCGACCCGTGTCCCGCGCCGGCCACCCAACCCACACAGGATCCGGACGACTTGATCGCCGCCACCCTCCCCTACCTGTCCAGCGCCTACTACACCGAGGCCGCCGAGTACCTGGCGTCGAAGGGGTACACGCCCGAGCAGATCCGCGCCCTGGCCGCAGAACGGCTGGCGGCGTGACATGGACGCGACACTGACCGACCAGCAGGCCACTCTCCTTCGGGAGGCTGCCGACAACAACGGCGTCATCTACATCGGTGACGGTGCCGGATCCGGCAGCGGAAAACGGCGAAGGCGCTGGTCCGCAACGGCATGTTCTCTTGCGGCGACACCCGCGGCTGGGGCTATCACCACGTCACCGAGCACGGTTACCGGTGGCTGACGAGTGTTGGGCAGGAGTCGCATTGATCCGCCCGCCGATCTGCCAGAACATCTTCGCGCACCTGCCCGACAACGCGGACACCTTCGAGCATGCCTGCGGCCATCAGGTGCTGGAGCTGCCGTGCGGCTGCGTGATCGACGACCACGACACCGAAGAGTGCGACGGCCGGTCTGTCGCCGAACTGGAGGAAACCCGATGAACCATAACACGTTCCAACTGGCTCGGATCGCCTACGACGCCTACTGCACTGCGGTCGGAGGGAAGGCATTCAACGGCGATGACCTTCCCGCGTTCGACGACGTTCCGCAGCGAATCAAGGACGCGTGGATCGTCGCCGCGACCGCCGTCGCCGACAAGGTCCGTGAGGAGAGCCGGTGAGCGACCACCTAACTCCCACCACCAGCGGCAGAGGGTTCGGCTACCTGCCCAAGATCCCGTCCGAATACGGCGGGCATGTAGCGGTGCACGAGTCCAGTTCAGCCGAAGGGCCGCACATTTGGCTGCGCGCCACGGAAGAGATGCCCGGTAAGGAGCCGGTGCAGGCCGCGATTCACCTGACCGCCGAGAGCGCGTGGCGGTTGTCGGAGCAGTTGCAGAAGCTGGTCCGCGAGCATTACCAGGGTGATGCGACCCCGGAGTGGGCGCGGTGACCACCGACCGGTGCGAGGCCCGCGCGCAGCAGATGTACGAGCAGCACCGCCGGCAGCACGACTGGCCGCCGCTGCCGGACTGGGATGGGCTGAGCGTGGAGGCGCAGAACATCTGGTACCGGCGGGCCGCTGACGAGCTGTACCCCGAGAGCGCGAAGGAGCGGCAGTGATGAGCCTTCCTGACGGCGTGACCGTGGTCGAGCGGTGACCCGCTCGTGGCGCATGTTCGCCGGCTGCGGCAGCATCGAGTCCCGCCCGTTTCACCGCTTCGGCGACGAACGCACCGTCCGGTTCTGCGGGCTGGAGCCGGTGGCGGTGGAGCTCACCGAGGACGCCGAGGGCGGCTACTACGGCTGGCTGCCGACCGGTCGCGACGCCCCGGTGATGATCCAGGGCCATGAGGGCATATTCCGGATGCAGTCGCCGGACGGTTTCCGGTCGAGGGTCGAGCACAGTGACGGTGAGATCGTGCGCATGTCGTGCCGGGCGGTCGACTGAGTGAGTCCGAGTGGACTGACTTTCAGCGCCCATGCTGACCAGCAATCTTCCCTGTGACCGAAATCACCTAACATCCTCGCGACTGTACCCACAGTAATATACATGCGCGCCTAACGGCAGCTCAGTCACGTGGATACAGTTCCAAAACCGCAGCTCAGCTGCCTAGTCATCGGCGTCCCGCGCGATTCCAGCCTGGCCCCCCGTAGCGCCTTGGCGTTACTCCACGTAACGTCTAACACAGACGGCCGCTGGAAGCTCTCAATTGTTCAAGGAGGCACGCATGGACGCTTTGAGCCCTTGGGGCGAGATTGGCAGGACGGTCCGGTACGCCCTGGTAAGCAATACCCGGACCGCCCGCCTGATCGCACTGATGCTGATCGTGATGATCGGCTGGTACGTGCTGCTGTAAGCGTACGACCCATGAAGCCCCAGTCAACACGCGTGGCTGGGGCTTCGCCGCGTCCAGGCCTATTCGCAGGCCACACCGTCGCCGTCGCGGTCGAGGTGGCGGCCGTAACCAGGGTCGCCGCGGTAGATCGGGTCAGCTCCGGCGGCACGCACGGCCGAACAGTTCTTGTAGTACACCGACGTGGGCGCCTTGGTGGTCTTGCGCGGTTTCGACTTCGTGGTGGTGGGTCGAGGCTTGGGCCGTTGCGTCGTCGGTTTCGGTGACGCGCTGGTGCGTGTCGGGCTGGCCTGACGCTGAACTTCGTTCGCGGTCGGTGAGGCGAGCTCATCGAGGGCATTGGGGACGGCGGAAGCTGCCGTCGCCGTTGCGGTGGGGCGTGCGTCGCCGGCTCGTGGTGTCGTTGTCGGGCTCGGATCGTCGTCGCTGGTGAAGGCGTTGATGACGACACCGCCGCAGCACAGGAATGAGACGAGCACGAGGATCGCGAAGATGGTGCTGCCGGTGGTGGCTTTCGGCTTGCCGGCCTGTGCGTCTTTCGTCACCGGATCACCGTCTGCCCGTCTTGGGCCGGTGTCGATCAGTCTTTTGGGCGGCTTCCGTCGATGATCAGACGCGCCGTTCTGTGCATCTCGCGACGTGGACTGCTATCGTCACCTTATCGAACACCCGTTCGAATCGGTGTCCCCGCGAAGGCGCCGAGACCGCACCAGGCCTGCGCCTTCCCCCGTGGCCGCGAACCGCGAGGGAGGAAGCTGTGGCCGAACGCCGTCCCTGGGCAGGAGCGATCAGCTCCCCCGACGACGTGCGCCGTGTCCTCGACGCCGTCAACCGCGACGGGCTCACCCGCGCGAACACGACAGCCCTTGCCGAAGTCATCAGGCCCGCCGAACAAACCGAGGTCGGGCCGGACGCCTCCAAGCTGCTGCCCGCCCCACCCGGCCTGGCCCCGCTGCTCCCCTGGCCCGGCCTGCGCCGCGGCGCCACCATCGCCGTCACCGGCTCGGCCAGCGTGCTCATGCAGCTGCTCGCCGCCGGCATGCGCGACGGCGGCTGGGCGGCCGTGGTCGGCTGCCCCACGTTCGGGGTGCTCGCCGCGGCGGAGGCCGGCGTGCCCGTCGACCGGCTCGCCCTCATCCACGATCCCGGCCCGGACTGGCCCACGGTGGTCGCCGCCTTGCTCGACGGGGTGGATCTGGTCGTGGTCGGCAACACCGGCCCGGTCGCCGAGAAAACCATCCGCGGGCTACAGGCGCGGGCCCGGCAGCGCGGCGCCGTCTTGCTCAGCTTCGCACCGACTTCGCAGCCGACCTGGCCCGGATGCGATGTGGCGATGTCGGTGACATCGCGACGGTGGGCGGGTCTCGAGCGGGGCCGGGGACGCCTCAAACGGCAAACCTTGGACCTGGCCGCCACCGGCCGCGGCAAGGCCGCCCGGGGCAGCAAAGCCACCATCACCGTGGGCGTACCCGTCACGCCGCTGGTCATCCCGCCGCCGCCCGCCGGCCAGCATGCCGAGCCGACCACCCGCGAGTCGCCGCTGTGGCGCACCGTCGAACCCAATAACCCGCCCGCCGACGCATGGGCGGATCTGCAACCACCGGCACTGGCAGCGCGCAAGCGGAAGGTGTGAGCGCCGAGTGAGCGCCGCCCTTGACCGGAATGCGAGGCTGGCTGCATGGACGACTACGACACCGACGGCGAGCTCGGTGTGCGCATGCACGACGTCATCGACGCCACCCGGGATCCGCTGAGCACCCGCGGCTACGACCCCGCCGGCATCCGCGACGGCTGGGCGGTTTCCAGCCGCTGCGACACGTGCGGCGGGTTGCTCGAGTGGGCCGGTTCGATCGCCGATCCGGTGGTGGGCCGGTACGTGCACATCGCCCCTGAAGCCGACCACCGGCCCGCTCTCAGGCTGGTTGAGCAGCGGTAAATCCCACGGTGGTAGTTCACCCGTCAACTGCCTGGCGCCCGGATCCCGGCCTACCGTCGGCAGCATGCGGATCATCGGTGCGATGGAGACACCCGACGGGCGGTGGCGGGTTGAGGTCGTCGCGCGCGGTGGCGGCCGACGCGAATACCAGATCCGCCACGACGGGGTGCTGATCGAATACCTGGCGATCGCGTCGGTGCAGCGGATCCTCGGCGAGGCGGGCGTGGACATGGCGGACCTGGTTGAGGTGCCTGTTCAGGGCGCCGCGTAGTCCCGCCCACCTGGATTTCGTTGAGGTGACTCAAGTTAATCGTCAACTGCATCGACCCGGTCCGCGATTGCCTTAAGCAGCTCGGACAGCAGGCGGTTTTTGACGTACGCCTCGAAATCGTCCGCTACGGACACCAGGCTGGCTGCAAGCCGCTCGCGTTCCTTGTCCCATTCGTCTAGCGCGGCGGGGGACTCTGGCCGCGCCTGGAGGTGCGCGTAGTGCGCGGCATTTACGTCGATCTGGCGTTGCTCGAACTCGGTCCCGGCACGAACCTCTAGGTACCAGTTCATACCCGACAGCTTCTGCCAGTACGGCAGCGTGCCGGGGGAAAGTAAGGCGAAACGGTGCTTGAATGCCCTCAGTCGGTTTGGGTGGAACTGGATCTCATGAAGGAAGTCGTCGTCAACGAGGTCGACGATCTCGCGGAGGATCTGCACCTCGAACTGGCGCCGGCGTTCGCGCGCCACCGACTTGCGAGCTTTGGTTGCGTCGCGCTGGGCACGAACGGCGAATCCGATGGCGATGACGGCTCCGATGCCGCCTGCAACGTCGGCCCAGCCGAAGAACCATTCCCAGATGCCGCTGGGTGGTTTTGCCGCAACGATCGTGCCGCAAGCACAGAAGAAAGCCTCCATCAGCGGCCTGTCCTGCCCGGCAGCCGCCACCCCAACAGCACCTGCACCCACCGGGCCGGGCCACGCAGCGGATTCAGCCGCCGCTCGAGCTCCCCATTCTGCGCCTCCCGCAGCGACGCCACCGCCGCGGTCAGACCGCGGCGCAGGTGCTCACACAGCTCGCAGCCGCCGGCGCAGTCCCGGCGATGCGCTTGAGCCGCCCGGGTCAGCGAGGCCTCCATCATCCCGGTGTAGGCGCCCTGCCGGTAACCCCACTGTGCGGGCATGCCAGCCTGATAGTCGCGGACCGACGCCTCCGTGATGCCGTAGCTGGCGGCCACGCGGACCGTGGTGTCGAGGGCCTGCTGCATGAACTCAAGGTCGTCCACGGTGCCCCTCAGCGGGCGCGGCCGCGGTCGATGGTCTCCCGCTTCAGCGTCCTCAGCCCGGCGAGGGTGGTGGCCAGCCCGGAGCGGACGGCGTCGCAGGTGCGGCAGTCCGGGCGCCGGCATTCGGCCTGATGTTCCCCGGCGATCGCCACGATCGTGCCGAGCACGCTGGACGCGGCGAACGCGTTGCGCTCCTGCCAGTCGAGGCCGGCGAGGGTCTTCGCGCCTGCGTCGAGCTCGGCGGGGGTGACGCCGTACAGGTCGGCGGTGGCGTCGGTGCGGGCGATGGTCAGGTTGAGGGCGTCAACGGCGTTCACGGGCACTCCTTGCGATCGGTGGATCACTAAGGACGGTGCCATGCGCGCTGAGCTGCATCTATGGGGTGAACGACCGACCCGAACCCCGTGCGCCACGATCTTGTTCCCCTGAACGGTCAGGTGACCTCATCCGAACGGCCGATCAGGCTCCCCGTAGCCAGTCCATGGTGCCTTCCGGCGTCTTCGACCAATTCGTGCAGCCGCAGAGCCCACACAGCCGCTCGATGCCGGCAGCCGAGCTGTAGTGCCGGAAGACGGGGTGGTCGCAGCTGCTGCACAGCCTCGACTCGTCCTTGGCGTCCTGGATGCGCTGCCAATCGTCGCGGGCACCACCGGTACGACGTTCGTCGTCGTACATCACAACGCCTCCAGGTACGCCTTGGCGCAGCCGGCGCACACGGCCTGCTCGGACACGCTACGGGCCTGCTCGTTACGGGCCAGCAGCCGCATCACCGTGTCACGTGAGATCTCAGCCTTCACGTCCCAGCCGCGACGCAAGTCCAGCCCGCACAGGGCGGCGTGGTCGTCGGGGATGCCGCCGTTCGGGCGCGGACCCTCCTTGCCGACCGCACGGATGTGCCAGCGGGTGCCGGTCTGGAAGGACGGCTCGGCGAAGCTGTAGGCGGTCTGCGTCTTCGGCATCAGTACCCCTCCCGCACCACGGTCGTCTTGCCCTCGGTGAACAGCTCATCGATGTACCAGTCGCCGAAGAAGCCGCCGTTCGTACCCCGCCACTGGGCGGTCCGCGTCGGATGGGTCTTGATGAACGCGTGCTTGTTGTTGGCGACCACGCTGCCGTCGGGCAGGTCGGCGGCCTTGATGTCGTTCATTGCGCCTCCTCGGCGATTCGCACGTACACGGCCACGATCTCGTCGAGCCGGTCGGACGGCCATGCGTTCGCTCGGCCCTCAGGCATGTCCGCCAATCCTGCCTCGGTGTAGAGGCGCCGCCCGAGCGTGGTGGGAGTCAGGTCCGGCCACCGCCCGGCGACCAGATTCAGCTGGGCGGCACGGGCAGCGTGCGTGTCGATCGCCAGCAGCGACCCGAAGTGCCGGGCCATCTGATGATCGCGCAGGTCCGCGTCGCTGGCGTCGGCCTCAACAGAGTTCTTCAGGATGGCCACCACGTGGACGGTCAGCAGGTCGGCGGCCTTGATTCCCGTGGTCATCAGGCGCTCTCCTTCGCGTCCGCGTAGTCGGCGATCCGCCGGGCGAGCGTGGCATCGTCGGCCTGGCCGAGGAAGTAGCCGCCTTTCAGCGTGGAGCCGGCGTACCCGCTGTTCCTGCCCTCGATGTTCTCGATGCGGCCGAGCACCTGACCGTCACGCAGGACGTAGGTGGCGACAACGCCGAGCACGTGGGCGGTGACCATCGTGCAGCCGTCCGGGGTGGACGAGTCGACGCCCTCCCACATGATGCGTTCGTGCTTCAAGATGCCGGGGATCATCAGGCCGCCTTCCGGTTGAAGTAGCTGTCGAACCAGGCGTTCAGCTCAGCCCACATCACAGCCTCGTCGCGACCGTTCGCCTCCCAGCGGTCCCGCAACTGAGTGCCGTGGGCGCCGGAGCCATCCTCGTGGCATGCACCATCGATCACCGGGCAGAACCCGGCCGGCGGCGGCATGTTGCGCAGCCGCTTACTGGAGTGGATGCGGATGCAGGCGGGCGACACCTCGAACGTGACCGCCCGGCCCGGCTCCGACAGCACGAACACCCCGGCCGTCTCGTCGTAACGCTTGGTGCGCATCAGGCTGCCTCCGCCCGCTCACGGATGAAGCGCCGCAGCTCGTCGGCGCCGAGCTCGACCGACGGCCACACCCGCCCCGCCCGGTACTCGATCTCGCAGGCCAGCACGTACAGCACACCCTTGTCGGTGAGCTCGTCCAGGTAGGCGGACGCCGCGGCTCGGGTCGCCGGATCGTGCAGCGCGTCGAGGACATGGTTGACGCCGTTGACAGACAGGCTGATGGACTCTGGCTTCGTCCAGGTGGTCATCAGATCCCCTCCGTGTCGTCGAACTTCTCCCGGTAGGCGGCGTCTGCTGCAGCGAGCCACCGCTCGCCCGCCTCGGTCAGCCTGTAGTAGTCGTCCTGGCCGTTGATCTGCTGCGTCGGGGTGACGAAGTGCGGGGCGATCAGCCCTTCGACGACCATCTCGCCGAGCACGTCATCAGTCATGATCTCGCCCGCATTTTCAGGCCCGAACGTCCACTGACGGTCTTGCGCTCGGCGGGCGTAGGCGACTCGCTCCGGCGTGGCTTCCAGCATCAGATCTCCTTCCATTCGCCGTAAGTAACCTGCCGGGACACCGCCCGGTACGCCACCACGGAACCCTCGCCAGAGGGCGCCTTCTCGCGTCGCAGCAGCTCCAACTGCTGCACCTCCACGTACTTCAGCCCGTCCGCCTCGCCGTCGAACAGGTCATCGAAGTAGCGCTTCTCCCCGTCGCCGTAGGTGTGCTCCACCGCCCACTGGGTGACGGTGCCGACCGGCTCGTTGTGCCATGTCATCAGGCATCGTCCCCAGCCAGGGAGGAATTGAGGTCGGCGGCTATCCGACCAGCGTTCGCCTTCACGTATGCGGCGAGGGTCATGCCGGCGTAGTCAGCGCTCTCCACCAGATCGGTACGCGACATCAGCAGCCGCCTGATAGTCGACCCCTCCCTGAACACCCCACCAACGGCGGCCTGCGTTACGAGCCTGATGCCTTCAGTGGTATCCACCAGGACGTCGTGCGGCTCGCGAACCTTCGCCGGATCGACGGACAGGCCGCGGATGTGGTCGGCGGTGACGCGGTGCGGATCGATAGGCATCACGGGTCTCCTTCGTCGTTGCCGTTCAGTGTCTTTGATGGCCGCCGCGCCGCAAGGGCGGGAACCGGCACGCGGCGGCCGGGCAAGGGTCAGTCCCCGATGGCGATCAGGTGCAGGTCTTCGCCGGCCACCCGGATCGCCGCCCACTGCTCGTTGGGTCCGATCCGGTGCCCGAACGGTTCCGGCTCCAGCCGCACATCAGGAGCTGCCATCAACTCCCGCAGCCCGGCGTCGACCTCTTCGCGGTCCAGGTACATCAGGGCGGCTCGGACATCCACCAGGCTCACGTATTCGCCGGGCGTGCCGGACAGGCTGCGGTACGCGTCGCGGATCTCGTCGGCGGCGGTCACAGCCCCTCCTCGGAGGCGATTGGGGTGGCTCGGTACCGCACCACGCGGTCGCCGGCCGGGAAGTCGAACAGGTTGTTGCGCCGCCTACCGCCGCGGCGCCGCACGTCGTCGTGCAGCCGCTCCCACGTGGTGGTGCCGAGCAGCCGCGGCGCGTCGTCGGGCCGGCCGTCCACGACCTCCCACATCTCCACCCGGCACAGCCCTTCCTCGGCGAGCGCATCCCACGGCAGGTGGTGCGGGTGCTGCTGGCCGGGCAGGGCAACCAGCGCCCACCCGTCGGAGGCGACACCGGTCAAGGTGCCCACCTCGCCCAGCGGCAGGACGCGGACAGGAAGCTGGACGGTGCGGGCGAGCTCGTCGGCCTTCACCGGGTCGGCGGCGGCCATGTCGCGGATCATGTCGAAGCGGCTCACAGCTGCTCCCTTCGACAGCATGCGGCCGGTTGCAGCAGCCTGCGAGCCACCTTCGCGATCAACCCGTAGCGGGTGTCATGCCGGAACGCCACCGCCTTCGACTGTTCCCAGCGGGCCACCCAGTCCCGGCCCTCCGCGCGGATGCGGACGGCCGGAACCCCCTGACCTTCCTTGTAGAGGGTGGTGATCCCGCCGGCTCCGCCCATACGCAGGCCGTGACAGACGTTGTCGCGGAAGATCCAGCGCTCGCCGTCGGGGGCGTTGTAGAGGCCGACATCGCCCTGCTCGTCGAGGACGCTGTTGCTCATGTCGCCACCTCCTCGGCGTAGATCTCGGTCGGGTCGTTGTCGGTCAGCCGGTTCGCCATCTCCGCGGCGGCTTCCTCGGCTTCGCGGCGGGTGGCGTAGGTGGGCTCGTGCCGGATGATGCCGGTCAGGGTCTTCTCGACCACCTGGAAGCGGGTCACGGCTGGAACCCCTCGTTCACGACCCGGTACCGGCGCACCGTCTCGTCGGGCTGAGGCGCGTCGAACAGGTCGTAGGCGAGGCGGGTGCCGCCGGCCACGGCGATGCTGTCGATGAAGTCGGCCCACGGCATCGTGCCGTGATCCCGCTCGTCGCGGGTGATGAACTCGTCGCGAGTGTCGGCGACGACGATGAACGATTTGACGGTGCAGTTACCTTCGCGGGGGCCACCAAGGTTGGTCATGCCGCGACCTCCTCGTTCTCGATGGCGGCCAGGCCGCGCGCGTTGAGCCGGATCTGGGTGTATTTCTGGCCGGGCCGGTGGCCGTCGGGCTGGTCGGCGTAGCCGCGCCGCACGATGGCCCGCAGCATGGTCCACGGCTGGCCGGGCAGCAGGGTGACGACACCGTTGCGGTGAGCGCGAACCCGGGCCAGTTCGGCCGCAGTGAGCGGCTTGGTGTGGACGCGGGACCGGGTGGGCTGCACGCGGGAGGTCTGCCGGTAGTCGGCCAGGGAGGTCGGCTTCGCGTCGTGCTCGGCCTTGTACATCTCGGCGTAGCCGCGGGCGATCAGGCGGGCCTCAGCCTCGGTGGGGTAGCTGCCGCAGTTGTCCTCGATGCGGTCGGTGCCGTTGTAGACGGTCACCGCGTAGGCGTCGTGGTTGACCCACTTGAGCTTGATGATGACGCTCCCGACCTGGTAGGCGATCTCATCCTCGATCTGGCTAAGCTGCTTAATCACTGATCGGCTCCTGGTTGAGTCAGGTGTCGGTTGGTGGCGGTGGGGTGTTGACGCACCCTGTTCGCCTTGGCCCCGTTCCGCTGTTGACGCAGTAGGCGGGGCCTTCTTACTGCCTTGCTTGTAGCTCTTACTTCCACAAGGTTACGCGCACGGAGCTACTGAGGCAATGATTTCTACAAGGTTTTTTAGGTCAGGAAGACGTGCGCGGACGGCCGCCGCCGGCACCCTGACCAGGTCGGGCCGCAGCCCACGCCAGCAGCTCGTCACGCCGACTCGGATGCCACCACGGGGCGCGCCCGATCGTGCCGTCGGGCTTCGGGAAGGGGTGCTTCTCGTACCGGCCGCCCTCGCGGGATTCGGTCAGGTACGTGGAGATGGACTTCGGCTTGAGCCCGAGCAGTTGCGCCACGGCGTCGCGGTTCAGCACCGGAAGCTCCTGCCCACCCATGCCCGCGATCCCCTAACTGTGTGGCTCTTGCTGCCACCACCGTAGGGCACGGGCGTTCCGTATCCCATGATCGCCTCGCAATCTTTGTGGAACTTCATTTTGATGGACTCGACTTCCACAAGGTATAGCAGTAGCATTAAGTTCCACAAGGTTGATGCGCATGGCGGCAAACAGAACCCACCACGGAAGCAGAAGAAACGCCGCCTGAAACGACGAACGCCGGGGTCTCGACCACCCCGGCGCCGTGTATCCCGAAGGACGACTGATGCCCCAAGAGTACGAGAACGACGAGCCCGTGTACACATCGGCCGCCGATGCTCTGCGCCATCAGCAGACATTCAATCGCGCCGAAGTCGCCTGGCTCATGGCGCTCGCCGGACAGTGGGGCTACGAGGCGCGCGTCGACGAGGAGAACGCCACTTGGCCCCCACCGAAGGTGTTCACGCTGGGCAGATGGTTCGACCAACCCATTGAGCGCCGCAAGGCCGACGCCACCGCCCGACTCCCCCGTCCCGGCGACCACAAGGGCGGACCCGCCGCCACGTGGGGCGACGACGACAGCATGCAGGCCGCCGCGTGAGCGAGCTCTACGACGAGGAGCTGTGGCAGCCCGGCTGGGACGAGACCCCCGAAAGCTTCCGGGCGCAGCTCGAACTCGTCACCGAGCAGCGGCACAAACGCGAGTTCGTCATAGCGGTCGCCGACGCGGTGGTGCGCACCCGTGTCCGCGACGAGGCGAAACGCATCACCGACGCCGAGAAGGTCGACGAAGCGCCCATCCCCGAACCGACCGGGCTGTCCGCGCTGCTCGTCGAAGACGACGACGTCGAGGCGTGGCGCATGGACGGGCTGTGGCCGGCGAACGGCAACGTCCTGCTGGCCGCCGGGGCGAAGTCCGGCAAGACCACCACGGTCGGCAACGTTGTGCGCTGCCTCGCCGACGGCGACCGGTTCCTCAACGCCTACGCCGTGGAGAAGCTACTGCCCGGCGAAACCGTGGCGATCCTCGACTACGAGATGCCCCGCCGCAAAGTCCGGCAGTGGCTGCTGGAGCAGAACATTGAGAACCCGGACCGGGTGGTGGTGTGGACCGAGCGGGGCCGGGCCACCCAGTTCGACGTCCGCAACGACGCCGTACGGGTGAAGTGGGTTGCCCGCCTGCACGAAGCCAATGTCAAGGTGTGGGTCATCGACTGCCTGTCCCCCATCCTGTCCGCCTGCGGCATCGAGGAGAACGACAACACCGCTGTCGGCGCCATCCTCGATGGCATCAACACCGTGGCGGTCGCCGCGGGCGTCCAGGAGGTGCTATTGGTGCATCACATGGGCCACGGCGCCGAACGCTCCCGGGGCGCGTCCCGACTGGTCGGCTGGCCTGACGTGAACTGGCGGCTGATCCGGCCGAAGGACGAGAAGAACCCGAACGCCGAACCTGACCCGGAAGGGCCGCGTTACTTCGCCGCGAACGGCCGCGATGTGGACGTGCGGGAAGGCCGGCTGGTGTTCAACGACGCCAACCGGCACCTGCTGTACATGGAGGGCGGCCGGAAACGTGACGAGCTGACCACGAACATCGGCAAGCTGCTGGTGTGGGTGCGCGAGAACCCGGACGTCAGCGGGCGGCAGATCGAGGCTCGCATGAAGGAACTCGCGGTGGGCCGGGAGGCGGCACGCCGTGCGTTGAAAGCGGCGGTGTCCAAGGGCTACCTCGTCGAGCGGGATCTGGGCGGCCGGAAGATGGGCCATACGATCACCACGTCGGGCCGGATGCAGATCATGGGCATGGCCGACACCCCCGCCACCGACGACGAGATCCTGTCCGGTATTGCGGGCGCTGAAGACATTCCCTGCCCGACTGAGGGGTGCGGCTACCACATTCAGCCGGCCGAACAGGCTGACGGGCGCCGGGTGTGCAGCCTGTGCCGTCAGGAGCAGGCGGCGTGAGCAAGGTGCGCGGGCAGAGCGTGCGCGGGCGTGCGCGGGTCCGGACCCGCGCACTCTCTCAGACCCCGATTTGGGCCACGTTTCCACAGGTCAGATGTCCCTTTTGAGAGTGCGCGGTTGCCCCCGCGCACTCTTTCGGCATAACCGCAGGTCAAGGCGGGTGCGGCGTGCGCGGCTCTCTAAGAAGCCGCGCACCCGCGCACTCTCAGGTGCGCGGGCCAGAAAGCGCGCACGCTCACCCCTCTTCTCGGTGCGCCTTTGACCTTGTAACCCTCACGAGAAGATCACCCATACCTAACTCTGGCTACTTTGTAGAAATTGTGGACACAAGCCAGGCGGCCGAGTAACCTTGTGGAAGTCAGGACGACAAGGAATGGAGCCCTCAATGCGCACGAAGATCCGCACCTCGCAGACCCTCAAGCCCGGCATGGTCGTCCGCGCCACCGGCCAGGACTCCTTCGGCCTCGACCTGACCACCTACCGGCAGGTCGAGAAGGTGTACGCGGTCCGCGCCTACTCCTCGGCGGTCGTCCACTTCACCGACGGCACCCGCGCCAACGTCGGCTACAGCCGCGAGTTCCAGGTCGCCCGCAACAAGGCGCAGCGCAACGCGGCGATCCGCCGGGCCGCAACCCCGCAGCCGACCCGCGCCGGCATCTTCGACGTCATGACGCGCCTGCTGGGCGCCTACGCCGCCGCCTGAGATGAGATAGCCGTGATCACTGTGCACCTAACCCAAGGAAGCGGAGAAAGCCGTGCGAAACGGCATCACGTCTATGACGGTGATGCGGCTCGGGAGAACGCGCGTCGGGCCTACCTTGCCGCGTTCGGAGGCCAGTCGTGAGCAGCGGCTACGACGACCTTGATTCGGTCCTTCAGCGGCTTGCTCGTCAGAGCATCATCGACCACGCCATGCAGCCGGGCGGCATCGACGCGTGGGCGCAGGTGGACCGCAAGATTCCCGGTGAGCACGGCTGGGTGATTATTCCGCGAGAGGATGCCAGCGGCTATGCCCCCGGCGCGCAGGTCCTTCATGACGCCACGATTGTTGAGGCGGAACGGCTGCTGCGCGGCAACCGCACCCTGGCTGAACTGAAGTGCACGCCGGAATTCATCGGCCAAGTCGATGCCGTTCTCGGCGCCGGCGACGCGCGCATCACCGACTTCGACCCGAAGCTTGCCGCTGACATCGTGCAGATCGGCCTGTTCGGCTCGATCTGGTACGCGTGACCGCCTGACCGACACGAGAGCCCCGAACCGCAACTACAAGGAGCCGCTATGACCACCACGCTGATCACCGTCATGAACTGCGACTTCCCCACCTGCGAAGCGCAGGCGCCGAAGAACAGCGGCGGGAAGTGGATGCTGCATCGGCCGGACGGCTGGACCGACGCCATCCAGACTCACGGCTGCCCCGAGCACGGCGACCTGATCGCCGCCCACCAGGCCAAAATCACCTCCGGCACGCGAGGCCGTGGCGCCCGCGAAAAGACGACCTGGTACCTGACCTGCTCCTGCGAATGGCGGCCTACGCCGAACTGGCAGACCTACAACGCCGACTGGCTCAGGAAGGCGCACCTTGCCCATGTGCACGAGCAGACCGCCTGACCTTCAACGAACGGAGCAAGACATGACCACTCCAGCAATCACCCTGACCAAGGGCGAGTTCAACCAGTTCTGGGCCACCGTCCTCGGCAAAGACTGGTTCATCGACGAGTGGGACGGCGACGACCACACCGCCGAGAATGGCCCCGACAGCGCGACACTCACCCTCACCGTGCTCGAACGCGGATGGCAGGGCAGCAGCGACCCGCGCACGAACGAGTACCTGACGCGGCGAGACCTCGACACCAACGACACGCTGCCGGTGTTGCGGCGCTGGCTGGACCGCCAGGAGATGCGAACCGTCTCGGCGTTCATCCCCGCGTCCGCGCTAGGGGAGTTCGAGGCGTTCGTCGGTCGCGTCGGCGGACAGCTCGGCTGACCCCGCTGCGCCTTCGACCTTGAAAGGACGACTATGACCGACCTCACCCCCGGCTCCTCCGTCACCTATCGCCCCTACGGCATGCCCGCCACCTACCTCGGCGCCGACGACAACCGCATGGCCCGCATCCGCTACTACGACGCCACCGAGACCGTCGTCCACCCCGACACCCTCGACGTCTGGCCGTACCCGGTCATCCTCGTCCCCCGCGCCGAGGTTCGCCGTGTCCACACCGACCACGGCAGCCCGTCGTTCCCACAGATCGACGGTGACGGTGTCACGGAGGTCGGCTGGGTACGGCGGCTCGCCAGCGACTACCGCGAGCTCGCCGAGGACAGCGACCAGGCCCTGCACTTGACCGCTCTCGCCGACGACCTGGACGAGCTGGCCGACCGGTACGACAAGGTTGCGGCGTGAATACCTGTGCCGGCTGCATTGGCCGCGGAACAGGCGACGTGTGCCGCATGTGCGACCAGCCGATCCTGGAGCGAATGCGCCTCGGGCCGGACATGCCTGGGCGGCAGGGAAACCCGGCACTGGACGGCTGGGCGTTCAACCTCGCCCTTGAACTCCTGATGGAACCCAAACGAGAGGAAGCCCGATGATCGACAAGAACACCTGCGGCGACGACTGCATCGAGTGCAACCCGGGCGCTGCCCACCTCGGCGAGGGCATGACCATCGAGCCCGAGAAGTGGACGCCGATCGACGACAACGGCACCGAGATCTACGTCTACGGTGACCGGTCCGTCGATATCGTGGTCAGGTTGCCGGCATGACCAAAATGACCGACCTCTACCCGGACGGCGCCGGCTACCACCAAGCCCACGACCCGTACATCGCCGCAGTCGCGAAGGCGGTTGCCGCGGTCGGCTACCCGGTGGACGACTGGTCCGCCGAGCCCAACGACCCGCGTGACGGCTACATCGGCCTCAACGTGGACTTACTGAGCGAGACCAGCACAAAGGCGATCTGGACCAACGAGGAAGTCAACCTCGCCTGGACGGAGGACCGCGGCTGGGCATTGGTAACGGTCACCGAATCGCATCGCAGCGACGGCCGGTTCGTGTACGACCTGCCCGTGGCCCGTGTGGCGTCCCCTTCGACGATGGCGTTCGCGCTGGCCGAACAGGTCGGCGACGACGTGACCGTGCAGCCGGACAACCATCCGGACCTGGACTTCGACCACAGCTTCGAGGACGACGACGTGCCGTTCGAGCTGGCGCTGCGGCACTACGCGGAGAAGCCGTGAGCACCCTGCATCTGACGATCGGTCTGCCCGGCGCGGGTAAGACCACCTACGCCCGCCGCTGGGTGGCCGAGAACCCCGCAACTCGTTCCCGCTGCAACCGTGATGACCTCGGCAAGCTGATGCACGGCAAGCGCTTCTACGGCGACGAGACTCTGTACGGACCCACCGAAGATGCGATCACCGAGGCGCAGCACGCCATGGTCCTGGAGTTGCTGAGTTCCGGTCGGGACGTGATCGTGGACGACACCAACCTGGACGTCGAGCGACGGCAGCGGCTGGTCGACGCCGCCGTGGCCATCGGTGCCAAGGTGGAGATCGTCGACATGTGCAGCGTGCCGCTGGAGACGGTGCTCGAGCGCAACGCCCGCCGGGACTCGTCTACCGGGTTTGTGCCCGAGCAGGTCATCCGGGACATGTGGGAGCGGTACGTCGCCGAAAAGGCCGAGGTGGCGCCGTGACCTACCGCATCGAAACCGACTTCATCCGGGATGAGGTCCGTCGCATGCACACCATCCAAGGCGTCACCGACGACGAGGCGAACGCTGGCCGTCGCGCTTACCAGAACCGCGAGGGTGACGGCATCACGTTCGTGGAGAACGCGACCGGCACGACGTGGTTCTACTTCTGGCACGAGGTGACCGACGTGCGCTTCATCCCTGAGGAGGCGTCATGACCGTAGTCAAGCGCCACCCTGACGGCTGGACTACCGAGCAGATCAACGAGATCAGCGACAGGATCCGGGACTGGTTCGACGAAAACGACCCAGACGTGTCCCGCCTTCTGTTCAACTCTGACCTGTCCGAGATTGCCATGCTGGTGTGGCCGTACGCCTACCGGGCGGGCCGTGAGGGCGAACTGGCCGTGTGGAGCGAGCGGTGACCCGCCGCCTACGCGCCCTCAGCGCCCCGCTGCCGCCCCAACCCACAGCGGTGGAGGTGTGCGCCGATTTTGAGCCGTACCGGCTGGTTCAGGCCCGTCAGATGCATGGCTGGACCCGCAAGGACTTGTCCGTGGCGTCCGGGCTCACCCCGCAGCAGATCTGCTGGTTCGAGGTCGGCGTGCTCACTCCGAAGGCGTACGAGTTGGAGCGGATCGCCGAGGCCACTGGAACATTGGTGGCGTTCTTCAAACGGGGCCGGCCAATGGCGGTGCTCGACGCTTCCAGTCTGTTCATGTGCACCATCGACCGATAGGAGACCGACATGGGCATGAATGTTGACGCGACCCTCGCCTACGGCTACGACCTGGGCACCGACGAAGATCCGAAGTTCGCGGAGAAGGGCGAGTACGGCCAGCCCGAACTGCCGTGGTTCGACAGCGAAGCCGAAGACGACGACGAGGGCGAGAAGGGCTTCGTCGAGCAGATGTTCAACCACCTGTACGCGCAGATCGACAACCCGCCGCCGGCCGAGTACGACTTCCAGCGGCAGAAGATCGCCGAAGAGCATTACGGCATCGGCGTGCAGCATTCGGGCAGCCACGAGTACACGGGCTACATCCTGACCGTGCCGGACATTCAGGAATCGGTCGACTGGTCCGACACGCTGGCGCTCGACCCCGCTGTGATCAGCGAGCCACGACCGGAGTGGGACGCGAGACTCGCTACCGTGATTCGCATCCTCGGGATCACCCCGACGCAGGACGGCCTGAAGTGGCTCGTCTTCCCAAGCTACGGCTGAGTGGACACGATGAACCTGCCCCGCGAGGACGCCTACTGCCCTGCCTGCCCCGACCCGGACACGGCGTTCCGGATCGAGGACGTCGGCATGAGGCTCAACCACGAATGCCTGGACCCGGGCGCAGGCTCCCTGCGCATCACGGTGAGCCGTCCCGCGTGGGAGCCGATCATGCTCGCCCACCTCGAGACCGAGGACGACGAGGCGCACCGGCGGCTGTACAACCAGTGCGTGGCCGCGCTGACGGCGGCCGGCATGACAGCTGAGGAGTCGGCGCGGCAACAGGTGCAAGCCACGGTCGACTCGGTGCGGCGGTCGATGGGCGCCCCCCTTCAGCCGATCCAGCCGCCTGTACCGGCCCTTCCGGACCGCAAGGTCATCCAATGCAACTACGTCGAGGCCACCAACGTCGCCGCCGAGGGTGCCCGCGCGTTCGTGGTGCGCCTGAACCGGGGCAACGGCAACGATCGCATCATGGTGCTGGTCTACTCGCGTGGTCACCGCTGGGTGGATAAGTGGGAGAACGTGCGCCGGCTCGGCAACTTCCGGGCGAAGACGCTGCCGCCGGAGCATCCGCTGTACAGACGGGCGCAGGGGTGGGAGAAGCCCGAGTTCGCCGGTGGCCTGCTGACTCAGCGTGGAGGAGTGGCGCCGTGACCGCACCACCGACCGCCGCTGACATGCTCGCCGAGATCCGCGATATGGCGGCAACGCTGCCCACCCGATGCCCGACCACCCTGCGGGCCGGTCCGGGCGTCCTGGACGAGCTGAGGCGGCTCCCCCGGCCGGCTGACGTCCCGCCCGGCGGGCAGCTTCCCATGGGCATGCGCGTCGTCGAGGACGACGGCTACCCGATCGGCGTGTGGCGGATCTTCGACCAGTGGGACGACGAGCTCTCCGCCGGGGTGCTGCCACTGCCTGGCGCTACCGTTCGGGTGAAGCTCGACGACGGCACCGACAAGGAGATGCGGGTGATGACCGTCAGGCGCGACGAGGCGGGCCGGATCACCGAGTACACGGTGGCTGATTCGGCGCTGGTCGACGAGATCGAGAGCGGGGCGAGGTGGCTGGACCGGTGGTCGCCTTTGCAGCCGAGCACACCGCAGTGGCGGATGAAAGGATGACTCAATGAGCGACGATCCCCAGCACCCATCGCCCGTCAGGCAGTGGCCTGCGCCGGACGGCCCGCGTCAGGTCTGGATGCTCGACCTCGACGAGGACGACCGGCCCATACTGGCGCATGCGGTGGCCGGCACCGAGCGGGGAGGACAGGTCACGATCACTGCATGCGGGAGGCGTGAGACCGCCGAGTCGCACCCGCGCGGCTGGTGGAATCTTCGGCCCGGCGAGCTGCCCCTGGCTGACCATGCAATCCACTGCTCTCCGCAACGCCACTAGCCGTTCTTGCGCGGCCGGCCCCGGTTCCTCGGCAGCTTGAACGGCCCCTTCTCCTGGTCATCGCTCAGCGGATGAGTCAGGCGGCGCGCTTTCACGCTGACGGAACCGTGCGAACGCAAGCACCTCGTCCGCCAATGTCGGCGATACCTCCGGGTCAATCAAGAGTGTGACGACCTGCTCGGTGATCGGATCAAGCACCCGTACGGGTGCTGCCATTTCCTCGGCGGTGACGTAGCCGAGCAATACGGGCAGACTCCTCGGGTCGAGGCCGAGCGCGTCAAACAGGGCGCGAGCGATTGGCGGTTTGGTGGCCGTCTTGGCGTTCTCGCAGCGGTTGATGGTGGGAACGGACGTGCCGGCTGCTGCGGCGAGTTCGGCTTGTGTCCAGCCGCGCTGGTTGCGGGCTTCGCGGATTGCTTGACCGAGGCGTATCGCCCCCTCGTCAGGCACGGCGACCGTCCTCGGAATTCCGTTCGTAGTCCCGGCGCCGGGGCATCGGTGACTTGGGCCGCTTGAGGAACGCCGCCCACAGCTGCCGGGTGACCTCGGACCGCCTGTTGTCGCCGACCACCTGCCCGAGCTCGGTCCACAGCCCGTCGTCGTCGGCACCCGCGATTGTTGCACGTGGACGATGCCGGTTCAGGCTTCGCGCCGCCTTGACCGAGCCATGGGGGTGCCTGCGCGGTCGATTCGGTGACCCTGCGATGTTGTAGCGAGGTTCGCCAGTCTTAATCACTCGGTCCTCCTCTTCGGCAGCCATAACGCGGTCGGGAAGCCAGTCAACAACCGTGCGCGTCATATCGACCTCGGGCCACCAAGGCTTCTCCCGTGCATGGTCGTACCAGCGGCTTTCTGGGACAACAGCGATTCCGACGTAGAGGAAAGCACCCTCGCTGTCGTAAAGCCTGTACACGGCTGTTGGCAGATGTTCGAGTGGATGTGCTCGCAACGACTACTCCTGGGTCTCCTCAAGCGCGTCATCGGCGATAGAGAGCGGGACCACGGCGGCGATCCGCCGGCCTCTGCTGGTGATGTAGGTGACCTTCCCGGCGGCAGCGTCGTAGAGCAGGTCGGCGAATTTCTCCCGAGCCTCCCGGACGCTCTTGTCGCTGGTCGTCTTCACCTTGTCCCTCTTGCCCATGACACGGATGCTATCTGCTGTCCATAAGAGTACACTGGTGTACACGAAGCGATCATTCCCGCAGCTAGGAGCACCCATGACCCCAGACGAGAGTGCCGTCATCGAAGCGGCAAAGGCGTACTACTACGACTGCGACAGCACCGCCGCGCACAACGAGCTGATGGATGCCGTCCGCACCCTCGAAGAGCCGGAGTCGACGTTCGCCGTCTACTACCGCAAGCAGCGGGCAAGCCGGCTAGCCGAGGTGGACGCCTGATGAGCACAGGAACCTGCGAACACCAGCTCAAGGTGCGCCTGCTCGGCGCCGACCCGCGCCTCTGGCAGTGCAGCACCGCTGAGACCGTCAGCGTCGTCGGATGCGGCGCCCTCTTCGTAGAGGGACGCTCCTGGCGCGCCGAGCCGAAGTGGATCCCGACCAGCGCTACCTCCGCGACCGACTTCGCCTGCGCCGCCTGCCTCGACGGCAAATGCACGTCCGTCGACGTACAGCCGTGCCGCGAGTGCGGCACGGGCAGCACCCGAGCGTCGGCCGAGGTGAGTGCCTGATGCCCGAGCCCACCTTCACCAAGGGCCAGCGCGTCTACCACCGCCAGCTCAAAAGGTTCGGCACTTACGTCGAGAAGTCCTGGACCAGCGGGGAAAGCATCGTCGATTTCGACACCGACGACGACTACGAGGACTGCCTGCGCATTACTACCGCCCAGCTCGTCCCGGCCGAGGAGGCCGGCCGATGAGCTTCGCTTTCGTGTGCGCCAAGGAAGATGAGCAAGGCCCCAACCGCACCCACCAAACCTCCATCGTCATGAGCCGCTGCCCGCACTGCGGCAAGCACGCGGTCGCCGGGTACTGGTGCGAGGAGGAAGGCTGCGAACACCAGGATGTCGACCCGGACGACGAGCTCACCGGCCATGGTGAGGGCAAGTGCGAGCTGACCGAGGTGAACGCCTGATGGACGCCGCGGCCAAACTCGATGAGCTGCGCACCTTCCTGGCCGACCTCGCTGACGAGCTCGCCGAGGACAGCTCCGGCGACTGGGGCGAGAAGCGAGACGCAATCGGCGTCGGATGGGAGCGAGCCTGCCACCACTACGCCGCTGAGATCCGCAAGAAGCTGGCCGAGGTGAGCGCCTGATGACCGCCCGCCTGCTCGGCCTCAACGATGAACCGCAGGAGTCCGGCGCTGTCGTCGCCGTCCACTGGGGCGACTACCGACGGCAGGAGATCTGGGTGAACAGCGGCGCCAGCGTGGGGACCTGGTTCCCGCTGGGCGGTGAGTTCTGGGTGGTCTGGGACCGCCAGCGCATGCCCGCCGGAGTCACCAAGCAACACCCCGACTGGCACGACGTGTGCGCCCGCGGCCCCGTGACGCTGCTGGTCGGCGCGGACTCCGACGCCTACGTGCAGGGCTGGCGGGCCGGCCGCCGTGGCCTGTGGCAGCAGATGGAAGACGTGGCCAGCGAAGACCCGAGAGAGGCGGTCCGCCAATGAAGTACCACACCCCCACCGTCGCCGACGCTGACGCCTTCGCCGAGGTCGCCCACTTCGGCCAGGTCGACAAGGCCGGGCTGCCCTACATCAACCACCCGCGCACCGTCGCGGAGATCCTGGCGGCGAAGGGCTACGGCGACAACGCCGTCATGGCCGGGCTGCTGCACGACGTCGTGGAAGACACCGATGTCACCCTTGACGACCTGCGGGCACTCGGCTACCCGGAGGAGGTTGTACGGGCTGTCGACTCGGTGACCCGCCGCAAGGGCGAAAGCTACATGGACCTGATCCGCCGGGCCGCCGCGGACCCAATCGGTCGGGTGGTGAAGCTGGCGGATGTGACCACCAACGGCGACCCGGAACGGCTGGCACTGCTGACCGCCGAGGAACGGGAGTGGTTCACGTACAAGTACGCGAAGGCGCGGAAGGTGCTGCTCGGCGAGGGGGGCGACCAGTGAACTACCTGCCCTCTGTAACCCAGATGCCGCTCGAAGTCGGCCAGCAGCTCACCTTCGCCGGCGACCCGCACCCGTGGACGGTGAAAGCGATCAGCGAGAACTTCGCGGCGCTGACCCGTCCGGTTGTTGCCGACGACTGCGACGACTACCGGCGGGAAGACTGGGCTGAGTTTCACAGCGGCGACCTGGAAGACGGGACGCTCTACACCGTCCTTGACTGGAGAAACGGAGTCCGCGGTCCGTGCAACCTGGTCGGCCAGGGCTGGGGCGACGGCACCTACACGGAGGCCGAGTGCGCGGCGATGCTGGCCGAGTTCGAGTCCGGCGAGCTGGAGGTGTCGCACCGCAACCGGGTGCGCATCAAGTTCGGGGAGGTGGCGTGGTGAGCGTCCGAGACCGGTTCCTGCCCGGACACGGACACGCACACCACCGCGCCCGCCTGGTGGTGTGCGGGTACGGCGACTGGTGGGATTTCCTTTACGCCCAACGCGACGACGCCTGCCCGCAGCATGGCTACGAGGCGAGCCGCCTGCCCGACGAAGGCACCACCGTCACCGGCCCGTGCCGGGGTTGCGGCGCGGAGGCGATCGTCGAGGAGTACGGGCAGGAGCGACACGACCGCAGTGACCTGCGCTGTCCTCGATGCAAGGAGACCCGATGAGCGTCACTACGAACGATCACCACTGCTGGATCGTCACCCTGGCCGACGGCAGCCCGACCGGCTTCGAGGACAGCGAACCCCACTACGCCAGCGAAGACGAAGCCCGCAAGTTCGCCAAGGACATCACCTACCCCAACGATCCGCCGCCGATCGTCAAGCGGCTCGACCACCTCTGCTCGTCGGCGACCACCGTGTGCGGCTACCGCTACGACGAGGACGACGAAGGTGTCCAGCACTGGCCCGACGGTGCGGAGGCGTTCCAGGCGTGGCTGGTGGAGAACGCCGAATACCGGCTCGGCGCCGAGGGCGAACTGCTGTGCCCGGCCGTGCACGACTGCAATGAATGCGACGCCATCGTGCTGCGACAGCACGAGGCAGGGCTGATCGCGTGATGACCGAGCAGCCCGCAATCGTTCTCGTGCGCGGCGTCGTCTACAAGCTGCTGAACCGGTCGAACCTGCCGATCTCGAAGCCGAAGTTCAAGTACTACCGGATGTCGGTGCCGCCCGATGCGATGCCGAGCGTGCGGTCGAAGTGGCCGGCTGCCTACGCCGTCAATCGGCTACCGGCCCATGAGGTGATCGACGAGGCGAAGGCGCGGGAGGTGGTGGACGCCGCCATGAACCGTTGGCGTTCGGTCTTCAAAGCCAACCAAGCGGCGGCCAAGTCGTGACCGAGCCGCCAGTCTGGCTCCTCGACGTGGACGGCGTCATCAACGGCCACCCGCGCCGGTGCGGCTGGGATAGCCCGCCGAAGCGGATCAAGCCCGGCTTTCCCGTCTACTTCGCACCTGAGCTGGCCGACCACATTCGCGCCGTCCACACGTCCGGCCTCGCCGAGGTGCGCTGGTGTACCACCTGGTGCGGCTACCCGTTCGAGCTCGCCCAGCTCTCCGCGATGCTCGACTTGCCGTTCAAGCCTGCGTTCGGGGACCGACCGGCGCACCTCACCTGGGCCGACATGAAATTGGCCGCTGCGGTTGAAGTGCTGAAGTCGGGGCGCCGGCTCATCTGGGCCGACGACGAGGAAGCCGACGTGGCACCGCAGTTCTCCGCTACGGTGGCCGACGCCGAGCAGGAAGGGCGGGCGCTGCTGATCGCCCCAGAGTCGGAGCGCGGGCTGCGGCCTGAGGATCTGGACAGGACCGAGAAATTCGCGGCCGAAGCGAGGCTGGCAACATGACCACCTTCATGGACGACACCGGTCCGGCACCGCCCCTGCCGAGGACATCGACGACTGGATCGACCGCTGGCATGACGACCCGAACCCGTTCGGCCCGAAGCTGCACGACTATCTCGGGTTGACCTGGGATCAATATGCACGGTGGGTTGAGACTGGGGTACTGCCCACTGACCTGAAGGAGACCGGATGACCGACCAGCAGCCCGGCGAGTCGTGGGAGGACTGGTATCAGCGCACCAAGTCCGCCCGCGGCGCCAGCCGGGATCAGGGTGTGGCGGAGATCCGCGACAAGATCCGCCGGATCGTGCCGGAACTGGACGCCGACCCGGCCAAGGCTCGCCTGCGGATGGCGCACGTGCTGCGGGCGGCGGTTCCCACAGCGGGGGTGGACGCGGTGTGCGAGGTGCTGGCCGACTATGTGGTGCGGGAGCGGGAAGCGCGGTGAGCGAGGCAACCGACTGGTGGACGCCCGACCCGGACCATCCGGACGCCCGGCCGAACTGGGAACCCGCCGACCTTGAGAAGGGACACCTCAGCGAGGCCATCCTGCTGGCAAGCGATGGCAGCATGCGGCGGATCCTGCGCCCCGGGAGCATGACCGTCCTGCTCACCGAACCGAGCCGTCCCGTAGTTGGCGACCCGATGCCCGAACAGCAGATAGTCGTGCCCGAAGGGCAGTGCAGGATCATCCAGATGCCCGCCTGGGGTGTGGAAGTGAGCATCGGGTGAGCGGCCTGCACACCGCGCTGCTCGGCATGCTGGAGCTCGGCGACTACTTGGACGATCAGGCGATCCCCGACGAGCGGGTGCTGGGCCGGCGCGCCCCAAGCCCCCTGGAGGCGTGTGGCGCGGCGGGCACGAACGGATTGTGCGAACGGGAGCCGCACACCGGCGGGCCGCACGCCCGCATCGGCGACGGGCGGACGGAGATGTGGTGAACGACCTCGAACACTGGCGCAGCCTGCGCGGCGACGACCTCAACCGGGCGCTGCTGGCCGCCTGCTGGTATGCGCGCCCAAACGACCTGATCGGCGGCTGGTCGGTGATGCCCGTGGATCAGCCGCCGTCGTCCGGCTACCCGGAGGTCGGCTGTTTCCTGTCCCGGCCGGTCGCCGAGCACATCGCAGCCCTGCACAACGCCGGCCTGGACGCCGGGTGAGCGTCGCCCGCAGCCTCAGGCGGCGCCTGACGCGCCGCGGCACCATGCCGTGGGTGTGGTGGCAGATCCCGGTCGTGTCGCCGTACAGGGCCGGCTGGGGCTGCGGCTCTGGACGGGCACGTGTGCCGGTGGTTCGCTGTCCGCATGGACGGACACGTGCACGACTGGCGGTACGGCCGAGGTCTCGAGCACTGGTGCGCCGGCGGGGACACCGGAACGCATCCGTTTCCGTGCGACCGGCCCGACGAGCACGCCGGCGACGTGCAGCCCGGCCCGCCGGGGTGGGTGCCGACGCGTCAGCGCATCGACGGCGCGGACCTCGACCAGTGACTTTTACACAGCTGTAGAAGCCGCTGTCGGGTAAACGATCGGTCGGACGTCTCGTGTCGGCCGATGGCGCACTTCTGCCTGTCTAACCACCTGAGCGCATGATTCTTGGCCGCATCGACTGGCCACCCTGGGACCATGGCTGTGCGACATTCAGGCTCGCCGGCAATCCACGACGGCCCGCGACCGGCAACAGCGCCGAGCTGGACGGGCATGCTGACCGGACGACACGGTGTCGGTGAATGAGTAGCGACGGATAACGCGAGTAGCGACGGATCGGATACTGGTCCTAACAGGATTCAACCCGAACGGATGACAGTGCAGCCGTAACCCGGCTGGAACATTCCCAGTTGACCTAGGTGAATTTCGTTCATCCAGCTAGGGGCCACCGATGAGCTACGAATACGGCGAAACCACCGCCGAAATCCGCACCAAGCCAGACCCCATAGCCCGCAAACCGACCAGCAGTCCCGTGCGCCGGCACAGCCGCTTCGGGCTCCGCGCCTTCATTGCCGGGCTCGCCCTCGGCGCCGCCGCCATCATCATCACCCTCGCCGTCGTCGTGATCACCCACAACTCCACCTACGACAGCCCCGTGGCGAAGCTGTTCGGCATGCTCACCGTCATCGGCATGCTCGTCGTCGCCGGGGCGCTGGTCAGCGTCGGCGGGCGCGAACACGTGCTGCACACCGCCATGAGCGAAGCCCGCGACGACGTCATCGACGCCGTACGAGACGAACTCGGCCGAACCAACGCCGCGGTGCGGACCATCCGCAACGACGTGGGCGAGATCCACGATTTCATGCGGGCGGTCGCCGAGCACCTGCCCGGGGCGATGCAGCAGCAGAATTGGAAGGGTTTCAACGACGCAGTGAGGGAGGGATTCGTGCAGCAGACCGGCACGGAGCCGACTCGGGTCCGCCCCACGCACCTGGGGCTTGTGCCCCCGAAGCGCAACAACCGCTAGCACCCTCCCTCCGCGATCGTCGCGCACACGGCATCACGCGCCGAGTGGTACGGTCCACCGGTCCACCGCACCACTGCACCACCAATCGGGCATCTCTACTGTCTCCGGGATGATCAACCCGCAGCCCGGTGCGACTGTCTATGAACAGGTCGCCGCCCGGCTACGGCAGCAGATCGCCAACGGCACGTTACGACCTGGGCAGGTCGTACCGTCTGAACGTAGCCTCGCGCAGGAGTACAACATCGGCCGGCAGACGGTGAGCCGAGCGGTGAAGCTTTTGCGCGCTGAGGGACTGCTCGAGCATCGCCGCGGGCTCGGCGTGTTCGTCCGTGAACCGGCCGAAGTCTCCGAAATCAAGCCGCCGCCCGGGTCGACCGCTGTTGTGCGGATGCCGACGCCAGCAGAACGGTCCGAGCATGAGATCCCCGAGGGTCAACCGGTTGTGGTAGTTGTCCAACCCGACGGCCACACCACCGTCTACCCTGCCGATCGGTGCCGTTTGCGCTGGTAGCGCCTATAACTGACCACAAAATGCGTCACCGCTGGTACACAATGGGTCCTGCACTCCCGGCCAGCCCGAGGTGCACGCGGTCTACCGCAGCTGGCGCGCGCTGGCCGACTCGTACGACCCGCCGCGGACCCTGATCGGCGAGGTGAACCTGCCGGCGGAGCGCGCCGCCCGGTATGTCGGCCCGGACGAGCTGCACCAGGTGTTCGCCTTCGACCTGGTGCACGCGCCGTGGTCCGCCCGCGAGTGGGCGCGCGCCGGCGAGGCGCTGCTGCGGCATCTCCCGGTGACGTGGGTGGTCGAGAACCACGACGTGGTACGCACGGCCACCCGCTACGGCAACGCCTCCCGCGCCCGCGCGGCCCTGCTGGCGATCCTGTTCCTGCCCGGCGACGCGTACCTCTACCAGGGGCAGGAGCTCTCCCTGCCGGAGGTGGACGTGCCGGCCGCGGCCCGCCAGGACCCGATGTGGGTGCGCTCCGGTATCTCGCGGGACGGGTGCCGCGTGCCGCTTCCCGGCTTCTCCCCCGCCGGGGGCGCACCACCGTGGCTGCCGGTGCCGCCGGGCTGGGAGGACCACCTGAACTCGCCCACACTGCCGCTGTGCCGCGCCGCCCTGGCCCTGCGCCGCACCCTGCCGGCCGACAGCGGCGTCACCTGGTCGGTCGACGGGGACGATCGGCTGCTGGCCCGCCGGGTCAGCGGTTTCACCCTGGTCATGGCGATGGGCGGAGGGCCGGTCCCGCTGCCGCCCGGCGAGGTGCTGCTGACGAGCGCCCCGCCGGCACCGGACGGTCGGCTGCCGGTGGACGCCGCGGCGTGGGTGCGGGAGGAGCTTCCGGCCTCCGCTCTCCCCGTGACGGCGCGCTAGTTGCGGACTTCGACCACCGCGCCGGTCGCGTCGATGACGTGGGTCCGCCAGTAGACGTCCCACTCGTCGTCGGTGCGCTGCGGCTCCTGCCCCGGCGGATAGCGCACGTAGCCGGCGGGCGGCTCCTGCCCGTCGGGCACACAGGTCCGCCCGGTGTTGCCGACCTGCGCGGCCGGATATTCCCCGTTGCGGCAGATGGCCTGGTCGAGGCAGCCCGCCATCAACAGGCCGGCCGCCATCGCAACGGCGGCCAGCACCACCCCGGGCATCTTCACGGCCGCCACCCTTCGCGCGGGCTGCTCGGGCTTGTCTAGGCCGGCGGATCGGTGACCTTGGCGAGGGCGTTGATGGCGACGGCGGCGCGGATGAACTGGTTTTCGGCCAGGTCACCGATCGTGTTGATGCCGAAGGCGAGCGCCAGGCCCTGCGCCTCCTCCTCGCTGACGCCGGAGAGGGCGGACACCGGCGCGGCGACCAGCTCACGCAGGTCGAGGGAACGGAACGGCTCGTCGAGAAGGGCGTCGAGGTTGGCGGTCACTGCCATGAAGGGGCTCCCCCGTCGTGGTCGCTGCCGGACGTCCGCAGCATGGCACGGGCGGCCCGCCGCCGACCCTCCCGTTTCGGATGGCGCGAACCAATGCCGCCCGATTGGATCGGGACCCGGCGGCCGGCCGCTCCTAGTCTCGGCGCATGACCACAGGCTTTCCCGAGCCCGGCACGATGGGCGTTCCCAGGCTCGGCGCGACCGGCGGGGCCGAAGGCTCTTCCGGGCTCGGCGCGACCGGCGGGACCGTAGGCTTTCTCGGGCTCGGCGTGATGGGCGGGCCGATGGCGGCGAACCTCGCCAAGGCCGGCACCGACCTGATCGTCTGGAGCCGCACCCCGGAGCGGCCGGCACCGCCGGGCGCGGTGCGGGCCGCCGACCCGGCCGAGGTGTTCCGCCGGGCCGGCATCGTGATCCTCATGCTGTCCGGCGCGGAGGCCATCGACAGCGTCCTCACCCCGGTGCTGCCGCTGGCCGGCGACCGGCTCGTCGTCCACATGGGAACCACAGCGCCCGAGTACTCCGCCAGCCTCGGCGCCCGCATCGAGGCGGCCGGCGGCCACTACGTCGAGGCGCCGGTCTCCGGGTCACGCGGGCCGGCCGAGGCGGGCACGCTCGTCGCGATGCTGGCCGGCGACCCCGCGGAGCTCGATCGCGTACGCCCGGTGCTCGCCCCGATGTGCGCGGCCACCTTCGACTGCGGCGCGGTGCCCGGCGCGCTGCTCATGAAGCTCGCCGTCAACACGTACCTGATCAGCATGGTCACCGGCCTGGCCGAGGCGTTCCACTTCGCCGGCGGCCACGGCCTGGACCTCGCCACCCTGCGCGCGGTGCTCGACGCCGGCCCGATGGCGAGCACGGTCTCCCGCGCCAAGACCGCCAAGCTGCTCGACGGCGACTACACGGTGCAAGCCTCCGTCCGCGACGTGCTCATGAACAACGAGCTGATCGTCGCCGCCGCCCGCGCCGCCAAACTCCCGTCGCCGCTGCTCGACGTCTGCCGCGACCTCTACGCGGAGACCGCCGCCCAGGGCCGCGGCGCCACGGACATGGCCGCCGTCGTCCACGCGATCACCGCGCGCGCCACCGCCTGACGGCCTCCACCACCGGCTCGTCCCCCGACGTCACCTCGACGATCATCCGGACGACCCGCGGCTCACGCAGCACGGCGGCGAGGAACGCGGCAACGTCGTCGCGCCGCGCGTCCCCGTACAAGATCGCTGGTCCTGCCGTCACCCGGCCCTCGCCCGGGCTGTCGACGAGAGTGCCCGGCCGGACAATGACCCAGTCGAGATCCGTGCGGGTGAGGAACACGTCGGCGCGCTTCTTGACCCGCATGTAGTGCTCGAAGCCCTCGGTCCGCTGCCGCGCCCGCCCGGCGTCGGGAAAGACGGAGACGAGCACGAAGCGGCGGACCCCGGCCCGGGCGGCGGCCTCGGCGGCCTTCTCGAGACCCTTGCCGTCGATCAGCGTGGTCTGGTCCATGCCGGTGCCATGCGCGCCGGCGGTGAAGACAACCGCGTCTTGCCCGGCCATACGCCGGGCGAGCTCGCCGACGGTGTCGTGGATAAGGTCGCCGAGGAGCGGAACGGCGCCGGTCGAGTGGACGGCATCGGCCTCGTCGGGCCCGCGATGCATGCCGGTCACCTGGTCGCCGCGGCTGGTGAGCAGCTTGCTCAGGCGGCGGCCTATGCGGCCGGCCGCCCCGATCACGAACACCTTCATGCCCCACCCACAGCGCCCGCCCTCCCAAGGGGGCCCCCGCCGCTCCCATTCTGACGCAGGAGCACACGATCCCGCAGACGCCCTGTGGACAACGCGCATTGTGGATAACTCAAACGGCCGGCCCGGCGCGCGTAGCCTGGCCTACGCGGCAAAGGACGGACGGAATGGGAGGGAGCCAGCGCGAAGCGGTGCGGCAACGCAAGCACCGCGGCGGCGACGCGGGCCAGCGCGGGGGCACGCGAACCAAGCCGGCGCGGGCACGCGGGTCAAGCGGACGCGGGCACGCGAGTCAAGCGGACGCGGGCAGGCAAGCC
>NZ_BOMI01000034.1 GCF_016862115.1 Paractinoplanes deccanensis
GAGCCGGCGCGGGCACACGCCGAGCGGGCAGAGTCTGTCTCAGGCCCGGGAGCGCAGCGCCGGGCCGCCCTGTCGCGGCCGACGGGCCGGCCGGTAACCGGGGCGGTCACCCGTCCAGCGTGCTGTCGACCGGGTCGTCGTCGTGGGTGACTGCTTTGGCGTTGAGGGAGGCGGCGAGCTGGGTCATCCGGTGGAGGACCGCGGCGTCGGCGTAGTGGACCTCGATGACGTCCTCGTTGACGAAGAAGGGCACTGGGTGGCCGGTCCAGCAGGTGACCGGTGGGCAGGCGATGCGGCGGATGCCGGAGGGCACCCTCGCCTCGGCTGTCGTCATGGTGGTGAAGTCCGGTTGGGCGGCCGCCAGGTCACGCCATTCGGCGGCGCGGATCGGGTTCTCCCGGTTGAGGCCGCCCACGGCTGTTCCCCGGGTGATCGCGAGGGCCCGCGCCTACGCGTGCCTCTGGGTGTCGCGCAGGGAGGCGATCAGGGTGTGGGCCAGTGGCCACTCGCCGTAGCCGGCGTCGGTGTTGATGTGGCCGGCGTCGCCCAGGTCGAGCAGGCGGCTGCCCCACGCTTCGGCGTAGGTGGGGGCCACGCCGGACGGGTCGTACTGGTCGTTGGTGCTGGCTACCACGATCGACGGGAAGGGCAGCGGGGTGCGGGGCACGTCGCGGAACGAGGACGCGGCCGTGGGGAAGCCGGGGCCGTCGGGGTCGGGGATGGCGACCAGCAGGGCGCCGGTGACCGGGGGGAGGCCGGGGCGGGCCGCCCAGTGGGCGACGGTGAGGGTGCCCAGGCTGTGGGCGACCAGGATCGGGCGGTCGGCTACGGCCACGGCTCGGTCGAGGGCCGCGATCCAGTCGTCGAGGTCCGGGTCGGTCCAGGAGGAGGGCTGGATCCGCAGGAACGTGGGGTCGGCGTCGAGCAGGGTCTGCCAGTGGCCGGGGCCGGAGCCGTCGATGCCGGGGACGGTGACGGCGGTGATGCGCGGGGAGTCGATCACAGAGGGGGGCCTCACTCACTAGACTTCGCGGGTGGCGAAGTATTTCGACGTGCATCCGGACAACCCGCAGCCCCGCGCGATCCGCCAGGCGGTGGACATCATCCGCGGGGACGGGCTGATCGCCTATCCCACGGACTCGTGTTTCGCGCTCGGCTGCCGGATGGGCAACAAGGACGGTCTCGACCGGATCCGGGAGATCCGTCATCTCGACGAGCGTCATCATTTCACGCTGATGTGCCGCGACTTCGCTCAGCTGGGCCAGTTCGTGCAGATCAACAACGCGTCGTTCCGGGCGGTCAAGGCTGCCACGCCGGGGGCGTACACGTTCATCCTGCCGGCGACCAAAGAGGTGCCCCGGCGCCTGCTGCACCCGAAGAAGAAGACCGTGGGCGTGCGGATCCCGGACCACATCGTGGCGCAGGCGATCCTCGCCGAGCTCGGTGAGCCGCTGCTGTCCAGCACGCTGCTGCTGCCCGGCGAGGAAGAGCCGATGACCATGGGCTGGGAGATCAAGGAGACCCTCGACCACCAGCTGGACGCCGTGGTCGACTCGGGCGAAGGGAGCACCGAGCCGACCACTGTCGTCGACCTCTCCGACGGCGAGCCGGAGATCCTGCGGGTGGGTGCGGGCGACCCCAGCCGCTTCGAGTAGCGGTCAGGGCTGAAGCCACCTGCGCGGTACGGCGGCCGCGATCGCCCCGTAGCCGGCCGGGTTCAGGTGCAGGTGGTCGCCGGTGTCGTAGGCGGGCAACAGCTGCTCGGGCGCGGCGGGGTCGCGTACGGCCGCGTCGAAGTCGGCGACCCCGTCGAAGAGGCGCCGCAGACCCTCGTTGACCGCCCGGCGGGAGCGGCGGCGCAGGCCGGCCGGGTCGTCGTACCCCGTGTTGCCGCCGAACGGTGTCAGCGTGGCACCGTAGGCGGTGAGGCCGGCGGCGTGCGCGCGCAGCACGATCTGCTCGAAGGCGACCAGCAGATCGTCGACGATCTGCTTCTGGGCCTGCTCGGTCGCCTCCGCCGTGCCGATGTCGTTCACCCCCTCGAACAGCAGCATCCGGTCGACGCCGCCCACCGCCAGCACGTCACGGTCGAGGCGGGCCAGCACGTTGGGGCCGAGACCGTCGCGCAGCACCCGGTTGCCGCCCGCGGCCTGGTTGAGCACGGCGATCCGTACGCCCCGGGCGAAGAGCTGGTCGGGCCAGCGGTCGTTGCCGTTGGTCGTCGAGCCCCGGCCGTCGGTCAGCGAGTCGCCGACCACGGCCAGCGCCGGCACGGCCGCCGGCACCTCCACCGCGCTGATCAGATACCAGTGGTCGGTCGACGTGGCGCCCGGCAGGTCCGGGTCCGCGTTGTGGTCGCCCTTCAGCAGGTACGACGTGGTGCGCGACCCCGGATGACCGGTCACGGCGTCGCCGGTCAGACCCGTCGGGACGTACGCCGTGACGGTCAGGTTGGCCGACACCGCGACCGGCAGCGCGACCGGGTCCGAGACGATCTGCGCGCCCACCGGCACCGTCACCGACGGCCGGCCGCCGAACGTGAGGGGGCGCGCGCTGCCCGGCTCGAGGGCCGGGACCCCCGCCCGGCCCCCGAGCGGCAGCCCGACCGAGGCCGAGCCGATGGTCAGGTCGCCCGCGCCGAAGGCGTTCGAGAAACGCACCCGCAGCCGCTGACCGCCGGCCGTCACGTGCACGGTCTGCCGCAGGGTCGTGTCCGCCAGGTTCGCGAACGGGGCCGGCGGCAGGTTGTGCGGCTCGGTCAGCTGCGGCATGGCCGTCCAGGTGTGGATCCAGGCCGTACGGGACGACGGCCGGCCCGGCAGCGCGGCCGCGGCGGCGGGGACCGCCACACCGCCCAGGGCGAGAAGGGAACGCCGGCGCATCAGAACCTCCGGCTCTCGGGCGGGCCCAGGTACGACTGCTGCAGCCCGCCCGTGTCGATCACGAGGCGCTGCACGATCACGGTCGGATCGACGGCGTGGAACGTCACCGTGTGTTTGCCCGGGCCGGAGATCTCGTGCGTCGTCGTGGTGATGTTGATGTTGTCGGAGGTGTTGCGGGCCCACTGCCGGTTCATCGTGGTGTCGTTCGCGCCGGTCGCCGTGGTGATGTTGACGATCTGCGGCGGCGCGCCGTCCACCGAGACGCCGTACCGGATGCCGGCCGGGGTGTAGACGCTGTTGCGCGGCGACAGATACGCGGAGATCCGGACGGGCTGGTCGCCGGTCAGGGTGACCGTGTACGACAGCGACGCGCCCTGCGACACCGGTGTCAGGCCGTTGCCCGTACGGCCGATGCCCGGCAGCAGCTGCCACGAGCCCGACTTGCGGGAGTAGTGGTCGGCCTCGATCGCGACGTGCCCGCCGGCCTCGAGGAACCCGGCCGGGGCGACCCGCGGCCGTTCCACCTTGACGTCCACCACGGTCGAGGTGCCCGCGCCCGAGACGGTGACCGGGACGGTGGTCACGCCGAGGGGCGCGCGCTTCCAGTCCACGCTGACCGAGACCCGGACCTCGTCGGTGACCCGGCCGGAGGCGGGCGTGACGCGCAGCCACGGCTGCCCGGTGCTCACCTCGTACGAGAAAGCGGTGGTGCCCTTGTTGTAGATCTCCAGGTGCGGATCGGAGGACCGGGCCGCCCACGGGCTGATCGACGACGGCAGCACGGGCAGCACACCCAGCGACGCCTGCTCCGGCACGTCGATGCGCTTCAAGTACGGGAAGATCTCGTCGGGCAGCGCCACGTTGTTGAGCTCGGGCTGCTGCCACGGCGCGTTGGGCCCGTAGCGGGCCACGTTCCCGTACCCGATCTTGGGTTGGGTCTGCCAGCCCTTCCACTTCCCGCCGGCCAGCTCCTCGTTGTAGTAACGGCTCATCGCCTGGTCCTCGGCGAACAGCGCCTCGGCGCGGTCGGCGAGCCGGTTGGTCGCGGCGCGGCCCTGTGCCGCGTACTCGATGTTGGTGAACTCCGCGCGGCGCAGGTCGTAGATGATCGCCGTGTCCTTGATCTGGTAGTAGACCAGCTGGTAGAAGGCGTCCTGCAAGGCCGCGGGCACCCGCCTGCGGACCTGGGTCGCGTGCTCGGCGAGGCGCAGCCACTCCTCGGTCACGCGGTTCATCTCGTCGTACGCCGTACGGCTGAACGGGCTCGCCTCGTCGTTGTAGGTGACCTCGCCGGTCGCCGGGTTCGTGGTGATCCGGCGGTTGAGCAGCTCCGGCTTACGGCGCGACTGGAGATGCCCGTACGTGTCGAGCAGCTCCGCGACGGCCGGCGCGAGCGACGTCCCGAAGTTCTGCGCGGCGAAACGGCGGTTCCACTCCCCCAGCTTCCCGACCGGCAACGCGTCCGGGTTCCACGCGTAGTCCAGGAAGAACTGGGCCGGCAGCTCCTCGTTCTTCAGATCGCCGACGTTCACCATCCAGAGACGATCCACACCCGAGGTGTACGCCAGGTGCAGCTGCTCCCAGGTGTTGGTGAGGTTGACCGTGTCCGCCCACTTGTAGTTGCGGCCGTCGCCGACGTAGTCGAAGTGGTAATACAGCCCGTAGCCGCCTTTTCTTGCCGGCAACGACGCGTCAGGCAGCCGGCGCATGTTGCCCCAGTTGTCGTCGCAGAACACCACGGTGACGTCGTCCGGCGGGCGGTAGCCGTTGTCCCAGTAGCGCTGCACCTCCTTGTAGAGGGTCTGCACCTGCGGACGGTCGATCAGCCCCGTCTCCCGCAGGATCTGCCGCTGACTGTCGATGATCGACGACATGAGGTCGATGCCGTCCCCGTCCGGCAGCGACACGTCACCGTTGCCCCGCATGCCGAGCGTGATCACGCCCTCGATGTTCTGGTCGCGCATCCGCTCCGCGCCGTCGCGCCAGTACGCCTTGATCGCGTCGGCGTTCCGGCGGAAACTCCACTCGCCGGTGCCGGTGGGATGCCGGTTCCACTCCTCGATGCCGCGCATCATCGGAGCCTCGTGCGACGTGCCCATGACCACGCCGTAGAAGCTGGCGGTCGCATGGTTGAGCGGATCGTCCTCGGCGAAGGCGCGGCCCCAGACGGCCGGCCACAGGTAGTTCGCCTTCAACCGCAGCATCGTCTCGAAGACCTTGGCGTAGTACGCGGAGTTCAGCCCGCCGGGATGACCGGGCGCCTTGCCCGGCCCGAAGAAGCCGGGAGCCCAGGTGCCGGTCGCGGGGTTCTCGTCGTTGATGAAGAAGCCGCGGAACTTGACCTTCGGGGTGCCCTGCGTGTGCCGGCCCGGCAGAACGTAGAGCTCCTCGGAGGGGGCGGCGGGGACGTCGTCCCAGAAGTACCAAGGGGAGACGCCGATGTTGCGGGAGACGTCGTAGGTGCCGTAGATGCTGCCGCGCTGATCGCTGCCGGCGATCACGAAGGCGCGGCGGACACCGGGCAACGGGTCGGTGACGACCTGCTCGACGGTGGTCTCCCATTTGCCCTGGATGCCGCGGACGTCGAGCTTGCCGCGGGCGATGATCTGGTCGATGAGGGGGCTCTTGCCGATGGTGCCGACGATCACGGGGTCGCCGGAACCGGTGGGGCGGGTGCCGTTGATCGACGAGCCACCCTGAGCCGACCCCGCCCTTCCCAAGGGGGAGCCCCCGTCGGTCATTATCCCGGAAATGCTGGAGATCGTGCCGGCGCCCTGTGGACAACCGCCCGCTGTGGACAACTCGGCGCACGTGTCGTCGTGCACTACGGTGGGCCGGACGCCGGTGACCTTCTCGATGTCCGTCTGCAGGTCGTCGACGACTCGGATGACGCCCGCGTAGTCCGCGGTGCTCACCACGATGGGCGCCGCCTTGCCGCCGGCCACCAGCGGGAAGCGGCCCGGGCCGGGGCGGGTGGCGATGTACCCGGTGGTGTTCGCCTTGAACGAGCCGGAAGCGGCGGCGGGATCGGCCGCGCGATCGGCTGCGGGCGCCGAGGCGGCAGGGACGGCGAGCAGCGTCGCGGTGACCGTGAGGGCGACGGCCGCGGGAAGCAGAGTGCGAGCGGCGGGACGCAGCGCAGAACCGCTGGGACGCAGCGCAAGACCGCTGGGACGCAGCGCAAGACCGCTGGAACGCAGCGCAAGACCGCTGGGACGCAGCGCAGAACCGCTGGGACGCAGCGCAGAACCGCTGGGACGCAGGGCGAGAGCGGCGGGACCCAGGACGCGACCGCTGGGGCGCAGGGCGCGGGCGGCAAGACCCAGGGCGCGAGCGACAGGGCGCAGAGCAGAGATTGCGGGGCGCGGAGCGCGGACTGGACGGCTCATTTGAACAACCTCAGGGGTACGGCGTCGGCCATCGCGGCCATGCCGGTGTCGTTGGGGTGGAGGCCGTCGCCGCTGTCGTAGGCCGGGTTGAGGCGCAGGCGGTCGGCCGGGTCGGCCATGGCGCGGTCGAAGTCGACGACGCCGTCGTATTCGCCGCCGGAGCGGATCCAGCGGTTGAGGACGTCGCGTTTGCGCTCGTTGGCCTCGGTGTAGAAGCCGAACGTGTCGCCCTTGAACGGCAGGATCGTGCCGCCGATGGCGAGGATGCCGGCGGCGTGGGCGCGGGCGATCAGCTGGCGGTGGCCGAAGATCAGGTCGTCGGCCGTCACCACCTCGGACGGGGGCGCGACGGTGCCGGGATGGCCGAGGTCGTTCACGCCGAGGAGCACGATCAGATGCTGTACGCCGGGCTGGGCCACCACGTCGCGGTCGAACCGGCGCAGGCCGCTGTGGCCGAAGTAGTTCGCGAACGTCTCCGCCTCGCTGCCGGCGGGCGGGTTCGGGTCGTGCAGCAGGCGGTTGCCGGAGATGCCCACGTTCGCGACGCCGCGTTCCAGGCCGGCGGCGCGCAGCCGGGCCGCGAGCAGGTCGGGCCAGCGGTGGTTGAGGTTGTTCTGGGTGTTGGCGCCGTTCGTGATCGAGTCGCCGAGGGTGACGATCGCGGAGCCGCGGTCACGGACGGAGACGCCCGAGAGGAACAGATATTGACCGATCGTCTGTACGGGGGTGACGGTGCGCGCCGCGGTGACGTCACCGTCGGCGACCACGTTGTCCTGGAAGGCGAACGCGGCGACCGTGGTGACCGGGGTGCGCGCGGGCAGGAAGAGGCTGATCGCCAGGTCGGCGCCGGGTGGCACGCGCAGCCGCACCGGGTCGCTGACCAGCGGCGACCCGGCGGGCAGGATCACGTCGGTGCGATTGCCGAAGGTGACCCGCCGGTCGGTGCCGGGGACGATGGCGGTGCTCGCGCCCGTGCCGGCGCGCACGGCGACCCGCACGGCGCCGACCCGCAGCGGGGTGGTGCCGAACTCGTTGGTGATGCGGATGCGCAGCTCGTCGCCGCCGGCGCTCAGGTGCACGATCTGGCGGACGGTCTGCGCGGTGAGCACCAGCGGCGGGGTGGGCGGGATGGTCGTCGGGGCGGCGGCCCACGAGGCGACCCAGTCGAGGTCGTCGTCTCCCCGGTGCGGGGACGAGGAGGCGGCGGAAGCGGAGGCGGGGACGGCCAGTCCGGACGCGGCGGCGGTGACGGCGGCGCCGGAGGTGAGGGCGAGGAGTTCGCGTCGGGTGGGCATGGGGCTCCTTCTCGGCAGCGGGGCGAGGGGCCTCCCATCGCGATGAGGCGGCCGAAAGTTTCGGTAACACATCGGACGGACCTCCGTAACGTAAAGGCGTTCATCTATGTCGTCAAGACACTCCAGGCCGATCATGGTGAGGAGATGGCATCGAATCGTTACCGAAAAGCGTCGGAACTTTCGCCCCGAGCCCAGGAGGCCACAACGCGGGCGCGGCCAAGGTACGGTGCCGCCGAGGGGGGGTGGAGGGGTGACAGAGGTGCGCCGACGGCGGCGCGAGTGGACTCGCGCCGCCGTCGGGTGGGGTGGGTGGAAGGTCAGGCCGTGGAGCAGGCCAGGTTGTTCACTGAGGGTGGGGCGGCGCCCGAGCCGATCAGGCCGAACGTCGTCTGGCCGTTGGCCGCCACCGTGCCGTTCCAGGTGGCGTTCTTGACCGAGACCATGGAGCCGCTGGACGACGCCGTGCCGCTCCAGGCCTGGGTCAGGGTCTGCCCGCCCGGCCAGGTCCACGAGACCGTCCACTTGCCGATCGCCGCGGTGCCGGCGTGCACCATCACCTCGGCCTGGAAGCCGCCGTTCCACGAGCCCGTCACGGTGAACATCGCCGAGCAGTCGGAACCACCCGGGTTCGGCGTGGTGGGCGTCGTCGGCGTGGTCGGCGTCGTCGGGGTGCCCGGGGTGGTGCCGCTCCCCCGGATGCCGGTGACCTCGCCGTTGCCGCCGTCGAAGACCACGTCGGAGCAGCCGTAGAACGTCTCGTTGCTGTCCGAGCGCTGCCACACCGAGTAGATCAGGTGGCGGCCGCTCTTGCCGGACGGCAGGTTCGCGTTCCAGTAGTAGTAGCCGTCGTCACTGCCCGGGCCGCCGTTGTCCGGCGGGTTGGTCTCCGTGTCGAACGGCGTGGACTCCAGGTCGCTCCAGGCGAGCGGCCGGGTCGGGCTCCAGCTGTCCTTGGTGATGTAGAGCCGGAACGTGCCCGGGTGCTTCGCCCAGTTGTTGTACTTGACCCCCAGCGTCGCACCCGAGGTCAGGTGCGTCACCGGCCAGTCGTCGCGGGCCAGGTTGAAGCCCGTGAAGTTGTACGGGCCTCCGGTGCCGCCCGAGCAGAGCTGGCCGTCCGGGATGAACCCGGACATCCGGCCCGCCCCGTCCGAGCGCAGCACCGCGAACCAGTTGTAGAGCGACGTCGTGCCGCTCTGCGCGACGGCCGCCGCGCAGGCCGCGTTCGTCGGCTCGATCGCCCCGGTGGACGGGTTGCGGCCGTCCTTGTAGCACAGCCACGTCCGGCTGCCCGGCACCATGATCGCGCCATGGGCCTCGGCGGCGCCCGGGAGGCCGACCAGGGCCGCGCCCGCGGCGAGGACGGCGCTCACGGCGTACACAAGCCAGCGTTTTCTCATCTCGAACCCCCTCAGCCGTTCGGGAACAGGCGGGCGAAGTCGGCGTAGCCGGTGGCGACGTCGACCTGGGCCCAGAAGCGGTGGTAGTTGAACGTGGGCGCGGGGCCGCCGTTCAGGTAGGCCTGGACCTTCGGGAAGTCCGGGTCGTTCTTGTAGAAGGAGCGGATGTCCAGGAAGGACACGCCCGGCTTGATGGCGTCGCCGTTGGGCATCGTGCCGCTCCAGCCCGGCGGGATGTAGATGCCCTGTCCGGTGGACGCGTTGTAGGTGTCGTCCATCCGGTTGTAGTCGGCGCGGGTCTCGGTGACCGACACGCCCTTGGCGTCCTTCTTGGTCCAGATCGCGTCGAGCAGGTTCTTCGCCGCGGTCTTCGCCGCCGCGTTGCCCGACTTCGCCGCGTAGTACGTCAGCAGCTTGGCCAGCGAGCCCGCCACGCCGAGGTCCTGGCCCTTGCTCGTCACCGTGACGTGCAGGTTGGTGTTCGCCGCCGGCGAGGACGGGTTCCACGTGGCCGGGGCGCCCGACCACTCCATGTCGGACGGGATGGAGAAGTCCGTGGCGCTGATGGTGCTGTTGGCCAGGGCCCACGGCACCCACTTGTCGAGCACCGACTTCGCCTTGGCGTCGTTGGTGAGCCAGTAGTACTCGGCGAGGCGCTCCAGCGACCAGGTCTGCATGCCGAACCAGCGGTTCGACGGCGGGTCCTCGTACACCGGGGCCTCGACGTAGGCGAGACCGTAGAACGTCGGCGTGCCGGCCGGGCGGGCCTGGTAGCTGCCGTTCCAGCTGTTGGTCGCGCCACCGGCGATGGCGCCCTCGGACGACTGCAGCCACTGGTAGAACTCGAGCTGCCGGTTGAGGCTGGCCTGCCAGTCGGCCTTGGCGGTCGGCGACTTCGGGGCGAAGGCGCTGACGTTCGACAGGATGTACGCGGCCATCGGGTTCTGGTAGCCGAAGTGGCTGGTGCTCGAGCCGATCCGCCACGCCCAGCCGGCGCTCGTGTCGGTCGCACCGCCCCAGGCGTAGTACCAGGACATCAGGTTGTTGCTGGCGTTCTTGCCGGTGCCCGCGGCGCACGACGTCGAGGCGCAGCCCGGCTGCTTGAAGTACTTGTCGTAGAACGAGTACCGCAGGTAGTCACCCATCTTGGCCGCGTTCGTGACGGCCGCCGAGATCTGCGACTGCTTGCCCTGCTCGGTCGCCCAGGTGTACGCCCAGTACGCCGCCTGGATCGCGCGGGAGTCCGCGTCGGGCGCGTTGGTGTACTTCCACTGCTTGGCGTAGCTGGAGTCCTTGGTGAACAGGTCCAGGTAGCCGTTCGGGCCGCCGTGCTTGAAGGTGTCGCAGGAGGGCTGCGGCACGGTCTCGAACGTCGACTCCTGCGGGCCGCGCTGGAAGGTGTTGATGTAGACGTTCTTCGACGTGCCGTCACCGCACCGGCCGAAGCCGTACACGTTGTCGACGTCGAGCAGCCAGTGCATGCCGTAGATGTCGGAGGTGCCGTACGCGCTCTTCAGCTCCGAGGCCAGCGGGTCGCTGCCGACCGAGACGCTGTTGTCGAGCTGCGACGGGTACTGCGACGGCAGCGGGTACTCGGCCGCGTACGTCGCAGGCTTGGACGCGTCGTACTTGTCGTTGGTGGGCTGGTCGGCGTGCGACGGGATGATGTACTTCTCCATCGTCGCCCAGGCGCTGTTGAAGGGCGCCCAGTCGCCCGACGCGTGCCCGTGCTCGGCCTCGAGCCACAGCCAGTAGCTGAACGCCTCGGAGGTCGTCTCGTGGCCGTGGTCGGGCGCCTCGTCGATCAGCGTCTCGATCGAGTGGTAGGGCACGCCGTCCGGGCTGAAGTAGCCGTTGGCCGGGTTCTTGATGTCGTTGTAGAGCTGGGTGAACCGGGCGTCCGCGGAGCCCTGCTGTGCCACGGTCGCGTTCACCGTGGCGGCGGTGTGCCCGCTCGCGGTGGCCGAGAAGGTGGCGGTCGCCCCGAGCGCCGCCGCGCTGGTGGCCGCGACGGTCACCGTCTGGCCGGTGCTCCAGGTGGACGGGGTGAAGGTGAGCGACGCCGGCGAGGCCGACACGGTCGTGGCCCCGGCGCTGCGGGCGACGGCGACGGTCACGTTCGCCGTGGGCGCCTTGGACAGGGCCAGCTTGAAGGTGGCGCTGCCGCCCGGCGAGACGGTCACCGAGGTGGCGTCGGCGACGATCGCCGGGGTCGTCGCGGCGTCCACGAAGACCGGCACGTCGGCCGTGTTGCTCTTGACCCCGTTCGCGTCGTACGCGATGGCCTGGAGGTGATAGGCCGCGGCCTGACTCGGCACACCCGCCCAGGTGTACGAGTACGGAGCGGCCGTGTCGGTGTTGAGCAGCAGCCCGTCGTGGTAGAACTCGACCTTGCTGATCGAGCCGCCGGAGGCCGCGGTGGGCGTGGCCGTGATCGGGATCGACGCCGGCGCGGTGAACCGGGTGTTCGCGGCCGGGCTCGTGATCTCGACGGTGGGCGCGGCGACGGCGCCGTTGCAGGGCGCCCCGTTGAGCGTGAACGCGCCGGGCACCGGGTTGGCCGAGCCGAAGGTCCCGTTGAAGCCGGTGCTGACGGTGGCGTTGGTGCCGAGGTTGCCGTTCCAGGCCGCGTTCGACACGGTGACGTGCTGCCCGCTCTGGGCGTAGACGCCGTTCCAGCCCTGGCCGACCTTCTGGCCCGCGTCGGGGAAGTCGTACTCGAGCTTCCAGCTGGTGAGCGGATCGCCGGTGTTGGTGATCGCGATGTCGCCGGTGAACCCGCCGGGCCACTGGCTCTGCACCTTGTAGACGACGGTGCAGCCGGGCGCGGCGAGGGCGGGGGCACCGGCCGCGAGGGCCACGCCGGCGCCGAGGACGGCGGCGCCGGAGAAGGCCAGCCCGCGGCGCAGGCGTCTTCTCACTCGTTGTCGTACTCGCACGTGGGGATTCCTTTCTCAGGAGAGGGCACAGGTGACGGGAGAGGGGACGGGGTTGTTCGCTCCGGCGACGCTGCCGAGGAAGCCGAAGGTGGTGGACGCGCCGGCAGCGAGCGCGCCGTTGTATCCGGCGTTGCGGACGGTGACCGCGGTGCCGGTCTGGGTGGCGGTGCCGTTCCAGGCGTTGGTCAGGGTCTGGCCGGCGGTGAAGGTCCACCCGGCGCTCCAGCCGGTGGCCGCGGTGGCGCCGGTGTTCTTGACGGTCACCTCGGCCTGGAAGCCGCCCTGCCACTGGCCGGTGATCCGGTACGTGGCCTCGCAGCCACCGGCCGGCGACGTGGGCGGCGTGGTCGGCGGCGTGGTGGGCGGCGTGGTGGGCGGCGTGGTGGGCGGCGTGGTGGGCGGCGTGGTGGGCGGCGTGGTGGG
>NZ_BOMI01000035.1 GCF_016862115.1 Paractinoplanes deccanensis
GTCGGCGGCGTGGTGGGCGGCGTGGTGGGCGGCGTGGTGGGCGGCGTGGTGGGCGGCGTGGTGGGCGGCGTGGTGGGCGGCGTGGTCGTGGAGGTGCCCGTCTTGTCGGCGTAGAGGATGCCGCGGCCGTTGGTGCCGAGGTAGACGCGCCCGTAGACGTTCGGGTCGGCGGCGAGCGCGTCCCCGGCGTTGCCGTACTGGTGCTTGTCGTCGTTGATCCGCACCCAGGTGGCGCCCGTGTCGTCCGAGCGGAACACCCCGGTGATCCCGTCGACGGTGCCGACCAGGTAGACGGCCGGCCGCGTCGTTCCGGGCGCCGGCTTGCCGAACGCGACGTTGATCGCGGACGTCACGGTGGAGACCTTGGTGAACGTCGCGCCCGAGTCGGTCGAGCGCAGCAACCCGGCACTGCCCGCGAACCAGACCTCGCCCGCGGCGCCCGGCACGGCGTGGAAGTGGAGCCGCCCGCTCGCGGGCAGCGCGGCCGCCGACGCGGTGAACGTCGCGCCGCCGTCCTTGCTCGTGTAGAGCGTGCCGGAGGCGTACCCGTAGAAGGTCTTGGGGTTGACCCTGTCGCTCTCGACGATCGCGCCGGCCGGGATGCCCGTGGACGCGGTCCAGGAGCTGCCGCGGGTGGTGCTGAAGTGGATGCCCGCGCCGCCCGGCGACCAGACCATGGCGGTGGCGTCGGCACCGACCGCGATGGTGCCGCCGCCGGTGACCCCGGACGGCTCCTGGCCCTGGTACCAGTTCTTGCCGCCGTCGGAGGAGATGCCGAGGTGCGGTGCCGCGTCCGCGTTGCCGGCCCGGGCGAAGACCAGCGGGTTGAGCTCGGCGAAGTCGAGGCTGGTGTTGCTGCCCAGGCTGGGCGTGTCGTGGAAGCTCGCCGGAACCGTGTCGAGCGAGGCGTGGTGGAAGCCGCCGATGTCGCCGAGCGCGCTGACCAGCGGCGCTCCCGAGGGCGGGCTGGCGAGGTCGAGGACGGCGGTCTCCTCGATGCCCTTGGCCATCGGCCTGATGGTGATCGTGCCGCCGCTGTCCCACTTGGTGAGGTCGGTGGAGCCGTAGACGGTGGCGCCCGTGCCGTAGAGGAAGCGGTCGGAGTTGAACGGGTCGATGGCCAGGGTCTCGTTCATCCAGCCGAGCTTCGGTGTCGACTCCGGCGGTTGCGGGTTGGTGTTGAAGTCGAGCCACGGGTTGGCCGAGATGTCCATCGTGTAGCGCTTGGTGACGGCCGGGTAGCCGGCGAAGTCCCAGATCCGGGACCAGGTGGCGCCGTTGTCGGTGCTGCGGAAGAAGATCGCGTCGGGCCACCAGGAGATCTGCGTAGCGACCATCAGGGTGCCGGGCCTCTGCTTGTCGACGGTCAGGCCGGAGTAGCCGTAGTAGGGCGACTCACCGGCCGGCGTCGGCGAGATGTCGGTCCACGTCCCGGTGGTGAGGTCGAGGCGCTGCACCTGGCCGGCGCCGCCGTCGTACGGCCCGCCGGTGTCGCTCGTCGCGATGAACAGGTAGTTGCCCTGCACGACGCCCTTGTGCGCGAGGTAGCCGGTCGGCTGGCCGGGGATGCGCTCCCAGGTCACGCCGTTGTCGCGCGAGCGGTAGACCGGGTTCTGCTTGTCCGCCACGCCGACGAAGATCTGGTTGGCCGCGCCGAAGGTGACCCAGGTCAGGCCCTGGTTCTGGCTGAGGTAGCCGGTGGCGTCGTCCGGGTCCTGCACGTAGTTGCCGGCGTTCGGGAACGCGGTGACCCTGGCCCACGTCACGCCGTAGTCGGTGCTGCGCCAGAGCCCGTTGCCGCCCTCGGCCGCGTAGTAGACGGTGTTGTTGTGGTGCGGGTCGACGGCGAGCCGCTCCCCCATGCCGCGCCCGGGCATGTTGCCGCCGTTCTTGAACGGCAACGTGGTGATCTGCCAGGTGTCTCCCTTGTCGGACGATCGCAGGATCGCGCCGTTGTTCGGGTCCCAGCCGTTGGTGTACATCCCGGCGGCGGCGTAGACCCGGTTGGTCTGCACCGGGTCGGGCGCGATGCTGACCACGCCGTTGTAACCCCAGTTGTCCTGCCCGACCCAGTCGAGCAGCGGCGTCCAGCTCTGTCCCGATTCGTTCCAGCGGTACGCCCCGCCGATGTCGGTGCGCGCGTAGATCAGGTTGCGCTCGCCGGGATTGAAGACGACGGCCGGCACGAAGCCACCACCGTCGATCCGCACGTTCTTCCAGGAGTACGGCTCCACGGCCGCCGCCGTGGCGGTCAGCGGCCGGGCAAGGACCACCGCCAGGGCGCTGAGCAGGACCGCGGCGAGCACCGCCGCCAGGGTGGAGCGCCTCATCCGGCACCTTCCATCGATGGCTGTCATATTGGGAGCGCTCCCAGAAGCGTGAATGCCGGACATACGGCTGTCAAGCCCTGGAAACCCGGTGTTGACAATCGTGCATGTCTTGGGCAGCCTGCCGGGTTTGGGGACGCCCGCGGCGGGGATGGAGGGCCGGAGCGGGCAAACCGCTCAAGCTATTGAGGCCGGTGAATCGCGGAAAAACGTGGGCAACTCTTAGGAATGAACCGAATACCGTACGTCAAGGATTTGCCGGACGTTTTTCTACGCTGTGTATCATCTGGCCTTGATTACGGGGACGGCGTGACGTCCGCTGTGTCACAGGAGGCGGCGGTCGCCCGACCACCGCGGTGGAGGAGCGTTTGATGAAGGTTTGCGTTGTCGGCACTGGCTACGTCGGGCTCACCACCGGTGTCAGCCTCGCCTTCCTCGGTCACCAGGTCACCTGCGTCGACCTGGACCAGGACAAGGTCGACATGCTGCGTGCCGGGCACTGCCCGATCTACGAGCCCGGCATGGACGACCTGCTCGCCGAGGCCGCGGCCAACCTGACCTTCACGACCTCGTACGAGCAGGCCGTGCCCGGCGCCGACGTGGTCTTCGTGGCCGTGCAGACCCCCTCCGCCGCCGACGGCAGCCCCGACCTGCGCTACCTGCGCTCGGCCGCCGAGAGCGTCGCGCAGAACCTCGACAACGACTTCACCGTGGTGGTCAACAAGTCGACCGTGCCGATCGGCAGCGGAAACTGGGTCGACGCCATTCTGCGCGACTCGTTCGCGCTGCGTGACGACCGCCCGGAACAGTGCGAATTCGCGGTCGCGTCGAATCCGGAGTTCCTGCGCGAGGGCAACGCCATCCACGACACGCTCTTTCCCGACCGAATCGTCATCGGCTCGGACAATCCGCGCAGCCTCGAGGTGCTGAACCGGCTCTATCGGCCGATCATCAACCAGACCTTCACCGCGCCGAGTTTCGCGCCGCGCCCCGACGACACCACCGCCGTCCCGCTGGTCTCCACCGACCTCGCGTCGGCCGAGCTGATCAAGTACGCGGCGAACGCCTTCCTCGCTCTCAAGATCAGCTTCGTGAACGAGATCGGCCAGCTCGCCGGCAAGGTCGGCGCGGACATCACCGAGGTGGCCCGCGGCATCGGCCTCGACCAGCGGATCGGCTCGCGGTTCCTGCAGCCCGGTGTCGGCTGGGGCGGCTCCTGCTTCGGCAAGGACACCAAGGCCCTCATCGCCACCGGCGCCGAGTACAACTACGAGATGCCGATCGTCCAGGCGGCGCGCGACATCAACCAGCGCCAGCGCGCGATCGCCGTGGAGCGCCTCCAGGACGAGCTGCGCATCCTCAAGGGCCGCCGGATCGGCCTGCTGGGCATCGCCTTCAAGCCGAACACCGACGACCTGCGCGACTCGCCCTCGCTCGACATCGCCAACCTGCTGATCGCCCGCGGCGCCCGGGTGCGCCTGCACGACCCGATCGCCGGCGAGCGGTTCAAGCGCGAGCAGCCGGAGCTGGCGCCCTTCCTGAGCGAGACCATCGACGGCGCCTTCGACGACTGCGACGCGGTCGTGCTCGTCACCGAGTGGGCGCAGTACCTCGAACTCGATTGGGGCAAGGTCGTCGGGCTCATGCGCACGCCGATCGTCCTGGACGGCCGCAACGTCCTCGGCCGCGACCGGATGACCCGCCTGGGCTTCAAGTACCTGTCGATGGCAGGCTGACTTCAGGCAGCGCCACGTCCGCCGAACAGGCCACCCCGCTCTCGTCTATTCGACGATATCCCGGCGGGGTGGCCTCTTCGCGACTAGGGTGCCTTGTAGGCCCTTTACGGGCCATGACCTGCGGTTCTTCCTTAACCGGTTAAGTCGCAGCGTGCGTCGCTGCCGTATCGTTATCGAGTCGATCAAGCGGAAATCATTGCGCAACGTGCCGGTTACCTCTTGACTGTGAGCCAAGTAGCGCTTCGGACGGCGACGTCTTCGGACGTCGGAGGCGCGATTTGACATAGGGAGCGGTATGTTCGGTCAACTTTCGGGCCCGCGTTTTCGCCGGGCCGCGTTCGCGGGCACGCTGAGCGCCGGGCTGGTCCTCAGCCTCGCCGCGTGCGGCGGCGGCGACTCTGACAGCGAGGGCAGCACGGACGCGTCCGCGTCGGCCATCGACTGTGCGCCGTACACGAAGTTCGGCGACCTCAAGGGCAAGACCGTCACGATCTACACGGGCATCGTGACCCCCGAGGACACCCCGCACAAGGAGTCCTACAAGCCCTTCGAGAACTGCACGGGCGCCACCATCAAGTACGAGGGTGACAAGTCCTTCGAGACCCAGATCCTCGTGCGCGCCAAGGCCGGCAACCCGCCGGACCTCGCGATCGTGCCCCAGCCGGGCCTGGTCAAGCAGCTGGTCGCCACCGGCAAGGCCAAGGAGGCCCCGGCCGAGACCGCGGCCAACGTGGACAAGTTCTGGGACAAGGCGTGGAAGTCCTACACCACGATCGACGGCAAGTTCTACGGCGCCCCGCTGGGCGCGAGCGTGAAGTCCCTGGTGTGGTACTCGCCGTCGGAGTTCAAGGACGCCGGCTACACCGTGCCGACCACGCTGGCCGACCTCCAGGCGCTGACCGACAAGATGGTCGCCGACGGCAAGAAGCCGTGGTGCGCCGGCATCAGCAGCGGTGACGCGACCGGCTGGCCGGTCACCGACTGGATGGAAGACATGATGCTCCGGACCAGCGACCCGGAGACGTACGACAAGTGGGTCAACCACAGCATCCCGTTCAACGGCCCGGAGGCCACCGCCGCGCTCGACGCGGTCGGCACCTACCTGAAGAACGACAAGTACGTCAACGGCGGTCTCGGCGACGTCAAGAGCATCGCGACCACCACGTTCCAGGACGCGGGCCTGCCGATCCTCGAGGGCACCTGCTCGCTGCACCGCCAGGCCAGCTTCTACGCGGCCAACTTCCCCAAGGGCACCAAGGTGGCCGAGGACGGCGACGTCTTCGCGTTCTACCTGCCGGGCAAGGACGCCAACACCAAGCCGGTCCTCGGCGCGGGTGAGTTCGTCGTGGCGTTCGCCGACCGTCCCGAGGTCAAGGCCTTCCAGACCTACCTCTCCTCGGACACCTGGGCGAACATCAAGGCCAAGCTCTCGTCGGGCTGGGTCACGGCCAACAAGGGCCTCGACCCCAACAACCTGACCAACCCGATCGACAAGCTCGCCGGCACCATCCTGCTCGACCCGAAGGCGACCTTCCGCTTCGACGGCTCGGACCAGATGCCCGCCGCCGTCGGCTCGGACTCGTTCTGGAAGCAGGCGACCAACTGGATCACCGGCCAGGACACCAAGACCACGCTGGACAACATCGAAAAGTCGTGGCCGAAGTAATCACATAGCGTCACCGGGGCCGGTCGGGAGAACCCGACCGGCCCCACCCCTCTTCTACCAGTCCAGCGCACAAGGAGGTCCGGGTCGCGTGTTCAACACCGCCTCCACCACCCCCGAGAAAATTCTGCAGATGCTCGCGGCGCTGCTGCTCTTCGCTGCGGTGCTGGGCATCATCCTCTTCATCGCCGCCAAGTTCGGCGGCCGGCGCGGCGACAAGGTCGTCGCGTGGCTCTACCTGCTGCCGACCGTGCTCCTGCTCGCCGTCGGCCTCATCTATCCCGGGCTTCGCACGATCTACGAGTCGTTCTTCGACGCGGCCGGCAAGAACTTCATCGGCCTCGACAACTACGGCACGATCTTCACCGACAAGGACCAGCTCACGGTCCTGCGCAACACGGTGATCTGGGTCGTGCTGGTGCCGTTCGTGGCCACGGCCATCGGCCTGGTCTACGCGATCCTGGTGGACAAGTCGCGGTTCGAGTCGTTCGCCAAGGCCCTCATCTTCCTGCCCATGTCGATCTCCTTCGTGGCGGCCGGCGTGATCTGGAAGTTCATGTACGAATACCGCCCCGACCAGGGCAACGTGAAGCAGATCGGCCTGATCAACCAGATCATCGTCTGGCTGGGCGGCAAGCCGCAGCAGCTGCTGATCGAGTCGCCGCTCAACACGTTCCTGCTCATCGTCGTGATGATCTGGATCCAGGCCGGCTTCGCGATGACGATCCTGTCGGCCGCGATCAAGGCGATCCCGGACGACATCATCGAGGCGGCCCGCCTCGACGGCGTGAACGCGTGGAGCATGTTCCGCAAGATCACGCTGCCGAGCGTGCAGCCGACCGTCGTCGTCGTGCTGACCACGATCGGCATCGCGACGCTGAAGGTCTTCGACATCGTGCGGACGATGACCGGCGGCCAGTTCAAGACCAGCGTGGTGGCGAACGAGTTCTACAGCCAGACGTTCCGGGCGGACAACCAGGGCCTCGGCGCCGCGCTCGCGGTGCTGCTGTTCATCCTGGTCATCCCGATCGTCGCCTACAACATTCGCACGCTCCGTCGTTCGGAGGCATCATGACCGCGGCGACTCCTGTGACGACGACGCCCCCGCTGACCCCGGACAAGCCGACCGCGGCCTCGGTGGCGAAGAAGCGGCTCAGCTCGCCGTGGGCCTCGCTCGCGGCGATCGTGCTCGCCGTGCTGTGGACGATCCCGACGTTCGGCCTGCTCGTCTCCTCGTTCCGGCCGGAGCGCGCGATCAAGACGACGGGCTGGTGGACGTTCTTCTCCGACCCGACCGTCACGATGGACAACTACAAGGCGGTGTTCGGCGAGGACGGCGGCGTCAACCTGGCGTCCTACTTCGTCAACTCGCTGATGATCTGCATCCCGGCGGTGCTGATCCCGATGGCGCTGGCGACGCTCGCGGCGTACGCCTTCGCGTGGATCAACTTCCCGGGCCGCAACGTGCTGTTCATCGTGGTCTTCGCGCTCCAGATCGTGCCGTTGCAGGTCACGCTGATCCCGCTCCTCGAGATCTTCGTGAACATCGACCTGACCGGCACGTTCTGGACGCTGTGGATCTCGCACTCGACGTTCGCGCTGCCGCTGGCGATCTACCTGCTGCACAACTTCATGCGTGAGATCCCGAGCGGCCTGATCGAGGCGGCCCGCATCGACGGCGCCGGCCACGTGTCGATCTTCTTCAAGGTGATGCTCCCGCTGCTCACCCCGGCACTGGCGGCGTTCGGCATCTTCCAGTTCCTCTGGGTCTGGAACGACCTGCTGGTCGCCCTCGTCTTCGCCGGCGGCGGCGACGAGGTGGCCCCGATCACGCTCCAGCTCGCCAACCTGAGCGGCACCCGCGGCACGGCCTGGCAGCTCCTGTCGGCCGGCGCCTTCGTGTCGATCGTGGTTCCCGTGGTGGTGTTCCTGCTGCTCCAGCGCTACTTCGTGCGAGGACTGCTCGCCGGCAGCGTCAAGGGCTGACCCGCTCCGCCCGAGGGGCCGTCTCCTGTCCGGAGGCGGCCCCTCACCATGACCGCTCCCCCGCCTCCGTGCGCCCTGCCTCCGTGCCGCCCTGCCCTTGGGCGGCTCGTTGCGGGGCCGCTCAGCGGGGGAACTCGTCGCGGGGGCGCTCGCCGGTGATCAGCCAGCGCAGCTCGTCGATGCCTTGGTCGCCGGTGGTCAGGTCGGCCCCTGTCCACCGTGCCAGTGGCCAGGTCAGCCGGCCGGCGCCGGGCAGGAGCGCCGGAACGATCCGGAACTTCGGGCGCTGGGTCTGTGCGGCGACCAGCAGGGTCAGGTCGGTCTCCTGCTCCTCGCTCAGCCCATGGGGCCCGAGGAACACCGCGCCGCTCCTCGACCATCCGATCTGCTGGTGCGCCCAGGCACGCCGATCGGCCTCGGACCGGTGATCCGGCGGCGCCAGCACGGGCAGCAGGCCCGTCCTGCGCAGCTCGTCCGCGATCTTGTCGATGGCGTCGCGGTCACGCGGGTGGTACGACAGGAAGACGTCGTAGTGCCTGGTGTACTCCTTGCCGAACACCGACGCCGTGGCCGCCGCCTGGTCCCGCTCCTCGTCCGCGCTGGCGTTCATGTCGCGCACCGCCGCGCTGCTCTTCGTCTTGCCGGCGTCCACCGAGGGGCGCGCCACGACACCCCGGTCGGCGCTCAGCCGGTCCTCGCGGTCGAGCAGGGAGATCCGGACGTCCTCACAGTCGGGGCAGGCCATGCTGCGGTCCCCGCGGCCCTGGCGGCGGCGGACCAGGTCGACCGGGACGCGGTAGGCGCAGCCGGGGCACGTGTAGATGCGGTCGCGCTGGACCGAGCCGGGCACCGCCCGCGCCTCCAGGTGGTTGCGCACGTACTCCTCGAAGAGGAAACGGGTCTCCTCGCTGGCCGGGCCGGTGAAGAAGACCGCCAGCTCGCCGTGGCCCTCCTGGGTCTGCCGGACGCGCAGGCCGCAGACCCCGCCGACCCGGGCCCGGTAGGCGCTGGCGTCGCGCCACATCCCGTCGCGGCGGTATTCGGGGACGTGCGCGAGGCGGACCGCCAGCGTCGCGTACACCGTCTGGACCGCGCCGTCGAACTGGAAGACGACGTCCTCGGCGTCGGGCGACGGGGCGTCCGGGCGGTCGGCGGTGAGCTGTGACGGGAAGACCAGGTCGATGCCGTCGGCGGTGGGCTCGCGCAGCACCAGGTCGTGCCGGAGCAGCTCCTCGACCACGGCGATCAGCAGCAGCCGCTCCTCCGCCGCGGGGAGCCGGTCCGCCGACGGGATCGGGAAGCGGCCCGCCAGCGCGTCGTCCTCCGCGATGTACCCGAGGCCGTCCGGCTGGTCGCGGGCCGCGATGACGAGCGCGGCAGCGTACGAGTCGAGCAGCTCCGGCCGCAGCAGCACGAAGTCGCCGAACGAGAGCCGGCGCACCAGATCACGCAGCTCCAGCAGGCGCACACACGTGTCGAAGCTGGCGCGCAGCTCCTCCTCGCTGACCTCGGCGGCGCGCGGGCGAAACGCCCGGAACAGCTCCCCGGTCGTGGCCAGCCGCCGCGAGGCCGCCTCGTCCAGCAGGAACTGCTTGATCTGGTCGAAGAGGTCGCTGGAGACCGAGCGGGGCAGCGACGACCAGTCGATCACCTCACGGATCGCCGCGCCGAGCTCGGCGATCTGCTTGTCGTCCTTCGCGCTGGTCTCGAAGTAGCCGGCCAGCCCCAACTGGTCGCGCAGCGCGTCGACGCGGACCCGGCTGACCGGCCGGCCCCCGATGTCGGTGCGGGCCGCCACCAGGATCAGCGGCGTCTCGGTGCGGGCCGTGCGCTGCCGCATCGCCCGCACCCAGTAGCGCACGCCGGCGAACGGGTCGATCTCGCTGCGCGCGTCGAAGACGATCAGCGCGGCCGCGACCTCGGCGAGATGCAGCTGGTGGACGAGGCGGTAGGCGGGCTGCCCGGCCATGTCCCACAGCAGGATCTCGCGGCGCTCGACACCGCCGTCGGGGCGCTCCACCTCGCACACGTCGAGCGAGCGCACCTTGCGGGCGTGGGTGGAGTCGGTCGGCTCGTACGGCCGGCCGGTGAGCACCAGCCCGAGGCCGGACTTGCCCACCCCGGTGTCGCCGAGCAGCACCACCTTCGCGTTCGCGTACGTGCGGGGCACCTCGGGGCTCTCCCCCACCAGGCGCGCGTAGTCCGCCTCGTACAACTCGACACCGCTCGGGTCGATGCTGCGCCGGGCCAGCAGCGGGCGATGCGGCGCCGCCGCGAGCCCGCCGACGAACTCGTGCGTGACGCCGAGGTCGACCCGCCCGACCCGCTCCCAGGTGTCGGTGCGCCACAGCCGCAGCATGTGGTCGAGCCCGACCGAGTAGAGCAGCCGGCCGTCGGCGGAGAACTCCACGCTGAGCAGGCCGCCGGTGTGTCCCTCGAGGAAAACCCGCTGGGCGCCGTCGGTCGAGTAGACCCGCACCAGCGACTGGTCGTCGACGAGCGCGAAGGTGCGCCCGTCCGGCGCCCACGCCGTCCAGCGGATCCGGTGGTACGGCTTCGGCACGAGCCGGTCGGAGCGGTCCGGCTCCATCAGCGCGACCAGGTCGTCGCCGACCAGCAGCAGCCTGTTCTCGGTGGGCGACCAGGAGAGCATGGCGAGGTCGTCGAAGCCGACCCGGTACGACGCGAGCAGCTCCTGGTCGGCCACCGCGACCACGTCGATGTAGACCGGGCCGGCCACCGCGATCCGGTCGCCGGCCGGCGCGAACGCGACCACGCCGCGCAGGCTGCGGTCGGAGGTGAACGACCGGCTCCACACCTTTTCGGCGCTGCGGCCGTCGGCGCCCACCCGGGCCAGCGTGACCCAGTCCTCCTGCACGTAGGCGAAGACGTCCGGGTCGGTGGGCGACCAGACCACCTGGAACAGGTCCTCGTGCGGGCCGCCGAACATGAGCGTGCGCCGGAACCCGCCGCCCTCGCCCGCTTCCCAGATGTCACCGCCGAGGCCACCGGTGGCGAGCCGGCGCCCGTCGCACGACCAGGCCAGCGTCGCGATGGCGCGCCCGTCGGGACTGGGCAGGAATTCGCGCCGTACGAAACCCGGCAGCTCCTCGGTCACAACTTGCACAGTAGCGACCGGCTGCCGCCCTTCTCGGGTACGGCAGCCGGAATCGCCTCGTCCTTACGGCTTACTACGCGGGCTCTCCGGTCCCAGCGTGTCGATGAACGCGTGCGGGCTGTCCGTGTCGGCGGCCTTGCGGACGGCGTCCGCCTCGGACTTGAGCGCTGTGGCGGCCGAGTCGGGGTTCACGCCGGCCCTCGTCGCGGCGTCGCGGACCTTGTAGTACGCCGCCTCGCTCAGCGCGTACGCGGCACGGTAGTCGTGCTTGGCGAAGGCCAGCTTGGCGACGCCGAGCAGCGCGTCGGCGGCCCTCAAGTCCGTGCCACCCGGGACGGTCGCCGCGAGACGGTTGGCGGCCTCCCAATGGACGGCGGTCAGCCACCGGTCGCTGTTGTCCCGGTCGAACTGGCTGAAGTCCCAGTTCACGTCGATGTAGCTCATGACGGTGTTGTTCTCGTCGCCGCCCCAGACGTAGAAGAACTCACCGGCGGGCCCGTAGGAGACACCGGTCTCGCTGTCGTAGCCGTCGTGCGGGTGCGACATGCCCAGGTGGTGGCCGACCTCGTGGATCTGCGTGGTGGTCAGGCCGTAGCCGCGCGCCACCACCTCGGGGGAGATGAAGTTGAAGACGTACGACTGGTCGCCCGTCACCCAGTCGTCGTCCGCGAAGCCCAGCCCCGGGGTGTCCACGCCGGGCCCGACCGCGTAGTTGAAGATCGGCAGCTCGTAGTCGACCCGGCCCTGGTCGTCCTGGGTGCGGGCGAGGTTCTCGCGGTTGTAGAGGTAGAGGTTGGCGAACGCCGGATAGCCGGAGCCGGGGTAGCAGCTGACGTCCTCGAGCAGGCCGACGTAGCATTCCTCGGCGCGGTCGTCGTACGGCAGATCCTGGCTGTCGTAGGAGAACTTGTTGCGCCAGCGCAGCTCGGAGAGCTCGTCGACGACGTACGCGGGCTTCTGATAGCGCGCCGAGGCGTCGACGCCGGGCCAGCCCTCGTAGGTGTTGCTGTCGAGGTTGATCGTGCGCGGCGGCTCGGCGGTGGGCAGCTCGGGCGGATAGAGCGGCGACGGCGTCATGAGCAGGTTCAGCGCCACGTACCGCGTGATCCGGCCGAGGTCGCCCGGCAGAGCGCTCGGCGACCGGTAGCCGTTCGGCGCGTACTCCCAGACGGGGGGCATGCGGTAATCGGCCTCGCCGTCGCCGTCCACGTCGGCGCTGGTCACGTCGTAGTTGGCGGTCCACGCCTCGGGGCCGGCGGACAGGTCGTGGAACCAGACCCGGCGAGTGCTGCGCAGGCCGGTCTCCTCGTCGTCGGCGGTCGTGCCGCCCCACGCGATCACCTTGCGGCTGTCCGTCTCGGCGCCGAAGTCGTGGCCGGTGTCCGGGTCGGGCTCGCCGGTCTTGGTGTAGACGTGGAACTTGAAGTCCGGCCGCCCGTACCAGTTGACGAAGAAGACGGTGTTGCGGCGCGTGTCCACACCGGACGGCGGGTGGAGGGCGAGCCACTTCTCCACGCTCGGCGCGTCGATCGTGTGATTGTTCGTGACGGTCCGCGTGCGCTGCGGCTGAGCGTTGTAGGCCGTCTGATATTCGGTGAGCGGCGCCGGTTTCGCCATCCGGCTCAACTGCCCGAAAAACCTGTTCTCGTATGCCTTGTCGGCGTACGTGAGGTGGTAATCGTAGGTGTAAGTGATCCCGAGCTTCTCCACCACGTCGTACAGAAGGCGCGAGCGCACCACGGGCTCGTACTTCTTCGCGAGCTGCCCGGTGAACGCCTTCCGATCCGGCTCATAGCCGACGAAGACCACATTGACCGGCACCGTCTCGGTCAGGCGCGGCTGCCCGCCCGGCTGGAGAAACTGATATTTGTACGGTTTGCGAGTGTCCGGGGCCGCCCCGGCCGGCGTCGCGGACGCCCCGACGAGCACGGCGGTCAGCAGAACGATGAACGCGCTTCTCCGTCTCATGCCGCCACCAAACCATCAACGGCCACCGATGGAAAGGGTCACTCTTTCGATTGACTCGCGCCGTTTTCGAGATGGCATGATCGTCCTCGCCGCGGCCCGGACCTGCGAAAAGCGCCTACAGCCGCTTTTCGGATGCTTTTTGCGGACCGCTATAACCGGTGGGATGGCGACCCTGACAATCGACCGGCTGGGCGACGACCACCCGGCCGCCGCTCAGCTGCTCTGCCTGTGCGCCGTGCTGCACCCCGCCCCCATCCCGCTGGACGTCTTCACCGGCGGCCTGGCCCTCCTCCCCCACCCGCTCGGCCAGGTCACGCCCGCCGGTTTCCCCGCCGTCGCCGCCACCCTGACCGGCGAGGGCCTGGCCGTCACGGGCGCCGGCGGCCTCACCGTCCCCGACCCGATCCGCGACGCCGTCCGCGAAGACCTCGGCCCGGACGCCCTCCCGGTCTGCCGCCGCTACGCCGGCGCCCTGGTCGCCGCCGCCACCCCCACCACGGTCGAGGACCCGGCGACCTGGCCACGCTGGGCCGCCCTCGCCCCCCACCTGGTCGCCGCCGACGCCGCCCACAGCACCGACCCGGCCCTGCGCGCCGCCGCCCGCCGCCTCGTCGTCAGCCTCCTGCACCGCGGCAAGCCCCGCCCGGCCCGCACCATCGCCACCGACCTGCACGCCGCCTGGCGCGACACCCTGGGCCCCGACCACCCGGAAACCCTGACCGTGGCCCACGACCTGGCCCGCGCCATGCTCGCCTCGGGCGCGCTGCTGCCCGCCCGGGCCCTCCTCGAGGACACGGTCCACCGCTTGATCCACACCCTCGGCCCGCACCACTCGCAGACCCTGGCGGCCGCCGCCACCCGCCGCGGCGCCCTGCTGCGGCTGGGCGGCGCCCCCGGCAAGCCGGCCCAGCGCCGGCCCCGCCGCCGCACCTGACGATCTCGCCTACGATCCAGGTCGTGCGGCGATTCGACGAGGCGGCTTTCGTCGGCCAGTGGTGGCTGCCGGGCCGGCCGGGCAAACAACACCATGGCACCCTGCGTTTCGGGGAGACCCACCCGGAGCTCGAGCTCTACACCGTCGACGCGGCGCACCCCTTGCCCGGCCATGACGACGACCGTTTCGACGCCCCGGTCCTGCACGGGCAAAGCATGGGCGTTCGCCTGACTCTCCTCGACCTCACCGAGACCGCCAGTTCGACGAGCCGGAACATGCGAACGCAGGAATCACGCCGCACGCTTTTCGTGGGCACGGCGCTCCTCGGACACGCACATCTCCAGGAGGGTGCCGGCCGCTTCGATCGTGCCTCGTTCCGGCTCGGCAACCTGACGGAGTGGGTGAACCGCACCCCCTACCGATGGACGTCGACCGGGGAAGCCGAAACGGTCGAGCTGCTGAGCCTGCCCCTCCTCGACGCGACGATCGACGGGTGCGAGATCTCCGTGGGCCGCGTGAGCGAGTCTCGACACGGTCGCCTGACGGAATCCGGCTTCTCCAGCCACGAGGACGTCGAGTTGAGGCTCCGGGCCCCGCACTCGCTGCAGGACATCGAGTATCGGTACATCCGGCCGCTGGAACAGTTGCTGAGCCTTGCCACCGGCCAGGATTGCCGGGCGTTCGCCATCCGGGTGGGCAACAACGACGGCACCGGCAAGGCGATGAGCGGCTGGCCGTACGACGCCTACACAGTTCGCCGCCGGACGACCGACATGACGCCGCCGGAGAAGCCCATGATCCGACAGCACATGCGTTTCGGGATGAACTGCCCCTCCTACCCGCCGAACGTCGACTTCCGAGACCTCGTTCCCCGCTGGTTCGACGTGCAGGCCCAGTCGGGCGCCGCGTGCGACCTCGTCTTCTCGCTGCGTCGCGACTCGGCGGGCTACCTGCAACAGCAGATGTTCACCATCGCGTCGGCGCTGGAGGGCCTGCATCGCAGTCTCCACCCCGGCTTGGAGAAGAAGTCGCCCGAGGACCGGACGCGGAGTGCGGAGATCCTCGAGGCGATACGCACCACACGACCCGAACATCATGACTGGCTCAAGGCCGCCATCTCCTACGCCCATCGCAAGTCGTACTCGTATCGCATGCGCGACCTGCTGCGCCAGACCGGCCACGCGATGGACGACATCATCGGCGATGAGGACAAGTGGATCAGGCGGCTCCGCGACATCCGGGACGGCATCGGACACGTGCTGCCGAGTCACGACAACACCAACGTCGAGCCGATGGTCGCCATGCTCTTCTCCGCCCGGTTCCTCGCCGAGTTCGTCCTGCTCCGGCAACTCGGCTTCACGGCAGCGGAGTGCCGGCGCGCGATGGGACACAACTGGGGCATCGACAACGTACGAAGTCACATGCGCAAGGCCTTCCCCGACTGGTTCACCGCCTGACGCCCCGAGAACGAACGTTCTATCTCGCTCGCTCGCCGCAGTGGGGGCAATCCGGGTCTCGGCCGTCGCGCGGCCACAGGTAGACCACCAAGTCGCCGGTCTCCTCGGCCAGCCGTTCGGACAGGCGGCGACCGCGGGTGTTCCAGGCGGCCCACTCCTCGGGGGTGGTCGGCGGGGCGTTCTCGATGCTCCACAGGTCGGGGCCTGCCTGGTGCCGCTCCTGCCAGAGCGACCACTCCTGCAATGCCGCGGCGAGCTCCTCGGTGATGCCGAGACTGCGCGGGCTGACGCCGCCGTGGACCGTCCGGGCCGGGCGCTCCCCGCGCGCCGGGAGGGTGATCCAGCCCCAGACCGGGAAGGCGCCGTAGTCGGGGAACACGTCGAGCCGCCGGCCGGCGGAGGGTCTTCCCTGTGGGCAGTGTGCCGAGTGCAGGCGAGCGGGTTCCACCTGGACGATCGTAGATCATCGCGCCTGCTCAGCCGGTTACGGCAACCGTCCCGGGACCACTCGATCGAGGGATGTCGCGGGACTACCCGTTTCGTTACTGTCTCCGCCATGACTGATGACACCCCGGTACTGATCCACGCCTCGCCCGCCGTCAAGGAGTTCGCCGCCGCTCTCGGGCTGCCCGAGCCGGGCCCGTGGACCCAGGACGAATGGGACGCGTTCCAAGCCAAGATGGACGCGGCGGACGCGCGCCTGGCCGAGATCCAAGCGCGTCGCCGGGCGGAGCGCGAGGCATGACCGCCGCTCGCCCACCCCGCATCCTCGACGCCTCGGCAGTTGTCGAGTTGTTCGCGGGCCACCCCGAAGCAATGAAGATGCTGGAGAACGCCGAGGCGGGCGAAGGGACGCTCGTCATGCCGGCCCTGCCGGTCGCCGAGGCGCAGGCCGCGATGCGACACCCGGAGAAGGTGTGGCGGCACATCTTCGGCCGTTCCGGCATCACCGAGCAGGCGCTGACCTGGCACGGCGCCATCGAGGCCGGCCTGATCGCCGCGCCTCGGCTGGAGCACTACCCGATGCAGGCGGCCCTGATCGGCCCGATCATGGTGGGCCAGGTGGTGCACGAGGCGCGGGAGATGGGCGCGGTGGTGGTCACCACCGTCCCGGAGGCCTACGGCGCTTACGACGTCGCCGTAGAGCTTCTCTGACCCGAAAATCTCCTTGCGCGGCCGCCCGCTCCGCGAACGATCGGAGTCCGTGCCGATCGTGGGAATGGACGCCGAGATCCCGGCGGGTCACGTTGTCGTCGTCATCGATGTCATTCACGACGGCTGCTGTCGCGTTTGAGCGGGGCGTCACCGCGATTGCCTGCGCCCCGTGGGCTGAGGTCGGGCGTGACCTGCGGCGACGGCTTCCGGACCGGCTTCTCGCCGGGGAGGTCGGCGGGGTCCCGCCGGCGGACTTCGACCTCGGCGAGGGCCACGTCGCCCTCACCAGAGCGCTCCCAGCTAGGCCTCGGGCGAGGATGAGGGCGAGGATGAGGGCGACGGCGAGGCCGGCGAGGACGACGGCGAGAAGAACGCCGGGCGGCGCAGGTAGAGGGCCGCCACGCCGCCCGCCGGGATGAGGAGCCAGCAGGAGAGCAGGCGGTAGATGACGACCGCGGCCGCCGCCGTGGCCGCCGTGGCACCCGCGGCGGTGAGGCCGGCGACCAGGGCCGTGTCGACCACGCCCACGCCGCCCGGCGTGAGCGGCACCTGGCGGACGATCTGCACGCCCAGGTAGATGCCGGCCAGCGTGGTGACGCCCACCGGCAGGCCCACGGCGCGGCACGTCGCGGCCAGGCAGAGCAGATCCGTGAGCCAGTTGACGGTGTAGTACAGGACCCCGGTGATCCACTCGCGGGAGCGGAGGGCGGCGCCCGCGCGCCAGGCCTCGGCGGCCGACGTGAGCAGGGTCCGGGCGTACACCAGAAGCCTGTTGGTGGAACGGGGGCGCGCCGTGCCGGGACGGGGCGGGCGGCGCATCGCGCGGCGGCCCACGATGACGGCGGCGGCGGTGACCGCGACGAGGCCCCCGACCACGATCAGCGGTTGCGGGCCGGCGAGCAGGTCCGGGTCGGTGGTCAGCAGGGCCGCGCCGAGCACCACGTACAGCAGGGCCAGGCCGCCGATGGAGGCCAGCCCCGAGACGATCATGGAGGCGGCGGCGATCTCCTTGGTGGCGCCGGCGCGGACGTACTGGCGGCCGGCGTAGCCCGCGGAGACTGCCGCGCCGGCGGGCATCGAGATCGAGATGGCCGTACGGGCGAGGGTCACCGCCAGGGCGAAACGGGCTCTGATGCGCACGCCGAACGCCCGCAACAACTGCCGCTGCTGCCAGGCGAACGCCGCCAGCGAGACGGCCTGCAGCGCCGCCGCCAGCGCGACCCACCAGTAGTCCGCGCCGGTCAGCGCGCCCAGGAACTCGCGCGGGTCGGGGAAGCGGCCGCGCAGGCCGTACGCCGCCAGGGCGGCCGCCGCGACGAGGATCAGCGGCAGCCGCAGGCGCGACCACCAGCGCGGCCGGGCACCCTCGGCCGGAGCCGCGGGGTCGGGCCGCAGCTCAGACCGGGTAGGAGACACGGGCCGATCCTGGCAAACGCGATCAAGCCACGGCCACCTGCTGTGATCTAGTCGCCGGAGTAGCCGAACAAGGAGAGCCCAGACGGGGATGATGACGCCGATCCGGGGCGTTCCGGCGGCGACCACGCGGTCCACGTCGAGGATCGAGTGGGAGCGGGACGCGTCCGTCCCGCTCCCGTGGCGGGGATCAGCAGCGGCCGAGGTCCTGCCACTGGTCGGTCCAGCCGGGCTCGGAGCCCTGGGTCCAGTACTTGGCGCGCCACAGGTGCACGCCGTCGCCGGACTTCGGGCCGCTCGGGTCGCCGTTGCGGCTGCGCTCGTGCTTCACCAGGGTGCCGCCGGTGTAGACCGTCCCGATCGCCCAGGCGGGCGCGTCAGCACAGCCGGTGGCCGGGGGCGGGGTGGTGGTGGGCGGCGTGGTCGGTGGCGTGGTCGGTGGCGTGGTGGGCGGCGTCGTCGGCGGGGTGGAGCAGGTGCCGGTGCCGGCCACCGTGTCGACGAACGTGCTGCCGGCCGACCGGTAGCCCGACGTCTGCGAGGTCACCTGCGCCGGCGAGAGCACCTGGTTCTTGGCGAACAGGACCCAGTCGACCTGTTCGACGTACGTGCTCAGCCCGCCCGTGTGCGCCGCCGTGTCGATGAACCACAGGTTCCAGTTGATCGTCATCGTCTGGCGCGGGTAGTACTTGCCGGAGTGGTCGCCGACCTGCACGCCGTCGATGTAGTAGACGATGTGCCCGTTGGCGACCTGCGCCACCAGGTCGTGCCACCCGTCCAGGCTCCTGCGCTGCTCCGAGTGCACGTTGTCGGCGTACCAGGGATCGTTGCGGTACGTGTACCAGCTGGTCTGGTAGTTGATCGGCCCGGTCTCGCCCCAGCCGCCGTTCGGCAGGTACTCGGAGATGTCCAGCTCGCTGTAGGTGGGGTCGAGGTCCCCGTTCAGCGGGCTGATCGTGAAGAAGGTCTGGTTGATGTGGTCGCCGTCGGCGCCGCTGACCGGCGTGTCGGTGAACCGGACCCGGCTGGCGTAGGTGCCGTCGAGGTAGCGCTTCTGCGCCGAGTAGAGCTCGGCGTGGTTGGTGCCCGCGCCGGTGCCGTCGGTCAAGGCGGTCAGCTGGAGCACCTTCTGGCCGCCGGAGGTGGGGAACGTGATGCTGTTCGCCGACCACGTGGCGCCGGGCACGCCGGGTCCGCCGGAGTACGTGCGCGGCGTCCACCCGTTCGCGGTCAGCGTGGGGTCGGCGGACGAGGTGTAGTGGAAGTCGTCGAACAGGTAGCCGCAGTCGGCGGCCGCGGCGGGCTCGGTGGAGAGGGCCACAGCGCCCGCCCCGGCCAGAGCCGCCGCCAGGATTCCTGCTAGTCGTTGCCTTGTGACAGACATGGAGAACCCCTCGGATCACTGGACCGTGCCGGCGGTCGTTCCGGCGCGGATGTGCCGTTGAACCGCGGTAGCCCCAGCTGACCGGCAGGGTGGCCAGACCCTGCGCCAGGACGTACCGACGCTCTATGCGGTGCGCCGGATCCGCCCGGCGTACCTCGCCTCCATCGCGGCGTTGTGCTCCTTGCCGCCGGGCACGTTGTCCGACAGGTAGACCGGCGGGGTGACACCGGCGTCCAGCAGCCGGGCGACCACCTCGGCGACGAGCTGCTGCGCCAGCAGGGCCGCGGTGATCGACGACACGGCGCCGACGGCTCCCCCGCCGGGCAGCGGGAGCGCGGCGTCCCCGTACGGCGCGCCGTTGTCGAGCACCACGTCGGCGATCTCGCCGAGCTTGCGGCCGCTGGGGTGCCGCGAGTCGACCCCGGCCGAGTGCTCGGCGGACGTGATCGCGATCAGCGGGTGGCCGCGCTCCTTGACGAGCAGCGCCATCTCGACGACCGCCCCGTTGATGCCGGAGTTCGAGGCGATGACGAACGCGTCGCCGGGCGTGACGGGCGCGAGCTCGTACAGCCGGTGGGCGATGTCGGTGCGCCGCTCGACGGCCGGGTCCTGGAGGACCGCGAGCGGGTCCCCGCCGTACAGCACGACGTCGCGCAACGCGATGCGGTTGGTGGGCACCAGGCCGCCGGCCCGTCCCGCGATCTCCATGGCGAGGGCCTCGGAGTGGCCGCAGCCGAACGCCTGGATGACGCCACCGTCGCGGACGGCCCGGGCGAGGAGGTCGGCGGCCCGGTGCTTCTGCTCCTGCTGCCCGGCGCCGACCTTGTCGATCGCGGCCTGGACGCGGACGAGATATTCGCTGCTGGTGACGGTCACGGTTGTCCTTTCGCACGCCCGCGCTTGCGGGTCGGAACCTTCTCGGGCAGCCGGTGGGCGTCGACCGCGCGCACGGTGAGCTCCAGCGCCTCGGCGGTGCGCTCGTAGGTGCGCTGGGCCACCGCCACGTAGATCAGGTCGAGCACCAGCAGCTGGGAATGGAGCGCGGAGAGGGCGGCGAGCCGGAACGTCGTCTCCTGCACCGCGGTGGTGAAGACGACGTCGGCGACCTCGGCCAGCGGCGAGCGGCTGTAGCTGGTGACCGCGACGGTGAGCGCGCCGTGGTCGGCCGCCTCGGCGAGCGTTTCGATGACCTCACGGGTACGCCCGGAGTGCGACAACCCGATCGCCACGTCCCCGGGCAGCAGCAGCGCGGCATTGGTGAGCGCGGTGTGCGAGTCGGTGCGGTGCCAGACCGGCACCCGGATCCGTTCGAGCCGGAAGGCCATCTCGCGCGCCGCGGTGCCGCTGCTGCCCAGCCCGAAGAGCTCGACCCGCTGCGCGCCGGCGATGGCCTCGGCGACCCGCTCGGCGGCGGCCACGTCGAGCCCGGCGGCGGTGCCCTGGATGGCCCGCGTGTCGGCCGCGGTGACCACGCCGAGCACGTCGGCGAGCGGATCGCCGGGCGCGATGTCGCCGCTGATGTCGGTCTCCCACCGGGCCTGCTCGGCCCGCCCGGTCTCGGTGGCGATCGCGACCCGCAGGTTCGCGTACCCCTTGAAGCCCAGCGTGCGGCTGAACCGGGTGACGGTCGCCGTCGAGGTGCCGGACCGCTCCGCCAGGTCGACGATGCTGGCGTGCGCCGCCGTCTCGGGATCGGCGAGAATCGTCTCGGCGATCCGCGCCAGCGCCTCCGGCATCTGGGCGCCCTCGATCCGCAGCCGTCCGAGCAGGCCGCCGCTCTCTCCGGTCACGTCGGTCATCCTTTTCATCAGCTTTGCTTTGCGATGAAAATTACGACCACGACAGCATCAAGTCAATAACTGTCTTCGATGTGGGATCCGTGTCGTCAGGGACCGAGGACGTCGTCCGGCGCACGGGACGCCGTCCAGGTGAAGGAGCCGGTCGGGTCGGAGCCCTGCATGGACTGCGAGCCCGACAGGCTCGCCGTGAAATCGGGGGTGCCCGTGGCGGCCTCGTCGACCAGCCAGAGCGACACCGTCGGGGCGGTGAAGCGTACCGCCGCGAACCGGGTCCACTCGCTGCTCTGCTGCGCGGCCAGCCCCTTGCCCACCCAGCGCTCCGCCGCGCCCGCCGGCAGGGGCGCCTCCCAGCGGCTCACCGCGGTGAACGACAGCGCCTGCCACAGCCCGGTCGCCGTCCAGGTGCCGTCGAGCCAGACCCGGCCGGCCTGCCAGGGCCGGGTGGTGGTCCACTCCTCGGCGGTCCCGGTGAACTGATCGCCGGTCAGCGTCGCGACGTACCCGCGCTCGACGCCGCCGTAGTCGAGCGGCACGAAGAACGCCAGCCGGCCGGTCGCCGCGTGCCAGGTCAGCGACTCGGCCCGGCCCCAGCGCCGCGCGCCGCCGTCAAAGACCATGCCGGCCAGGCCGGACGCCGTCCGCATCAGATACAGCGCGAACGGCAGGCCGCCCATCGTGCCCTCCCACAGCGCGCCGGGGCTCTTCGCCGGTGGGTCGATGCGGTCCCCCGCGCCCGAGTAGGCGCCGAACCGGTCGACGGCGGAGGCCACCCGGCCGGCCAGGCCGCCCGTCGCGTCGGCGACCTGCCGGAACGCCAGCGCGCCGGCGGTCATCGCCCGGGCATGCGCGCCGTACGCGTCGCGCCGCCCACGGTCGACGGTCCACAGGCCGAAGTGCGCCTTGGGCTCGAACCCGTACTGCCACTCGTAGTTGTCCACCACGGTCCACACCAGATAGCCGAGGACGTCGACGCCGTCGTCCATCGCGCGCCGCAGCTGGTCCAGGTGGGCGACGAGGTACGGCGCGCGATGCGTGTCGCCGGGCTCGCTGAGGCCGTTCTCCGTGATCAGCACCGGGAGCTGGTAGTCGTCGCGGATGCGGGTCAGGATCGCGAGCAGGCCGTCCGGGTAGACCTCCCAGCCCACCCCGGTGGTGAGGCTGGTGGACTCGGCGTCCACGAACCCGCCGCCGATGAAGCCGGCCTTGTTGGAGACGACGGCATCGTGGTAGGCGTAGATCGCCCGGTAGTAGTTGACGCCCACGAAATCGAGCGTGGGCATCCAGTCGGCGGCCGGGATCTGGAAGAAGACGTCGCTGCTCTCGTACACCCGGTCCGCCGGGCGCCGGGCGAACTTGACGTCCACGGTGCCACTTGTCGCCGCGTCCAGGAAATGCCAGTTGTAGAAGTAGTCCTCCTGGTTGGCCGCGGCCACGTTGTCGCCGAGCGGGTTCGGCGCGCTGCTCGGCTTGTAGTAGGCCATCTGGTGCGCGAGACCCACCCGGGCGGCGGGGTCGATCTCCTTGATGGCGCGGTACGCCCGCACGTGCGCCCGCAGCAGATTCTTGTACGCCGCCTGCGCCTTGCCTCCTTCGAGCGAGAACCCGGGCGGCCACACCCCGGCGATGTAGCCGACCCCCACCACCGAGCCGACCGGCTCGTTCAAAGTGATCCAGAACCGCACGCCCGCCCGGCTCAGCCGGCCCACCACCAGGCGGACGAACGCGATCCACCGGTCGACCGTGACGCCGTTCTCCCAGCCCCGCAGGGAGGCCTGATGGCCGGCGTCGCTGTCGTCGGCGACCGCCGGGAACCCGGGCAGGCTGCCCTTGCTCTTCACCGGCGCCTTCGACGCCCACAGCGGCAGCGCCAGGTGGTTCAGCGTGACGACCGGCTCGACCCCCTGCCGGATCAGCAACTCCACGAGCGAGACGTAGTAGTCCAGCGCCGCCCGGTCCACCTCGCCGGGCACACGCTCGACGCGGCTCCACTCCACCGAGAAGCGGTACGCGTTCGCGCCCGCCAGCCGGCTGCGCAGCACGTCGCTCATCGCCACGAAGGCGCTACCGTGCTGCACCGCCTCGCCCGCCGGCACGAGGTTGAGGTCGAAGTCGCGGAACGCGCCCAGCTCGTGCACCCGGTGCACGATCTCCGGGGTGCTCGTGAAGAAGTGCCAGTCGTTACCGGTGATGCCGCCCTCCACCTGGTACCCGGCGGTCGCGGTGCCCCACAGGAAGCCGGTCGGCCGCCGCACGCTCATCTCGACCTCCACCCGGGCCGTCTCCGCGTCGGCGGCGGGCGCGCAGCTGTTGACGGCGCGCAGCTCGTAGGCCCCCCGCCACGGCCGGGTGCCCGGCACGGACGGCACGCGATGGGTGCCCGACACCGGATCGAGCACGATGCCGGACGGCAGCGCGGGCAGCTCGTTGGTGTTCGGCCCCACCCGCACCGGCCGGATCTCGACGGTGTCCGCGTTCTCCACCCGCCACCGCAGCTCCACGGCATCGTCGGAGACCAGCCGCGCCCGGTCGGCGGTGAACGACCGGATGACCGGCCGCCCGCCCCGGAACCGGTTCACGTCGCCGGGCAGGCACTCCGGGCAGGCCGGCCGCGGCCCCAGAAAGGCGAGCACGCCCCGGTCCCGAAGCCGCTGAACGGCCGCCGCCGCGGCGAACCCGAGGCACGCCTCAATCTCGCCGGCCAGCCCGCCGACCGCCTCGGTCAGATCACCGGCGCCGGCCGGCCGGTCCGGCGGATCCGGCGCCCACGTGAACCCCACACACCCGACGCCCGCGTCGCCCGGCGCCCGCACGGTGACGACAGTGTCGGACCAGCCGACCACCTCGGCGTTGACGCATCCACCGCCCGCCGACGGAAAGAGCACGTTCGTGTTGGCCGGCCGCGTCGCCCCGAAGCCGCTCCCCCGGATCTCCACGGTCCCGCCCGCGCAGCCCGCCGCCGGCACGAGCCCGCCGATGCCGGTCGCCCAGGTACGCCGGACCTGCTCCACCGCGGCCACCTGCTTCGCGTACGAGGCAGCCCGCCCCAGCGCACCGAGCGCCCGCCGCACGCCGGCCAGGCACCCGCGCATCGGCGCCGCGGTGAGATCGGCCAGCTTCGGCGGCCGCCGCTCGAGCCGGTCGAGCCCGGGCAGGCGCCGCCCCAGCAACAGCTCGCGCACCAGCACACTGAAGCCGTCGGCCCCCACCGCGACCAGCGTGAGCGCCTCCAGGTCACGCTCACCCGGATCGGCCGCCACCAGCAGGCCGAGCCCACCGTGGACCACGATCTCCGCACCCTCGGCCCCCACCCCGGCGTCGTCGAGGACCGTCAACCCCACGGCGACCGTGCGCCCGCCGCGCGCCCCCGGATGCAGCCGCACCAGCGACAGCACCGCCTCACCACCGCGCGCGTCGAGCCGCGGCCCCTCCCCCGTCACCAGGTCGTCCCGGAACCCGGCCGCCGCCGCGATCAGCCCCTGACCCTGCGCCGTCGACAGCCGCTCCAGCGTCGCCGCGAGCTCGTCACGCTGCTCCCGGTTGAGCTCGGCCACCCGCTGCCACAGCCGTTCCTGCTCCTCGCCGACCATGCCCCGATGGTGCGCCGCATCGCCGCCGCTGTGAACCGAGTGCACCTCAACACGACACCTTCGCAAGGAACGGGCTGCCCGCCGGCTGTCCGCAACGCCACCACGCGGGCACCGGCCGGGTTCGGGGTGATGGCCGGTCCTCGATCCGACTGCGCGGACCGGTGGTGGGTCCGGAGAATCTGCCTTCATGGCCGCCTGGGATCGCGCGTTCCTCCGGTCGGTCATCGAGGGGCTGGCCGGCCTGCCCCGGCTGCCCACCTCCGAGGGCGAGGCCCTCGCGGCGGCGCGGATCCGGGACGAGCTGGCCGGGTGCTGCCGGCGGGCGGTCGTCGAGGTGGAGCCCGCCTTCTCCTCGTACGCCTTGCCGATCGGTCTGCTCTGCGCCGCTTCCGTCGGCGCCTCCGTGGCTGCCGCGCGCGGGCACCGGCTTGTCGGTGCGGTCGTCGCGGGCCTGGCCGCCCTGGGCATCGCCGACGACATCGGCGGCCACCGCCTGGCCGTGCGGCGGTGGTTGCTGCGGCCCGCCCGTACCGCCAATGTGGTCGGCCACGCCGGGGACGAGCACGCCGAGCGGACGCTGGTCGTGCTCGTCCACCATGACGCCGCCCCGTCCGGTGTCGTGTTCGACCAGCGTGTGCACGAGTGGGTGCTGCGCCGATGGCCCCGCCTGATCGAGAACGCACGCTCCAACCCGCCCCTGTGGTGGCTGGTCGTGGCCGGGCCCGCCCTGGTGGCCCTGGGCAGCGCCGGCGGCTCGGCGGCGGTGCGCCGCGCCGGCACCGTCATCAGCGCCGGGTCGCTGGCCGCGATGATCGACATAGGGCACCGGCCGGCCGTCCCCGGCGCCAACGACAACCTCAGCGGCGTGGCGGCCCTGCTGGCGCTCGCCCGTGCCCTGAAGGCCACCCCCGTTGCGGGCCTCAGGGTGCTGCTGGTCTCCGCCGGCGCCGAGGAGGCGCTCCAGGAAGGCATCCGCGGCTTCGCCCGCCGCCATTTCCCGCGCCTGCCGCCGGAACGAACGTTCTTTCTCGCGCTGGACACCGTGGGCAGCGGGCGCCTGGTCCTCCTCGAAGGCGAGGGCCCGCTGCGGATGTGCGACTACCACCCCCGTTTCCGTACGCTGATCGCCTCCTGCGCCGCGGACCAGGGCATTCCCCTGGTCCGCGGCCTGCGCTCCCGCAACAGCACCGACAGCTCGGTGCCCCACCGGCACGGCTACCCCGCCGCCACCGTGGTCTCGGTCGACCATCGCAAGCTGATGCCGCACTACCACCAGAGCTCCGACATCCCCGCGCACGTCGACCTCGAGTCGGTCGCCCAGGCCGCGCACCTCGCCGAGGCCGTGGCCCGCAGGCTCGCCGCCCGCGACGACTAGGCCCGGGAGAACTGCCACCAGTTCACGTTCATCAGGTAGCCGCTGCCACCGGTGAACCGCAGGTACAGGTCTCGCGTGCCGGTCGCGCCGCTGATCGGGCAGCTCACCGTCGTCCACGTCTGCCAGCCGCCGGTGCCCGCAGCGGTGCACGTGCCGGCCAGGGTGCCGGTCGGCCCGTCGAGCCGCACCTCCACCCGGCCGCCCGCGGTCGCCGACGCGGTCCGCACCGTGAGGGAGCCGGCGCCGGAGCCGAACGCCACGCCCTTCACCTTGAGGTAGTCGCCGTTCTCGATGAAGCCGACGTTCAGGCCGCCCTCGGAGGCTCGCTCGGTCTCCACCCCGGACGCCCAGGCGACGTTCTCGGCCTCCTGGCGGACGTACGGGTCGAGCGTGCCGACCTGGGGCACGCCGGCCGTCGTCATGGTGATCGTCGGAATGGTGCCGTCGGAGCGGTAGGCGAACTTCTCGACGGCGACGGAGCGGGTGAAGCCGCCACCGCCGGGCAGCGCGCCGTTGTGGTAGAAGAAGTACGACCCGCCGTTGAAGTCGATCACCCCCGCGTGGTTGGTGAAGCTGCTCCCCTGCGTCGGCATGATCGTGCCGCGGTAGGTCCACGGCCCGGTCGGCCCGGGCGCGGTGGAATAGGCGATGAACTCCGAGCAGCACTTCGCGGCGAAGACGAGGTAGTAGAGGCCGTTGCGTTTGTAGACCCACGGCCCCTCCTCGAACAGCGTCGGCCGGCTCGCGTCACCGGTGCGGGTGCCGAAGCCGGCGGTGGTCAGCGGGATCTTGGTGGGGCTTCCTGAGTACGAGGTCATGTCGGCGTTGAGCTTGACGTACCAGAGATCGGGGTTGCCCCAGTAGAGATACGCCTGCCCGTCGTCGTCGATGAACACGGTCGGGTCGATCTGGCCGTTGCTGACCAGGGGCCGCCCGATCGCGTCGGTGAACGGGCCGGTCGGGCTGGACGAGACGGCCACGCCGATGCCCATCTGGCCGGTGGCGCGCACCGTCATCGGCACGTACCAGTAGAACTTGCCGTTGCGCTGAACGGCCTGGCCCGCCCACGCGTTGGCGCTGGCCCAGCTGAAGGTGGCGAGGCTGAGCGGCGAGCCGTGGTCGGTCCAGTTGACCATGTCGGCCGACGAGTAGACCCGCCAGTCCTTCATCGTGAACCAGGTCGAGCCGTCCTCGTCGTGGCCGGTGTAGAGGTAGACGCGGCCGTTGTGCACCAGCGGCGCCGGGTCGGCGGTGTAGATGGTCTGCACGATCGGGTTGTCGGCCCGCGCCGCCCCCGGCAGGAGGCCGAGAACGGCCAGCAGCGGCAGGATCGCGGCGATCACACGGCGTCTCATGCCGGCGCACAGGTGGTCGTGGGCACGCTGTTGGCACCGCTCGTGGTGCCCAGGAAGCCGAAGGTGGTCGACGCGCCGGCGGCGAGGCTGCCGTTCCAGGTCTCGTTCACGACGGTCTGCGCGCTGCCGTTCGACGTGACACGGCCGCCCCAGGCCTGGGTGATCGTCTGGCCGTTGCCGAAGGTCCAGCCGACCCGCCAGCCGGTCAGCGCGGCGGCGCCGGCGGTCACCGTGACCTCGGCCTGGAATCCGCCCTGCCACTGACCGGTGATGCGGTAGGTGGCGGTGCACGCGCCGGTCGGCGTGGTGGGGGTGGTCGGTGTCGTCGGCGTGGTCGGCGTGGTGGGGGTGGTGCTGCCCAGTTGCGAGAAGAACCGCCAGACCTCGCCGCCCACCCACGTCAGGGCGCCGCTGGTCGAGGTGGTTCCGTCGACGGGTTCCGGGGTGTGGTCGCCGTCGAACGCGGCCCACTGCACCGGGTATCCGGCGCGGCATCCCGCGTACGCGGTCGTGATGTGGGTCAGGCTGCCCCGGGCCGGTTCCGGCGGATTCTGTGCCGTGCACCCGTTGTTGCGGACGAAGGTGTCCCGGATGGAGCGGCCGAGCGAGATGTTCAGCACGCTGTCGTGGGTGCCGTGGATGCCGAAGTAGGCGACCGGCTGCGTGCCCGGGCTGCAGCCGCTGAGGTTGGCGCCGGACAGGACGGCGACCGCGCGGAAGACCGCCGGCCGGGCGCACGCGACGGCGTAGCTCATCGAGCCGCCGTAACTCCATCCCAGCGCGAAGAGCTGGGTGGTGTCGACGCACAGGTCACCCTCGATCAGCGAGACCAGGTTGTCGACGAGGGTGAGGTCGCGGTTGCCGGTGTTGGCCCAGCCGTTGTCGATGCCCTGCGGCGCGACCAGGATCGCCGAGTTGTTCGACTGCCCCTGGAGCCCGTAGTAGCCGCCGGCGGCCACATTGCCCGCGGTCCCGTTGAGCCAGTGGAAGGCGAAGATCAGCTTGTACGGCTTGGTGCGGTCGTAGTTGTCGGGGACGCGCAGGATGTACGAGCGGTTCTGGCCGCCGCTGGAGATGGTGCGGGTGCCGCTGGTCAGCGTCGGCGCCTTGCCGCATCCGGCGGTGACCGCGGCCTCGGCCGGCGCCGCGGTCACGACCGCGATCGCCGCGGCCGCGGCGAGCAGGGCGGCCATCGCCCCGCCGGCGAGTTTTTGGAGAGACATCGCGGTTCCTCTTTTCGGGGGGACGGCTCTCCGGCCGAGGGGAACCCGGCCGGAGAGCGCGGAGAGGACGGGCCGGGCTAGCCGGCCGCGCAGGTGGGGATGGCGGTGGGCCCGCTGCCGGTGCCCTGGAAGCCGAACTCGGTGAAGCCGCCGGCCGGGATCTGGCCGTTGTAGCTCACGTTGCGGAAGCTCACGGCGCCGGCGCTGCCGGTGTTGGTGGCGCTCCAGATGCCGGTGATGGCGCTGCCGGACGGCAGGGACAGCGACACCGTCCAGCCCGAGACCGCCGCCTGACCCGCGGTGACGCGCACCGTGGCCACGTAGCCGCCGTTCCAGGAGTTCAGCGACACCGTGGCGGCGCAGGCACCGGTGGGCGGCGGGGTGCTGGTGGTCGGCGGGTTGCTGGTCGTCGGCGGCGTGCCGGTGCCGCCGGCGTTGAGGGCGTTCAGGACCGAGGTGTACGCCGGCTTCTTGTTGCCGGAGTTGTCGAACAGCAGCGGGTTCTCGCCGGTGCGCCAGGAGTCGCTGTCGCGGATGCCCCAGACGGTGATGCCGGTGCACCGCGACACGGCCATGCAGGCGCGGGTGACTCCGGCGTACACATTGGCCTGGTTGCTGCCCTGTGCCACGTCGAGCTCGGTGATCTGCACGTCGACGCCGAGGTCGGCGAAGCGCTGGAGGTTGGCCTGGTAGTCGCCGGGAAGACCGGTGCCCAGGTGGGACTGGAAGCCCACGCAGTCGATGGGCACGCCGCGCGCCTTGAAGTCGCGGACCATGTTGTAGATGCCCGTGCTCTTCGCGTTGACGCCGTCGGTGTTGTAGTCGTTGTAGCAGAGCTTCGCGGCCGGGTCGGCCGCGCGGGCGGCCCGGAAGGCGGCCTCGATCCAGTCGTTGCCGGTGCGCTGCAGGTTGGAGTCGCGCCGGCCGCCGCTGCCGCCGTCGGCGAAGGCCTCGTTCACCACGTCCCAGGCATAGATCTTGCCCCGGTAGTGGGTGGCGACCTGGGTGACGTGGTTGATCGCGGCGTTGCGCAGCGCCGAGCCGGACAGCGACTGCGCCCAGGACGGCTGCTGCTGATGCCAGAGCAGGGCGTGGCCGCGAACCTTGGCGCCCATGGCGATGCCCTGGTTGAGGATGCGGTCGCCGTTGGTGTAGGTGAACCGGCCCTGTGACGGCTCGGTGGCGTCCCACTTCATCTCGTTCTCGGCGGTGACGGAGTTGAACTCGGTGGTCAGGATCCGGGTGTACGTGGCGTCGCCGAGCCGTCCGGCCGCGATGGCCGCGCCGTAGTAGCGGCCGCTCTGCGCGGCCGAGGCGCCGAGCGTGGAGGCCGCCTCGGCGGTGCCGATGACCGCGACGCTCGCCGCCACGACGATGCCCGCCACGGCGGTCGCGAGCAGCACCGACCGCACATGTCTGAGGGAGGACATGAGCCTAGAGCCTTTCTCTCGAGGAGTTCGCCGGGGATTGCAAACGTGTGTGCAAAACGTTACGGGAGCGCTCCCACGCATTCAAGAAGACCTATGAAATTCCGCTGATGACCACCTCTGGCCAGCGCAGACGCGTGACCTGCTTCGCTCGTAACAGTTTTCGGCGGCATTTTTCTGCCGCATTCTGAAACGCATTCCGGGCACGCCGGCGCTGACCGTCCCCGGCCGGAGCCACGGGGGCCGGGGACGGTCAGCCGCTCATGATCGGGACCAGCGCTGATTGGGGGCCGCAGTGCAGGTCCACAGCAGGGCGCGGGTGCCGTTGGCGGTGAGGTTGTGGTCGACGTCCAGACAGAGGCCGGACTGGTTGCCGCGGACGGTGCCGTCCGCGTTGAGCGTCCATTGCTGGTTGGTGCCGCCGTTGCAGTCCCAGATCTGCACCTTCGCGCCGGCGGTGGCGCCGATCGGGGCGTCCAGGCATTTGCCGAGCGACCGCAGCGTCTGGCCGGACAGGGTCCACTGC
>NZ_BOMI01000036.1 GCF_016862115.1 Paractinoplanes deccanensis
TCGGTCAACTGCCCCGAGGCAACCGCTCAAACTTACCTGGTCGGCTTCGCGAGCGCAAGATCTGAAATCTTGCTCGCACCGCCCAAGTTTTTCCACGCTTCGAACCCGCCGCTAAGCGGGTGAGTCGTGAAGGTGGCCGTCAGACCGGCCGACGATCTCTGAGAGATCCGTCCGCCCGGCTCCTGTCCGGCCCGACTACCTTACCCGGTCGTTCTCGTCGGCGCAAGTTCCCTTGCACCAACCTCGCCCGGCCGCGCCGTCCAGCTTAGCGCGTGCCCCCGGAGCCTCCGTTCCGGCCCGTCGCTTTCGCTCCGTTCCGTCCCGGTTTCCCGCGGGCAGAGAGAAAGTTACGCGACCGGGTGCCGCGCATGCAAATCGACCCCCCTGCCCACTGGTGCCGCGAGACCGCCCATAGAGGGCTTCCACCGTGAAAGAGTGGGCTCATGGGTGCTTCCCCGACGCTGGGCGCCGACGCTCTGACCGACATGGTCGTCCCGTTCTGGCAGTTCGTGATCGGCGCACTTGTGCTGGTCACGGTCGTGCTGTCGGTGCGCAAGCTGGTCATGCGCGGCCCGTCCCGCATGGGCGGCGCGATGCTGCTGGCCGGCGGAGCCGTGATCGGACTGACAGTGGTCGGTTACCTAGTGCAGCTGTTGTGACCCCGGCAACATCACGTCAGAGACGACGGTTGGCCAGGCTCGGCAGCTCGGCCCGGATCCGCGAGAGCCGCTCCATGTCGAGCTCCGCGCTCACCACACCGACCTCGTCGGGGGCCTGAGCCACGACGGTGCCCCACGGGTCCACGATCATGCTGCGGCCGAAACACGTACGGCCCGGGTCGTGATCTCCGATCTGCCCCGCCGCGACCACGTAGCACTGGTTCTCGATCGCGCGGGCGCGCAGAAGAACCTCCCAGTGGTCACGCCCGGTGTGCATCATGAAGGCGGCCGGCACCACCAGGATCCGGGCGTCCCCCTCCACGGCGAGCCGCCGATAGAGCTCCGGGAACCGAAGGTCGTAACAGATCGACAGACCGGTACGCACTCCCGCGATCTCGGCGACGACGGTCTCGCTTCCCGGCGCCACCGACCGCGACTCCTGATAGGAGACCCGGCCGGCGATCTCCACGTCGTACAGATGGATCTTGCGATAGCGAGCGGTCAGCTCGCCCGTGGGCGAGAAGACCAGAGAGGTGTTGTACGTGTGCCGCGCGTCGGGACCGCTCTCGTGGAAGGAGCCGGCGTGCACCCAGATGCCGAGCTCCCGAGCGGCCCGGGCGAAGAAGGCGGCGAACTCGCCGTCCACACCCTCCGGCTTGGGCGCCCTCTCCCCCGGGCCCAGGTAGTCCACATACTCCGGAAGCACGGCCAGCTCGGCCCCGCCCGCGGCCGCCCGTGCGAGCAGCTCCCGGGCCGTCTCCAGATTTTTGTCCCGGTCGTCCCGGGCGTTCAGCTGGCACACCGCAACGCGCATGTCCCGAGCCTACGAGCGCGCCCGCACCACGCCAACGCTTGCTCGTGAACGACCAGCACCCAGGCGGGCATCTCGCGCCCTCCGCTCGGCGTCACTGCGGCGGGTGGTGGGGCCGCCGGGGCCCGGACCTGTTCGGCCGAGCCGGCCTGACGCGTCGTTCACACGAGCGGGCGAGGGACCGGGGGCAGGGAAACCTCAGCGGGCTACGTCGCCGGCGCGGGCGAGGAGGCCCACGTAGAAGCGCCGATGCGCGGGCGCGAACCGGGTCCATAGGTGGCGTCCCAGCCCGCGGTCGTAGCGAACGAGCATGACGTGCGTCAGCCTCGCCGCCCCGGCGACATGGACATCCCCCGCCGGTTCGACGGCGCCGCCAGCCGGCGGACCCGCGAAGAGGTATGGCGAAGGCGAGGCAGCGCCAACCACTGACGCCGGATCCGCGGGAAGGTTGGTGGCTGGGGCGATGTGGAGGATCAGGCGCGCGGTGACGCCGGCGGTGGCGCGGGTGGACAGGACGATCGTGTCCGGGGTGTTGTGCTGGATGCGCCAGCCGAGGACCTGGTTCGGGGAGCGGAGCGGCGCCAGGTCCACGCCGAGCAGAGTCCAGGCCAGCAGCATCTTGGCGCGGGCGAGCCGTGGGGCGCCTTCGAGGATGAGGCGCGCCCACTCTTCGGCGCTGAGGCGGGCGTCGGTGTCGAGGGCGAATCCCTCGCGGTAGTGCACGGGGGCCAGGCCGGCCAGAGCCACGGCCTCGGGCTTCGCCTCCACGACGTGGACGCGTGCGCGAGGCGGTGTCATCGGGGCTGGGCGGCCAGGCGGGCCTTCATGGCCTCGGCCAGGGCGAGGGTGGCGCTCAGCGGGCGGACCATGACGGTGAGCTCGTCGATGCGGCCGTCGGGGGTCTGGTGGATGAAGTCGCAACCCTCCAGGTCGCGGGTGCCGACTCGGGCGCGGAAGACGAGGGCGTGGTCGAGGGCGCCGGGCGTGCTGATCTCTCGTACGTAGTGGAAGTCCTCGAAGACCTGCACGACGGCGCGGAGGATCTCGGCCACCGCCTGACGGCCGCGGTAGGGCTGGTGGACCACGGGGCTGTGGAACACCACGTCGTCGTCGAGGAGGGCGATGGCGGCGCCGATGTCGCCGGACTCGACGGCGGCGCGGAACGGGTGGGTCGGCGGGCGGCTGGAGGTCGGCGGTGTCGTTGCGCTCACGAGAAGGCCCCTATACTCAACAAGTTGAATAGGTGCGTTCGACGCTAGTCCGGCGGGAAGAGGCTGTCCAGATGTCGTTGCGGCATGCGGTGCTCGCGGCGCTGTCGCACGGCGAGGCATCGGGGTACGAGCTGGCGAAGCGGTTCGACGTGTCGGTTGCGGACTTCTGGTCGGCGACGCCGCAGCAGCTCTACCGCGACCTGGAAAAGCTCGAACGGGACGGCCTCGTCGAGGCGCGGGTGGTCGAGCAGCAGCGCCGGCCCAACAAGCGGGTCTTCACCCTCACCGAGGACGGCCGGGCGGCGCTGCGCGACTTCGTCGAGGCTCCGGCGCGGCCCGCCGCGATCCGGGACGAGTTCCTCGTCAAGCTTCAAGCCGTCGACGCCGCCGCGGACCCGGGCGCGCTCGCCGCCACGGCCGAGGCGCGGCTCCGGCGCTCACGCGACAAGCTGGCCCGCTACGAGCAGCTGCGCGACCGCCTGCTCGCGGGGCGCGCCGAGGACGACTTCCTCCGGCACGGTGATCCCGTCGGGCCCTACCTCACGCTGCTGGCGGGCATCCTCTACGAGGAGCAGAACATCCGCTGGACGACCCTCGTGCTGCGGCGGCTCGCGGAACGGCGCGAAGCCTAGGGCGCTGATTTGCGCGCTTGTGCGCCCGTACGCAAAACCGCCGCCCCTCGAAGGAGGGACGGCGGCCGGAGATCAGGCGGACTTCTCCTCGCGCTCTCGCCGCCGACGGCCGACGAACTCGCGCGGAACGATCGTCGGGTTGACGTTCTCGAGGACGACCTCGCGGGTGATGACCACGCGGGCGGCGTCGGGGTTGCTCGGCACCTCGTACATCACGGAGAGCAGGACCTCCTCCATGATGGCGCGGAGGCCGCGGGCACCCGTGCCGCGGAGCATGGCCTGGTCGGCGATGGCCTCCAGGGCGCCGTGATCGAACTCGAGCTCGACGCCGTCCAGCTCGAAGAGCCGCTGGTACTGCTTCACGTACGCGTTGCGCGGCTCGGTCAGGATCTTGATCAGCGCCTCGCGGTCGAGGTTGCGGACCGTGGTGATGACCGGCAGACGGCCGATGAACTCGGGGATCAGGCCGAACTTCAGCATGTCCTCGGGCATGACCTTGCTGAAGATGTCGTCGGTGTTGCGCTCGGTGATCGAGCGGAGGTTGGCGCCGAAGCCGACGCCGCCGTGACCGACCCGGGACTCGATGATGCGGTCGAGGCCGGCGAACGCCCCACCCACGATGAACAGCACGTTCGTCGTGTCGATCTGGATGAATTCCTGGTGGGGGTGCTTGCGGCCGCCCTGGGGCGGCACGTTGGCCACCGTGCCCTCGAGGATCTTCAGAAGGGCCTGCTGGACGCCCTCGCCGGAGACGTCGCGGGTGATCGACGGGTTCTCGCTCTTGCGGGCGATCTTGTCGACCTCGTCGATGTAGATGATGCCCTGCTCGGCGCGCTTCACGTCGTAGTCGGCGGCCTGGATGAGCTTGAGCAGGATGTTCTCGACGTCCTCACCGACGTAGCCGGCCTCGGTCAGCGCCGTGGCGTCGGCGATCGCGAACGGGACGTTGAGCATCCGCGCGAGCGTCTGGGCGAGGTGGGTCTTGCCGCAGCCCGTGGGGCCGATGAGCATGATGTTGGACTTGGCCACCTCGACGTCGCTGCCCGCACCGGGTGCGCCGCTCGACTCGGCCTGGATGCGCTTGTAGTGGTTGTAGACCGCCACGGAGAGGGCCTTCTTGGCCTGCTCCTGACCCACCACGTACTGGTCGAGGAACTGGCAGATCTCCATCGGCTTGGGAAGCTCTTCCCACTTCACCTCGCCGGTCTCGGCCAGCTCCTCTTCGATGATCTCGTTGCAGAGGTCAATGCACTCGTCGCAGATGTAGACCCCGGGGCCCGCGATGAGCTTTTTGACCTGCTTCTGCGACTTCCCACAGAAGGAGCACTTCAGTAGGTCGCCGCCGTCGCCGATCCGTGCCACCTACGTTCTCCTTGAGCTCATCGGCCGGCTGTTCCCGGCCCGGATCCGAGGTCGAAATGCCCCGTTGCCTTCTCATCGTCTGCCGAACCGCGTAACTGAGGCTGCATGCTCGACGTTACCCGCAAAGGGGCTGTTCTCCGACCCCCCAAAACGGGCGTGTCAGGGGTCGGCCAGTCTAACGCGGGCCGGCCGGCCCCTGACGATACGCTTCTTCTCAGTTGCCGGCGCCGACGGCCTGCAGCGTCTTCTTGCGGCTGACCAGGACGGTGTCGACGATGCCGTACTCCTTGGCCTCGTCCGCCGTCATGATCTTGTCGCGGTCGACGTCCTTGCGGACCTGCTCCGTGGTACGGCCGGTGTGGCGGGAGATCATCTCCTCCATCTGGGTCCGCATGCGCAGGATCTCGCGCGCCTGGATCTCGATGTCGGAGCCCTGGCCGTAGCCACCCTCGGTGGCCGGCTGGTGGATCAGTACCCGGGAGTGGGGCAGCGCGAGGCGCTTGCCCGGGGTGCCGCCGGCGAGCAGCACGGCCGCGGCGCTCGCGGCCTGGCCGAGGCAGACCGTCGAGATGTCGGGGCGGACGTACTGCATGGTGTCGTAGATCGCCGTCATGGCGGTGAAGGAGCCACCGGGCGAGTTGATGTACATCGTGATGTCGCGGTCCGGGTCGCTGCTCTCGAGCGTCAGCAGCTGGGCCATCACGTCGTTGGCCGACGCGTCGTCCACCTGGACGCCGAGGAAGATGATCCGGTCCTCGAACATCTTGTTGTACGGGTTCGTCTCCTTCATCATCCCGTTCGAGGAACGCTCGATGAAGGAGGGCAGCACGTAGCGGTTGGTCACCGGCGCGAACCCGCGAGGCATCGTCAGGTCAGTCATTGTTCCGCTCCTCAGTTCAGCGTTCCGGCGCCCTCGGGGACCTGCGTGGCCCCGGTGATCACCTGGTCGATGAAGCCGTAGTTCTTGGCCTCCTCCGCCGTGAACCAGCGGTCACGGTCGGAGTCGCGCTCGATCTGCTCCTGGGTCTGGCCGGTGTGGAAGGCGACCCGCTCCTGGAACATGCGCTTGGTGTAAAGCATCTGCTCGGCCTGGATGGCGATGTCGGCGGCCGTGCCGCCCATGCCGCCCGAAGGCTGGTGCATCATGATCCGCGCGTGCGGCAGCGAGTAGCGCTTGCCGGGGGTGCCGGCGCACAGCAGCAGCTGCCCCATCGACGCGGCCATGCCCATCGCCACGGTCGAGACGTCGTTGTCGATGAACTGCATCGTGTCGTAGATCGCCATGCCCGAGTAGACCGAGCCACCGGGCGAGTTGATCCAGAGGTTGATGTCGCGCTCGGGATCCTCGGCGGAAAGCAGCAGCAGCTGCGCGCAGATGCGGTTGGCCACCGAGTCGGTCACCTCGCTGCCGAGGAAGATGATGCGCTCGCGCAGGAGGCGGTTGTAGACCGAGTCGTCGAGGTTGCCACTGATGGAGTCACCGCGCAGCAGGGGGCTCGCGGGGAGGTGAAGATCGGTCATGGCAGCCCTTCACAGCTGACTGTGTCGGCCCCGGTGCTCGCGGGCCGGCAGGTTGTCCGTCGTACGCCCAACCTAACCGGTGGAATGGGCATCGGCTTCCCGCTCGGGCAGGTGTTCGCTATGAGCGCACGTGCCCGGTGAAAAGCAGGGAGCCGCCACCCCAGGGGCAGCGGCTCCCGCCTTGATCGATCAGTGGTTGTGACCGGCGTGCTCGTCCTCGCTGGCGGCCCGCAGGTCGTCGAGCGTGAGAACGTTGCCCTCGCTGTCCTTCATCTCGACCTGCTCCATCACGGAGGCGAGCGCCTTGCCGCGGCGCACGTCGCCGAAGACCGCGGCGGCCGCGCCCGACTGGACGAGCTGGTCGTAGTACTGCTGCGGCTGCATCTGGGCGCGCTGGGCCCGGTGGACGATCTCGTGACCGAACTCGTCGTCGGAGACCTGCACGTCCTCGGCGTCGGCGATCGTGTCGAGCAGCAGCTGGATCCGGACGCCCTCCTGGGCCGCCTCGGTCAGCTCCTGGTCGATCTGCTCCTCGGTCTTGTCCTCGGAGGTGAGGTAGTCCTGCAGGGTCGCGCCGATCCGCTCGAGCTGGTCGGTCATCGCCTGCTTGCGGCCCTCGACCTCGTCCTTGACGACGCCCTCGGGAGCGGGGATGTCAGCGGCCTCGACGAGCTGCTTGAGGGCCTCGTCACGGGCCGCGTAGATCTGCTCGACCTTCTTGACCTTGGTGAGCCGCTCACGCAGGTCGTTCTTCAGCTCGTCGAGCGTGTCGAACTCGCTGGCAAGCTGCGCGAACTCGTCGTCGATCTCGGGGAGCTGTTTGTCCTTGACGCTGCGGACCGTGACCGCCACCTCGGCGTCGCGGCCGGCGAAGTCGCCGCCCACGAGCTGGGTGGTGAAGGTCTTGTCCTCGCCGGCGGACATGCCGACCAGCACCTCGTCGAGGCCCGGGAGCAGCTGCTTGCTGCCGACCTCGTGGGAGATGTTGGTGGCCGAGCCGCCCGGCACCTCGACGCCGTCGACGGTGGCGTTGAGGTCGAGCTGCACGTAGTCGCCCTCGGCGGCCGGCCGCTCGACGGTCTTGAGGGTGGCGAAGCGCTCCCGCAGGCCGTTGATCTGCTCGTCGATCTCGTTGTCGCCGATCTCGACCGCCGGCACCTCGACCTTGATGGCCGACAGGTCCGGGACGGTGATCTCGGGCCGCACGTCCACCTCGGCGGTGAACCTGAGCGGCTCGTTGTCGGCGAACTCGGTGATCTCGACCTCGGGGCGGCCCAGCGTCTTGACGTCGTGCTCCTGCACGGCGGCGAGGAGCTTCTGCGGGATGGCCTCCTGAACCGCCTCGTTCAGGACCGCGCCACGCCCGACACGCTGGTCGATGACCGCTGCCGGGATCTTGCCGCGACGGAAGCCCGGCACCTGCACCTGCGCGCCGATCTCCCGGTACGCCTTCTGCAGGCTCGGCTTGAGCTCCTCGAACGGCACCTCGATGGCGAGCTTCACCCTCGTCGGGCTCAGAGTCTCGACGGTGCTCTTCACAGGCGTACTCCTTGTTGCTGCGGAATAGATGATGTCAGTCGGGGTGGCGGGATTTGAACCCACGGCCCCTCGCTCCCAAAGCGAGTGCGCTACCAAGCTGCGCCACACCCCGTGGCGGTGGCCAGTGTATGCGGTCCGCTTCCCCACGCGTGCGCTGGAGTCACCTGGAGGCCCCATCCGGTTCGCGCAGGCGCGAGATGACTTAGTAAGCTGTGGTCGCGGACCCCGTTCACACGGGACGTCGCGGGCGTAGCTCAATGGTAGAGCCTCAGTCTTCCAAACTGATTACGCGAGTTCGATTCTCGTCGCCCGCTCCACTTGGCCTCCCCCTGCCCGCGGGGTGCGCGGGCCGTCGCGTTCCGCATATTTGCTTGGGGGCCGAGCCCCCAGACCCCCACGGTGCGGTGGCTGGGCTCAGTGCCACGGGTGCCGCTTGGTGACGCCTTCGGGCCCAGCCCCCAGACCCCCACGATGCGGTGACTGCGCCCAGTGCCACGGACGCCGCTTGGCGACGCCTTCGTCGTACCGTGCGTCGTCCTGAACGCCTCGATGATGGGCATCACCGCGTCGGCCCTCGCCGACGATCCGCGGGTCTGCGCGCGTCTGGGCAGCGCCTGGACGGGTCTGCTCCGCGGCAGCTACGACCGGTATCCGCAGGGCGAGCTGGACCACGTCCTGCGCTCGGTCAAGGCCCTCCACGACGCCGGCGTGGACCTGCTCGCCGGCACCGACGCCGCCCCGTTCCCGCTGCCCTTCATGGCCGGGGTGGCACACGGCGCGAGCCTCCACCACGAACTTCAGTACCTGGTCCGGGCCGGCCTCACCCCGGTCGAGGCCCTCCGGGCGGCGACCTCCACACCGGCGCGCCTGTTCGGGCTCGACGATCGCGGGCGCATCGCCCCGGGCCTGCGCGCGGACGTGCTCCTCGTCGACGGCGACCCCACCACCCAGATCGACGACACGCTGAACCTGCGCACGGTCTGGCGGCGCGGCACACCCACCCGGCTCGCCATCGGCTGAGTGGCCACGGTGAGTGATTGGCCCCGCTGGCTACCGTGAGGCCATGAGCGGGTCGGGGCTTCGTCTGCGGCCGCCGCGGCATCGGGTCGATCCGCGGTTCGTGCTCTGGCGGACGCTCCAGGCCCTGCTCTGGGGCGCCGGGGTGCTGGGCACGCTCGGCGCCGTCTACACGCTGGCCGAGGTCACCCGGCCCTGGCTGGGGCCGGTGCTGCTGGTCCTGGCGGCGATCTACCTGGTGAACGTCGTGCTGATGCCCTCCTGGCGCTACCGGGTGCACCGGTGGGAGGCGACCGGCGACGCCGTCTACGCGCTGGAGGGATGGCTCACCAAGAAGTGGCGGATCGTGCCGATCTCGCGGATTCAGAGCATCGACACCGAGCGTGGGCTACTCCAGCAGGCGCTCGGGCTCGCCACCGTGCGGGTCACCACCGCGTCCGGCGAGGGCAAGATCTCGATCGAGGGGCTGGACGCTCGGGTCGCCGACGAGACCGTCGACGAGCTGCGCCGGATCACCGCGGCGACGCCCGGTGATGCCACATGACCGGCGAGGGGGCCTGGCGGCGGCTCAGCGTGCGGGTCGTCCACCTCGATCTCGTCCGGGTCGCGCTCTCCTGCGTGCCCGGCTACCTCGGCGCGGTGGTGCTCAACGACGACGGCCCGGTGTGGGCGCTCGTCGCCGGGTCGGCCGCCGGCGTGCTCGGCGCGCTGACCGACCTGCTCCGCTGGATGACCACGCGCTACCGGATCGGCCCGGACCGGGTGGAGATGCGCAGCGGCTGGGCGGCCCGGCGGCACCGCACCGTGGCGCGCGACCGCATCCGCAGCGTGGACAGCAGCGCCAAGGCGCTCCAGCGGCTGTTCCGGCTGCGGGTGGTGCACGTCGGGTCGGGCGAGCACGACTCGTCGTTCAAGCTCAACGCCCTCGATCGGCGGCACGCGGCGCTGTTGGAGCGCGAGCTGCTGTCGGGCGCGGCGGCCCCGGAGCCGGAGGAGGCGCCGGCCGAGACCGTCATCGCCCGGCTGCGGTGGCAGTGGGTGCCGCTCAACATCGTCACGATCTGGGCGGTGTTCTTGGTGGCCGGGCCGCTGTTCAGCCTCTACTGGCTGCTGCGGCCGTTCGGCGTCGACCTGCTCGGCGTCGCGCGCGGGCTGGCCGACTGGGGATCGCTCGGCGTGGTGGGCAGCGTGCTGCTGTGCGCCGCCGTCGGGTACCCGATCGGGGTCGCCGCCGCGGCCGGCGCGTTCCTGCTGGAGAACTGGGGCTTCGAGCTGGTCCGGGCGGGCACGCCGCCGGCCACCGCGCTGGTGAGCCGCCGCGGGCTGCTCGGCACCCGCACGGTGCAGCGCGACGACCGCCGGCTGCGCGGGCTGGCGTTCCGGGAGCCCCTCGCCTGGCGGTGGCTGGGGCTGGCCGAGACGAAGGTGGTCACGACCGGCTTGAGCCAGGTGGGCGACGCGGGGTCCGGCGCGCTCCTGCCGCGGCTGCGCCTGGGCGAGGCGCGGGAGGTGGCGGCCCGGGTGCTGGCGGACGGGCATCGGCCGCTGGAGGCGCCCCTGCGGCGGCATCCGCGTGGGGCGCTCGTGCGGCGGCTCGGCTGGGCGGCGTACGGCCCGGCCCTGCTCGCCGGCCTCCTGCTGCTGTTCACCCTCAGCGGCGCGCTCCCGGGATGGGTGTGGCCGCTGCCGCTGACGGTGATGCCGGTGACATTGCCGATGGCCGTGGTGGCGTACCGGTCGCTGGGGCACACCACGGCCGGGCCGTACCTGGTGGTCCGCGGCGGCGCGCTCCACCGCGAGACCGTGACCCTGCGACGGGGTGCGGTGATCGGCTGGACGTTCGAGCAGTCGATCCTCCAGCGCTGGGGCGGCCGCATGACCGTCGGCATCCCCACCGCCGCGGGCGACCGCTTCTACCGGGCCCCGGACGCGGGCACCGAGCAGGCGCTGTCCCTCGCCCGCGAGGCCACGCCCGAGCTGGCCGCTCAGTTCATCGAGGAGGCCAGCGACCCGGGCGTGCGGCCCGTCTCGGCGCGCACGGACCGGGTCATGTGCGACTGATCGGCGAACCCGTGGCGCACGGCGACGGCCGCGAGGTCGGCGTCCGCGTGCCCGGCGATCTCGTCGAGGGCGGCACGCACCCGCAGCCGGCGCCGGTAGGTGCCGATCGTGATGCCGGCGACCCGGTGGAACGACCGGGAGAGATGCCACGGCGAGCACCCGGCGGCGGCGGCCAGCTCGGCCAGCGGTGTCGAGGGCGCGGCGTTCAGCATCAGCCGCGCCTGCTCGACGGCCGGTGAGTTGATCGAGGAGGCCGGCAGCAGGGCGGCGAGCAGATCGCCCGCGAGGTCCGCGCGGTCGGGCGGGGCGGCGGCGAGCAGCCTGCGGTGGAGCAGGTCGGCCGCCGGGGGTACGACGACCCGGCCGGCGTGGGCGAAGCGGTCCGCGAGCTCCTCCGCGACGCCGATCGAGGTGCAGACGTCGCCGCCGGCGGGGTGGTCGACCTGCTGTGTCTCGCCGGGCCGCTGGAGGTAGCCGGTCGTGACGTCGGCCAGGGCGGCGCGGCCGTCGCAGCGCCGCCGGAAGACGCCGGCGCGCACCAGCACCACGGCGGCCGCGGAGACCTCCTCGCTGGGGCTGTCGAGGCCGGCGCAGCGCACGGCCGCGATCCGGGCGAAGGGGGCGTCGAGCAACGCCCGGTGTTCCAGCACCACAAGAACATTCAAGACGGCGCGCGGCGCGTTCACGAGAGTCGGCGCATGACTTTCGCGGAGGAACTGGCAGCCGCCGGGCCCTGGGCCGGGCACGAGGACGAGATGGAGCTGTACGGACGGCTGGTGGGCACGTGGGACCTGACGAACCGGTACCGCGTCCCGGAGACCGGCGAGTGGCGCGCCGGCACGGTCGTGTGGACGTTCGGGTGGGTGCTGGCCGGGCACACCGTTCAGGACGTCATGTGGTTCACCGAGCCGGGCGCGGGCGGATGGCCGGTGCGCATGACCGGCAGCACGGTGCGGCACTACGACCCGGGGCAGGGTGTCTGGCACATCGTGTGGTTCTCTCCCGCCGGGCGGGTCACCCGGCTGACGGGCCGCGCGGGCAAGGACGGCGACATCGAGCAGGAGGGTGTGCGCGACGGCGGCACCGCGGTCCGCTGGGTGTTCACCGAGATGACCGCGACGAGCTTCCGATGGCTGGGCTACACGTCGGAGGCCGGCGGGGACTGGGCGCTGGAGCAGGAGATGCTCGCCGCGCGGCGGGCGTGAGGCGGGGCGCAGCGCCGGGCCGCCACCCGGCGCTGCGCGTCTGCGCCCGTCGCGCGGCCGTCAACGTAGCCGATCAATTCGACGCACGTCTATGAAGGGAACCTTAAGGCTTGACATGTGACCTATTGGTCTCATAACTTTGCGTCATGGCCGACGACGACCTGGTGTTCAAGGCGCTGGCCGATCCGAGCCGGCGCTTCCTGCTCGACCTGCTCCACGCGCGTGACGGCCGCACGCTCACCGAGCTCGAGTCCGAGTTGGAGATGACGCGCTTCGGCGTGGCAAAACACCTGAAGGTTCTCGAGGAGGCGGGTCTCGTCGTCACACGCCGCTCGGGGCGGGAGAAGCTGCACTTCCTCAATCCCGTACCGATCCGGCAGATCCACGACCGGTGGATCGACAAATACACGGAGCGTCACGTCACCGCACTTCTCGATCTGAAGAACGCGCTGGAGGAAGAGCCATGACCACCGAGACCACCGCCACCATCCAGGTCTACCGCGTCTGGATCAAGGCGAGCCCGGAGCGGATCTGGGCCGCCATCACCGATCCCGAGTGGACCACCCGATACGGGTACGCCGCTCCCGTCGAGTACGACCTGCGGCCGGGCGGCGCCTACCGCTCGACCGCCACCCAGGAGATGAAGGACTTCGCCAAGGCGAACGGCTTCGACGTGCCCGAGATCATCGTCGACGGCGAGGTGGTCGAGGCCGACCCGCCGCGCCGGCTGGTGCAGACCTGGCGGATGCTGATGGACCCCGGCACGGCGGCCGAGCCGTTCACCACGCTCACGTACGAGATCGAGGAAGCCAAGATGCAGCCGGGCGTCCACAAGCTGACCGTCACCCACGAGGTGACCGGGGCGCCGCGCACGGCCGAGATGGTCGCCGGCACCGAGGACAGCGGCGCGGGCGGCGGCTGGGCGTGGATCCTCAGCGACCTCAAGACGCTGCTCGAGACCGGCAAGGGCTTCGGCGAGAGATAGTCCAGATGGTGCACGATCCGGCCGGGTTGCGAGGCGTCGCGCGGAGCCCGGCCGGGGCTAATCTCCCGCAGTGACCGTTCTCTGGATCGCCCTCATCGTGATCGGCGCCGTCATGATCGCCACCGCGGTCTGGCCCAGCGTTCGCGACGCCCGGCCCCGCCGGCGCGACGGGCACAACCACGATCAGCCGACGTAGCGGCGGGCCGTCGAGCGGCGCTGAGCCTCGTCCAGCGGCGCGAGGCGCGCCTCGACGATCGCCGGGCGCGGGCGGCGGGCGGTCACCAGCCACGGCAGCCCGCGCAGCGCGTCCGCGACGGCCAGCGCCGAGGTGCGGTCCCGCGGCACGCTCCGGGCCAGGAAGAGGGTGCGGCGCACGGCCGCGCCGAACGGGCGGCGCAACCAGGTGAACCAGAGGGTGTTGCGCAGGCCCACGCGCCGGCGATGGGTGGCGTCCCGCAGCGCCGAGGCGCGGTGGTGCACCACCAGGCCGGGCAGGTAGCAGAGCTCCCAGCCGAGCGACAGCAGGTCGGTGGCGAGCAGTTCCTCCTCGCCACCCAGCCAGAGCCGCTCGCTGAAGCCGCCGGCCTGCTCGAACGCCTCCCGCCGCAGCACCGAGGCGCCCGCGAGGAAGCTGCCGAGCGCCGGGCCGGGCAGCCAGTCGGGGCCGGGCACGGGCGAGTCGCGCAGCTCGCCGACGATCGGGTCGTCGGCACCGCCCGGCTCCACCACGATCCGCGCGTTCACCAGGGCCAGCCGGTCGTGCTCGTCCAGGACGTCGGCGGCCCGGGCCAGCGAGCCCGGCTCCCACCAGGTGTCGTCGTCGCAGAACGCCACGTACGGCGTACGCAGGCGGGCGACCCCGACGTTGCGCCCCACCGCGCCGAGGTTCTCCGGCAGCGCCACCACCTCGACGTCCGGGTAGGCCGAGCGGACCGCCTCGGCCGTGCCGTCGGTGGAGCCGTTGTCGACCAGCACGACAGCGGGCCGCTCCGGGAGCTCCCGCAGCCGGTGCACCGCCGCCAGCGCCTCGTCGCGCCGCTGCCAGGTGATGATCACGACGCCCACTCTTCGATCGACCACGGCGAACGGATTACCCAGGCTCTTGACGGGCATACCGTGCTCGACCGCACACCGCACGAAGGAGGCCGCGTTGGACCCGCGCAGCAAGTACCCAGGACCCGAGTACGACGGCGGCGACCTGGAGCCGCCCGGCCTGACCGGTCAGATGCCACAGCGCCCGGACCACGGTGAACAGAGCTACCGGGGATCCGGCCGGCTGACCGGCCGCAAGGCCGTCATCACCGGCGGCGACTCGGGCATCGGCCGCGCGGTCGCCATCGCGTACGCGCGGGAGGGCGCCGACGTCCTCATCTCCTACCTGCCCGAGGAGGAGGAAGACGCGCGCGAGACCGCCCAGCTGATCGAGAAGGCCGGCCGCACCGCGGTGCTGGTGCCCGGCGACATCCGCGAGGAGGCGCAGTGCCGGGCGATCGTCGACCGGGCGCTGTCCGACCTCGGCGGCCTCGACATCCTGGTGAACAACGCCGCCTACCAGATGGCGCAGCCGGGCGGGATCACCGACATCACCGACGAGCAGTTCGACCGCGTGATGAAGACGAACCTGTACGCGATGTTCTGGCTCTGCCGCGCCGCGGTGCCGCACATGCCGGCCGGCGCCACGATCATCAACACGGCGTCGATCCAGGCGTACCAGTCGTCCAGCCCGCTGCTCGACTACGCCACCACCAAGGGCGGCATCGTCGCCTTCACCAAGGCGCTCGCCGAGGACCTGGCCGAGAAGGGCATCCGGGTGAACGCCGTGGCGCCGGGCCCGATCTGGACGCCGCTGATCCCGGCGACCATGCCCGAGAAGAAGGTGAAGTCCTTCGGCAGCGACACCCCGCTGGGCCGCGCCGGGCAGCCGGCCGAGCTCGCCCCGGCGTACGTCTATTTCGCCAGCCAGGAGTCGAGTTACACGACCGGCGAGGTGCTCGGCGTGACCGGCGGCAAGCCGGTCAGCTGATGTGGTCGGCCACCCAGTGGTAGGCCGTCATGACCCACTCGGTCTGCTGGAGGAAGGTCACGCCGACGCCGGCCAGGAACAGGGCGGTGACCAGGTGGGAGCCCCGTGAGGAGCGCCGGACGCGGCCGAACTGGCGCTCCAGCACCAGGTGGCCGACGAGCCGGGCGAGGCAGAACAGGCCGGCCGCCACCGCCAGGGTGACCAGAAACACGATCAGCGGGGTGCCGAAGTCGCCGTCGCCGGAGAGCGTCCAGATGCCCCAGCAGACGAAGGCGAAGAGCACGGCGGCGCTGGTCCACTCGCCGCCCTTGCGCATCTCGCTCCAGCGCCAGCTCAACGCGGGCCGGTCCGGCGCCTCCACACCGGGCCAGCCCGGGTTGGTGTGCTCGGGCTCGGCGTAGCGCGGGCGCGCCGCCTGCGGGTTGACCTGCGCGCGGCCCCGGCTGAACGGCGACGGCGCCTCCTCGGGCTTCGGGAAAGGCGCGGTGGGCGGCGTGTGCCCGGAAGGCGGCGGGCCCGTGACGGGCGTGGTGGGCGCGTCGGCCCACGGGTCCTGCGGCGGCATGTCGAGCGTCCGCTCCGACCACTGCGGTTGCTCCGGCATCGCTCCCCCTCTGTGTCGGCGGTTCCCCCGCCACATCGAGAGTACCGAGCGCGCAAATCATTCGCCTCGAGAGCCGAGGTCCGTTACACAAGTGCGCATGGACGATTCCGTACGCCTGCGCGCCGCCACCACCGATGATCTTCCGGCGATCGCCGACCTCATCGGGCAGGTCTTCCACGAGCGCATGACCGAGGAGACCCGCGAGTGGGAGACCCGGATCACCGAGGTCGAGCGCTCGGTGGTGGCCGACGCGGGCGGCCTGGTGGTGGGGCACGCCACCGCGCAGACGCGCGAGCTCAGCGTGCCGGGCGCGGTGATACCGGCCGCCCACGTCACCGGGGTCGGTGTCGCCCCGACACACCGCCGCCGGGGCCTGCTCAGCGGCATGATGCGCCGCCAGCTCACCGAGATCGCCGAGGCCGGCCGCGAGCCCGTCGCGGTGCTCTGGGCCAGCGAGACGGCGATCTACCCGCGCTTCGGCTACGGCTCGGCCGCCGACCGCCTGCGGCTCGAGATCGCCACCCGCGAGGTGCGCCTCACGGCGCCGGTGCAGCCGGTGCGGCTGCGCATGGTCAAGCCGGGCGAGGCGCGCGCGGAGCTCGCGGCGCTGCACGACCGGCTGCGCGCGGAGCGGCCCGGCTGGTCGAGCCGGGGCGACCAGTGGTGGCAATACCTGCTGCGCGACACCGACGGGCAGCGCAACGGCGGCACGGACCTCTACGGTGTGATCGCCGAGGGCGACGACGGCCCGGCGGGATACGCGCTGTGGCGGGTCAAGGACGGCTGGAACGGCTACGGGCCGGACGCCACGGTGCGCGTGCAGGAGGTCGTGGCGCAGGACACCGCCGCCTACACCGAGCTGTGGCGCTTCCTGCTCACGATCGACCTGGTCCGCACCGCCGTCTACGGCTACGCCTCGCTCGACGAGCCGCTGCAGCACATGGTCGACGAGCCGCGCCGGCTCGGCCGCGGGTACGAGGACGCGCTGTGGGTGCGCCTGGTCGACCTGCCCGCCGCCTTGGAGGCCCGGCGCTACCTCTTCCCGGTCGACGTCGTGCTCGAGGTCACCGATCCGCTGATCGAGGCCAACAACGGCCGGTGGCGCCTCACCGCCGATCAGGACAAGGCCTCGTGTGTACGCAGTGCCGACGCGCCCGATCTCAGCTGCACCGTCACCGAGCTCGGCGCGGCCTATCTCGGTGGCACCTCGCTCGCCGCGCTGGCCGCCGCGGGCCGGGTGCGGCGGCTCACCGGCAACTTCCCGTCGGCCGCCTTCGGATGGCATCGCCCGCCGGTGGCCCTCGAGGTGTTCTGAGTGAGGCGCGCAGCGGTACCGTCGGCGTCATGGGTGAGCCCGAACGCCGACGTCGCCGCGTGCGTCCCTCCCACTCGGCCGCGCCCGCCGCGGCGCCCGGGCCCGGTGAGGCCGCCGGCGAGGCCACGCGGCCGGCCGTGACCACGCCGCGCGGATCCGGCGAGGCCGCTGGTGCGAGCGCCGGCGTGGCCGCCGGTGACACTGCCAGCGGGGGTGCCAGGGACGCTGCCGGCGGGGGTGCCGGCGACGCTGCCGGTGAGGCCGTGACGTCGCCCGTCGCCGATCCGGTGGACGAGCCCGATCCGGTGCCCGCGCCGCCCAAGGTCAAGCCCGTCGAGGCGCGACCGCCGCGCAACGGCGGCGGCGCCGCGGGCCGCCGCACGCTCGGCAACGGCCCGGGCGGCGACGACCGCGAGGCCGAGCGGGGCCTGCGCGGCCTCGTCGGCTCCGGGTCGTCCCAGGTCAGCGTGGGCGCCGCGCTGCGGGCGCGTGACGCTGCCCGGCCCACCGACGAGCAGCTGGCCGAGGCGGACGCCCACCTGACGATCGTGCGGCGCAACTGGGTCCCCCGCGAGGACCTGCCCCGCAACCGCTGAGCCCCGCGGTCGCCCGCGGAGCGAAGCGGAGCCGGCCGGCCGGCGTCGGGGCCGGCGGCCGAGGCGCCGCCGGGTTTGCCGCGCCGCGCTCAGCTCTCGGGCAGGGCCGGAAGCTCGCGGGTGCGCTCGTAGTCGGCGAGCTGGCCGATGCGGCGGGCGTGCCGCGGGTTGCCCGAGAAGGACGTGGCCAGGAAGGTCTCGACGAACGAGGTGGCCTCGTCGAGCGTGTGCTCGCGCGCGCCGATGCTGATCACGTTGGCGTCGTTGTGCTGGCGGGCGAGCTGGGCGATCTCGTTGCGCCAGACGAGTGCCGCGCGCACGCCGTCGATCTTGTTGGCGGCGATCTGCTCGCCGTTGCCGGACCCGCCGATGACGATGCCGAGCGAGCCCTCGTCGGCCACCACCTTGGCCCCGGTCTGCAGGCAGAACGCGGGGTAGTCGTCCTCGGGGTCGTAGACGTGCGGACCCACGTCCACGACGTCGTGCCCCTGCTTGATCAGGTGGTTGACGAGGTGCATCTTCAGCTCGTAGCCGGCGTGGTCGGAACCCAGGTAGACGCGCATGCTCTCACTCTCTCAGAACGATCTCTCGCGGAACGCTTAGAAGCACAGGGATGCTCGCAGAACGGCGGCGACCTGATCCGCCGCAACGCGCGCGTCGTCGATCACCGCGAGCTTGCGGGCGAAGCCGTGATTGACACCCATGTAGCGGGTGTGCACCACCGGGACGCCCGCGGCCATCAGGGCGTCCGCGTAGTCGGCGCCCTCGTCGCGCAGCGCGTCGTACTCCGCGGTGATGATCAGCGTGGGCGGCATCCCGGCGAGGTCGGCGGCGAGCGGCGCCACGTCGGGGGTGAACCGCTGCGCCGGGTCGGGGACGTACGTCTCCCAGGCCAGCTTCATCGAGGCCCGGTCGAGGCCGTACGAGCCGAGCTCGTCGTACGACTCCGAGGCCGTCATCGGATCGATGGCCGGATAGATCAGCACCTGGTGGTCGAGGGGCGTGCCGAGGTCGCGCTGGCGCCGGGCCGCCACCGTGGCCAGCTGGCCGCCCGCGCTGTCGCCGCCGATCGCCAGCCGGGACGGGTCGACGCCGAGGTCGGCGCCGGACTTGCGGACGAAGGCGAGGACCGTGTCGACGTCGTCCCGGGCGGCCGGGAAGACGTGCTCCGGGGCGAGGCGGTAGTCGACGGACAGCACCGCGCAGCCGGAGCGGTCGGCGACGCGCCGGCACATCCGGTCGACGGTCTCGACGCTGCCGTAGCACCAGCCGCCGCCGTGCAGGTAGACGAAGACCGGGGCGTCGGTGCGCGTCGCGTACAGCCGGCAGGGCACCCCGCCGGCGTCGACGTCCACGACGACGGGCAACGGCAGCGCCGGGCCGGTCTCCGCCTCGTTCGACTCCAGCATCGCCCGTCGCACGCCCTGGAGACGCTCGTAGGGATCGGCCGAGAGCGGCGGCTGGGGGCGAAGCCCGGCCGCCGCCGTGACCTGCGGGTTGAGCATGCTCAGTCGAGCTGGGCCAGGACGAGGCCGCCCCGCGCCTTGGGGGTGAACCACGTACTCTTGCGGGGCAGCTTCTGCCGCTCCAGGTTGACCGTGACGAAGTCGTCGACGGTCACCGGCGCGATCAGCACGGCCAGCTCGGAACGGCCCTCGTCGACCTCGCCGCGCAGCCACTCGGCGGAGTAGTCGCCGCCGATGTAGGAGACACGCTTGTCGCCCGCGTCCAGGCCGAGCACGTCGCGCAGCAGCACCCGCTCGACCAGCGCGTGGTCGAGGTTGTCCACCGCCGAGAGGTTGGTGTTGACGGGGAGCCCGATCGCGAAGGTGCGCTTGGCGGCGTACACCTCGATGGTGCCCTTGGACGGCACCTGCGCGGGGCGCGGCACCTCGGTGACCGTCGCACCGCCCGCGCGCAGCCGCGCCAGGAACTCGTCGAGCGGCACCGGCAGCTCGCTGACCAGGCGGTTGTAGGGCTGGATGGCGACCGAGGCGGGCGTGGTGACGACCGCGAGGAAGCGCGGGAACCCGGCGGTCTGCGCGGCCAGGCTGCGGTGGTTGCCGTCGGCCACGACCAGCTCGCCGCCGCCGGCCAGCGCGGTCAGCTCGTCCTGCAGCGCGCCCGGGCCGACCACCCAGATCTCGTGGCTGCGGCCGGTCTGGTCGACGTCGGCCGCGGCGGGCTCCCCGGCGGCCTCGACGGCTGCCGCGAGGGCCGCGTGCAGCTCCTCACCCTTGGTGGTCTGCAGCAGCAGGACGGGCGAGAGCAGCGTCCCCAGCGCCTCGGCCAGGGCCACGCGCTCGCGCACCTTTTCGAGGAAGACGTCCTCGTTGCGGATGACGAGGCCGGGCTCGTCGGCGCTCGTGGAGATCTGGTCGGTGTCGACCATGCTCCACAGCCCGTACGCGGGCGGCTCGCCCTCGCCGGTGATGCGGTAGAGCACGACGACCTGCTCGGCCGGGACGTAGCTGCCGTCGGCGCGCTCCAGCGCGAGCCGGGCCACCGCGTCGGGAAGCGAGTCGGTGAAGGACTTCCCGAGCGACTCGGGAGCGAGATGGGGCATCTCGACAGCGAGAGAACTATGCGGATTGTCGGCGATGATGGACGTGATTTCGGCGTCGTCGGCGAATTCGTCGTAGTTCTGGGCGCCGGTGCCACCAGCGGTGACCCAGGCCTTGCTGATCGGGTGCACGACCGTCATGACTGCCAAGCTACCGGGCGGCTCGACGGTGCTTGCCGACGGGCATGTTGCCCCGTGACCTGGCCAACTGGCCCCTGCGCCAGTCTCCGACGGGCCGCTGGAGGGGCGACGCCGAGACGGTGACCGGCGGTGCCACCAGGTCCGCGAGGTCGGGTGCGAGATTCGTCCAGTCACCGCGCTGGACCGCGATGGTGGACAGTGCCACCCCTTCGGTGTCGGCCATTTTCCGTTCTCCGTCTTGGATGAGGTGTATCTCACCCCATCCAACGACGCGTACGGAGTGCCAGAAGCGCAATCAGTCGAAAATGGGCCCGATGTCGCGCGAACGCTTGAGTTCGTAGAAGCCGGGAGTGCCCGCGACGAGCAGCACGCCGTCCCAGAGCTTGCCGGCGGCCTCACCCTTGGGGGCCGGCGTGACGACCGGGCCGAAGAACGCCACCTTGTCGCCGTCGCCGTTCGGGCCGGGCGCGTGGATCACCGGGGTGCCGACGTCGGTGCCGACCGGCTTCATGCCCGCGTCGTGGCTGCCGCGCAGCGCGTCGTCCCAGGCGTCGCTGGTCGCCGCGTCGGCCAGCGCGGTGTCGAGGCCGACCTCGGCCAGCGCCTCCGTGAAGAGCTTCTCGTCCAGCTCGTACTTCTTGAGGTGGATGCGCGTCCCGAGGGCCGTGTAGAGGTCGCGGAGCACCTGCGGGCCGGCGGCCTCCTCGGCCGCGATGCACACCCGCACCGGGCCCCATCCCTTGGCCATCAGCTCCTGGTACTCCTGCGGGAGGTCACGGCCCTGGTTGAGCACGGACAGGCTCATCACGTTGAAGCGGACGTCGAGGGGGCGGACCTTCTCCACCTCGAGCAGCCACCGGGACGTCATCCAGGCCCACGGGCAGATGGGGTCGAACCACATGTCGACCGTGCTGCGTTCAGTCATGTGTCGATACTCCCCCAAGCAACTATCTATTGCTCGACTGTCCTGTGCAGGACCCCGGGTGAGGTGTGCCACCTGCGGCGGTCCGCATAGGGTGAGGAGGAAAGCTTGTGCGCTCAGAGGAGAGTGACTGTGGCCGGAGTTCGTAATTTGACCCAGGTGGAGGCCGCCGAGCGCGCCCGCCTGCTCGAGGTCACCGGGTACGACATCACCTTGGACCTCACCGACGGCCACGGCAATCCCGGCGACGGCACCTTCCGCTCCACCACGGTCGTGACGTTCACCTGCCGGGAGCCCGGGGCCGAGACCTTCATCGAGACCGCCGCGGCCTCGGTGCGGTCGGCGACCCTCAACGGGCAGCCGCTCGACCTCGCCGGGTTCTCGGCCGAGAAGGGCCTGACCCTCACCGGGCTCGCCGCCGACAACGAGCTGGTCGTCGACGCCGACTTCGCCTACTCGGCGAGCGGCCAGGGGCTGCAGCGCAGCCCCGACCCGGTCGACAAGGAGATCTACCTCTACAGCCAGTTCGAGACGGCCGACGCGCAGCGGGTCTACAGCTGCTTCGACCAGCCCGACCTCAAGAGCGTGTACACGTGGCACGCCACGGTGCCCGCGCACTGGAAGGTCGTGTCCAACAGCCCGATCGAGCGCGAGGAGGCCGCGGGCCCCGGCGCCAAGACCGTGCACTTCGCGACGTCAGCGCGGATGAGCACCTACATCACCGCGCTCTGCGCCGGGCCCTATCACGAGGTGCGCGACGAGCACGACGGCATCTCGCTCGGTGTCTTCTGCCGGGCCTCGATGGCGCAGTACCTCGACGCCGGCAACCTGTTCGAGGTCACCAAGCAGGGCTTCGACTTCTTCCACGAGCAGTTCGGGGTGCGCTACCCGCTGCCGAAGTACGACCAGCTGTGGGTGCCGGACTTCAACGCCGGCGCGATGGAGAACTTCGGCTGCGTCACCCACGCCGAGGCGCACTACATCTTCCGCTCGCAGGTCACCGACTTCGAGTACGAGCAGCGCGCCAACACGATCCTGCACGAGCTCGCGCACATGTGGTTCGGCGACCTGGTCACCATGCGGTGGTGGAACGACCTGTGGCTCAACGAGTCGTTCGCCGAGTGGGCCAGCCACTGGTGCAACACCCACGCGACCCGCTTCACCGACGCCTGGACGACGTTCCTGTCGGTGCGCAAGAGCTGGGGCTACCGCCAGGACCAGCTCTCCTCGACGCACCCCGTCTACACCGAGATGCCCGACCTCGAGGCGGTCGAGGTCAACTTCGACGGGATCACGTACGCCAAGGGCGCCAGCGTCATCAAGCAGCTCGTGGCGTACGTGGGACTCGACTCGTTCCTCAGCGGCCTGCGCGCCTACTTCGGCAAGCACGCCTGGGGCAACGCGACCTTCGACGACCTGCTCACCGAGCTCGAGTCGGCGTCCGGCCGCGAGCTGCGCAAGTTCGCCGCGCAGTGGCTCGAGACGTCCCAGGTCAACACGCTGCGGCCGATTGTCGAGATCAACGGCGACGGCACGTACGCGAGCGTGCTCGTGCGGCAGGAGGCGCCGGCCGACTACCCGACGCTGCGCACCCACCGCATCGGCGTGGGCCTCTACGACCTCGAGGGCGACCGGCTGGTCCGGCGCGACCTGCTCGAGATCGACGTGACGGGCGAGCGCACCGAGATCCCCGCCCTCGCCGGCGTCAAGGCGGCCGACGTGCTGCTGCTCAACGACGACGACCTCACGTACGCCAAGCTGCGCCTCGACGAGCGCTCGATGGCGACGGTGGTGCGCCACATCGCCGGCCTCGACTCGTCGCTGTCGCGGGCGCTGTGCTGGGCCGCGGCCTGGGACATGCTGCGCGACGCCGAGCTGGCGGCCCGTGACTACGTGACGCTGGTCTGCTCGGGCCTGCCCGCCGAGACCGACATCAACCTGGCCACCTACACGTTCCGCCAGGCGTCCACCGCTATCGCCCAGTACGCGGACCCGGCGTGGCAGGCGACCGGCTACGCCCAGCTCGCCGAGATGGCCCGCGCCCAGCTCGCCGCAGCGGCTCCCGGCAGCGGCTGGCAGCTCACCTGGGCCCGCGGCTTCATCGGCGCGGCCCGCACGCGGGACGAGCAGGCGGTGCTGCGCGGCTGGCTGACCGGCGACAACGTGCCCGAGGGCCTGGTCGTCGACACCGAGCTGCGCTGGTCGCTGATCCAGGCGCTGGCGTCGCTCGGCGCGGCGAGCGACGAGGAGATCGGCAACGAGCTCGACGCCGACCGCACGGCGAGCGGCGAGCGCGAGGCGGCGGTGGCCCGCGCCCTGATCCCCACGGCCGAGAACAAGGCCCGGGTGTGGGCGGAGCTGACCGGCGAGGCCGACGTGCCCAACTGGCTCAACCGCTCGCTGCTGACCGGCTTCCAGAGCGCCAAGCAGGTCGAGCTGACGGCGCCGTACGCGACGAAGTTCTTCGACGTGGTCGGCGACGTGTGGGCCCGGTCGGACAGCGAGCCCGCGCAGGAGTTCGCGATGCTCGGCTACCCCGTCTACCAGATCAGCGAGGAGACGGTCGCGCTCACCGACGCGTGGCTCGCCAAGGACGGGCAGCCGGCGTCGCTGCGGCGGCTGGTCGCCGAGGGCCGCGACGGCGTCGTGCGCGCCCTCAAGGCCCGCGCCAAGGATGTCGCGGCGGCCGGCTGATCAGAGCCAGGCCGCGGGGGCGATCCGCATCGGATAGGGGGCGTCGAGCTTGACCGGCTCGGCGCCCTCGATGCTGTGCACGGGCCGGTAGCGGTCGCCGCTCAACTCGTACGTGTGCAGCAGGGGTGTCGCGCGGCCGGGCTCGACCCGCCAGAACGACGCGATGCCGGCCTCGGCGTAGAGCGACGGCTTGAGCAGCCTGTCGAAGCGCCGGGTGGCCGGCGTCTCGATCTCGACCACCAGCGCCACGTCGGCCGGGTCGCACCAGACCGAGCCGGACGAACGGGGGCGCAGCACCACCACGTCGGGCACGAGGTTGCTCTCACCCATCTGGATGCCGACGCGGTCGCAGACCCACCAGCCGGGCGGCGCCGACGAGCGCAGCGTGGTGACCACGGCCCGGACCGTGGCCTCGTGCGCCTCGGGCGACGGCGGCGACACGTGCAGGCTGCCGTCGACGATCTCGTAGCGGTGGCCGTCCTGCGGGAAGAGGTGGAGATCGGGCTCGGTCCAGTCGCCGTCGGGGGCGCTCCATCGCGTGACGGTGTACGACGCCGGGCTCGTGATTGCCAAACCGGACCACCTCCATCACCGTGGGCTACAAGCCTAGCCACACAGCGTTGTTGCCGCCCGGTTTCGGGCACGAAAAAGCCCCCGGTCACCCGGGGGCATCTTTCGCTGTATCTGCGTCGCGCTCAGCGGCGGCCGGCGTGGGACGCCAGCTGGTCGAGGCCGGCCATGACGCCGCCGGCCAGGTCGCCGCCGGCGAACGCGGCGGCCATGGAGAGGCCGGCCAGCTTCGCGTCGCGGTCGGAGATGCGCTTGCGGGCCTCGCTGCCCGTCACGATCTCGAGCTTGCGCTGGTTGGGCGAGACCGCCAGCAGCACCGCGTGGTCGGAGTCCTTGACCTGCGCGGCCAGCTTCTCGGCGAACTCGCGGGTGGGCGTCTCGAACTCACCGATGTAGACGCTGAACGTCAGACCGGTGGACTCGTCGGCGACGCGCAGCGCCTCGTCGAGGCGGAGCAGCTGCCGCGTGGTGAACGGGCCGTCCTCCACCTCGTTGCCGGAGGAAGCCTGGACCAGCGTGTCGCCGCCGGGCTCGTCCAGGGCGGTCAGCGCCTGGCCCTCCCGGGGCTGCTTCCCAAGGTCACCAGCTGTCACTTGCGCCTCCTGTCGGGCCGGGCTTGACCGGAGCGCCGGTGCTGTCCTCCAGGACCGGGCCGGTCAGAGCCGGCTGGGCATGGCCATGGTCGTGGCCGCCCGCGCCGACGAGCTTCTCCGGCCTGGCCAGGAACCAGATCGGCTGGAAGTCGTACGGCCGGCCGGGCCGGTAGCGGTGTGTGCGCTTGTTCCGGTCGGCGCCCGCCAGGACGAGCGCGGCGATCAGCCCGATGATCACCGCCGGAATGACCACGAAGACCAGAACGGTGCTTGAAATCGACAACGTCAACGCCCCCAGGCGCCTGAATTCCTCAAACTGATCCGAACAACTGTCACGGTAGCGGAGCGCAGGTCATGCCGCCGCGTCGGGTCTCGAACCCGGGGGTTAACGCGATGGGGATCTCGGCGGAATGGGCCTCGGGGTGCGAAAATCACCCACACGCGCCGTTCGTGTCCACGCGTCCTCGGACGGCAGGAGGGGGAATCGATGCGCATGTCCGTCCCCGCCGCCCTCGCGGCGCTCGTTCTGGGCCCACCCGTCCTCTTTGTCCCGGTGCTGGCCGACGCGTCCGCGGCCCGGGCCGCCGCCATCTTCCTGGAGGTCAACCCCAGCACCGTGCCGGCCGGCGACGAGGTCGGGCTGCGTGCCTCCTGTGACGACAATCTCAAGGCGGCGACGGTCACGTCCGGCCTGTTCGGCACGGTCACCGTCGCGCCGCAGTACGGCTTCCTCACGGCGACCGTACGCGTCCCGAGCGGCACCCGGCCGGGTGACTACCGCGCCGACCTGCGCTGCCCGGACGGGCGCACCACCTCGGCCACCGTGCACGTCGTGGCCAAGGTGGAACCGGCACGCGGACCGGCCACCGGCGGAGGCGGCACCGCGCCGGGCCGCAACGCTCCCCTGCTCATCGGCGGCGGCCTCGCGGTCTTCGCCGCCGGCCTGATCCTCGGCGTGCTGTCGCTGCGCCGCCGGCGGCTCGGCTGAGGCGCCGCGCATGACCGGCCAGTCGCCGCCGCGCCCCGGACCGCCGCGCCAGGCGCGCGGGGGCCCGGCCTCGCCACGCCGACCCAGGGAGCAGGCGGAGCACGTGACCGGCCCGCGGATGCCCGAGTCGGTGCTCCGCAAGAAGCCGGCACAGATCACCGCGCCGCCGCCCGGCATGATCACCGGCCCGCTGCCGGCGCCGCCCTCGCTGCCGGGCCGCCATCCCTTTCGTCAGCCGTCCCCGCGCCCGCTGCCGAAGGCCGCGCCCCGGCCGGCCCGCGGCCGCAAGCCGTTGCCGATCGGGCTGATCGCGCTCGCCCTGCTCTTCCTCGGGCTCTTCTGCGTCGCGATGGGCCTGGGCGCGGCGACGAACCTCGACCTGTCGCGCCTGTTCGCGGGCGAGGAGAAGAACGAGCCGCCGCCGCGCTCCTTCCCGGTGCTCGACCCGAGCCGGCCGCTGCGGCTGACCATTCCCGCGATCAAGGTGCAGGCGCCGATCCTCGAGGTGGGCCTGGCCGGCGACGGCACGGTGGACGTACCGCCCCTGGAACGGCACAACGAGGCGGGCTGGTTCGACGCCGGCCCCACGCCGGGGCAGTTCGGGCCGGCGCTGATCGTGGGGCACGCGGACACGCGTACCGGCCCCTCGGTCTTCAAGGCCCTGCCCAAGCTGAAGGCGGGGCAGCGCATCGAGGTGCAGCGGGCCGACCGGTCCGTGGCGATCTTCGAGGTCAACTCGGTGGAGCACTTCGACAAGGGCAAACTGCCGGTCCAACGGGTGTACGGCGACTACAGCCGCCCGTCGCTGCGCCTGCTGACCTGCGGCGGCCGCTGGATCGGCGGCAGCACCGGCTACCAGGACAACATCGTCGTCTTCGCCTCACTGATCGAGACGCGGAACTCCACAAATAATTAAGCCGCCTCGGCTTCGACAGCCGGGGCGGCGGGCAGGTCGAGCCAGTCGGCCCAACGGGGGTCTGGCGTGCGGTGTCCGAGGACTCGCCACGCGACCCCGCGTGGTGCCGCCGGTATCGCGTGGAGTCGCCAGCCCAGCTCGGCAGGGGTCTTGTCACCCTTGCTGTGGTTGCACTTGGCGCAGGCGGCCACCACGTTCTCCCAGGCGTGCAGCCCTCCGCGGCTGCGCGGGAAGACGTGGTCGATGGTCTCGGCCGAGCCGCGGCAGTAGGCGCAGCGGCCGCCGTCCCGGGCGAAGATCGCTCGTCGGGAGAGGCCGACGTGCGTGCGGTACGGAACCTTCACGTACCGGGTGAGGCGCACGACCGAGGGAACCGGAAGATTGGTGTGGACGCTGTGCAGGATGCCGTCGCCGTCGGAGACGCACTCTGCCTTGGCGGTCAGGACGAGGATGGTCGCTCGACGCACCGATACGACGCACAGCGGCTCGTAGGTGGCGTTCAGAACCAACGCGGATGAGCCCACTATGGGTCGTATGTCAGGCATCGTTATCTACCCTTCGGGTAAAGGTGCTACCGGCGCTCCTGTGTCCGTGGCTGGCTGGCGAGGCGTCGGCGGCGATGCCTCGTGCGCCAATAGTCCCTGATGGATGACCAAATTGCGAGCGCAATCCGTAGCCGGAGGGTAAACGTCTGAGGTCGCCGCGCTGTGCGACGGCTGAGAGCGGGTTGGGCCCGTCCCGGTACGGTTGTGCCCCGTGTTGCTTCTAGCCCCCACCCCCTCGCCCTCGGGTTCGCCGGACGTCTACACGACGGTCGATGTCACCAAGGCGTGCCCCGACGACGTGCTCTGCAGCCGGATCCTGGAGTGGACCGGCAACCAGTGGCTCGCCAACAGCAGCTACGTGATCATCGTGAAGCCGCTGCGGATCATCGGCATCATCCTGGTCGCGATGCTGATCCGCTGGCTGCTGCACCGCGCGATCGACCGGCTCACCCACACCACGTCACGGGCCTCGATGCCGGCGCTGCTCAAGCCGCTGAAGGAGAAGGCGGCGCAGACCGCCGAGGAGGGGCAGTTCATACCCGAGCGCCGCCGGCAGCGGGCCGAGGCGATCGGGTCGGTGCTGCGGAGCTTCGTCAGCGCGGTGGTCTTCACGATGGCCGCGCTACTGGTCTTCGGCGAGCTCGGCTTCAACCTGGGCCCGCTGCTGGCCAGCGCCGGCATCGTCGGCGTGGCCCTCGGCTTCGGCGCGCAGAGCCTCGTCAAGGATCTGATCGCCGGCCTGTTCATGCTTCTGGAGGACCAGTACGGCGTCGGCGACACGGTCGACCTGGGCGAGGCGACCGGCGTGGTCGAGACGGTCGGCCTGCGCATCACCACGGTCCGCGACGCGCGCGGCGTGCTCTGGTACATCCGCAACGGCGAGATCATCCGAGTCGGCAACAAGAGCCAGGGCTGGGCCATGGTGGTCATCGACATCCCGATCGGCTTCGTCAACTCCGAGCAGGCGATCGCGGTGCTCAAGGAGGCGGCCCAGCGAGTGGCCGACGCGCCCGAGCACCAGACGGAGTTCCTCGAGCCGCCGGACGTCGTCGGCGTCGAGCAGCTGACCGTGGACGGGGCGGTCATCCGCACGATCGCCAAGACGACAGCGGACGGTCAGATCGCCGTCCAGCGCGATCTCCGGCAGGCGCTGACCGAGTCGCTGGAGACGAGCGGGCTCTCCGAACGCATCGCCGCCTCTCGATTGCTCCCGCGCAGCGCGGTGCCGCCGGCATACCTCGGGAATTCCGCACCCGACGACCAGCCGGGCGGAGCCACCTGACCTGCGATTAGGGCGTACGGGGGATGCCCGGCCTCGACCGATTGGCCGACATTCCGCCCGTACGCCCTAGCATCGACTCGGACGATCGGGCAGAATCCGCTTGAGCATCTGCACTTGCGGCATCACGTTCGCGGCGGGCACTAGACCCCGGCGAGGACGCGCACGGCGCTCGCCGCGACCCGGTGACGTCCGAGATCGAGAGAGGACCCGTGTCCCACGCGGTGACAGACAGCGACAGGAAGGTGACCTTCCGCGAGCTGTTCGGCGTGCGCGAATATCGTGCGCTCTATCTCTCGTTGATCGTCAACTGGGTGGGCGACTATCTGGCCCGCGCCGCGATCACCGTCCTCGTCTACGAGGAGAGCAAGTCCGTCCTGATGTCCGCAGCGGCGTTCGCGGTCAGCTTCCTGCCCTGGGTGGTCGGCGGGCCGCTGCTGTCGGCGGTCGCCGAGCGATACCCGTACCGCCGGGTCCTAATCGTGGCCGACCTGTTCCGCATGGTCGTCATCGCGCTGCTGCTCATTCCGGGCGTGCCGATCCCGATCATGCTCCTGCTCGTCTTCCTGGCCAGCCTTGGCACCCCGCCCACCCAGGCCGCCCGGTCGGCCCTGCAGCCCCTGGTGGTGGGCCGCGACAAGCTGCCCATGGCCGTCGCCACGAACGCGTCGACCGGGCAGGCCGCCCAGGTCTTCGGCTACCTGGCTGGCGCGTCCCTGGCCACCGCGCTCAACCCGCAGGTGGCCCTCGCGATCGACGTGGTCACCTTCGCCGTCTCCGCCGCGCTGATCTCCTGGGGCGTGCGGCCCCGGCCCGCGGCCTACGACCGGTCGCAGCGCCGCCACCTGCTGCGCGAGTCCGGCGAGGGCTTCCGGCTGGTCTTCGGCACCCAGACGCTGCGCTCGATCGCGATCATGGTGTTCGTCCTGACCATGTTCGCCGTCGTGCCCGAGGGCCTGGCCGCCGCGTGGGCCGCCGAGGCCGACCCCGACTCGGCCACCCGCGGCCTCGACCAAGGCATGATCATGGCAGCCGGCCCGGTCGGCTTCGTGATCGGCGGCCTCGCGATCGGCCGGCTCGCCGGCGCCGACCTGCGCGACCGGCTGGTCCGCCCGCTCGCGATGCTCTCCGCCCTCGCCCTGGTGCCGGCCCTGACCGGTCCGCCCGCATCGGTCGTCGCCGTGCTGGTGGCGATCTCCGGCATGGCCGCCGGCGGCGTCACGCCGACGCTGAACGGCAAGTTCGTGCTCATCCTGCCGCACGGCTACCGCGCCCGCGCGTACGGCGTGATGCAGACCGGCATGCAGCTCAGCCAGTTCGCCGCCGTGATGATCACGGGCCTGCTCGCCGACCACTTCTGGCTGCCGCTGGTGGTGGGCCTGTGGAGCATCGGCGGCACTGTCGCGCTGGGCATCCTGGCCGCCCGCTGGCCGAGCCGCGAGGTGTTCAACGAGGCCACCGCGGAGGCGGCGCCCGACCACGAGCATCACGGCCGTCACAGGGCCGCGGCCTGACCGCTCCGGCGGCCGGCTGGCAGGATGGAACGGTGACCGACCCCGCCAACTTTTTCGAAGCCGTCGGTGGCGAGCCCACGTTCCGGCGTCTCGTCGACCGCTTCTACGAGGGCGTCGCCGACGATCCCCTGCTGCGCCCGATGTACCCGGAAGAGGACCTCGGCCCGGCGGCCGAGCGCCTGACCCTGTTCCTCATGCAGTACTGGGGCGGCCCCAACACCTACTCGGCCAGCCGCGGCCACCCCCGCCTGCGCATGCGGCACGCCCCGTTCGTGGTCGACTTCGCGGCCCGCGACGCCTGGCTCAAACACATGCGCGACGCCGTCGACTCGCTGGAGCTGCCGAAGCCGCTGCACGACCAGCTCTGGGACTATCTGGAGCGCGCGGCACACTTCATGGTCAACGCCTGACGTTTCTTCGGCGGCGGTCAGGTCGTTGGAGCGGGTGACAAACCGCTGCTCAAACGACCTGGAGCCCTTTCGCATGCGCCGCCGCCTGATCGCCGCCGCCACGCTCGCCGCCGCCGCTGTGGCGTGCGCGCATCCCGCCGCGGCCGACCTCGCCCAGCCCACGATCGTCTCGCCGAACCCGGTCGACTTCACCCCGCACGTCCTCGACGGCACGGTCTGGTCGATGGCCATCGTCGGCGACGCGGTCGTGGTCGGCGGCGCCTTCACCAAGGTCACCGACAGCACCCGCAAGCACACGTTCGCCCGCAAGAACATCTTCGCGTTCGGGCTGAACGACGGCGCGGTCCGCGGCTTCGCCCCACAGGTCGACGGCGCCGTCTACGCGCTGAGCCCCGGCGCCGACGGCACCGTCTACGCGGGTGGCGCGTTCAAGACCGTCAACGGCTCCGCGCAGCGCGGCATCACCCGCCTCACCATGGGCGGCCAGCGGGTCAGCGCCTTCACTGCCAAGATCAACTGGGGCGACGTGCGCACCCTCAACGCCCGCGGCTCCCGCCTCTACGCGGCCGGCACGTTCTCGGCGATCAACGGCGTCAACCGGGCCGGCCTGGCCCGCCTGAGCGCCGCCACGGGCGCCGTGGACACCGGCTTCGACGCCCGGCTGACCGCACCCGGCCTCACCCGTACCCGGGTCGAGCACTTCGACATCTCCCCCGACGGCCGCAAGCTGGTCGCGGTCGGCGCGCTGCTCAAGGCGAGCGGCTACGACCGCACCCAGATCGCCATGTTCGACGTCGGCGGCCCGTCGGCCCAGCTGACAAGCTGGTACACCGACGCCTACAAGCCGCAGTGCATGAAGGGCTTCGACACCTACCTGCGGCAGGTCAAGTTCTCCCCCGACGGCTCCTACTTCGTGGTCGCGGCAACCGGGCGGGCCAGCTCACCGGACCGCCTCTGCGACTCCGCGGCCCGCTTCGAGGCAGGCGGCTCGGGCCGGCACAACCCGACGTGGGTGCAGCGCACCGGAGGAGACTCGCTCTACGCGGTGGCGGTCACCGGGGCGGCCGTCTACCTCGGCGGGCACCAGCGCTACTTCGACAACCCGTACGGCTCGGACGCGAAGGGCCCCGGCCCCGGCGCCGTCTCCCGGCCCGGCATCGGCGCGGTCAACCCGAGCACGGGGCGGGCGCTGTCCTGGAACCCCACTCGCTCGCGGGGCGTGGGGGTGCGGGTCTTCGTCGCGCACCCGCGGGGTCTGCTGGTCGGGTCGGACACCGATCAGCTGGGCCGCGAGTACCACGGCCGGGTGGGGATGTTCCCGCTCGGCTAGGACGCTTGCGGGCGGGTGCGCTGCCGGCACGGTTCCGGCCCGGTGTGCTCGCTGCCGGCACGATTCCGGTCGGGGATGCTCGCTGTTGGCACGGTCGCGGCCTGGGACGCTCGCTGCCGGCACGGCCCCGGCCTGGGACGCTCGCTGCCGGCACGACCCGGCCCGGGACGCTCACTGCCGGCACGACCCGGCCCGGGACGCTCACTGCCGGCTGGCACGGTCGGCCGGCGCGGTCGCAGCCGGCCGGCACGGCATCTCCCGCCCGGCCGGGACGTCCCCGTTCGGCGGGATGTTCGCCGTTGCAGTAGGTGGCCCACCCGCCGCGTCGGCGCCGCCCGCGCTGTCCCGCTCGGCTAGGACTTTCTTGCTCGGCTAAGAGGCTCCGCTCGGCTGCGACGCCGCCGGTCGATCATGCCCGCGTCAACCACAGATCCCGCCCTCCCAGGGGGAGCCCCCGTTGGTCATTGTGGCGGAAATTGGGAATCTCTGCAGGGCGCCTGTGGACAACCACGACTGTGGAAAACCCGCGGCGCTCTACCGCAGAAGACACGCAGTGGTCCCAGAGCGAGCCTCTCGGCACGCCAATGCGGAGCGCCTGCCGCGCCTCAAATCCAACCGTTCAGGACGCGCCGCAGCAAAAGCGCTCGGGATTGGGCGCAGCAAAGCGCTCGGGATTGGGCGAAGCGAGTGCTCCCGGCGCCTCAGAACCAACCGCGAACGACGCCCCCAGCAGAGCAATCGAGACGCCCCGCAGCGGAGCACTCGCAGCACCCCGGATCGAACTGCCCGGGTCGCCTGCGCAGCAAGGCGCTGGGCGCCACGCAGCGAAGCACCCGCGGCGCCCCCAACAGAGCGCCCTAGAGCAGCGCCCCCTCATCATGCAGCCAGTCGACGAAGCTTGTTGCCACCGCTGCGCCGCAGTCGAGGAGCTCGACCAGGAGGGCGTCGTGGGTGCCGGCGGCGAGGGGGACCTGGAGCTCCGCGTAGATCGGGAGCTGGCCTCGCTCGGTCGGGTCGCCCACGTAGGCCTTGCAGAAGCGGCGGGTGTGGTTCCATTCGTTGACCACGCGGTAGGCGCGGTCGGCCCAGTCCGGCGGGACCGTCGAATGCGGCCGGGCGCGCATCACGAGGATCTCGTCGTCCGGTCCCTCGAGGGTGAACAGCACCGCGTGCCGTTCCCACATCGCCAGCAGGCTGCCGCCGCCGTCGGCGAGGAACCGGATGTCGAGCAGGTCGAGCGCCTTGCCGATGCGAGCCAGCGTCACCGGCGCGACCGTCTCGGGCTCCTCGGAGGCGGCCGCGTCGACCGGAACCGGAAGCCGGCCGGGCTCTCGTTGGGCCGGGACGCCGACCCGTACGGCGCCGCGCACCGCCGAATCGTCGTCGGCCTCCACCGGGTTATCCGCGGCCGAGCCCGGACGCCATGACCACCACGGCATCTTTGTGCACCTCACTCCCCAGCAGACCCACCGCCGGACGTAGCGAGTGGATCCGGAGGCCGACGGTACCCGTAGGTTTCGCGGAGGTCATCCCCCCAACCGGAGGGCGGGACCGGTCGTCTGATGCGCCATCACCCTTTCGGGTGACCGGCTATAGGCATAACGGTCAATTTCTTGACGGCCTGTAGCCACGCAACTCCATATGGTGCAGAAAGTCCCACCCAGCGGCCCGCTACTCGTACCCGGGTCTCCGGTCCCTCAATCTCGCTCGGGCCGAGGAAGCCCATCCGGGAGATCGCCTGAACGAGTCGCTGGGACACCTCGACCGGGCGACCGTCGGCCGGCGTCACGACGAGGGCGACGTGATCGAGGAGCGCGTCGCGGACCGCGCGCTGGCCGACCGCCCGTCCACTGAGGCCACTTGAGGTGACCTCGCGCAGGGTTCCGGCGGCCGCGGCGGCCAGCCGGCTCAGCTCGGCGCCGGACACCGACTCGACGGTCTCGCCGCCGGCCGGGGGCAGCGGCCAGCGCCACTGCTCGTCCCGCCGCGCCGGCAGCTCCTCTCCCCCGCGCGCGAGCACGTCCAGCAGCTCGCGGGCGGAGACCGTGACGTCGTCGGGCCCGTGCCCGGCCACCTCGCGGGTGACCAGCACGTCCCACGGCAGCCGCGCCCAGAGCGCCACGCGGCCGCCGGAGGTCTTCAGGCGTACGGGAGCGGCGGGGTCGAGCCGCACCAGCCGCGCGAGGAAGGCCCCGGCGTCCGGAACGCCGGCCAGCCCGTGCGAGCTCATGATGCGACGTAGGGTCGCAGGAACTCTCGCTCGGCGTCGGTCAGCCGCCGGGGGTGGCCCTGTGCCAGGTGGTACGGCACGCAGACCGACTTGGCGCGGCTGGCGAGCACGTCGGCGTCGAACAGCTCGTACGCCACCGTGAACGACGCGGCACGCACCTCCGAGATCCACATCTCCACGCGTACGGGGTCGCCGTAGTCGACGGGGCGCAGGTAGTCGATCTCGTGGCGGGCGATGACGATGCCCTCCTCGAAGGAGCCGAGCCCGTGCTTGCGCGCGCCGACGAAGAACATGGCGACGCGCGCCTCCTCGTACAGCGTGAGGAAGCGCGCGTTGTTCACGTGCCCGTACGCGTCCATGTCGGACCAGCGCACGGGCACGTGGTGGACGAAACGCTCGTAATCAGTCACGCGTGAGCTTGCGGTAGGTCACGCGGTGCGGGCGGGCGGCGTCGGCGCCGAGACGGTCGATCTTGTTCTTCTCGTACGCCTCGAAGTTGCCCTCGAACCAGAACCACTTGTCCGGGTCCTCGTCGGTGCCCTCCCACGCGAGCATGTGGGTCGCGACGCGGTCGAGGAACATGCGGTCGTGGGAGATGACCACGGCGCAGCCCGGGAACTCGAGCAGCGCGTTCTCCAGACTGGACAGCGTCTCGACGTCGAGGTCGTTGGTCGGCTCGTCGAGCAGGATCACGTTGCCGCCGATCTTCAGCGTCAGCGCGAGGTTGAGGCGGTTGCGCTCACCACCGGAGAGCACCTTGACCGGCTTCTGCTGGTCGGGGCCCTTGAAGCCGAAGGCCGCCACGTACGCCCGGGACGGCATCTCGACCTTGCCGACCATCAGGTGGTCGAGACCGTCGGAGACGACCTCCCACACCGTCTGGTCGCCCTGGAGGCCGGCGCGGCTCTGGTCCACGTACGACAGCTGCACGGTCTCACCGATGCGGACGCTGCCCTCGTCCGGCTTCTCCAGCCCGACGATGGTCTTGAACAGCGTGGTCTTGCCGACGCCGTTCGGGCCGATGATGCCGACGATGCCGTTGCGCGGCAGCGAGAACGACAGGTGGTCGATCAGCGTACGGCCGTCGAAGCCCTTGACCAGGTCGTTGACCTCGATCACCGTGTTGCCCAGGCGCGGGCCCGGCGGGATCTGGATCTCCTCGAAGTCGAGCTTGCGCGTCTTCTCGGCCTCGGTGGCCATCTCCTCGTACCGGTCGAGGCGGGCCTTGCTCTTGGTCTGGCGGGCCTTGGCGTTCGAGCGGACCCACTCGAGCTCCTCGGTGAGGCGCCGCTTGAGCTTCGCGTCCTTGCGGCCCTCGACCGCGAGACGCTGCGCCTTCTTGTCGAGGTACGTCGAGTAGTTGCCCTCGTACGGGTAGGTGCGGCCGCGGTCGAGCTCGAGGATCCAGTTGGCCACGTTGTCCAGGAAGTACCGGTCGTGGGTGATCGCGATGACCGTGCCCGCGTACTTCGCGAGGTGCTGCTCCAGCCAGCTCACGCTCTCGGCGTCGAGGTGGTTGGTGGGCTCGTCGAGCAGCAGCAGGTCGGGCGCCTCGAGCAGCAGCTTGCAGAGCGCGACCCGGCGGCGCTCACCACCGGAGAGCTGGGTGACGTCGGCGTCCGGCGGCGGGCAGCGCAGCGCGTCCATGGCGAGCTCGAGCTGCGAGTCGAGGTCCCAGGCGTTGACGTTGTCGAGCTGCTCCTGGAGCTTGCCCATCTCCTCCATCAGCTCGTCGGTGTAGTCGGTCGCCATCTCTTCGGCGATCTTGTTGAACCGGTCGAGCTTGGCCTTGGTCTCGGCCACGGCCTCCTCGATGTTGCCGAGGACCGTCTTGGAGTCGTTGAGCGGCGGCTCCTGCGCCAGCATGCCGACGGTGTAGCCGGGCATCAGCCGGGCCTCGCCGTTGCTCAGCGTCTCGAGCCCCGCCATGACCTTGAGCAGCGTGGACTTACCGGCGCCGTTCGGGCCGACCACGCCGATCTTGGCGCCGGGCAGGAAGTTCAGCGTCACGTTGTCGAGCACGACCTTGTCGCCGTGCGCCTTGCGCGCCTTTTCCAGGACGTAGATGAACTGGGCCACGGTGCGCCCTACCTCCGTGATCGTTGAGTTGCGCTGCCAGGGGGAGCGCGGAATGCCGGGGCAATCTTTCCAGGTCGCCCGCCGACTCCCTAACTCAACCCCGGCCCGCCGTCAAGGATTCCCGGATCACTCGAACTCGACCACCTTGTCGACCTGGTCCGCGCGGCCGTTGGTGAACTCGATCCGGAACTGCTTGCGGCTGATGAAGAACTTGTTGCCGTCGGTCGGCGAGGTGGCCTCGTAGGCGTCCTCGCCGGTCTCCACGACGTCGACCAGCAGCAGGCCGTTGTCGCCCTGCACCAGGGGAGCGTCCTCGCCACGGGTCTTGGCCTGGTAGAACAGCCGGTCGCCGGGGTCGGCGCAGATCCAGATGACGGTGCCGCGGTTGGTGACGTACCGGTGGACCTCGCGCAGCTGGTCGGCGAACGCGATGCCGAGCTGGCGGGCCTTGGCCAGGGTCTCCTGCGGGCACAGGTCCTCGGGCGCGACGACCGGCGCCGCCGACCCGGACTCCTGCGGCTGCTGATCCTGCTGTTGCTGCTGCTGTTGCTGTTCGCGCTGGCGGGCGTCGTCGCGGCGCTGCCGTTCGCCGAGCACGAAGCCCGTGGTCATCCCGATGATCGTGAGGAAAACGGTGGCAATCACCACAGGAAAGAAGATCGGCCGCCGTGGCGGGGAAAGATCATCGGGAGGTGTCACAGGCCCAGAATGGCACCCGGCCGCCACACCGGTCCACGACGGCCGTCCAGAACTGGGCACGCCCCGTGCTGCTACGCACAGTAGGCTCACAGGGGGAACAGAAACGACCCGGAGGTGCACTCAGCGTGGCCGAACGAAGTTCCTTCGTCGTAGTCGCCAACCGTCTGCCCGTCGATGAAGTAACCACCCCGGACGGGGAGCGCCAGTGGCGCACGAGTCCGGGCGGTCTGGTCACCGCGCTCCATCCGGTGCTGACCGAGCACGGAGGCACGTGGATCGGGTGGGCCGGTGGCACCGGCGAAGCACCCGAGCCCTTCGAGCTGGAGGGCATCCACATCCACCCGGTGCCGCTGAGCGCCGACGAGCTGGAGCGCTACTACGAGGGCCAGTCCAACGCGACCATCTGGCCTCTCTATCACGACGCCGTCGAGACGCCGGTCTACAAGCGGCGCTGGCGCGAGACGTACAGATTGGTCAACCAGCGGTTCGCCCAGGCCGCCGCCGAGGTGGCCGACGAGGGTGCGACCGTCTGGGTGCAGGACTACCAGCTCCAGCTGGTGCCGGCGATGCTGCGCGAGCTGCGCCCCGACCTGCGGATCGGGTTCTTCCTGCACATCCCGTTCCCGCCGATCGAGCTGTTCATGCAGATGCCGTTCCGCGCCGAGGTGCTGCGCGGCCTGCTCGGCGCCGACCTGGTCGGGTTCCAGCAGCGGCTCGCCGCGCAGAACTTCGTCCGCCTGGCCCGGCACCTGCTGGGCCTGCGCTACGAGGGCCAGTCGATCCAGGTGGACGGCCGCAAGGTCAAGGCGGGCGCCTTCCCGATCAGCATCGACACCCGCGAGATGGAGCGGATGGCGGCCGACCCCAAGGTGCAGGCCCGCGCCAAGGAGATCCGGGCCGAGCTCGGCGACCCCAAGACGATCATCCTGGGCGTCGACCGGCTCGACTACACCAAGGGCATCGAGCTGCGGCTCAAGGCGTTCCGCGAGCTGCTCGCCGACGGCAAGCTCAAGGTCGGCGACGCGGTGATGGTGCAGGTGGCGACGCCGAGCCGCGAGCGGGTGGAGCACTACCAGACGCTGCGGGTCAAGGTGGAGCGCGAGGTCGGCCGCATCAACGGCGAGTTCGGCCGGGTCGGCGTGCCGGCGGTCCACTACCTGCACCAGTCGTACAGCAAGCAGGAGCTCGCCGCGATGTACGTGGCGGCGGACGTCATGATGGTGACCCCGCTGCGCGACGGCATGAACCTGGTGGCCAAGGAATACGTCGCCTGCCGGGCCGACACGGGCGGCGCGCTGGTGCTCAGCGAGTTCGCGGGGGCGGCCACCGAGCTGCGCCAGGCGTTCCTGTGCAACCCGCACGACCCGGACGGCGTCAAGGACGCGCTGCTGCGGGCGGTCGCGGCCGAGCCGGCCGAGCTGAAGAGGCGCATGCGCGTGATGCAGCGACACCTGCGTACCCACGATGTGGCGCAGTGGGCACGCACGTTCCTCGACGCGCTGGCCGAGGCGGCCGGCGGCCGCGAGATCGACGAGCCTCAGTCGACGTAGAGGCAGAAGGGGTGACCGGCCGGGTCGAGGAAGACCCGGACGTTCTCCTGCGGCTGGAAGCCGGCGAGCGTCGCACCCGCCTGCTCGGCGTGCGCGCACGCCGCTTCCAGATCGTCGACCCGGATGTCGAGGTGGGCGCTCATCTGCGGATCGCCCGGCCCGGCCGGCCAGACCGGGCGCACGTACTGCTTCTCGGTCTGGAACGACAGTCCGGCGCCGCCACCCGGCGCGCCGAGTGTCACCCACTCCGGCTCCTCCTGCGTCGCGCTCCAGCCCAGCAGCCGGTGGTAGAAGTCCGCCAGCTCCCGGGCGTCCGGCGCGTCCAGCACCATGCCCGTCAACGTCATCCGCGGCCGTCCGTCCATAGTCACGGACCTACCCGATGGGTAACGGTTCTATACCCCTACGTGCACCACATCGCCGATGACAACGATGGCGGGCGGGCGGATGCCGGCCTCGGCCACGTCGGCGGCGATCGATCCCAGGGTGGAGCGCAGCGAGCGCTGGTGCGCGGTCGAGCCCTCCTGCACCACGGCGGCCGGGGTCTCGGCGGGGCGGCCCTCGGCGATCAGGCGCTCGGCGATCTTCGGCAGGTTCTTGAGCCCCATCAGCAGGACGATCGTGCCGCGCAGGCGGCCCAGCGCCGGCCAGTCGACCAGCGACTCGGGACTGTCCGGCCCGACGTGACCGGAGACCACGGTGAACTCGTGGGTCACGCCGCGGTGCGTCACCGGGATGCCGGCCAGCGCGGGCGCCGCGATCGAGCTGGTCACGCCCGGGACGACGAGCACCGGCACGCCGGCCTCGGCGCAGGCGATGGCCTCCTCGCCGCCGCGGCCGAAGACGAACGGGTCGCCGCCCTTGAGCCGCACCACGAACTTGCCCTCGAGGGCGCGCTCGACCAGGATCCGGTTGATCTCCTCCTGGGCCTTCTGCGGCCCGTACGGGATCTTGGCCGCGTCCACGAACTCCACCTCGGGCCGCAGGTCGCCCAGAAGCATGCCGGGCACCAGGCGGTCGGCCACCACCACGTCGGCGGCGGCGAGCAGCCGGCGGCCCTTCACGGTGATCAGCTCGGGGTCGCCCGGGCCGGCGCCGACCAGGGCGACGCCCTTGTACTCGTTCGCCGCCGGCGGCGCGCTCTCCAGCGCGTGCGCGACGAGGTCCCGGACGGCCATCGCGCGCCGCCGGTCGCCGGCGTCGGTGACCGCGACCGTCACCTGGCCGTGGCGGGTGACCGCCGGCGTCCAGGCGGTGGCCGCCTCCCGGTCGTCGGCGCGGACGCAGAAGACACGGTGCTCCTCCGCGGCCGCGCTGACCTGCTCGGCCGCGGCCGGGTCGTCGATCGCGACATGCACGAGCCAGGCGCCCTCGACGTCGCCGGGCTCGAAGCGCCGGGCCGTCCAGGTGGCCCGGCCGGCGTCGACGTGGCCGTGCAGCGCCGGGCTCAGCTCCGGCGAGACGATCTCGATCCGCGCGCCGGCCGCGATCAGCGCCGGGACGCGACGGGTGGCGACGGCGCCGCCGCCGACCATCAGCACCCGGCGGCCGTCCAGCTTGAGACCCAAGGGGTAGATGCTCACTTCTCGGACACTCCCGCGGAGTCGAACGTGGCGACCTCGTGCAGCACCCGCACGGCGGCCGAGACGACCGGCAGGGCGAGCACCGCGCCGCTGCCCTCGCCCAGGCGCATGCCCAGGTCGAGCAGCGGCTCCAGGCCCAGGTGGGCCAGGGCGACCGTGGCGCCGGGCTCGGCCGAGCGGTGCCCGGCGACCATCGCGGCGACCGAGTCGGGCGCGAACGCGGCGGCGGCGAGCGCGGCCGAGGCGGCGATCACGCCGTCGACGATCACCGGGACGCGGCGGGCGGCGGCGCCGAGGATGAAGCCGGCGAGGGCCGCGTGCTCCAGCCCGCCGACCGCGGCGAGCACGCCGAGCGGGTCGGTCCGGTCGGGGCGGTGCAGCGCCAGCGCACGGCGTACCACCTCGACCTTGTGATCGAGGGTGGCGTCGTCGATGCCGGTGCCCCGGCCGGTCACCTCGGCGGGGTCCAGGCCGGTGAAGACGGAGACGAGGGCGGCGGCGGGAGTCGTGTTGGCGATGCCCATGTCGCCGGTGAGCAGGCACTTGGCGCCGTTGTCGGCGAGCGCGCCGGCAACGCCGATGCCGACCTCGACCGCGGCCCGGGCCTCCTCGTGGGTCAGCGCCGGCTCGACGGCCATGTCCCGGGTGCCGCGGCGCACGTTCGCGTCGAGCAGGGTGGCGCCGCCGTGCAGCGGGATGGCCACGCCGACGTCGACCACCATGACGTCGGCGCCGGCCTGCCGGGCGAACGCGTTGACGACCGCGCCGCCGGCCACGAAGTTGGCGACCATCTGGGCGGTGACCTCCTGGGGCCACGGGGTGACGCCCTCGGCGTGCACGCCGTGGTCGCCGGCGAAGACCGCGACGGTGGCCGGGAACGGCATCGGCGGCGGGCACGCACCGGCCAGCCCGGCGAGCCGTACGGAGAGCTCCTCCAGCGCACCCAGCGAGCCGGCGGGCTTGGTCAGCCGGGCCTGATGCTCGCGAGCGGCGGCCATCGCCTGCTCGTCGGCGGGGCGGACGGCCGCGACGGTGTCCTCCAGCGATGCGGTCACGCTTGCTGCTCCTCGATCACGGTGGTCAGGGTCGCCACGAAGGCGTCTGTGGTGGCAGTGTCGCGCACGGCCACGCGCAGCCAGTCGGCGCCCAGACCCGGGAAGGTGTCGCCCCGGCGTACGGCATATCCACGTTCCCGCAGCTCCAGCCTGAGTTTGTCGGCCCCTTGACTGCGTACGCTAACGAAGGCACTGGCCGGAGCCCCAGCGACCGTGAGCTTCGGCACTTGCGCGAGGCGGCGCAGCAGGTGGGCCCGGTCCGCCGCCAGGCGACGGGCGATCTCCCGTTCGGCGGCGACCGCGGTGGGCGACGCGCAAGCGACAGCGGCGGCGAGCGCGGGCGTCGAGACCGCCCAGAGCGGCTGGGCCAGGGCCAGCCGGCGCAGCAGATCGGCCGGCCCGAGCAGGTAGCCGATCCGCAGGCCGGCCAGGCCCCAGGTCTTGGTGAGGCTGCGCAGCACGACCAGCCCCGGCAGGTCGCGGCGGGACGCGAGCGACTCGGGCTCCCCCTCGACGCCGTCACGGAACGTCGTGTCGGAGAACGCCTCGTCGACCACCAGCACCCGGCCCGGGCGGGCCAGCTTCGCGATCTCGGCGGCCGGGTGGAGCACCGACGTGGGGTTGGTGGGGTTGCCCACGAAGACCAGGTCGGCATCCTCCGGGACGAGGCGCGCGTCGAGCCGGAAGCCGTCCTCCTCGCGCAGCAGCACCCGGTCGACCTGGTGGCCCGCGTGGCGCAGGGCCGCCTCGGGCTCGGTGAACTGAGGGTGGACCACGACCGGGTGATTCGCGCCGCGCAGCGCCTGGGCGAGCAGCACGAAGCCCTGGGCCGCGCCGGCGGTCAGCAGGACCTCTCCGGGATCACGGCCGTGCCTGCCGGCCACGGCCGTCGTGGCCTCGCGATCATCGGGGTACGCCGTGAGCGCCGCCAGCGAGCTCACGATCGGCTCCGACAGCCAGCGGGGCATGGGCTCGTGCCGGACATTGACCGCCAGATCGACCAGACCCGCGGCAACCTCCGTGTCGCCGTGGTGGCCGAGGTCGTACGTCATGGCACCAGAATGCCGGACCGTGATACGCACGTTACTTCGGCTGTTTGGTGAGCAAATAAGAGGTTTTGTCATACCTTCAAAGGGTGGCAGCCGGAAAAGTCGCACCCCTCGTCCGTGCCGGCCTGATCGCGGGTCTCGTGGTCGCCGGTCTCGCCTACCCGCTCGCCGCCCTCGCCGGAATCGGCGTCAAGGCCGGCACCGAAGCCCTCCAGGGCCTGCCCGAGGAGCTCATCGAGGTTCCGAGCGCGCAGACCACGTACGTCTACGCCAACGACGGCAAGACGCTGCTCACGATGTTCTACGAGGAGCACCGCAAGCCGGTGAAGATCTCGGAGATGTCGCCGTACATCACCCAGGCGATCGTGGCGTCCGAGGACAGCCGGTTCTACGAGCACAACGGCGTCGACGCGAAGGGCGTGGCGCGCGCCTTCGTCGCCAACCAGAAGGCCGGCGGGGTGTCGCAGGGCGCCTCGACCCTGACCATGCAGTACGTGCGCATGGCGCTGCGCGACGGCGCGAAGACGCCGAAGGAGGCGCTCGAGGCGACCGAGCAGACCACCTCCCGCAAGCTGCGCGAGATGCGGCTCGCGATCGAGCTCGAGACGCGGCTCAGCAAGCCGGAGATCCTGGAGCGCTACCTCAACTCGGCCTACTACGGCCACCGGGCGTACGGGATCTTCGCGGCCGCCCAGGTGTTCTTCTCCAAGACCCCGAAGGACCTCAACCTGACCGAGGCGGCCCTGCTCGCCGGCCTGGTGAAGGCGCCCTCCGCGTACGACCCGGCGACCCAGGACCGGCAGGCCGCCACCGACCGGCGCAACTACGTGATCGACCAGATGCTCAAGATGGGCACGATCACCGCGTCGCAGGCGGCCGACGCCAAGCGCACGAAGATCACGCTGAGGCTGACCTCGCCGCCGAACGACTGCATCTCGATCGCCGAGCAGCGCAACGACTGGGGCTTCTTCTGCGACTACTTCAAGTCGTGGTGGCGCGAGCAGCCGGCGTTCGGCAAGACCGTGTCGGAGCGCGAGGAGAACCTGCGCCGCGGCGGCTACCGGGTGATCACGTCGATCGACCCGCGCATCCAGGCGGCCGCGATGAAGCACGTGCTCGACAAGGAGAAGCGCCGCAGCCGCATCGCGCACGGCCAGGTGCTGATCGAGCCGGGCACCGGGCGGCTGGTCAGCATGGCGGTGAACCGGCGCTACTCGCTCGACCAGTCGGACAACGGCGAGCACAGCCGCTACCGCAACGTGAAGGGCAACTACCCGAACACGGTGAACCCGCTGCTCGGCGGCGGCTCGATGGCGGGCTACCAGGCCGGCTCCACGTTCAAGATCTTCACGCTGCTGGCGGCGCTGGACGAGGGCATGCCGCTGTCGACGTCGTTCTACAGCCCGCCGAGGTTCTACTCGAAATACATCACGGCGCCCGGGCCGGCGACGTGCGGCACGCACTGGTGCCCGAAGAACTCGACATCGTCGATGACGGGCACGCAGACCATGTGGAGCGGCTTCGGCAAGTCGGTGAACACGTACTTCGTGCAGCTGGAGCAGAAGGTCGGCGCGGAGAAGGCGGTGAAGATGGCCGAGCGGCTCGGCCTGCGCTGGCGCACGGACGTGGACCGTCGGCTGGCGTCACCGGAGCACGCGCCGGGGTGGGGCGCGTTCACGCTGGGCGTGAGCGACGCGACGCCGGTGGAGATGGCGAACGTGTTCGCGACGCTGGCGGCGGAGGGCAACTTCTGCGAGCCGCTGCCGGTGCGCTCGATCCTCGACCGGGACGGCCGGACGGCGACCTTCCAGGGCAAGGAGATCGCGGCGCCGCGCTGCCACCGGGCGGTCTCGGTGGACGTGGCCCGGGCGGCGACGGACGCGGCCCGCTGCGTGACGGGCTACGGAGCGGCCCGAGGCGGCTGCGGCGGGTGGGGCACATCGGAGATGGTGTACGGGGTGCTCAAGCGCCCGGTGGCCGGCAAGAGCGGCACCACCGACGAGAACAAGACGGCGTGGTTCTGCGGCTTCACCCCCCAGCTCGCGGCGGCGGCCTTCGTGGCCGACCCGGACAACCCGGAGGACCACGTCGGCAAGAGCCGCGGCACGGTGTCGAAGTACACCGTCGCGGAGACGCTGAAGGATGCCCTGAAGGATCAGCCCAAGCTGAAGTTCACCCCGCCTTCCGACCAGATCACCTGGAAGTCGAACCGCGACCGGGACCGGGACTCGGACCGCGACCGAGACCGCGACCGGGACTCGGACCGCGACCGAGACCGGGACTCGGACTCGGATCGCGATCGCGACTGGGATTCCGACTCCGACCGCGACCAGGACGCTGACCGGGACGCGGACTCGGACTCCGGCCTCGGCGCGGCCCAGGACGACGACCGCGACCGGGACCGCGATCAGGACGGGGACCGCGATCGGGACCGGGACAGCGGCTCGGACTCGGACCGTCGCCGCTTCGGCGACGACTCCGGCCGGGACGACTCCCGCCGCGACGATTCCCGCCGCGACGATTCCCGCCGCGACGCGGACGACTCCGGTCGCGACAACACCCGCCGTCCCTCGGACTAGTCCAACCGTGACTGGACGCCCCGCCCAGCCGAGGCAGAGCCTGCCGCGCGGCGCTCGATGACGAGCCGAGACGTGGGGCGTGCCACGCCTCGCGGGGCGGATCCGGGCGGCGGGTTGTCAGCCGCCGCTGCCCTTCAAGCGGCGGGGGCGGCCGGGCGGCGGCGTGGGGCCCGCCAGCGGGGGTCGCGGCCGGTCAGGGACAGGAGATGGTCCAGGAGGGTCTCCTCGTCGTCGGTGAGGGCGACGACCGGGCCGAAGAGGCCGGGGGTGCCCTCGGGCGGGTATTGCGCGGTGAACTCGATGAGGATCTCGAGGGTGCGGGGGTCGGCTGCGTATTCCTGGCCGGTGGAACGGGCCAGGTCCCAGCCGTGGACGATCAGCTCGGTCATGGCGACGTGGCCCAGGGCGGCGGCGGGCATGGTGACGCCGCCGGCCGCGGAGGTGCCCGTCCAGGCAGACTGTTCCTTCCAGGCGGTGGCGAGATCTTCGAGGAGGACGGGGAGGCGGCTGCGCCAATGCCGGGACAGATGCTGCGCCGAGGGCTCCGGCGGCGGCTCGGACGTGTCGGCGCGCTTGCGGGCCGTCTGGGTGAAGGCGAAGGAGAGGCCCATCAGATGATCGAGAAGGGCCGCGACGGTCCAGTCGGGACACGGCGTGGGACCCAGCAGCTCGTGGTTGTCGATGCCCAGCAGCAGCGCTCGCAACACCCGAACCGGTGGGTCGAAGTCCAGCGGCACACGATCGGCCACGGCAGTCCTCCTTCGGGTCGTCCTCGTTAAGTTCACGTTACGGCGGGGGTACGACACTTTTGTGCCCCGCGAAGGGCGTTTTCGCGGTGTCCCGTGCTTTCGGCCTGATCTATGCCTTCGGGGCGCGTTTCGGCGGCCGAAGTCGCGTCGTTCGGCTGTTGCGCGGCGCGACTCGGCGGGGCAAGTTCAGTGGTTGCGGCTCGTGCGGCCGCCAGGCCGTCTCAGGAGATGGTGATGTCGACCGTGTCGTTCAGATTGGACGATGCGGCGGCGGGCGGCTGAGCGTGCTGCGCCGGCGGCTGGACCGGCGACTGCTGCGCGATCGGCTGCTGTGAGATGGGCTGGGGCGCGGTGGGCTGCGGCGCCATGTGGTGGCCGCCCGCGGGTGTGCGCTGATCGGGAGAGGCCGCGTGGCTGATCGGTGAGCCGGGCTGGGCCTGCGGCTGGTGGATCACGGGCTGCTGCATCGTGATCGGCTCGGGGTGGCCCGGCGACTGCTGCACGGGTGCCGGCTGGTGCGCGGGCGCCATCGGCGGGAAGTGCGACGGCGACTGCTGAGCCGGCATTGCTTGAACAGGTAGTGCTGGATCGGGCAGTGCCTGCGGCGGCATTGCGTGACCCGGCATCGACTGACCCGGCGCCAAATGGCTCGGCATCGACTGGCCCGGCGCCGAGTGACCCTGTGCTGGTTGACCAGGCACCGGCTGGCCTGGCGCTGCCTGACCCGGCATTAGCTGGCCTGGCGCTGCCTGACCT